>NZ_JBIAMW010000021.1:0-110932 GCF_042874315.1 Nocardia sp. NPDC004068
AGCGTCACGTCACTGTAGCTAGTGCGTTTGACCTGCGGTTTCGGCACGGTGACCACTCCCTCTCGCTAAGGGGCCACTTATCCAAGGCTAGCCCCCGCGAGCACCGCGACCTCCTCACGCCGCAACCCCGCGACCCGACGCCGCGGCCCCATGGGCAGCCCGACCTGCACCGGGCTGAGCCGGGCCCGCCGACTGGCAAGGAAATGCCGGATGTCGTCGCGGTTGCCGGGCTGCTGGTCCATGACCTCCACGCTAGCCGCCGGTCGCCACCCGAGGGGGGTCGAGACGATACCCCGATGAACGCGACCTTCTCCCGCGGCGGCGCGCGCGGTCTGCTGGAGACATGACATCTGACGTATTCGGCACCATCGCGCCGGTGGCGCTCGGCACCTGGGCCTGGGGAGACAGCGGCGCGCCGGGCGACGGCTACTTCGGCAGCCCGCTGACCCCCTCCGGCCTGCGCGAGGTCGTCGAGAAGGCACACGCCCACGGATTCACCCTGTGGGACACCGCGGCGGTGTACGGCATGGGCCACTCCGAGACGGCCCTCGCGCAGGCCCTGAAAGGCCACTCCCGCAACGAGTTCCAACTGTCGACGAAGTTCACCCCACAGATCGCGGGCAACGGCGACGATCCGGTCGCGACCATGCTCGACCAGAGCCTCGACCGCCTCGACACCGACTATGTCGACCTGTACTGGATCCACAACCCCGCCGACGTGGCCCGCTGGACACCGGCGCTGATCCCGCTCCTGCGCAGCGGCAAGATCCGACACGTCGGCGTCTCCAACCACAACCTCGAACAGATCACCCTCGCCGACCGCATCCTCGGCACGGCCGGCTACCGCGTCGAGGCCGTCCAGAACCACTACAGCCTGCTCTACCGCAACTCCGAACACGCGGGCATCCTCGCCCACTGCCGCACCCACGACATCCCGTTCCTCTCCTACATGGTCCTCGAACAAGGCGCCCTCACCGGCACCTACACCCCCACCCACCCGCTCCCACCCGGCAGCGCCCGCGCCACCGTCTACAACCCCGTCCTCCCCCAACTCCAAACCCTCACCGACCGCATGACAGCCCTCGCCGCCCCCCACGGCGCCTCCGCCGCCGACATCGCCACCGCCTGGGCCCTCACCAAGGGCACCACCCCCCTCATCGGCGTCACAAAGCCCGCCCACATCGACGGCCTCCGCCGCGCCCGCGACATCGAACTCACCGCCGAGGAAATCACCGAACTCGAGTCCCTCGCCGACGCCACCCACATCGACACCCGCGGTAGCTGGGAGCAGGTTATGTAGCATCCGGCCCGATCCCGGTGCGACGCACAGGGTTTCCCTCGCACGCCCTGTGCGTCGTCAAGTCACGCCGACCGAGGAGGAATGCGGTTGTCCGACGCCGATGCGCGGTTCGATTTTCTGCTCTCTCGGGCGATTCCGTTCGTGCTCGCTCCGATCGGTTCCGGCGGCGGTCCCCGGCTTCGCGGGGTGGTGCGCGGCGGGGCCGGGCGCGCACGGATTGTGTTGTGCGACAGCGCGGATATGCGGCCCGGGGTCGCGGTCGAGTATGACCTGGGCTCTCAACTCGACGTTCCCAGTGCCCTCGATCATGCCCGTTTCGTCGTCGCGCCCGTACTCGACCGCGTGGCGGCGGACCACTCGAACCAGCCCCGAGACAGCCACGGCGACATCGTCATTGCCGCCGCCGACCTCGGATTCGACACCACGATCGTGACCGATCCGGGGGACCAACGCCTTTTCGGTCTGTTCAGCCTGCTCACCGGCGGCGGCATACCCTGGTTCGCCGACGACTTCGCCTTCGCCGGATTCCTCCACCGCGACGCCGACACCTGCCGCATCTACATCAAGGTCACCCGCAGCGCCCGCACCTACGGCATCGATCTGGACGTCACCGCGGGCCCGGGCCGACAAACCGGATACGCCTATCTCACACAGGAATTGGCGCCCCTGGCCCGCACCGGCGACCTCGACGACCGACCCGTCCTCGACGACACCGACGACTACTGCGACGCCGTCATCGACATCACGGCATGGCTCGGCCCCGCCCGGCGATGACCCACCGGCACGCGCACGTTGGATGGGCGGATTGTTCACACGGTGGGGCGGCTGGGCGGGGGTGAGGTTCGGGGGTCGAGGCACATCCCGGGCCCCACCCGGGCAGCGGTGTCGTGTACCGCGGGGGTGGCGATCGAACAATCCGCCCGCATGGAATTGTGCACCCGGGGCCCGGGGGTACTGGGCGGTTTCGCTGTTACGAAGCGGTGAAAAGAGCATATCGTCGTGTTTCGGCGCGATCATGAATCGGGTTCGGCGAGAACCGTTTCCAACCGCGCCAACGCCGCTCGCCCTCACCCATCCCGGTTCGCCCTCGTCCGTGCCGACACCTCGCCCGACATCGCGCTGAGCCGAACCCCTCGATGGTATGACCGCCGGACCGTCCCCGAAACACCCGACCGGCGTGGCTGTTTCAACTTTGTTGCGGTGTCAACGGCCGTCGACAACAGTGGCGCACAGATGCCAGCATGGAATCCCGTATGCGCGTGACTCCCTTCGTCCCGCCCGGAGGCGCTATGCGGCCCGACGACGAGCACCCCCTGCTGACGGCGCTGATCGCCGGGCTAGAGGTGCTCGCCCACGACTTCGACGTCGTCGACCTGGCCCAGCACCTGGTCGACGCCTGCCCGCCGCTCACCGGCGGCGCCGACGCCGGCCTGTTCCTCGCCGACCACCGCCGCGACCTGCAACTGATGGCGTCCACCAGCGAGGAACCCGACCTGCTGGAGCTGTTGCAGGTCGAGGCGCTCGACGGCCCCGGCCGGCACACCTTCCGCACCGGGGCGCCCACCGTGGTCGCCGACCTCGCCCGCACCAACCACCGCTGGCCCGAATTCTGCCAGCGCGCAATGGATTTCGGCTACCGCGCGGCGTGCGCGCTGCCGCTGCGGGCGCGCGGCGGCAGCGTCGGCGCCCTCACCATCCTCACCGCCACCCCCGGCGGCCCCGACCCCGCCGCCCTGCGCGCCGGACAGGCCCTCGCCGATCTCGCGGGCCTGGGCATCACCGCCCGGGTCGCGCTGCCGCGCCTGGACGACCTGACCGCCCACCTGCCCGCCGTGCTGCGCACCCGCATCGTCATCGAACAGGCCAAAGGCGTTCTCGCCGAACGCGGCGGCCTCGACATGGCCGAGGCGTTCCGCCGCCTGCGCGCCCACGCCCACCGCACCGGCCGCCGCCTCGCCGAGGTCGCCGCCGCCGTCGTCGACGGCACCGAGGACACCGACCCCTTCCTCGACTGAGCCGCGGCGCGGAATCGGCCGGGCCGCCCAGTGAGTCGCAGCGCGGAATCGGCCGGGCCGTTCGATGAGCCGCGACGCGGAATCGGCCGGGCCGCCCCGGTGAGCCGCGACGCGAAATTGGCCGTGCCGCACGATGATCACCGCGCGCGCCCTCGCCCTGGCATCGCATGCGACATCGCAGCGCGTGCCGGATCGCACTCACTCCCCGTCGAACCGCACCCGCCGCGCCACCACCGCGTGCGCGACCTCGGCCAGCGACATCCCGTGCCCGAAGGCGTAGGCGCGCAGCCGCGCGTAGGCGTCGGGGACCGTCACGTTCGATTGCGCCACAACCATTCCCGCGGCCTGATGGATGGCTCGGCTGGCCATGGGTTGTTCGAGCCAGTCGTCGTCGAGGTCGGTGCCGAAGCGGCGGGAGCGGGCCAGCACCAGCTGCGCGGTGATGAGATCGGCGATGTGCAGGCCCGCCGACAGGGCGGCCTCGTCGAGCGGACCGGGCTCGTCGCGGTAGAGGTCCAAGGCCCCGAAACGCAACGCCCCCAACCGAAGCGGCACCGCGACCATCGCCCCCGACACGCGCGTCCCCGCGAGGGCGTCGGCGAATCCGGGCCAGCGGTCCCCGGGCCCGGCCAGATCCCGAACCGGCACCGGCACTCCCGTGGCGACGGCGTCCACGGCCGGACCCTCCCCGACGGTGGCCTGCACGGCCTCGACGCCCGCGGCCACGGCGTCGCTGCTGCACCACGGTTGCACGCCCGCGTGCTGTTCATCGATCACGATCGCGGCGCGCTGCACCGGCAGCACGCGCACACTGGCACGGCACGCGCCCGCGACACCACCCCCGCCGGCCCGCAGGGCCGCCAGGAATCGCTCGGTCAGCTGCTCGAACCCTGTCACGCCGTATCCCCGCCCACCTGTGCCGACCACGCCCCGGTGAGCCCGACCACAGCGCCCTCGGGTCCGTGAGATCGGCCATCCCGCCCGCGTGCCGCGCCCGCGCGAGGAGCGTCGAAACCCGCTGCGGGAGAACGTCTCAGCGCTGACCACCTTGCCATATCCCGACCCCGCACGCGACCGGGATACGGGTTGCCGCGCCCGCGTACCCCGGCCTACCGTGGCGGGCGAGCACTACCGTCGTGAGGAGTTCCGCCCCATGTTCGATCTCGGCTCGGCCGTCCTGAATCTGGCCAACGTCGTCACCTCGATCGCCGCCAACATCACCTACCTGCTGCACGCCTGGGGCCTGGCGTAATTACCCCTGCAGGTACTGCACGAGGTGTTCGCGCTCGTCCTCGAGTTCGGAGATCGCGCTCTTCACCACGTCCCCGATGCTGACGATGCCGACCATGCGGCCCGCGTCGAGGACGGGCAGGTGCCGGATACGGTGGTCGGTCATGGTGGCGCGGAGGCTTTCCACCCGGTCGTCGGGGGCGCAGGTGTGCACCACCGCGGTCATGATGTCGGCCACCGGATGATCCAGCAGCGCCGCGCCCACCGCGTGCAGTCGGCGCACGATGTCGCGTTCGGACACGATGCCATCGATGCCGATTCCGTTCGCCGACACCACGACCGCGCCGACATTGTGTTCGGCCAGTACCTGAAGTAGCTCCCGCACGCTCGCGTCGGGCGCGATCGTCACCACGTCGGCGCCCTTCCTGCGCAGAATCTCCGAGATCCGCATATCTGCCGCCCTACCGTCGTTGCCCTCTGTGTCGTTCAGGATCTCGCGTTTTCGCCCCGGTGACCAGCAACGATTCCAGCAGGAACGATCAACCCGCCGGTGAAGTCCCCGCGCCGACGCGCCGCGGAGTACCGCAACCTGACCAACCTTCCCCCCCTGCGGACGTAGCATTCGAACCGTGGCCGATGCGATCCGTCCCGCGACGCTGCGGGTTCTCGTGTACTCAAGCGATGCCGACACCCGCGCCCAGGTGATGCTGGCCCTGGGCCGACACCCCCACCCCGACCTGCCCGCGTTCGACTACCTCGAGGTCGCCACCGCGCCCGTCGTCATCGCGCACCTCGACGCGGGCGAGGTGGACCTGGCCATCCTCGACGGCGAAGCGGCTCCCACCGGCGGTCTCGGCCTGGCCAAACAGCTCAAGGACGAGATCCCCGCCTGCCCGCCGCTGGTCGTGCTCACCGCCCGCGCCGACGACGCCTGGCTCGCCAACTGGTCCCGCGCCGACGCCGCCACCTCCCACCCCATCGACCCCTTCCACCTCACCGAGGCCGTCACCGGCGCCCTGCGCGGCCGCCCCGCGGCCTAGCCCGGTCACCGAGTGGCGGCGGGCCGAGCGCCCACCGCCGCCACCACGCCCGCCGCGACCACCAGCCCCACGCACGACCACAGCCCCGCGCGGATCCCGAACCCGTCGACGACACCGCCACCGACCAACGCGCCCAACGCGATCGAGCCGTTGAACACCGCGACCAGGATCGCCGAGGCCGCCTCGCGGGCGTCGGGCGCGGCGGCCACGGTCCAGTTCTGCGAGGTCACCGACACACCGCCGTAGGCGACGCCCCACACCACGAGCAGCGTGGTCGCCACGGGCAGCGTGTGGGTGAGCGCGAGCGCGGCCACCGCGGCGGGCAGGGTGAGGGTGATCAGCAGCACCGCCCGGCGCGGGGCGCGCGCGGCGAGCGCGCCGAGGGTGAATGTGCCTGCGACACCGGCGATTCCGTAACCGAGCAGCACCGTGCCGATCGTGGGCGCGGTGGCGGCGGTGGCCTGTTCGAGGAACGGCCGGATATAGGTGTAGGCGGCGAAATGCCCGGTCACCAGCAGCACCACCACGATCATGCCGGTGCGCAGCGACGGCCGGGCCAGCAGCGCGGGCAACGCCCGCGGCGACGCGGCGCGCGCGGCGGGCAGTGACGGCACGACCAGCGTCACGGCCGCCGCGACCCCCAGCGCCAGCAGCGCCGCCGCCCCGAACGCCCACCGCCACCCGACCGTCGACCCCAGATACGTTCCCGCGGGCACCCCGAGCACCGAGGCCACCGCGACCCCGCTGAAGATCACCGACGTCGCCCGCCCCACCGACCCCGCCCCGACCAGCCGCGCCCCGAGACTGCCCGACACCGCCCACACCCCACCCATGCCCACCCCGATCAGCACCCGCCCCGCCACCAGCGTCCCGAATCCCGGCGCCACCGCCGACAGCAGATTCCCCACCGCCACCACCCCCAGCATCACGCACAACACCACCCGCCGATCCACCCGCCCCCACACCACCGGCACCAGCGGCGCGGTCATGGCCAGCACCCCGGTGATCGTCAACGCCGACCCCGCCCGCCCGTCGGAGATCCCCAACCCCGCACCGACCGGAGTCAGCAACCCCACCGGCAGCATCTCCGAGGTCACCGCCGTGAACGTCCCCGCCGCCACCACCGCCACCGCCGGCCAGCCACCCGAAACACCCTGCCGCGCAACCGAATCAACGCACACATCCGTCATACCCCCAGCCAACCCGCGACCACCGGCGGGAACAACGGCGAAGTCCTCATCCTTCTATGAGCGGGACTCATCGACCGAGGAAGGAGCCGCGATGGAGCTGCGCGAACTGGAGGCGTTCCTCGCCGTGGCCGAGGAACTGCACTTCGGCCGGGCCGCCGCACGGCTGCGCCTGTCGCAGAGCCGGATCTCGCAACTGCTTCGCGCCCTCGAAGGCCGCATCGGC
Source organism: Nocardia sp. NPDC004068 (assembly GCF_042874315.1). NCBI lineage: Bacteria > Bacillati > Actinomycetota > Actinomycetes > Mycobacteriales > Nocardiaceae > Nocardia > Nocardia sp. NPDC004068. The sequence goes on from NZ_JBIAMW010000021.1 coordinate 6,999, forward strand.
GCCCGCCTGGTCGACCGCACCAGCCGCCGCGTGCGCCTGACCCCGCTCGGCGAGCAGCTCTACCCCGACCTCGACACCGCCTACCGCGACCTGCGCGCCGCCGTCGACGCCGCCCGCGCCACCGCCCGCGGCCGCCACGGGGTGCTGCGCATCGGGTTCCAGGGCAGCGCCGACGAACGAATCATGGCCGCCGTCAGCGCCTTTCGCGACCACCACCCCGAGGTCACCGTGGAACTCGTCGAAATCCCCTACGCCGACCCGTTCGGCCCGGTGCGCCGCCAGGAGACCGACGCCGCGCTGGTACTGCTGCCGGTCGCCGAACCCGATCTCGCGCTCGGGCAGATCCTGCCGCCCCGCCCGCAGGTCCTCGTCGTCGCCGCCGACCACCCCTTCGCCGCCCGCCCCGCCCTGCACGCCAACGAGCTCACCGCCTGCCCGCTCATCGCGACCGCCGCTCCCGCACCGGACTATTGGCGCCTGGCCCAAGCCCCCACCCACACCCCGGCCGGGGATCCTATTCCCGCGGGTCCGCGCGTGCGCACCACCCAGGAGGCGATCGCCGCGGTCGCCGCCGGGCGCGGCGCACTCCTGTTGTGCCGCACCACCGCCGACTACCATCGCCGCCCCGACGTGGCGTTCGTGCCGGTGCGCGGGGTGCCCGAGTCCCGGCTCGGGCTGGTGTGGGCGCGCGATCACGAGAGTCATCGGGTGCTGGACTTCGCCGCGGTGCTCGGCCGCGTTCCCGACGCCGCCGTCATGTGACGAATCGGGGCGATTGCGTCGATTCGGTCATAAATCGCAGTACGGAAATCGATCAAACACCCCCCGCATTCCCGCGGTATTCAGAAGGAACGGTTGTAGGCTGTGCCCTAGCTCACACGAGCGCGGGCGTCGACATCACGTCTGGCCGCAGACTCTCCCCTTCGTCCGTGCCGCGTGCCGAGCGGGCCCAGGGGCGAGACTGGCCCGGCCGACGACGATGTCAGCCCCGCCTCGGCAGCTGCCGTCCGCGTCAGGTCTCGAGGAGGGGTTGCAGTTGTGAACACCGAGGTGCCGACCCTCGTCCTGGGCGCGATCGCGGCGGCGTTCGCGCTGGTCTCGCTGGCGCTCGCGGCCTTCATCGGCCCCAAACGCTACAACCGGGCCAAACTCGAAGCCTACGAATGCGGTATCGAACCCACCCCGCACGCGGTGGGCGGCGGCCCGGGAAACGCTGCCGGACAACGGTTTCCGGTCAAGTACTACCTGACCGCGATGCTGTTCATCATCTTCGACATCGAGATCGTGTTCCTCTACCCGTGGGCGATCCACTTCGATGCGCTGGGTGTGTTCGGGCTGGCCGCGATGGCGCTGTTCATCTTCAACGTCTCGGTGGCCTACGCGTACGAGTGGCGGCGCGGCGGCCTGAGCTGGGACTGAGCCGAGGGAAGAAACGACAATGGGTCTCGAGGAGAAGTTGCCCAGCGGATTCCTGCTGAGCACGGTCGAACAGTTCGCGGGCTATCTGCGCAAGGGCTCGCTGTGGCCCGCCACCTTCGGGCTGGCGTGCTGCGCGATCGAGATGATGGCCACCGGCGCGGGCCGATTCGACCTCGCCCGGTTCGGGATGGAGGCGTTCCGTGCCTCGCCCCGCCAGGCGGATCTGATGATCGTCGCGGGCCGGGTCAGCCAGAAGATGGCGCCGGTGCTGCGGCAGGTCTACGACCAGATGACCGAACCGAAATGGGTGCTCGCCATGGGCGTGTGCGCGTCCTCGGGCGGGATGTTCAACAACTACGCCATCGTCCAAGGCGTGGATCACGTTGTGCCCGTGGACATCTACCTGCCCGGCTGTCCGCCGCGCCCGGAGATGCTGCTGCACGCGATCCTGAAACTGCACGAGAAGATCCAGCAGATGCCCCTCGGCGTGGACCGCGAGGAGGCGGTGCGCGCCGCCGAGGCCGCCGCGCTCGCGGTCACCCCGACCGTGCGGATGACGGGACTGCTGCGATGAGCGAGGACCGCGAACCCACCGACCAGGACGAGGCCACCCGCGCCGAACAGGACGAGCGCGCCGCGCCCGGCGACGAGGTGATCGGCGTGCGGCGCGGCATGTTCGGCGTCACCGGCACCGGCGACACCTCCGGCTACGGCCGCCTCGTGCGCACCGTCGCCCTGCCCGGCGGCACCGCACCCCCCTACGGCGGCTACTTCGACGACCTCGTCGACCGGCTGCGAGAGGCGTTGCCCGACAACGGTTTCGACGCCGCGGTGGAGAAGATCGTGGTGTTCCGCGGCGAACTCACCCTGCACATCCGCCGCGCCCACCTCCCGGCCGTCGCGCGCGTCATGCGCGACGACGCCGCGTTGCGGTTCGAGCTGTGCCTGGGCGTGAGTGGCGTGCACTACCCCGACGAGACCGGCCGCGAACTGCACGCCGTCTACCACCTCACCTCGATCACCCACGGGCGGCGGCTGCGCCTGGAAGTGGCCGCCCCCGACGACGATCCGCACATCCCGTCGCTGTACGCGGTGTATCCGACCACCGACTGGCACGAACGCGAGACCTACGACTTCTTCGGGATCCTGTTCGACGGCCACCCGTCGCTGACCCGCATCACCATGCCCGACGACTGGCGCGGGCATCCGCAGCGCAAGGACTACCCGCTCGGCGGCATCCCCGTCGAATACAAGGGCGCGCGCATCCCGCCGCCCGACCAGCGGAGGGCATACAGCTGATGACCGACACACAGACGCCCCCGACCACGGTCACCGTCGTCGGGCAGGACTGGGCCGACGTGCAGCAGGCCCTGAGCGGCGCGGCCGAGGAACGCATCGTCGTCAACATGGGCCCGCAGCATCCCTCCACGCACGGGGTGCTGCGGCTGATCCTCGAGATCGAGGGCGAGACCGTCACCGAAGCCCGCTGCGGCATCGGCTATCTGCACACCGGCATCGAGAAGAACCTCGAGTTCCGCAACTGGGTGCAAGGGGTCACCTTCGTCACCCGCATGGACTACCTCTCCCCGTTCTTCAACGAAACCGCCTACTGCCTGGGCGTGGAGAAACTGCTCGACATCACCGACGACATCCCCGAACGCGCCACGGTGATCCGGGTGCTGTTGATGGAACTCAACCGCATCTCCTCGCATCTGGTGGCCCTCGCGACCGGCGGCATGGAACTGGGCGCGCTCACCCCGATGCTGTTCGGGTTCCGCGAACGCGAACTGGTCCTCGACATCTTCGAACTGATCACCGGGCTGCGGATGAACCACGCCTACATCCGCCCCGGCGGCCTCGCCCAGGACCTGCCCGACGACGGCGTCACCAAGATCCGAGACCTGTTGGCGCTCATGCCGTCCCGGCTGCGGGACATGGAACTGCTGCTCAACGAGAACCCGATCTGGAAGGCCCGCACCCGCGGCATCGGCTACCTCGACCTGGCGGGCTGCATGGCCCTGGGCATCACCGGCCCCATCCTGCGCGCCACCGGGCTGCCGCACGATCTGCGCACCGCCCAACCCTACTGCGGCTACGACACCTACGACTTCGACGTCGTCACCGACACCGGCTGCGACGCCTACGGCCGCTACCTCATCCGGGTCAAGGAGATGCGCGAATCGCTGAAGATCGTCGAACAGTGCCTGGACCGGCTGCGTCCCGGCCCGATCATGGTGTCGGACAAGAAGATCGCCTGGCCCGCCGACCTGAAACTCGGCCCCGACGGGCTGGGCAACTCCCCCGAACACATCGGCCGCATCATGGGCACCTCCATGGAGGCGCTGATCCACCACTTCAAACTCGTCACCGAGGGGATGCGGGTGCCCGCGGGACAGGTGTACTCGGCGGTGGAGTCCCCGCGCGGCGAGCTCGGGGTGCACATGGTCTCCGACGGCGGCACCCGCCCCTACCGGGTGCACTACCGCGACCCGTCGTTCACGAATCTGCAAGCGGTGGCGGCGATGTGCGAGGGCGGCATGGTCGCCGACGTCATCGCCGCGGTCGCGAGCATCGACCCGGTGATGGGTGGTGTGGATCGATGACCGAGATCCTGCTGAAACTGTCCGCGCGCCCGATCCCCTACCCGCAGGACGTGCGCGACCGCCTCCAGCTCGAGGCCAAGGAGATCATCGAACGCTACCCGCACCCGCGCTCGGCGCTGCTGCCGCTGCTGCACCTGGTGCAGAGCGTCGAAGGCTACGTCTCGGGCACCGGAATCGGTTTCTGCGCCGAACAATTGGGCCTCACCGACGCCGAGGTCGCCGCCGTGGCCACCTTCTACTCCATGTACCGGCGCACCCCCACCGGCGACTACCACGTCGGGGTGTGCACCAACACCCTGTGCGCGATCCTCGGCGGCGACCGCATCCTCACCGACCTCACCGAGCATCTGGGCATCGGTCCCGGGGAGACCACCCCCGACGGCACCGTCACCCTCGAGCACCTCGAATGCAACGCCGCCTGCGACTACGCCCCCGTCGTCATGGTCAACTGGGAGTTCTTCGACAACCAGACCCCCGAATCCGCTCGCGCCCTGGTGGATTCGCTGCGCCGCGGCGAACAGGTCACCGGCACCCGCAGCGGCGCCCCCGTGTGCACCTTCCGCGACACCGCCCGCATCCTCGCCGGATTCCCCGACGAACGCCCCGACGCCACCGAGGGCGAACCCGGCGCGGCGACCCTCGCCGGGCTGCGCGCCGCGCGCGACACGAACGAGGAAGGCGCGCAATGACTCTCGCCCCCGTACTCACCCGCTCCTGGGACCGGCCCCGCTCCTGGACCCTGGACACCTACCGCGCCCACGACGGCTACCAGGGCCTGGAACGAGCCCTGCGGATGCCGCCCGACGAGGTGATCGCGACGGTCAAGGACGCCGGGCTGCGCGGGCGCGGCGGGGCCGGATTCCCCACCGGCATGAAATGGGGCTTCATCCCCCAGGACGACGACAAACCGCACTACCTGGTCGTCAACGCCGACGAATCCGAGCCGGGCACCTGCAAGGACATCCCGCTCATGCTCGCCACCCCGCACGCGCTGATCGAGGGAATCGTCGTCGCCGCCTACGCGATTCGCGCCGCGCACGCGTTCGTCTACGTGCGCGGGGAGGTGCTGCCGGTGCTGCGGCGGTTGCAGAGCGCGGTCGCCGAGGCCTACGCGGCCGGATACCTCGGCCACGACATCCTCGGCTCCGGCTTCGACCTCGACCTCATCGTGCACGCCGGGGCCGGCGCCTACATCTGCGGTGAGGAGACCGCGCTGCTCGACTCCCTCGAGGGCCGCCGCGGCCAACCCCGGCTGCGGCCCCCGTTCCCCGCGGTCGCCGGGCTCTACGCGTGCCCGACCGTGGTCAACAATGTCGAATCCATCGCCAGCGTCCCGCCGATCCTCGCGCGCGGGGTGGAGTGGTTCCGGTCGATGGGCAGCGAGAAATCCCCCGGCTTCACCCTGTACTCGCTGTCGGGCCACGTCACCCGGCCCGGCCAGTACGAGGCCCCGCTGGGAATCACGTTGCGGGAGTTGCTCGACCACGCGGGCGGGGTGCGCCGCGGCCACACGCTGAAGTTCTGGACCCCCGGCGGCTCGTCGACCCCGCTGCTGACCGCCGAGCACCTCGACGTCCCCCTCGACTACGAGAACGTGATCGCCGCCGGATCCATGTTGGGCACCAAGGCATTACAGATCTTCGACGACACCACCTGCGTGGTGCGCGCGGTGCTGCGCTGGACCGAGTTCTACGCCCACGAGTCCTGCGGCAAATGCACCCCCTGCCGCGAGGGCACCTACTGGCTGGTGCAACTGCTCGAGCGCCTCGAATCCGGCGCGGGCACCGACACCGATCTGACGACGCTGCTCGACATCGCCGACACCATCAACGGCAAATCGTTCTGCGCGCTCGGCGACGGCGCGGCCAGCCCGATCGTGTCCTCGCTGAAGTACTTCCGCGACGAATACCTCGAGCATCTGCGCCACGGCGGATGCCCCTTCGATCCCGCCCGGTCCACCGCCTGGGCCGATGTTGCAGAGGGTGTGTGATGACCAGGACCGTGAGCAGCAACCCCAACGACGTCGTCCCGGCCGACCTGGTCAGCCTCACCATCGACGGCGCCACCGTCAGCGTCCCCGCCGGGACGCTGCTCATCCGCGCCGCCGAACTCGTCGGCATCCAGATCCCCCGCTTCTGCGACCACCCCCTGCTCGACCCCGTCGGCGCCTGCCGTCAATGCCTGGTCGAGGTCGAGGGTCAACGCAAACCGGTGGCCTCGTGCACGATGGCCGTCGCCGAGGGCATGATCGTGCGCACCCAGCTGTCCTCCCCCGCCGCGGCCAAGGCGCAGGAGGGGGTGATGGAGCTGCTGCTGATCAACCATCCCCTCGACTGCCCGGTGTGCGACAAGGGCGGGGAATGCCCGTTGCAGAACCAGGCCCTGTCCAACGGCCGCGCCGAATCCCGCTTCGAGGGCGTCAAACGCACCTACCCCAAACCGATTCCGCTCTCCCCCGCGGTGCTGCTGGACCGGGAACGCTGCGTGCTGTGCGCGCGCTGCACCCGCTTCTCCCAGCAGATCGCCGGGGACCCGTTCATCGAGTTGATGGAACGCGGCGCGCTCGAACAGGTCGGCATCGCCGACGGTGAACCGCTGCAATCGTATTTCTCCGGCAACACCGTGCAGATCTGCCCCGTCGGCGCGCTCACCGGCACCGCCTACCGGTTCCGCGCCCGCCCCTTCGATCTCGTCTCCAGCCCCGCCGTGTGCGAACACTGCGCCTCGGGCTGCGCCCAGCGCACCGACCACCGCCGCGGAAAGGTGTTGCGCCGCTTGGCCGGTGACGACCCGCAGGTCAACGAGGAATGGAACTGCGACAAGGGCCGCTGGGCGTTTGCCTACGCCAGCGAACCCGACCGGCTCACCACCCCGCTCGTGCGCGACGACACCGGTGAACTGGTTCCCGCGTCCTGGCCCGAAGCCCTCGCCCGCGCCGCCCGGGGTTTGGCCGCCGCGCGCGGCAACGCGGGCGTGCTCGTCGGCGGCCGGGTCACCGTCGAAGACGCCTACGCCTACACCAAATTCGCGCGCCTCGCGCTGGGCACCGACGACATCGACTTCCGCGCCCGCCCCCACTCCCGCGAGGAGGCCGACTTCCTCGCCGCCCGCGTCGCCGGGCGCGGCACCGTCGTCGACTACGCCGCCCTCACCGCCGCCCCGGTGGTGCTGCTGGCCGGATTCGCGCCCGAGGAGGAATCCCCGATCGTCTATTTGCGCCTGCGCAAGGCCGCCCGCACCCGCGGCCTGCCGGTGTATTCGATTGCGCCCTACGGGGATCGGGGCCTGGAACGCATGTCCGGGCGGCTGCTGGCCGCCGCGCCCGGCGAGGAGGCCCGCGTCCTGGACGAGCTGCTCACCGCCGATCCCGTGCTCGCCGGGCGGCTGCGCGAACCCGGCGCGGTCATCCTGGTCGGCGAACGCCTCGCCACCGCGCCGGGCGCGCTGTCGGCGGCGGCGCGCCTGGCCGACGCCACCGGCGCCGCGCTGGCGTGGGTGCCGCGCCGCGCCGGGGAACGCGGCGCGCTCGAGGCCGGAGCGCTGCCGGGCCTGCTGCCCGGCGGCCGCCCCCTGACCGATTCCCGGGCGCGCCAACAGGTTCGCGACCTGTGGCACGCCGACCTGCCCACCGCACCGGGCCGCGACACCGCCCACATCCTCGCCGCCGCCCCCACCCTCGGCGCGCTGGTGATCGGCGGCGTGGAGGCCACCGACCTGCCCGACCCCGACGCGGCGCTCGCCGCCGTGGACGCCGCCCCGTTCGTGGTCAGCCTGGAGCTGCGGCGCGGCGAGATCAGCGACCGCGCCGACGTCGTGTTCCCCGTCGCCTCCGCCATGGAGAAGGCGGGCACCTTCCTCGACTGGGAAGGCCGCGAACGCCCCTTCGAGGCCGCGCTGGGCGACGCCACCGTGCGCCGCGAGGCCGCGCCGCTGCCGGACCTGCGGGTGCTGCACGCCCTCGCCGACGAGATGGGCGTCCCCCTCGGCCTGCCCGACATCGCCTCGGCCCGAACCGAATTGGCACGGCTGGGCGCCTGGGACGGACCACCCGCCACCGCACCGACCGTTCCGGTCCCCGACCCCGTGCACCCCACTCCCGGCACGGCCGTGCTCGCGGGCTGGCGGATGCTGCTCGACCGCGGCCGCGGCCAGGACGGCGCACCCGACCTCGCCGCCACCGCGCGCCCGCCCGTGCTGCGGCTCTCGCGCGACACCGCCGCCGAAATCGGCGCCAGCACAGGCGATCCCGTGCGGGTCAGCACCGACCACGGACACCTCGTGCTGCCGCTGGCGGTCACCGTCATGCCCGACCGGGTGGTGTGGCTGCCCCTCAATTCCCCCGGCTCGGTGGTCTCGCGCCAACTCGGCGCCACCCCCGGCCAGCTCGTGCGGATCCGACGGGAGGACCACCGTGAGTGACCTGAGCGCCTTCGGCCACGACCCCTGGTGGCTGGTCGTCCTGAAATCGGTGCTGGTGTTCGTGTACCTGCTGCTCATCCCGCTGCTCGCGGTGCTCATCGAACGCAAGGTCGTGGCGTGGATGCAGATGCGCATCGGCCCCAACCGCACCGGACCGCGCGGCTACCTCCAGTCCATCGCCGACGGGGTGAAGATGCTCCTCAAGGAGGACATCGTCCCCGCCATGGTCGACAAACCCATTTACATTCTGGCACCGGTCATTTCGCTGATCCCCGCGGTCATGGCGTTCGCGGTGATCCCGCTCGGCCCGCAGGTGTCCTGGTTCGGCACCCACTCCCCGGTGCAGCTGACCGATATGCCGGTCGGGGTGCTCTACATCCTCGCCATGGCCTCGGTCGGGGTGTACGGCATCGTGCTCGCCGGGTGGGCGTCGGGTTCGACCTATCCGCTGCTGGGCGGGTTGCGCTCCACCGCGCAGGTCATCTCCTACGAGATCGCGATGGCCGCCTGTTTCGCGGCGGTGTTCCTGCTGACGGGCACCATGTCCACCTCCGGCATCGTCGAACACCAGTGGGGCACCTGGAACGTGTGGCTGCTGCTGCCGTCGTTCACCATCTACGCGGTGTCGATGGTCGGCGAAACCAACCGCGCCCCCTTCGATCTGCCCGAGGCCGAGGGCGAACTCGTCGGCGGCTTCCACACCGAATACTCCTCGCTGAAGTTCGCCATGTTCATGATGGCCGAGTACATCAACATGGGCACGGTGTCGGCGCTGGCGACCACGCTGTTCTTCGGTGGCTGGCACGCCCCGTTCCCGCTCAACCTGTGGGACGGCGCGAACTCCGGCTGGTGGCCGGTGCTGTGGTTCACCGCCAAGGTGTGGATCTTCCTGTTCGTGTTCATCTGGCTGCGCGGCACCCTGCCCCGGCTGCGCTACGACCAGTTCATGAACCTCGGCTGGAAACTGCTCATCCCCGTGTCGCTGCTGTGGGTGATGGTCGTCGCGTCGCTGAAGGTGTTGCAGAACAACGGCATCCACGTCCAGACCGTCGGCCTGGTCGGCGGCGGCATCGTGGTGTCGCTGCTGCTCATCGGCGTCGCCCTGCGCGCCGGGCTGCGCCGGACCGAACCCGAGGCGCCCGCACCGGCCGAGCCGAGCGCCTACGCGGGATTCCCGGTGCCGCCCATGCCCTCTCGGCCCGCCACCGAGAGCCCCCGGCCGGGCCCGCTGGAACCGCTGGCCGGGTTCTGGGTCACCTTCGCCACCATGTTCAAGAAGAAGAACACCGAACAGTATCCCGAGGAGAAGGTGCCCACCGCGCCGCGCTATCACGGCCGCCACCAACTCAATCGGCACCCCGACGGCCTCGAGAAATGCATCGGCTGCGAACTGTGCGCGTGGGCGTGCCCCGCCGACGCCATCTACGTCGAGGGCGCCGACAACACCGACGCCGAACGCTTCTCCCCCGGCGAACGCTACGGCCGCGTCTACCAGATCAACTACCTGCGCTGCATCGGCTGCGGCCTGTGCATCGAGGCGTGCCCCACCCGCGCGCTCACCATGACCAACGACTACGAGATGGCCGACGACAACCGGGGACGGCTGATCTTCGAGAAGGACGACCTGCTGGCGCCCCTGCGCGCGGGAATGCTCGCACCCCCGCACCCGATGCCGCCCGGCGCCACCGACGAGGACTACTACCTCGGCAAGATCACCGGCGAGCGGACCGACGAACCGGCCACCGTCGGCGCGGAAGGCGGCGCGTGATGACTACCGTTCTGGCGGAGACGGTTACCCGCACCTCCACCGGCGAGGCGGTGCTGTTCTGGGTGCTCGCCGTCATCGCCGTCGCCGGCGCGCTGGGCATGGTGTGCGCGCGCAAGGCCGTGCACTCCGCGCTGTGCCTGGCCGCGACCATGATCGCGCTGTCGGTGTGCTACATCGCGCAGAAGGCGGTGTTCCTCGGCGTCGTGCAGATCGTCGTCTACACCGGCGCGGTGATGATGCTGTTCCTGTTCGTGCTCATGCTCGTCGGCGTCGACTCCTCCGAATCGCTGCGCGAAACCCTGCGCGGACACCGGATCGCGGTGATCGTGGTCGGGCTCGGGTTCGGGATCCTGCTCACCGGGGCCATCGCGCGCGGCATGCGCGACCGTTCCCCTGGTGGCCCCGAGCCTGCCGAGGGGCCCGGATTCGGGGCCGATCCCATTGCGGCGCTGGCGGATCTGATCTTCGTACGCTACGTGTGGGCGTTCGAACTCACCGGCGCGCTGCTGATCACCGCCACCCTCGGCGCGATGGTGCTGGCCCACCGCGAACGGTTCGGGCCCCGCACCGACCAGAAGGAGCGCTCGCGCCAACGCGTCCGCGACGGACACCAGATCACCCCGCTGCCCGCGCCCGGCGTGTACGCCCGCCACAACGCCGTCGACGCCCCCGCCCGGCTGCCCGACGGGTCGTTCGCCGAACTGTCGGTCAGCACCATCCTGCGCCACCGCCGCCACCGCGCCAACACCGAAGCCGCCGCGCTCGGCGTCGGCGACGACGAGGGCGGCGCCACCCCGACATCCGGCGCGAGCCGGAGCTGAGAGAAAGGCTCTGCGGTGAATCCGGACAACTACCTGTACCTGTCCGCGCTGCTGTTCACCATCGGCGCGGCCGGAGTCCTGGTGCGGCGCAACGCGATCGTGGTGTTCATGTGCGTCGAGCTCATGCTCAACGCGGTGAACCTCGCCTTCGTCACCTTCGCCCGCGAACACGCCGACCTCGACGGCCAGGTGTTCGCGTTCTTCACCATGGTCGTGGCCGCCGCCGAGGTCGTCGTCGGCCTCGCCATCATCATGACCATCTTCCGCGCCCGCCGCTCGACCTCGGTCGACGACGCCAACCTGCTGAAGTACTGACGTGATGACCGCACAGACGCTCGTTCTGCTGCCCGCGCTGCCGCTGGCCGGGGCCGCGATCCTGCTGCTCGCGGGCCGCCGCACCGACCGGTGGGGGCACTGGCTGGGCTGCGCGACGGCGCTGGCGTCGTTCGCGCTCGCGGTGTGGGCGTTCGCCGAGATGCTCGGCCGCGCGAACGACGCACGCGCGCTGCGGCATTCGTTCTTCGCCTGGGTGCCCGTCGCCGGACTGCACGCCGACTTCGCGCTGAGCCTGGATCAGCTGTCGATGTGTTTCGTGCTGCTCATCACCGGCGTCGGGTCGCTCATCCACCTCTACTCGGTCGGCTACATGAGCCACGACCCGGGACGGCGGCGGTTCTTCGCCTACCTCAACCTGTTTTTGGCCGCCATGCTCGTGCTGGTGCTCGCCGACAACTTCCTGGTGCTGTACCTGGGCTGGGAGGGCGTGGGCCTGGCATCGTATCTGCTGATCGGGTTCTGGTACGAAAAGCCCTCCGCCGCAACGGCGGCCAAGAAGGCGTTCGTGGTCAACCGGGTCGGCGACATGGGGTTGGCGATCGCGCTGTTCGTCATGTTCGCCACCTTCGGCTCGGTCGACTACGGGCAGGTGTTCGCCGGGGCGCCGCACGCCTCGCAGGCCACCCTCACCGCCATCGGATTGCTGCTGCTGTTGGGGGCGTGCGGGAAATCGGCGCAGGTGCCGTTGCAGTCCTGGCTCGGCGACGCCATGGAGGGCCCCACCCCCGTGTCCGCGCTCATCCACGCCGCCACCATGGTCACCGCCGGGGTGTACCTCATCGCGCGCGCCCACCCGATCTTCGACCTCGCGCCCGCCGCGCGAGCCGGGGTGCTCATCGTCGGCGCGGTGACCCTGCTGTTCGGCGCGATCATCGGCTGCGCCAAGGACGACATCAAGAAGGCGCTCGCCGCCTCCACCATGAGCCAGATCGGGTACATGGTCCTCGCCGCGGGTCTCGGTCCCGCCGGGTACGCGGTGGCGATCATGCATCTGCTCACCCACGGCTTCTTCAAGGCCGGGCTGTTCCTCGGCGCGGGCTCGGTCATGCACGCCATGAACGACGAGACCGACATGCGCCGCTACGGCGGGCTGCGCGCGGTCCTGCCGATCACCTTCGCCACCTTCGGCCTGGGCTACCTCGCCATCATCGGCGTGCCGCCGTTCGCGGGATTCTTCTCCAAGGACCGCATCATCGAGGCCGCGTTCGGGCACGGCGGCGCAACGGGATTCACCCTGGGCGCGGCCGCGCTGCTCGGCGCGGGCATCACCGCCTTCTACATGACCCGCGTCATGCTGCTGACCTTCTTCGGCGACCGACGCTGGCCTGAGGACGCCCACCCGCACGAGGCCCCCGCGATCATGACCGGCCCGATGATCCTGCTCGCGATCGGCTCGGTGTTCTCCGGCCTGATCTTCTGGTTCGGCGACTCCCTGCAACACTGGCTGGCCCCCGTCGTCGGCGAGGAACACCAGACCGAGAGCGGTTCCTCCGCCGCCCTGGTCTCGATCGCCGCCCTCGCCGTGGTCGCCGTCGGCGTCGCGATCGCGGTGCGCCAGTACCGCTCTCCGGTCCCCACCACCGCCCCCGCCGACGTCACCGCCCTCACCGTCGCCGCCCGCCGCGACCTCTACGGCGACACCGTCAACGAGGCCGCCTTCATGCGCCCCGGCGCCCACCTGACCCGCGCCCTGGTCTTCGTCGACACCCGCGGCATCGACGGCCTGGTCAACACCACCGCCGCCGTCATCGGCGGCCTCTCGGCCCGAATCCGCAGAGTCCAAACCGGATTCGTCCGCTCCTACGCCCTGTCCATGTTCACCGGCGCGGCCCTGGTGGTCGCCGCCCTGCTCGCGGTGAGGCTGCTGTGAACGAATTCCCTTGGCTCACAACGCTGTGGGTGCTTCCGCTCGCCGGGGCCGTCGCGGTCATGGTCGTGCCCGCCGCCCAGCGTCTGCTCGCCCGCGCGCTCGGGTTGGCCGTCGCCATGGCCACGCTCGTGGTCGGGGTCGTGGTGGCGGTGCGGTTCGAACCCGGTGGGGGGCGGTATCAGTTCGTCGAATCCCATGAGTGGATACCGGCTTTCGGGGCCGGGTACACCCTCGGGGTCGACGGGATCGCGCTGGTGTTGGTGCTGCTGACCGCCGGGTTGGTGCCGTTGCTGATCCTGGCGGGATGGCGCGACGAACGCGAGGTGGGGGCCGGGCCTCGGGTCGCGCACATCTACGTGGCGCTGACACTGGTGGTCGAGGCGATGGTGCTCATCTCCTTCGTCTCCCTCGACATCCTGCTGTTCTACGTGTTCTTCGAGGTCATGCTCATCCCGATGTACTTCCTCATCGGCGGATTCGGGCCCCGCACCGACGATCTCGCGCACCGGCAGCAACGGTCTCGGGCCGCGGTGAAGTTCTTGCTGTACAACCTGTTCGGCGGGCTGATCATGCTCGCCGCGGTCATCGGACTGTATGTGCTCACCGCGCGGGAGAACATCGGCGGCGATCACGGCACCTTCGACTTCCGCGCCGTCGTACAGGCCGCCAACTCCGGCCAATTGGGCGCGGCCCCAGCGGTATTGAACGCGCTGTTCCTCGGATTCATGTTCGCCTTCGCGGTGAAGGCGCCGCTGTGGCCGCTGCACACCTGGCTGCCCGACGCCGCGGTGTCGGCGACCCCGGCCAGCGCGGTGCTGATGATGGCCGTGGTCGACAAGGTCGGCACCTTCGGGATGCTGCGCTACTGCCTGCTGCTGTTCCCGTCCGCGTCGAGCACCTACGCGCCGCTGATCAGCGTGCTCGCCGTCATCGGCATCCTCTACGGCGCGCTGCTGGCGATCGGGCAGACCGACGTGATGCGGCTGATCGCCTACACCTCCATCTCGCACTTCGGGTTCATCATCCTCGGCATCTTCGCCATGACCAACCAGGGCGGCGCCGGAGCCACCCTGTACATGGTCAACCACGGCATCTCCACCGCCGCGCTGTTCCTCATCGCCGGATTCCTGGTCTCGCGCAGGGGAACTCGCGTCATCGCCGAATTCGGCGGCGTGCAGAAGGTCGCCCCCATCCTGGCGGGCACCTTCCTCATCGCCGGACTGGCCACCCTGTCGCTGCCCGGCCTCGCGCCGTTCGTCAGCGAATTCCTCGTCCTGGTCGGCACCTTCACCCGCTACCCGGTCGCCGCGATCGCCGCCACCGGCGCGCTCGTGCTCGCCGCGATCTACGTGCTGTGGCTGTACCAGCGGATGATGACCGGCCCGGTCACCTCCGGCAACGAACGGCTGCGCGATCTGGTGCCGCGCGAGCTGGTGGTGGTCGTGCCGCTGCTGGCGGCGCTGCTGTTCCTGGGCGCCTACCCCAAACCCGTTCTGGACCTGATCAATCCGGCCGTCGCGGGCACGCTGACCACCATCGGTAAGAACGATCCCGGGCCCACGGTGCAGCCGGAGGCCGCCACGCCCAGCGGAGGTGCGCACAAATGAGTCAGCTGCTCGCCGCGACCGTTCCGGCCCCCTCGATCGAATACGGTCTGCTCTCCCCGATGCTGGTGGTGTTCGCCGCCGCCGTCGCCGGGGTGCTCGTCGAGGCGTTCGCCCCCCGCTCCTGGCGCTACCCGCTGCACCTGCTGCTCGGATTCGGCGGCTGCGCGGGCGCGTTGGCGGCGGTGATCGCCCTGTCGGGCACCCACGCCACCGCCGTCGTCGACGCGGTCGCCGTCGACGGGGTCACCCTGTTCCTGCAAGGGACCATCCTGGTGACCGCGATCCTCGGGCTGGCGTTGATCGCCGAACGCGGCGTCGAATCCCGGGTGCGCCGAGAGGGTCCCGGCACCTGGAGCCGCGCGGCCGCCGTCGCCGCGGGCGCGGTGCCGGTCGACGCGTTCACCCCGCAGGCCGCCGCCATGCCCGGCAGCCCCGACGAACAGGCCGCCGCCCGCGCCGGGATCACCACCACCGAGGTGTTCCCGCTGGCGCTGTTCGCGCTCGGCGGGCTGCTGCTGTTCCCCGCGTCCAACGACCTGCTGACGATGTTCGTGGCCCTGGAAGTACTGTCGCTGCCGCTGTATCTGCTGTGCGGGCTGGCGCGGCGGCAGCGGCTGCTGTCGCAGGAGTCGGCGCTGAAGTACTTCCTGCTGGGCGCGTTCTCCTCGGCGTTCTTCCTCTACGGCACGGCCCTGCTCTACGGCTACGCCGGAACCGTCCGCTTCGCCGGGATCGCCGACGCGATCGGCCGCGACGGCGACTCCAAAACCCTTGCGGTGCTGGGTGTCGCGATGCTGGCGGTGGGGCTGCTGTTCAAGGTCGGCGCGGTGCCGTTCCAGTCCTGGGTGCCCGACGTGTACCAGGGCGCGCCGACGCCGGTGACCGCGTTCATGGCCGCGGGCACCAAGATCGCGGCAGTCGGTGCGTTGCTGCGGCTGGTGCAGGTCGCGGTGCCGGGGCTGCGCGAGGACTGGCGGCCCCTCCTCGCCGCGATCGCGATCGCCACCATGGCCGTCGGCGCGATCATGGCCGTCACCCAGACCGACGTCAAACGCATGC
Organism: Nocardia sp. NPDC004068; assembly: GCF_042874315.1. NCBI lineage: Bacteria > Bacillati > Actinomycetota > Actinomycetes > Mycobacteriales > Nocardiaceae > Nocardia > Nocardia sp. NPDC004068. The sequence continues at coordinate 22,901 of NZ_JBIAMW010000021.1, forward strand.
TCGCGTATTCGTCGGTCGCGCACGCCGGATTCATGCTCACCGGCGTCGCCGCCGCCAACAGCGACGGGGTGTCGGCGGTGCTGTTCTACCTCGCCGCCTACGGCATCGGCACAGTGGGCGCGTTCGCGGTGGTCACCCTCGTGCGCGACGCCGCCGGGGAGGAGGCGACCGCGCTGGCCGCGTGGGCCGGGCTCGGCCGCCGATCGCCGTGGCTGGCAACGGTTTTCGCGCTGTTCCTGCTGTCGTTCGCGGGGATCCCGCTCACCAGCGGATTCGTCAGCAAGTTCGCGGTGTTCACCGCCGCCGGGGCGGGCGGGTACACCGCGCTGGTGATCGTCGGCGTGATCGCCAGCGCGGTCGCGGCGTTCTTCTACATCCGCGTCATCGTGCTCATGTTCTTCACCGACCCGCCCGCCGACGTCGCCCGCGTCGTGGAACCGCCCCTGACGAGCGCGGTGGTCGCGGTGAGCGCCGCGGCGACGCTCGTGCTCGGCGTCGTGCCCCAGCCGCTGCTGGATCTGGCCGACAAGGCGGCCACGTTCACCCGATGACCTCCCGCAGCCGGTCGGCGAATTTCGGTGCGTCCTCGGTGAATCCACCGTGCCCGCCGGGGAACAGCACCGGTTCCAGCCCGAGTTCGGCGGCCAGCGCGCGGGAGGCCCGGTCGCAGAACAGGCCCGCCGAGGTCTCCCCGATCCCGATGACCAGCTTGTCCGACACCGCCCGCAACGCGGCGAGATCCGGCGTCCAGCCCGCGGTGCCCTCGAGTTCGTGCAGATAGAAGTAACGGTCGTTGGCCAACTCCTCCGGGGTGGGCTCGCCCCCGAACCATTCCTGGAACACCGGCTCGGGAATGCGCATATCGGCGAAGTCGAAGAACTTGCGGATCGCGCCGATCCGGTCGCCCGCCTCGAACAGCGCCCGGATCTGCGCGCGCACCCCGCGCTGGCGCGCCCGATCGTCGAGCAGCTCGGCCAGCGGCGGCTCGTGCGCGACCACCAGCCGCACCAGCTCCGGATTCGCTTGCAGCAGCGCCAGACTCGTGATCGCGCCGCCGGAGGAACCCAACACCACCGCGGGCCCGGCGTCCACGTGCCGCAGCAGCCGGGCCAGGTCGGCGGCGCGCAACTCCGGCGTCGAGTCCTGCTCCGGATCGTCGAGCACACTGCCGAAGTGCCCGCGCGGATCAGTGGTCAACACGGTGTGATCGGCGGCCAGCGCCTCGGCGACGGGCGCGAACGGCGCGGCGTGCATGGGCGAGCCGACCAGCGCCACCAGCGGCCCGCTGCCGCGCAACTCGTAGTAGAGGCGGCCGTCGGGGACGGCGAGGGTGGCGGCGGCGACGGATACGGTCATGAGTCCTCCCGGGGGCACGATGGGTCCTACCCTCATGAGACACCCTGGGTCCGACAGATTCATCGGTCCGGCCGCGGATCCGCCCCTCCATCACCGCGAGAGGCCCGCCCGAACCGTGACCGGCGCGCGATCACGTTCTGCCGCAACCCGATTCGGCGAACGCGTCGCCCGCCCTACCCTCCATCCGGCCCCCGACGAGACCGCCTCCGATTCCGTCGACGACAGTGTGACCGCCACGCCGCCGACCGCCCCGTTCGTAGACTCGAAGCATGACGGTGGGTGCGGAGGAGACCGTGCTGCCGCCGAGCCTGGTGGATTTGGCGGTGCGGCATGTGCGGTCGGAGGTACTGAGCGGGGCGTACGCGCCGGGCGATCGGATCGGCGAGGAGGCGCTGTGCGCCCGGTTGGGCACCAGCCGCGCGCCGGTGCGGGAGGCGCTGCGGTTGTTGGTGCAGGAGGGGCTCATCGAGCATCTGCCGCGCCGCGGCTTCCGGGTGGTGGTGTGGTCGGCCACCGACGTGCTGCAACTGTTCGAACTACGGCGGGTGCTGGAACGGCACGCGGTGGAGAGCGCGTTTCCCTTGCCCGCCACGGGAGATCCGTTGCGCGCGGTGCGCGCCGCGCTCGACGACATGCGCGCCGCCGACGACCGTGACGACGCCTTCGAGCGCGACAACGCCCACCGCCGCTTCCACACCGCGATCGTCGCACTGGCCCGCCATCGGCAACTGGATCTGGCCTACGCGCCGATCCTGCTGAAACTGCAACTGCCGATGGCCCGCAACCTGCGCGAGGAGGCGCGCGCCACGCATCGCCGCGACGGGGTGCGCCGGCACGCCGCGCTGCTGGCCGCCCTCGAGACCAACGACCGCGACACCGTGCTCGAGGCGCTGCGCCGCCACGGCGAGCTGGCCTACCTCGATCTCGAATTCCACTGACAGCGGGCAACACAACCGAAACACACGAACACACCGGGCTTCACGCATTCTGTCGACAATCGACAAATGCACAGCACGGGCCCCAGCATCGCCGAGATCCTGCACTCCCACGAAAGCGGTAGCGGCTCACCGACGAACACCGCGGCGCGGGTCGCCGACGCGATCGCCGCCCACGGCGACGACGGCACCTGGATCACCCCGGTGCCCCGCGCGCGGTTGCTGGCCGCGGCGGCCGAGATCGAGCGACGGCCCGGCGCGCGCACGCTGCCGCTGTACGGGGTGCCGTTCGGGGTGAAAGACAGCATCGATGTCGCGGGCTGGCCCACCACCCTGGCCTGCCCCGACTTCGCCTACACCGCAACCCGAACCGCCCCGGCGGTGCAGCGCCTGCTCGACGCGGGCGCGCTGTTCGTCGGCAAGACCAATCTCGATCAGTTCGCCACCGGGCTGAACGGCACCCGCACCCCCTACACCGTGCCGCGCAGCGTCTTCGGCGGCGACCTCGTCTGCGGCGGGTCCAGCTCCGGCTCCGCGCGGGCGGTGGCGCTGGGCGAGGTGCCGTTCTGCGTGGCCACCGACACCGCCGGATCCGGCCGGGTTCCGGCCGCGCTCAACGGGATTGTCGGGTGGAAGCCGTCGCGCGGGTTGATCAGCGCGGTCGGGTTGGTTCCGGCGTGCGAGTCGCTGGACTGCGTCACCCTCACCGCGACCTCGGTGGAGGACCTCGACCGGGTCTTCGACGTGATCGCCGCGGTGGACCCGGACGATCCCTGGAGCCGCCCGCGCGGGCCGCGCCACCGCGGCGGGCGCCTGCGCGCCGGGCTGCCCGCGGCGACCGAGCTGGAGTTCTTCGGCGACACGGTGTTCCGGGACGCGCACCTGGCGCTGCGCGAGCGCCTGCCCGGACTCGGATTCGACTGCGTGCCAACGTCTCTGGAGCCGTTCCTGGCGGCGGGCGAGCTGCTGTATGAGGGCCCGTGGGTGGCCGAGCGGCTGGTGGTGTTCGGCGAGTTCCTGGCCGAGCATCCGGACTCGATCCTGCCGGTGGTGCGCGAAATCCTCACCGGCGGACAGCGATTCGACGCGGTGGACGTGTTCCGGGCACAGCAGCGGCTGCAACGGCTGCGCGCGCGGGTGGCCCGGATGTGGACCGACTTCGACGTGCTGGTGCTGCCGACCATCGGCACCACCTTCACCGTGGCGCAGGTGCTGGCCGATCCCATCGCCACCAACACCGTGCTCGGGCACTACACCCATTTCGGGAATCTGCTCGACCTCACCGCGGTGGCGGTGCCGGTGGGCATGACCGGCGACGGGCGGCCGCTGTCGGTCATGGTGGCCGGTCCCGCCCTCGCCGACGACACCGTGCTGGCGGCCGCGGCGCGCATCCTCGACGAACCCCGCACGGCGATGACCGCCGCGGCCACCTCCCGAACGGCGCAGGAGCGACGATGACCACCACACAAGCCATTCCGGCGCGGCCGGGACCGTTCCGCTACGAGCCGGGCACCCTGGCCCTGCTGATCATCGATATGCAGCGCGACTTCCTGCTGCCCGGCGGGTTCGGCGAGAGCCTCGGCAACGACGTCGCCCTGCTGCGCACGGTGATCGAGCCGCTGCGCGGTCTGCTGGCCGCGGCCCGCGCGGCGGGGGTGCCGGTGCTGCACACCCGGGAGGGTCACCGGCCCGACCTGTCGGACTGTCCGCCGTCGAAACTGTTGCGCGGCAATCCTTCTCAGCGCATCGGCGACCCGGGACGGTTCGGCCGCATCCTGATCCGCGGCGAGTACGGCCACGACATCGTCGACGAGCTCGCCCCGCTGCCGGAGGAGGTCGTGATCGACAAGCCGGGCAAGGGCGCCTTCTACGCCACCGGGCTCGCAGACGAACTGCGCCGCAAGGGTATTCGCTCCCTGTTGGTCACCGGGGTCACCACCGAGGTGTGCGTGCACACCACCGTGCGCGAGGCCAACGATCGGGGCTACGAGTGCCTGGTCGTCTCCGATTGCGTCGGTTCGTATTTCCCCGAATTCCAGCGCGTGGGGCTGGAGATGATCGCGGCCCAGGGCGGCATCTTCGGCTGGGTCGCCGATTCGGCCGCGGTCCGCACCGCGCTGACCGCCCCCGCCCCGCTCGACTCCTCCGCCGATACACCGGTTTAGTGAACAGGAAAACCCATGTCCCTCCACACCCAACCCCGTGAGCCCGCGCCCGCCGAGAAATCCGCCGCCCTGCGCGTGCCCTGGTGGACGCGCGGCGACACCAACGCTTACTTCGGGCTCTGCTTCAACATCCTGGTCAACGTGCTCACCCTCACCACGCTGTCGATCGCGGTGGTGCACATCCCGAGCCGGGACGTGCTGGGCAGCGTGCTGCCCGCGCTGGGCGTGGCCCTGGTGCTCGGCAACCTCTACTACGTGCTGCTGGCCCGCCGCCTCGCCCGCCGCGAACAGCGGACGACGGTGACCGCGCTGCCGTACGGACCCAGCGTGCCGCACATGTTCATCGTGGTGTTCGTGGTCATGCTGCCGATCTACCTCGCCAGCCACGATCCGCTCAAAGCGTGGTCGGCGGGTCTGGCGTGGGCGTTCCTCATCGGCGTGATCGTCATGATCGGCGGCTTCGTGGGCCCCTACATCCGCCGCATCACCCCGCGCGCGGCCATGCTCGGCACCCTGGCGGGCATCTCGATCACGTTCATCTCCATGCGCCCGGCCGCGCAGATGTGGGAGGCCGCGTGGATCGCGTTGCCCGTGCTGGCGATCATCCTGATCGGCTTCTTCACCGATGTGCGGTTGCCCGGCAACGTCCCGGTCGGCCTGGTGGCGTTGCTGGTCGGCACGGCGATCGGCTGGATCGGCGGATACATGTCGGTGCCCGACGTCACCAAGGCCGCGCACGACATCGCGGTCGGACTGCCGACCCTGCACCCGCACCTGCTGTTCACCGGCCTCGGCAATCTCGGTCCGCTGCTGGCCACGGCGATTCCGTTGGGCGTCTACAACTTCACCGAGGCGATGAGCAACGTCGAGAGCGCCGCCGCGGCGGGCGACAACTACAACCTGCGCAGCGTGCTGCTCGCCGACGGATTCGGCGCCATCATCGGCTCCGGCTTCGGCTCACCGTTCCCGCCCGCGGTCTACATCGGCCACCCCGGCTGGAAGGACGCCGGCGGACGCACCGGATACTCGCTCGCCAGCGGCGTCACCATCGGCGTGATGTGCCTGCTGGGACTGTTCGGAGTGCTCAGCACCCTACTGCCGACCCCCGCGATCGTGCCGATCCTGCTGTACATCGGCCTGCTGATCGGCGCCCAAGCGTTCCAAGCGGTACCCAAACTGCACGCCGTGGCGGTCGTCGCGGCCCTGATCCCGAACCTCGCCGAATGGGCTGTCGGACAGATCGACAACGCGCTGGCCGCGGCCGGAACCACCGCCGACAAGGTCGGCAACGCCGCGCTCGGCCAAGCGGGCGTGGTGTACGACGGCCTTAAAACCCTGGGCTCGGGCGGCGTCCTGGCCGGCCTGGTACTCGGCGCGATCGTCACCTTCATCCTGGACAAACGCTTCCTCGCCGCGGCCACCGCCTGCGCTGCCGCCGCGGCGCTGAGCTGGATCGGCCTGATCCACGCCGCCCGAGTCGCCTGGGCCGCGGCGCCGACGGTGGCACTGGGGTACCTGTTGTGCGGGGTGGTCTGCCTCGCCTACGCGCGGCTGGGCGGGGCTCGGAAGGCGGTCCCGGCTGTGCCCGAAGGGCCGACGCGTACGACGGAAACCGCAGCGGCGCAGCCTGACCCGGTGGCCGTGGAGGCCGGACGACCGACGCAGGCGGCAGAAGCGGCACCGGGGCAGTCCGAGCCGGTGGCGTGAAGCCCGAAGGGCCGACGCGTTCGGCGGAAGCCGCACCGGCGCAACCCGCGCCAATGGCCGTGGAACCCGAACGGTCGACGCGACCGGCGGGGGCCGCACCGGGGCAGCCCGAACCTGTGTCGGTTGAGTCCGGCGCGACGCCGCTCGAACCTGTGGCTGTCGAGCCCGGTGCGACGCCGCACGACTGAGCGAGGGCGCGGCGGCGGTTCGATGCGCTCGGCCCCCGGCGGGCTGAACGAAATCCGCTGCCGCCGAGACCTTTCCGGGGGACCTCGTCCTTGCATACCGACCGGTCGCCGTTTCGTGCCAGGCGGGGCGTGATCATCCTCTGTCGCAACGATTGTCGGGCGAGGCGGTGCGGGTGCTGGGCGATCGCTGTCGGTCCGCTGCGGCCGGTAGCGGCAATCGCGTTGGCGGCGAACACATCCCGTGACGTCGGATTCCATTGCGCCGGGCGGGGAGTTGCCGGTATAACCGAACCGCCCATCCGCGAACGGTTGTGCTCCTAGGATTGATCCGTCCCAGCATCCAGCGACAGGGGATGATTCCCATGACCGACAGCGCCACACATGTGGACCAGTCGAAGGCGAGCATCGCTCGCGTCTACGACTATCTGCTCGGCGGCAAGGACAACTACGCGGTCGATCGCGAAATCGGTGACTTCTTCATCAAAGACCTGCCCGGCTCGGTGGCCATCGCCTACGCCAACCGCCAGGCCCTGATCCGCGCCGTCGGCGATATCGCCCGCGACGGCATCGACCAGTTCATCGACTTCGGCAGCGGCCTGCCCACCGCCGACAATGTGCACCAGGTAGCCCAGCGCCACACCCCCGGCGCGCACGTAGTGTACGTCGACAACGACCCGATCGTGCTGGCCCACGGCCGCGCCCTGCTGGCCACCGACACCAACACGACGGTCTTCACCGCGGATCTGCGCGACCCACAAGGCATTTTCGACAGCGACGAGGTCCAGCGCCTGATCGATTTCACCCGACCGGTCGGCTTGATCTTCAGCGCCATCCTGCACCACCTCAACGACGACGAGGACCCCGCGGGCCTGGTCCGCTGGTGGGTCGACAAGGTCCCCTCCGGCAGCGAGGTCTACATCTCCCACTTCCGCTCCGGCTACAACGCCGAAACCCAACTGGCCGAACAGAAGTTGCAGGGCAGCTTCGGCCGCGGCCGCTGGCGCACCGACGAGGAGATCCTCGCCCTCTTCGGCGACCTCGAGGTCCTAGAGCCCGGCCTAAAGAACTGCACCGAATGGCGCCCGGCCCCAGCCCCCGAAGACGGCGAGGATGTCACCAACATCGGCCCCCCCGAACGCGACCTCACCGTCTGGGAAAAACTCATCTCCTGCGCCCTGGCCCGCAAACCCTGACAATCCCCAGCCCTACGAACCCAGCCGCACCCTTTATTCGGATCCGCACCCCTTGTAAGGCCCTGAAACGGGTGCGGATTCGAACAAGGGGTGCGGCTGGGTTTGTATCGCGGGGGTCCTCAGGCGTCGGGGAAGGCCAGTTCGGGGGTCATGCCGTCGCTGAGTAGGAAGTAGCCGAGGAACGTGACGCCGTCGTCTCGGGCGTCGAAGCGGGCGATGCGGGTGCCCTCGGGTTCGTAGAAGACGTCGCCGGGTTCGAGCACCGTTTCCGGGTGTCCGTCGATCTGGTAGACGACCGATCCGGTCTCGATATTGCCGAAGACGGGCCCGTTGTGGATGTGCGTTCCGGCGGCGTGCCCGGGCGCGATGGTGATCCGCCGGATCTCGACGCGCTGGGTGGCCAGCGGTCGTGGCAGCGGCTGGTCCATGACGATCACCCGGCTCAGCGGCGGGGCCGGATCGCCGTTCGCGGCCTGGTATTCGGCGTCGCTCACCGCCTGGCCGAACTCCGCCGTCGTGCCGTCCCCCGGATGTTCCTCGATCGCCACATGCGTCATCGGCGCGTCGAAAGTCGCTCCGTGCCAATGCCATTCACCCGCCTCGATCTGCACGGTATCGCCCGCCCGAATGACCTCGACCGGCCCTCCACGGCGTTGCACGAGCCCCACCCCGTCGGTCACCACGAGCACCTGCCCGACGGGATGACGATGCCAGTGCGTCCGAGCACCCGGGGCGAACCGAACGCGGTCGACCTGTGTCCGGGACGGACCGTCGGGGACGGCGAGTTCTTCGACGCGCACATCACGGGTGACGAACGACGACGAGGCCGGAACCGCGATGCGCGGAGCGTGCGATACATGCATGTGTGCCGATGTCCTTGCTATCAGGAGGTTTTCACCGAATAGGCGGAAAGCAACGCGAGTACACCCTCGACCGCCCGCTCGAACGGCGCTGTGCTGTCCGCTGCCCGAGCCAGGACGTACCCGCCCTGCAACGCCGCGACGATCGCCGCCGCCGTAGCGCCCGGATCCAGCGCCGCACTCAGCTCCCCGCGGTCGAGCCCCTCGCGCAGCACCTCGGTCAGGCGGGCGCACAACCACGTCAAGGTCTCCTGAACCGGCGCGCGGAGCGCGGGGGCGGCCATCACATCCGGATCCTGGGTCAGTCCACCGATCGGACAGCCCTTCAGGACATCGCGCTCGCGGCGCAGATACCCCGAAATGCGTTGCAGCGCAGTGCCCGGACCGGAGAGCCGCGCGTCCACAGCGGCACGCAACTCCGCGGCCGTCCGATCGATCGCCGCACGCGCCAAATCCTCCTTGCCCGCGAAGTGGTGATACATGCTGCCCTGCCCGGCCCCGGCTCGCCGCTGAATCGCCTTCGGGCTGGTCCCCACATACCCGCGCTCCCACAGCAGCGCCCGGGTGCTCTCGATGAGGTCGTCCCTCGTGCTCATACCCGCACTATACATACCAGTAGGTACAGAGGAATAGCCTCCTAAGGTCATTAGGGTGTAACCTAATCAGGTTAGGAAAGGTGGTGGATGTGTGTCTCCGCGAACGGGATTGACCGCCGAGCGGATCACCGCGGCGGCGGCCGAGCTGGCCGACGAGATCGGGTTCGACAATCTGACCTTGTCCGCGGTCGCCCGCGCGGTCGGCGTGAAGGATCCGAGCCTGTACTCCCATGTGCGCAATCTGCACGACCTGCGGGTGCGGGTGGCCCTGGCGTCGGCGACGCAGTTGAACGAGCGCATCGCGGCGGCGATGGCGGGCCGCTCCGGCAAGGACGCCTTGATCGGATTCGCCGGAGCCTACCGGTCTTTCGTGCTCGAGCATCCGGGCCGCTACGCGGCGACCCAGATCCGCATGGACCCCGCTGAGGTCGCCGACGAACCCGCCTTGTTACGCAGCATCGAACTGACCCAGGCCATCCTGCACGGCTACGGCCTGGAAGAACCCGCCGCCACCGACGCGGGCCGCTTGCTGCGCAGCACCTTTCACGGCTTCGCCACGCTGGAGGCCGCGGGCGGATTCGCCCATTCCCGGCCCACCGACGCCAGCTGGCACCACATCGTCGAGGCCCTGCACCGCACCTTGTCGCAGTGGCCCGAGAAGGAGAGATCATGAAATCCGAGACAGTGCCCGTCCCCGGCGCCGACCTGTACGCCGAGATCCGCGGCGACGGCCCGCCGCTGCTGCTGATCCCCGGCGGTGGCGGCGACGCCGCGAACTTCGACGACCTGGCCGAGGGCCTCGCCGAACACTTCACGGTGATCGCCTACGACGTCCGCGGCTACTCCCGCAGCCGACTGACCAGCGGCCACCCCGAACCCCAGCACGTGGCCGTGCAGGCCGACGACGCCGCCCGGATCATCGAAACATTGTGTAGCGAACCGGCTTTCGTGTTCGGCACCAGCAACGGCGCGATCACCGCCCTCGATCTGCTGGCCCACCACCCCGACCGCGTCCGCACCGTGGTCGCCCACGAACCCCCCTGCTTCGCCGTCCTGCCCACCGCCGCCGCCCACCACGCCTGGATCGAGGAGGTGCTGGACCTGTTCCACACCGAGGGCCTCGCCGCGGCGGGCGCCCACTTCCTCGCGGGCATCGGCCCGGTCATGGACCCCACCCCCCAACCCGAACGGATGACCCCGCGCCAAACCGAGACCTGGGCCCGGCTGGCTGCCAACGGACCGATCATGATGGAGTACGAACTCCGCGAATTCACCTCGTACATCCCGGATTTCGGCGCACTCGACGGTTTGACGGATCGTCTGGTGCTGGCCGCCGGTGAACGGACCCGCGGTCATCTCCCCTACCGTCCGGCCGCCACCATCGCGCTTCGGTTGGGCCTGTCGGTCACCGAGTTCCCGGGCGCGCACAATGGATCACGCGCGCACGCAACGGAATTCGCGGAGCGGCTGACCAAGATCTTCACCGAGCGTACGTAGGCGACGCTGTCCTGGCGACAACACCCCGTGCAGGCCGTGCGATCGATTCGGCAGGGCTGAGCGAATCGCCATCGGTACGCCGACCTCACGGGGTCTACCGCCGCACGGATTGTCCAACCGGAGACCTGTTACCGTGCCGAAATGGCCCTGACCGTCGAACGTTTCGATCACGTCGTCCTCAACTGCCGTGATGTCGCCGCCACCGCCCGGTGGTACGCGCGCGTCCTCGGCATGACCGTCGAGACATTCGGCCCGGCCGGGCGCACGGCGTTGACGTTCGGGAACCAGAAGATCAACCTGCGTCCGCTCGGTCAGGACCCGGCGTGGATCACCGGCGCCGTCGAGGCCGCGGGCTCTGCGGACCTGTGTTTCGTCACCGGCAGCTCGCCGGAGCAGGTCGCGGCGCATCTGGTCGAGTGCGGCGTGGAGATCGTCGACGGTCCGGTGACCAAGATCGGCGCGCTGGGCGAGATGACCTCGCACTACTGCCGCGACCTCGACGGCAACCTCATCGAGATCGCCGTCTACCCAAGCCGTTCGGAGCGCGCGTGAACGACCGGCCGACAGCGTTGCTGTTCGACGTACAGGGCACCGCGACGGATTTCCATTCCACAATCCGGCGCGCCGCCGAGCAACTCGCCGGTGACCGCTACCCGGACCAGGACTGGTCGCGTTTCGTGAACGATTGGCGCACAGCCTATTTCACCGAAACCTCCCGGCAACCGCAGGACGGCCCCTGGGTGAGCGTGGCCTCCATCTACCGCCGAACCCTCGACACCGTCCTGGACAGCCGCGGCCTGCACCTCGACCCGATCGACCGCGACACCCTGACCCGCGCCTGGACCCGCCTGGACCCCTGGCCCGACACCGTGGCGGGCCTACACCGCCTCCGCACCCGCTACCTCCTGGCGACCCTGTCCAACGCCGACGTCTCCGCCGTCGTGGAGATCACCCGCCACGCCGACCTCCCCTGGCACGCCGTCTTCACCGCCGAAATGGCCGGCGCCTTCAAACCCGACCCCCGCACCTACCACCTCGCCGCCACCTACCTCGGACTGGCACCCGCCGACATCATGATGGTCGCCTGCCACAAATACGACATCCGCGCCGCCGCCGCACTCGGTTTCCGTACCGCCTTCGTAGCCCGTCCGTACGAGTACGGCGATATCGCCTTGGCGGACATCGAGTTCAGCGAGGAGTTCGACATCAACGCCACCGACTTTCTCGATCTGGCGACGCAGCTGGGTTGTTGAGCCGTCGTACCGGGGCCGGCGGTTCAGCCGCACTCCGGTGTCGGGGCACCGGCGAATCGGTCACCGAGGTAGTCGAGCGCGGCGGGCAGGTTCACCATGTCCGGCAGTCCATGACCCGGGATCGGCAGCCGGGCGTATGTCACCTGACCACCGGCCCGGCACCAGGAAGCCACGAGTCGATCGGCATCGTCGATCGGCAGGAGGTCATCGGTGGTGGACTCCCAGAAGTACGTCGGCGGCTGCGACGCGTCGGGCTCCACGCTCAGACTGCGCAATATCGCCTGAAACCGAGGATTGTGGACGATGTCCGGAACCGCTGTGTAGTCGCCGATGTCGACGAACGGGTACTTCAGGGTGAAGTCGGCCAGGCAGAAATTGGTTGTCTCGGCCAGCATCCGCTTACCTCGATCGTTGAGAAGCCCGGGCACGTCGGCCTCGGGTGCGAGGCGATGCACCGCCGCGATCGCGAGCAGACCGATTCCGGCGTAGACAGTGCCGCTCACGCGCTCGAGCTGATGGACGAGATCCACCGGCAACCCGCCGGTGGCGACACCCGCGAGGCGCAGTTCCGGCGCGTAATGGGGCAGCGCCTGGGTCGCCCACATGTTCGCCATTGCTCCGCCGGAGTAGCCGAGCAGAGCGATGGGAGAGTCCGCCAACCCGGCCGGTGCGAACGCTTTGGCGGCGCGGATTCCGTCCAGAATGGCGTGGGCCGCTTGGGTTTTTTCGAGGAATCGTTCTCGCGGTCCTTGATAATCCGGAAATGCGAGAGCCCAGTTTCGTTGCAGCACAGTCGTTGCGAGCGTCGCTTCGAGGGTGCTCTCGTTCACGATGTTGTCCACGCCGTGTTCGAAGGCGTAGGACGGGGAACATTGCGAGCCGAGGCTGTCCTCGGCCACTTGCCAACTGATCACTGGTCGCGCGCCCGGGCCGGTCCACGGGGTGTCGGGTTCGAGGATGGTCGTCTTGCCGGTGGTGGGTAGATTCTGTCCGTCGTGCGAGGTGAACGACACCTGCCATGCCTTGACCGGCACCGGTAGGCCGAACAGGACGATCGGGTGCGCGGAGACGATCGCGCCGTCGGCGGACGTATCCGGTCGGGAACCTTCGGTATCGGCTTGTGCCGCAGCGGGTCCCGTTATCACGGTGATCATCGAGACGATTGTCGCCAATGCCCTCACGACAGTCGCGTGGCTGATCGGTCTCATCACAAGCTCCCTCCGGTTGCGCGGTATCGCGATGCCCGGTGCCAAGACTCGAATGCGTTGCGGGAACCGGGATGTCGGTGACGTTATGACAGGAAAGCCCCGTCGAGGAGGAGGTCGCGGCAGCTCGAGGAGAATTCAGCAGACAATGCCACGGTCTTGCGATGGTGATCCAAGTAGATTTACTACCCGGCAGACACGAGACTTCTTCAGGACACTTCGGAAATCCAGGCGATCCTCACCGGAAGTCCAGTGCGCGGGCCAGTTTGTCGGCGTCGGCGGCGGTCACCGGAAGCTGCACGACCAGTACGAGTTCCGGATCATCGAGGCAGCGCAGGCGCGTGTACTTCAAATGGAATTCGCCGACCTCGGGATGGCTCATCGAAATGGCAGGCAAACGGATCTCACCGACATGATGCTGTGACCACGCCTCGCGAAAAGACGCGCTCACCTCGCTCAGCTCGCGCACGAGTTGATTCAGTCGCGCGTCGCCCGGACGCTGCCCCAGCGCGGCGCGAACGAAGCCGAGCAAATCCTGCGCGGCGTCCTGCCAGTGGGGATGCGCGGGTAGGTCCGGGTCGGTGAAGACCACCCACAACAGGTTCCGCCGCTCCGCGGGCAGCAGCCCGGGATCGCGCCGTATCGCGGCGTACGGCCTGTTCCACACCACGTAGTCGAGATTGTCCCGGTGAATGGCCGCGGGATAGCTCGGCACAGCGTCGACCAGTTGTTGCAGTTCGGCGAGATCGCGCCGAATCGGCTGCGGCGCTTCGGGGTCGGCGAAGCCAGCGAGATGGCGAAGATGCCGGGCCTGTTCGGTGTCGAGTCGCAGTGCTCGTGTGAGGGCGTCGATGACTCCCCTGCTCGCGCGGACGTCCCGGCCTTGTTCCAGCCAGGTGTACCAGGTCACGCTGACTCTGGCGAGCCCCGCGACCTCCTCACGCCGCAGACCCGGTGTGCGGCGGGTCCGGTAGGGGCGCACCGGCAACCCGACGTCGGCGGGTGTCAGGCGAGTCCGGGCGGTTCGCAGGAACCCGCCGAGTTCCGCACGGCGTACTGCCGCCGCATCGATGCCCTCGGTCATGTCCGAACTCCTGACCGCCCCCGAGGAATCGAGCCGAAGTCGGTCCGGTGCCCAGACCCGGATCGGTCACTGACGACAACCCGGCTCTCCACAACCGCGCTCCTCCCACCGAAACCCGTGCACCCCAAGGCTAACCGCGACCTGCCCATACTCCGAGAGCACCGATGGCGGGAATCCGCGAACCTTCGTCGGCGCGACGCGCGGGAGCCACGACCTGGCGACGCGAACCGGGTTGAAAGTTTGCTTACACCCACAGCGGTGTCAAGCAAACTTTCCACCTATGACCGAGGCGTGGTCCGGATCAGGCCAGAAAGCAAGGCGGCCAACGGAGTTCGATGATCAGGACTGACATGCCGAACGATCCACGCCTGCCGCAACCGTTCGTCCAGTCGGCTGGCGAGCTGACCCCGTGTCGGCCCAGTAACTCTGCGCGCGTGCGTAATTCGATCATCGGCCTCGTTCGTGCGCTGCAAGCACCCATTCTCGACGGCCGCACAGGACTATGTGCCGTCGCCCAACAGGGCCCGCAGCGCCGAGTCGGCGACCTGCCGCAGTTCGTCGCGGCTGCGCCCGGCAGCGGCTTGGACGGCGATGCCGTCCGAGATCGTGTGGACGAGTGCGGCCAAGGTGGTTGGCTCATGGCGGCTCGGCAGATCGGTGGCCTGCTCGAGTCGCCTGCGCAACGCGGCCTCGCCTGCTTTGCGGACCGCCACGGCGTCGTGACGGACGGTGCGCGAGTCGGGTCCGCAGGCTTGAACGGTCTTGACACACAGGCAACCGTTCGGCGTGTTCGCCCCTGCGGTCAGCTCGACGGCCCCGTGAATGAGCCGCTCGACGACCTCGCGGCCGGTGGGGGCGTTCAGCGCGTCGGCGGCGTAGGCGCCGGGACCGTCGAGGTAGCGGGCCAAAACCTTGGCGAACAGTTCCTCCTTGTTGCCGAAGGTGGCGTAGAGGCTGGGCTTGTTGATGCCCATCGCGGCGGTCAGGTCGGCCAGCGACGTGCCCTCGTAGCCGTGCCGCCAGAACAGTTCCAGCGCGCGGTCGAGTGCGATGTCCGCGTCGAACGAGCGCGGGCGTCCGCCGGGCATGCCGTCCTCCGTCCTGTCTCCAAGTTTCTTACCTATCGGTACATTACCTCTTGCGGACGAGTGCCGCGCCACCTACTTTCTTACCAATAGGTACAGAACTAAGGAGTGGCGCATGATCCGAGTCGGCGTGGTCGGGGCCAGCGGTTGGGCGGACAGCTCGCATCTGCCCGCGCTCACCGCTCTCGAGGAGTTCGAGGTGACCGCGGTCGCGACCACCAATCGGGCCAGCGCGGACCGTGTGGCCGCCGCCCACGGCGTGCGGCACGTCTTCGCCGACGCGGGGGAACTCGTCGCGCACCCGGAGGTCGACCTGGTCGTCGTATCGGTGAAGGCCTCCGGTCATGCCGCCGTGATCAGGGCAGCGCTCGACGCCGGCAAGCACGTCGTGTCCGAGTGGCCGCTGGGCGTCGACGCCGACGAAGCGGGTGAGCTGACCGCGGCCGCCACCGCGGCCGGCGTCGTTCACGCGGTCGTCCTGCAGGGCCACCACTCCCCGAGTGTTCGCTTCGCCGCGGACCTGGTGGCCGGCGGTCGGATCGGCACGCTCGAATCGGTCGCGCTGGTGGCGGAGGGCGCCCCCTGGGGCGGCAGTCGAATACCGCCGAGTCTGGTGTTCGGCCTCGATCCCGCGGAGGGAACCGACATCCTGACCATCATGGCCGGTCACTTCCTGGCCACCGTCGAACGGGTCGTGGGTCCACTGACCGAAGTCTCCGCACGGCTGCCCCGCACGCACGACCGCGTGCTCGTCGCCGGGACGGAGCGGACGGTGCCCAACGCCACGCCCAGTCACGTGCTGCTGCACGGACTTCTGGTCAGCGGCGCCACCGCGTCGGTGGCCGTGCACGGCGGCAACGGGCCCGCCCGTTACGGATTCCGCCTCGAGATCGTCGGCAGCGACTCGACATTGATCGCCACCCCAGCCCAACCCGGAACGTTCATCCACTGGGGCGAATGGTCTATCCAGATCGGCGACGAGGCCCTGGCCGTACCCGACGCGTACCACACCGTCCCCGCCGAAATCCGGTCCGGCCCACCGGCCCACATCGCAGCCCTCTACCTGGAGGTCGCCCAGGCCATCGCCGAAGCCCGGCAACCACATCCCAACTTCGAGACCGCCCTACGCCACCACCGCCTCCTCGCCGCCATCGAACAGTCCGCGGCCGGGGGAACCGTCCGCTCCATTTCGTAATCGGCTCAGCCACAACTTTTTTCATGATGTCTCGAGAACCGCGCCCGCTGCGTGACCACGGCCCTCGCGGGGGACGGGCCTTCCCGCTCGCGGGTACCGAGAATTCGGTCGCGTCAACCCAGCGACCTTGCGCGCGTGCGTGATTTGCCGGTACCTTCGGTTGCCACGATATGCCTCGACTCGCGGGTGCCCAGTTCACGCGGCGACACCGACCCTTCGGCTCAACTCCCGGACCTCGTTCCGCATCCCCGACGGCGGCCGCTTCTGCAAGTCGAGCAGCAGCTCCCGCGCGAACCCGTTGTATCGGATGGTCTCCGGCGCGGTGCTCTCGGCTTTCGCCAGCAGAGCGAAGGTCGCGGCGGGCTCGTCGCGCACGGCGTGCGCACTGGCGACCTCGATGAAGTGGCGGCTGCGCCGGGGCACCGACACGATCCGCTCGGCGTCGACCCGCTGCGCCGCCCGCAACGCCTCCCCCGGCTGGCGCAGTTCCACCCCGAGGGTGACGGCGTGCGCGCCCATCACCGGGAGCGAGAACGAGGTCTGTATGTGCCGGTACGCCGCACCCAGTCGCTCGGCGACCCGCTGAGCCCGTTCCCAATGACGCCACGCGTCCCCGTGCCGCCCGCGCCGCGCGTACACGTAAGCGATTTCGGCCTCCAGCGCGCCGACGATTCCGCGCCAGTCGTCGCCGATGGTGTCCCGTTCGAGATAGGGGCGCAACCGGTCGGCCGCGTCCTGCGCAAGGCCGATGGCCTCCTCCCATCGGCCCGAGTCGCGCAGGGCCTGGACCATCGCCCACGCACTGCACGCGATCACGTAGGGATCGTCGGCCTCGTATCCCTCGTGCAGTCCCCGGTCGGCGACCAGCCAAACCAGTTCGGGCGCAGGCTGATACGCGACATAGAAGTCGGCCAGCTGGTAGACGCCCGCGAGCAGCTTCCGCGCCGCCCGCCGGTCGGGTCCCGGGGTGCGGGCGGCCGATTGCGCATCCCGGATCAGGTCGGGCAGCAACGCTCCCAACTGGGTTCGATGATCGGGGCTGGCGTGGCGGATGATCCACGCCTGCCGTAGGCGTTCGGCGAGTTCCGTTGGGGTGATGGTTGTTTCGGAAGGAACGCTCCGAAGCAGTGCCGCCTCTACCGCGGTGAGGGCGGCGTGCCGCTCGCCCGCGAAGACCGCCACCGGTACGGCGTGGTCGTTCCCGGTCAACTCGGCGAGATCGTGCAGTTCGAGCGCGCGGGCAATGCGAAGCAGCATCGACAGACTCGGGGTTGGTAAGCGTCCGTTCTCGGCGGCCGCCAGCCACTCCGGGGAAAGCCCGACAAGACCCGCGAGAACGGACCGGGACATGCCTTTTCGCTCCCGCTGGATCTCTATCCGCTGCCCGATGTCCAACTCATCGCCGCCCTGCGCTGCCCCCAAGCACCCTCTTCGAGGGTATCGAGAATTTGGCCGGGAAACACGCCGCCCGTTGCCGAGGTTCGATGTCTGGATCTGACGGACTCGCGCCGCCGCAATCGAATTCGTCGAGCGGCCGATTACAGGACGTCATCCAAGCGCCTCCCACCCCGGCCACGGCCGACCCGACCCCCTCCGGATACACGCGAGCCGATGCCCCGCCTGCTCCCGCCACCTGGGATCGGTCGTCCCTGCCTGCACCGCCATCGTTGTCATCCGGAACTCCCGGATATCGCGCAGCAACTCGAAGCCGTCCCAGGTTGTGACGTCGTACCCGTAGACCGCGCAGAACTCACCGTACTGCTCCGCCGTGATCCAACCGAACGACGACAATTTGATCGCCGTATGCACCAGATCCCACTCCGGCGGCCCAATCGAGGCACGCTCCAGGTCGAGCAGGATCACACGGCCGTCGTCGGCAACCACGACATTGCCGACCCAGGCATCACCGTGAATCACACACCACGGCAACCCATTTGGCAGCCCCTCCCACCGCTCACGCA
Source organism: Nocardia sp. NPDC004068 (assembly GCF_042874315.1). Lineage (NCBI taxonomy): Bacteria > Bacillati > Actinomycetota > Actinomycetes > Mycobacteriales > Nocardiaceae > Nocardia > Nocardia sp. NPDC004068. The sequence goes on from NZ_JBIAMW010000021.1 coordinate 41,181, forward strand.
ACCGCGCCAGATGCTCACGCATCCAGCGCCGATCATCGTCTGGCAGGAAACGCGCGCCCTCGATCCGCCCCTCGAGCCGAACGAACGGTGCCACCTTCGCCAGATCGAAGCCCGCGGGAGGCGCGAGGCGGTGCAGTTTCCTGAGGGCTTCGGCCGCTTGGACGCGTGTGCCGCGTCGATGCGGCGGCAGCTCCCGCCAGAAGGTCACTGCCCGCCCATCAACGTCCATCGGCTGCTCGATGCCCGGCGCGACCCGCACCGCCTCGACACCCGCGCCCTCCATCCACCGGGCCACCGCCACCTCTCGGGAAGCCGCGACTTCTTGTCGTGGTCGGCTGATTCGAACCACGATGCCGCCGGGTAGCCGGTATATGGCGTTCTCACCAATCCGCATAAGATCAGCATCGGAAGGATCGAATCCGGCTGAGAGACAAGCATTTCGAAGTACTTCAGCCAGCGCGTCTTCGGCGATCTCGCTCACTCCCCCACAGCCGAATCGTTGCGAGCACGAAGCTCATCGACCTTTCGCACCGGTACGGCGTTCTGCGTCAGTTGGCAGATGAGCGATCTGCCCACCTCGGCCTCGGCCATGGCCTCAGACATTCATTCCGAGCCACCGCGTGAAATTCCCCAGACTGTCGCTCCGGTAACGCTCGGCGGAGGCGATCCCGTAGACGGTCTCGCGGACCGAGGGGTGGAGGCGAGTTTGCTGGGGTGCGACAGCGCGAGCCTTGTTCAGTGCCTGCAACGCCTCGTGGGGCTTACCGGCCATGAGCCATGCTCGCGCGTTGTCCTGCCAATGATGACCCGCCCGGGGAGCGGCGACGTCGGGGGGCAGTCGCAGACGGGATCCCGTTATCGCCGCCTTCCCGGGATCGCCCGCTTCCAGTTCGACGGCGCAGTCGTGTATCGCCGTGTTCCCTGGGCCGAATTCGGTGGTGTAGAGCGCACTTTCATGATTCATCGCCGACGCTATGCGTTGCGCTTCGCGAATATGCTCGGTGGCCGAATCGAGTTGACGACTCCGGGCCGCGACGATCGCGCCCCGCAGGTGGCCGTAGCCTCGCAGGACTCGTTCCGATTCCGAATCCCCGTCGATCATTCCCAACCCTTGCTCGACCAACGACATGGCCACGGTGGTGGACCCGTGCGCCATCAGCAGCCGCGCGCGTTTCATCAGGCCGCGGACCGCGTATCCGGGGTCGTCGGCGTGCGCGGCCGCCGCGTCGAGGCGGTCGAGGATCAGTGCGGTGAGCGACGAGAAACCCAATCGGCACACCGCGCCCTCGGCGGCGATGTATGCCTCACAAAGCATTTCGTACGCGGTCCGGCGTTCCGCGTCGGTCCGGGCGGCCTGCGCCGCACCGTGCAATCCACGAATCAGATCGGGCACCAAGGACAGCGACAGCCGGGTGCGGTCCTTGTGCAGTGCCGCCTGCACCGCGGTGAGGTCGGCCCGCAGTTGTTGAGGTGACCGAGGTTCGGCCGCCCGCACATGGGTGCCCTCGGCGAGAATCACGCGCAGTTTCTCGAGCCCCTCGATCGGGCCCTCTTCCTCCAAGGTCTCGATGTAGGGGGCTCCGTTGAGCCGATCGGGATCGACACCGACTTTCGCGGCGACGGCCGCGGTGAACGCCGGGCTGGCGGGCTCGCGACCTTGCTCGACGGCCCGGACGTAGGACACGCTGTAGCCGATGCGATTGGCGAGTTGCGCCTGTGTCAGCCCGGCGAGCTTGCGTTCGTGCTTGATTCGACTGCCGATACCTTCGGTTGCCACGACAACGGCCCTCGGTGTGTAGGAGTCCCCCTCCTGCCTCGAGGGTATAGACGTGCGCGCGCGATCCACAAGACCGGACTGTCACTCTTCTGGCACCCGGGCGGGCACCGATTTGACAGCCTTGAAATCGGGGTTCGATGGCGAAGCCACAATTCCGGACAAACCACACTCGGAGGTTTCGATGTCCAGCGCTCTGGCACACCCGGGCGTGAATCACTGTCGGGACCACCAGCAGGAGCAGTTCTTTCCTCCGATATTCCAACCGATCCGAAAGCGAGAGAATGCCATGGGCACAGCAGGTTCAACAATCGCCCGCCGAGTACTCGGCCGACAATTGCAGGCACTGCGAAAGAAGTCCGGCCTCAGCCAATACAGCGTCGCGAACATGCTCGGCATCTCGTCCCAGACGATGGCCCGCCTCGAAGACGGGATCGCGGGCCCCTCGGCCAGCGATCTCTACATGAACGCCCTGTGCGATCACTACCACGTCTGCGACGACACCCGCCGCACGATTCTCGCTCTGGCGCAGGACGTTCGAATCACCAAGCGCAAGGGCGGTGGTTGGTGGCGCGCGCATATGGATCGCCGGGACGATGGGATCGATCCCTACGCCTGCCTGCGGGACACGATGAAACGGTCGACGTCCTGGTCGCTCCTGTTGCTGCCCCGGATCGTGCAAACCCCCGACTATCTGCGCGCGGTCGCCTGGACCGAGACCCCGCACGCCGCCACCGCCGAGATCGAAGAGCGCATCGGAGGTGCGCTGAAACACCAACAGCGCCTTCATGATCCGAATTTCTCGGCCGAGATTCTGGTCTCCGAGGCGGCACTGCGCGAGGAATGGGGCGGCCCCGCGGTGATGGCCGAGCAGCGCCGGTACCTGGTGGAGATCGGCCAACGCCCCAATGTCTCGATCCGCGTGGTCCCGTTCAATGCCCGCAGCCGGATCGGCGCGTTGGCCGGACCGTTCTCGCTCCTGGAATTCCCCCTCACCCCGCATTCGAAATTCGTCGAACCCCCGCTGATCTACATCGAGGAATACGTCGGCAACCTCTACCTCGAACGCTCCGCGGAGGTCTCCCGCTACCTCGACGTGATCACCGAACTGCGCCGAGTGGCATTGAGCGAAAGCGATTCGGCGGTCAGGATTCTGGCGATATCCGACGAGTAGGCGAACGACGGCCGGGCGTCGCGTGCGCCGACATCGAGCGCTGAGCCGAGAGGAGTCCGCAGGTGGAGGAGGAGCAGCGGCCGGTTACCGACCGCCGATCCGATGGGCGGTTGACGTGGCAGGTGTTCGCGGGTCCGCCTCCCTCCACCATGCGGGCTGCCTACCCCGGCCAGGAGATGCTGATGACCTCCATCCGAGTCGAGGGCCGCGGCGTCAGATCGGGGTGGGGGTTCGGCGGGCCGCCGCTCGAGCCGGGTAAACGGGTGCGGTTCAACTACAACCGTGTCGACGGGGAGGGCACGGAGTTCGTGATCGCCCGGTTCGACCCCACCCTGCCCGCCCTGCACCTGGAGACGACGCGCCGAGTGATCACCGTGGACGCCCGCCCGCTGCCCGTCCCTTTCGGCCTGAAATTCTGGGCCCAGCCCATCCCGGCCGACGAGGAGTTCGTCACCGCCTACGGCGACGCCTCGGAATCGCCGCCGCTCGGCTGGACACCACCGACCCATTGAGCGCCGTTGCTGATCGCCATCGTGCCGCGCAAGCTGCGTGGGGTTATCCATCGAGGCCGGGTGCGCTCGAAGGAAAGCGATTCGGCGCCAGGGATTCTGAGGATATCTGACGAGTAGGTGCGGGGCCGGGGTCGGTCGGGTGTTCCGCAGCGGAAACGGCTCACCGGGGCCGGGGTTCGAACCCCGTCTCGCCGATCACGATCACGCACCGTCGATCGAGACCCTCCGCCTGATACAGGGCTTCCTGGAGGTGCGTCGACATCAACAGCAGCCACGTCTTCCACGAGGTGCTCGCATCGCCCGCGTCCGCCGCCGACTGCCGGTAGTAGTCCAGCAGTTCGTCCTCGGTCATCTCGAATACCAGCGGGGGTTCCACCGGCGTATCCCCGTCGGCGGTCAGCGCCAATCCGCCCGTTTCGTCGCGAACGATCCGGTATCGCAGTTCCGCCGCTGTGCGGATCACCGAGTCGGCGAGTTCGTCCACGCTGGGTTCAGCCCTGTCCACGAGATGCTCCTCGGGGAAGGGCGGCGATCAGTTGTCTCACATGGTTGTTCGACGCAAGCCGCGCCCCCGCGGTTCCAGAGCAAAACGGGCGGTGTCGGAACAGGATTCGCCCTCGCGTCACCCGATCGTGATCCCGGTGGCCTCCGCGGCGGCCAAGATGTTGACGTAATCACGAAAGATCCTGATCCGCCCGTCGCTCACCGTGAGCACCACGACATTCGGCAACGCGACCGCGCCGCTGACCGTACTGGTCCCCACCGCCTCCTGCTCGACCACGATCGTGTCCGGGTCGAGGGTGTCGTGAATCGCGAGGGTGCGATACGACTCGTACCGCAACACCCCCGACCGCCAGCCCGCGGTGATGAATTCGACGATCCGGTCCCGCCCCTCGAGCCGGGTGGGCAATCCCGGTCGGCTGAACGGGAATTCGTGCACCGCGTCCTCGGCGTACAGCTCGGTCATCGCCTCGACGGATTGGTCGATCGCCGCTTGCCGGAAGCGTTCCAGCACCGCCCGGGGGCCGGATTCGGGTCGCGCCATGGCGGTCACGCTACCGGGTCGCGGGTCGGGACGGGGTGGTCGGCGTCGAGGCCGGGGAGGGCGTCGATGCTGGTGGCGTTGTCGCCGCTGATGCGGCGGGTGAAGTCGGCGTCGGTCTTGCGGGCGTGGTGGGTGTCGAGGACGGCGCGTTCGTCGACGAATTCGAGGTAGGGGACGCTGAATCCGCAGGAGTCGGCGATGCGTTCGCAGTGCACGACGATGATCGCGCGCACGCCGGGGTGGTCGGTGCCGAAATGTCCGCGCAGGGCGGCGAATTCGGCGTCGTCGGGGCGCACGACCCGGCCGGTGCCTTGGAGGCGCAGGATTTTCGAGGTGCGGGTGAACGAGCAGAACATGATCGTGATGCGGCCGTTGTCGCGCAGGTGGGCGATGGTTTCCACGCCGCTGCCGAACAGGTCGAGGTAGGCGACGGTGTGGTCGTCGAGCACGGCGAAGGTGTCGCGATACCCCTTGGGGGACAGATTGATCCGGCCACCCTGGGAGGGGGCGGTGGCGACGAAGAACATGGGTTGCTCGGCGATGAACCGCCGCAGCTTGTCGTCGATGCCGGTGAACTCCTTGGCCACGGAACAGCTCCCCTCGCCGGGTGTGTCGATCTTCCCATCATGCCGTCCCCACCGAGCCCGCGTCACCGCGAGCAGCGTCACCCCGCCGACCGCAGGGCCGCGTCCAGCCCCATCAGCGCAGCGTCGTTCCCTCCGCTGCCGGACCACCTCCGACCCCGTCAGCGGACGCGGGATCGACCCTGCGCCGCGGCCGTCGCCCGCGACATCGACCCACACCGGCTCCGTTCCGCACCGCGCGTCGCACGCGACGCGACCAGACCGGCGCGTAAGCTGCGGCGACCATGTGCGCACCTCGGATCGTCCGCGTGGCCCACGAGCAGGCCCTCGCGCGACTCACCCGCCGCGGATTGTTCGCCGCGGCCGGTGTGGTGGCGTTGGGTTCGGCCGCGACCTCGGCGGCGGTGAGCGCGGAGTCGGTGGTGGATCTCACCCACACACTGACCCCGGAACTGCCGGTGTGGCCGGGCAATCCGCCGTTGCTGGCCGCGCCGGTGGCCCGCCACGAGCTCGGCGGGTTCGCCCAGCAGAGCCTGATCCTGTGGGAGCACACCGGCACCCACATCGACGCGCCGCTGCATCGGGTGCCGGGCGGGGCGAGCGTGGACCGGATCCCGGCCGCGGATCTGGTGGCGCCGCTGGTGGTGCTCGACATCAGCGCCCGCGCCGACACCGACGCCGACGCGATGGTGACCGTCGCCGACGTCGAGGCGTTCGAGGACCGGCACGGCCGGATTCCCGAGCGCGCGTTCGTGGCCATGTTCTCCGGCTGGGAACGACGCCTGGCCACGCCGGGGGCATTCGTCAATCTCGACCCGGGCGGCACCCCGCACGCCCCCGGCTTCCACGCGACGACCGCGAATCACCTTGTGCGCGAACGGAATATCGTCGGACTCGGGGTGGACACCCTCAGCCTGGACCGGGCCGCGGACCGCGAATACGGCGTCCACACCGCGGTGCTGGGCGCGGGCCGCTACGGGGTGGAGATGCTCGCGCGGCTCGACACGGTCCCGCCGATCGGGGCGAGCGTGGTGATCGGCGCGCCGACCCACGCCGGGGGCACGGGCGGCCCGTGCCGGGTGCTGGCGTTGGTGTGAGTCAGGGCAGCGCGATCGACAGCTGGTGACGGAACCGGTCGCCGGGGTCCCAGGCGGCCTTGACCTGTTGCAGCCGTGGATATCCCGCGCCGTAGTAGAAGACGTGCCACGGCACGCCGGAGGTGTTCCAGCGCGGGTCGGCCAGGTCGGGGTCGGGGTAGTTGATGTAGCTGCCGCCGTTGGCGTCGTCGGGGACGGGGGCGCCGCCGGTGGCGGCGTAGAGCTCGCCGTAGAAGCGGCGCGCCCAGTCGACGAGGTGCTCGTCGTCGGAGGGCAGCCGCCAGGCGGCGTGGATGAGCATCTTCATGAACGCGTCGCGGGCGGGCATGGCGGTCGCGCCGGGGGCGGCGGCGTTGATCTGCCCGCCGAAGGGCAGCAGTTCCAGTTCGGATTCGCCGATCACGGTCGGATCGACCATGTGCCGGTAGCAGATTCGCAGCTGCTCGACGGTGTAGGGGCGGCGCAGATAGGCGGCTTTGATCTTCACGCGCGGCGGGACGGGGGCCTTCGGGTAGTAGACCTGCTCGACGGTCTCGGGGTATGAGGCGCGGGTGGCGGGTTCGATCAGCGGCGGGACGGGGACGCCGTCGGTGAGCGCGGCGACGAAGCTGTCGAGTTTCGTCTGCGCGTCGGGGGCGTCGGCGTCGAGCAGCACCAGCACCTCGATCGATCCGGTGAGGGTGGGGCGCACGCTGAGCGGGGCGTACAGTCCGGCGAAGGGGTTGCCGGGGTCGCGGTGGCGGTGGAAGAAGTCGAGGTAGTTGCCGAGGAACCGGACGAACGCGTCCTCGGTGGTGAGCGGCAGCATGATCCGGGTGGTGAGCATCGAAGCGGGCGGGCGCGGCAACGCGGTGCGCGGGTCGGCGCCGTCGGAGCCGTTGGAGCGCAACAGGTATCGGGTCACGATCCCGAAATTGCCGCCGCCCCCGCCGGTGTGGGCCCACCACAACTCGCGGTTCGGTCCGTCGGCGGTCGCGACGGTGAGCGCGGCGCGGCCCTCGGCGTCGACGGTGACGACCTCGACCCCGTAGAGGTGATCGGCGACCAGTCCGTGCCGCCGCGACAGCGGCCCGTACCCCCCGCCCGCGATGTGCCCGCCCGCGCCGACGCCCTTGCAGATGCCCGCGGGCACGGTCACCCCGTAGGGGTGCAGCGCCCGGTACACGGTGTCGAGTTCGGTGCCCGCGGCGACGGAGAAGGCGCGATAGCGCTCGTCCCATCGGACCTCGCTCATCCGCTCGAGATCGATCAGCGCCTTCGTCTCGGCGTTGTCGACGAAGTCGTCGAAACAATGCCCACCCGAGCGCGCCGCGACCCGCAATCCGTCGGATACCGCCTGCCCCACCGCGATTCGCACCTCCTCCGCAGTGGTGGGCGCGCACACCCGGACCGGTTGCGCGGCGAATCGCCGGTTGTATCCCCGCAGCGTCGCTCGCAGATATTCCGGCTGGCCGGGGGTGAACACGGCGGTCTCGGCGTTCGCCCGCCCGGCCCCCACGACGGCGGCCGCGGCCGCGGTGGCGGCGATGAACCCTCGACGAGACAACGACATCGGCATTCCCCTCGCAGACGGCAACGACAGCCGCCGACTGTAGCCCCTTCCCACCGCCGAAACCCCGGCACCGCGCGGGGGAGTCCCCATTGTCCTGTCCGCGGGTGCCGCCGTCAGGTCCGCCATCGACGCGCGGCGCGGTCGAACCGGTCGGCGAAGGTCCGCAGGTGGGTCACCAGTTCGGGCGGGGATTCGACCTCGAATTCGACGTCGAGCATGCCGACGGCCAGCACGACCAAAGGGTAGGAGTCCGAACCCATTTCGAGTCGGCAGGTGTGGTCGTCGATGGGGGTGACGATGCCTTCGACGCGCCCGGCGAGGTCCTCCGCGGGGGTGTGGACGCGCAGGACCGAGCGGTACGGCCACATGGTGAAACCCATGGCGCGGCGGAGATAGGCGGCGACGTCGCCGTCGGGGGACGGGCGGTGGGTGAAGCGTCCGCCGTTGGGTGTCCGCAACGCCATGCGGTCGATGCGGAAGGTGCGCCAGTCGTCGCGGTCGCGGTCCCAGCCGACGAGGTACCACCGGTGGCCCCAGTGCACGATGCGGTGGGGCTCGACGGCGCGGCGGGTGTCCTGGTCGGTATGGCTGCGGTAGTCGAAGCGCAGGACCTCGGCGGCGCGGATGGCGGCGGAGATCGCGGTGAGCGAGTCGGGGTCCACAGCCGAGCCCTGGTCGTATCGGGCGGGCATGGCGACCACGGCGACCCGCAGCGCGTCGACGCGGTGGCGCAGGCGGGTGGGCAGCACCTGTTCCACTTTGGTGAGGGCGCGCAGCGACGTCTCCTCGATGCCCGCGATATTGCCGGTGACGTTGGTCTGCAGGCCCAGCGTGACGGCCACCGCCTCGTCGTCGTCCAACAGCAGCGGCGGCAGCGTCGTGCCCGCGCCGAGCCGGTATCCCCCGACCGGTCCCATCACCGCGTGCACCGGATATCCCAGCTCCCGCAGTCGGTCCACGTCCCGGCGGATGGTGCGGGTGCTGACGTCGAGTCGGTGGGCCAGTTCGGTTCCCGTCCAGTCTCGATGCGTTTGCAGCAGCGACAGCAGCCGCAGCAGCCGCGCCGGTGGGGATTCGGACATGATTCGATCATGCCGCATGTGTAGGACGGGATCTGTCCTACACAGGAGAGAGGCTGGTGCCATGAGCGAAACACCCTCCGGGACAGTCCCTTTCCGCGTCGACATTCCGCAGGCCGATCTCGACGAACTGAACGATCGGCTCGCCCGCACCCGCTGGCCCGACGCCCTGCCCGGGGTCGGCTGGTCCTACGGCGTCGACCGCGACTATCTGCTCGACCTGGTCGAGTACTGGCGCACCGGCTTCGACTGGCGTGAGCAGGAGGCGCGGCTGAACAAGGTCCCGCAGTTCACCACCGAAATCGACGGGCAGAACGTCCATTTCCTGCATGTGCGCTCCCCCGAGCCCGACGCGACCCCGCTGATCCTGACCCACGGCTGGCCCAGCACACCCGCCGACTTCCTCGACATCCTCGGCCCGCTGACCGATCCGCGGGCCCACGGCGGGGACCCGGCGGACGCGTTCCACGTGGTTGCCCCCTCGGTGCCGGGTTTCGGGTTCTCCGGCCCGACCCGCGACACCGGGTGGGACGTGCCGCGCATCGCGCGCGCCTGGGCGACGCTGATGCAACGACTCGGCTACGACCGGTACGGCGCCCAAGGCGGTGACTACGGCAGCCTCATCTCCCCCGCGCTGGGGCGGGTCGCGCCGGACAAGGTCATCGGCGTCCACGTCAACGCGCTCGCCGACGCCGCGACGGCGAGCGGCACCGGCGCGGAGCTCGCCGAGTTGTCGGAGGCGGACCGCGCGAAGGCGATCGAGAATCAGCGATGGTGGTTCGGGCACAACGGCTACGCCACGCAGATGGCCCTGCGCCCGCAGACCCTCGCCTACGCCCTCAACGATTCACCCACCGGCCAATTGGCATGGAACCTCGAATGGTTCGTCGACTGGGATCCGACCGCCACCGCTCAGACGCCCGTCGACCGCGACGCCATCCTGACCGACGTCACGACCTACTGGTTGACCGGCACCGCCGGCTCGGCCGCGCGCCTCTACCGGGAGTCCGGCACGTCGTGGGGCAGCAAGCCCGCGAACTCGGGAGTCCCGACCGCGGTCGCGAATTTCCAGGGCGACCACGCCGTCCGCGGCCTCGCCGCGATGACCAACACCATCGTGCGCTGGACCGAGTACCCCACCGGCGGCCACTTCGCCTCCCTCCAGGCCCCCACCGAACTCGTCACCGACATCCGCGAGTTCTTCCGTTCCCTCGACGGGTAGGCAGCCGCCCTCTCCTTCCCTGTCCCTGCCCGGCCCCCTCAGGCACCTCCCCTGCCCCTGCCTGGCACCCTCACGCACCCTCCCCCTGTCCCTGCCCGGCGCCCCCAGGGCACCGGGCAGGGCATACCCACTCCCCTCAATGCGCTCCCCCTCCGCCCTCGACGAGCCTCTGCCCTCAGGGCGCTCCCCCTCCACTTGTCCCTGCCCGACCGCCTCAGGGCACCTCTCCCGGTGCCCCCAGGGCGCCGGGCCTCAGTGCCCCCGAGCGCCCGCCAACCGCGGCGCACGCACCCGCCGCGCACTCGGAACAGCGCGCCCGATCTCCGCGGCGGTGTGAATCTGGCTGCCCCCCAACAGAATCGAGCACACCCCCACCAACGCGGCCAGCGCGGTCAGGGTGTCGATGGGCCACACGACGATGATCAACCCACCGAGCAGCGTGAGCAGCCCCAGAACCTCCCGCCGCCCGGAGCCGGGGACGTCCTCGGACCAGACGGCGACGATCGCGGACATGATCCCGTGGATGGTCCAGCCCATTCCGACCCACATCGCGAGCATGGGGACGGAGTCGCCGCTGCGGGCGCACCACAGGGCGAGCAGGACGGTGAGTACGGCGGTGAGGAATTGCGGGACCCGCAGTCCGGGGCGGATGCGGGCCCGGAAGGTGACCACGAGTTGCCAGGCCGCGGTCAGCAACAGGGTGAGGGCGAAGAGGTATTCGCCCACCCGCACCGACTTGTCCGGCCACACCAGCAGCGCCACTCCCAGGCCCACCGAAGCGCAGCCGACGGCCAGTGCCGCCGCCCAGGCGTCACCGAGGAAGACCTCGGTGCGCCCGGTGACTCGCAGGATGGGCATAGATCAATGGTATGACCGGCACGCTCGAATAACTGAACATTTGCCATTTTCCGGCGTACCGGTGGGATTCGGGGTACCGTTCAGGGTTGTGCCGGATGTGCTGCGGCCCTTGGCATTTCTATCGTCGAATCATGCGCCTGTCCCTGCTCCCGCCCGCCGCGGCGATCCTGGCGGCGGTGGCGATGCTGGTGAGCGGCTGTCCCGCACCCGTCCCGCCCGCACCGCCCCCGCCGGACGGGCTGGCGGCGGTGCGCGCGCAGTTGGACTCGCTGCTGGCGGCGGGCGCGGTGGGCGCGTTGGCGACGGTCACCGACGGGGACCGCACCGCGACCCTCGCCGCCGGTTCCGCCGACACCGCGACGGGGACACCGATGCCCGCCGACCGCCCCCAGTACGTGCGGGTCGGCAGCATCACCAAGTCGTTCACCGCCGTGCTGACGCTGCAACTGGCCGCGGAAAACCTTCTGGCACTGGATGATCCGATCGACACCTACCTGCCGGGGTTGTTGCGCGGCGACGGCGTCGACGGCCGCGCGATCACGGTCCGCCAGCTCCTCCAGCACCGCAGCGGGCTCCCCGAACTGGTCGACGATCCGTCCTTCGACGAATTCGCCGCCGCCCGCGCCGGGCACACGGTCACCTCGCAGCAGGAGATTGCCGCGACGTTGCGGATGCCCGCGCAATTCCCGCCCGGCACCCGCTATCGGTACACCAACATCAATTACATCGTGGCCGGAATGCTCATCGAACGCGTCACCGGCCACTCCTACACCGAGGAATTACAGCGCCGAATCCTGGCCCCGCTCAACCTGGTTCACACCTATCTGCCCGCACCCGGGGAGGTGGAGTTGCGCGCCCCGCACCCGCACGCCTACTCCGGCGATCCCCCGACCGATGTCACCCGAATCGAGCCGTCGATCCCGTGGACGGCCGGGTCGCTGGTATCCGGCGGCGCGGATCCGAACCGTTTCTACACCGCGCTGCTGGCCGGGCGGCTGCTCGATCCGGTGTGGCTGGCACGGATGCTCGACGGGATACCCGCCGACGACTCGGGCCGCCTGTTCTACGGCTTGGGCGTGATCACCACCGAATTGCCTTGCGGCACACGGTTCGTCGGTCACGTCGGCGGCATCCAAGGGTTCCGGACGATCGCGGGCGCGACGAGCGCGGGACGCGCGGTGACGGTGGTGGCGACGGGCCTGCCCGACGCCGCGCCGCTGGATGTGGCGACCCTGCTGGCGCGCACCCTGTGCCCGTGATCGCGCGAGGGGTTGGGCGCGGCGGTGTTCGGCTCTACCGTGAATGCCATGACCACCGTGTACCCGCCGGGCCCGCGCCTGCCCTCGGTCGTGCAGACCGTCCTGTACAACCGGCGCCGCGCCCCGTTCCTGCGGGCGATGGCCCGCCGCTACGGGGACGTGTTCACCCTGCGCATGGCCCCGCCGTACGCGAGACATCTGGTGGTGTTCTCCCGCCCGGAGCATGTGCGGGAGATTTTCGCCGCCGACCCGGCGGATCTGCATGCGGGCGAGGCGAATCGGTTGCTGCGCCCGGTGATGGGTGAGCATTCGCTGTTGCAGACCGACGAGGCGGCGCACGCGCGGTCGCGGCGGCTGCTGATGCCCGCGTTCACCGGGTCGGCGCTGCGCGGCTACCGCGATCTGGTCGCCGAGGTCGCGGCCGCGCATGTGCGCGAGTGGGAGTCGGGGTCGACGGTGGTGACGTTGGACCGGATGAACGAGCTGACCCTGGCGGTGATCCTGCGGGTGGTGTTCGGGGTGGACGAGCGCGGCGGCGCCGAACTCGCCCCGCGGTTGCGGCGCATCGTGGATCTGGACGCGCTCACGTTCCTGGGCTGGACGTCGGAGCGGCTGCGCCGCTACGGTCCGTGGAAACGCTTCGGCGACAACCTGATCGAACTCGATCGCTTGCTGTTCGCGCAGATCGCGCGTCGTCGCGCCGCGCCGGGTGCGGGCACGGACGTGTTGTCGCGGCTGCTGGCGGTCGGGGCGGGCGCCGATCCCGCCGACGCCCCGCTCAGCGATGCCGAACTGCGCGACCAGTTGGTCACGTTGCTGCTGGCCGGGCACGAGACGACGTCCTCGGCGCTGGCGTGGGCGCTGCACGAGCTGGCCGCCGCGCCCGAGATCCAGCGACGCGCGCGCCGGGCGGCGGTCGAGGGCGACGACCGGTATCTGGAGGCGGTGCTCAAGGAGGCGCTGCGGCGGCGGCCGGTGATCGGCGGGGTGGTGCGGCGGCTGACCAGGGATCTGACGCTGTGCGGGCTGGAGTTGCCCGCGGGCACGGTGGTGGCGACGTCGATCGTGCTCGCGCACGGCGATCCGCGCAATCATCGCGAGCCCGAATCGTTCTGTCCGGAGCGGTTTCTCGACGGCGGTGTGCCCGCGCACACGTGGCTGCCGTTCGGCGGTGGGGTGCGGCGCTGTATCGGGGCGGGGTTCTCGGTGCTGGAGGGCACGGTGGTGTTGCGGGAGATCCTCATCCGGCACGCGTTGTCGTTGCCGCCGGGCGCGGGCGCCGAGCACGCCCGGGTCCGCAACATCACCCACGTCCCGGCGGGGGGCGCGCGGGTGGTGGTGACCGCGGACCCGATCGCACCCGCGCGGGTGGGCTGAATTGCGGCTTGACCTTCTCGTTACGGCAACTTCTACCGTCGATGACGAGGCCGGAGGGACCGGTCTCGCGACACAGATGGGAGACGCGATGAGCTGGTCGATCGCGGAGGTGGCGCGGATGTCGGGGGTCACCGCCCGCACGCTGCGGCACTATCACGAGATCGGTCTGCTCGAGCCCGCCTATTCGGGAGTCAACGGGTACCGCTATTACGAGTCCGAGCAGCTGCTGCGGTTGCAGCAGATCCTCGTGCTGCGGGAGTTGGGTCTGAGCCTGGGCGAGATCGCCGAGGCGGTCGATTCCGAACCGGACACGCTCGCGGCGTTGAAACGCCAGCACGAGCGGTTGCTCCTCGAGCGGGAACGGTTGGGCCGCATGGCCGATACCGTGGCGCGCACCATCGCCGAGTTGGAAGGGAGGACCGGGATGGCGGTCGAGATCAACCGTCCGGAGAACCTGTTCGAGGGTTTCGATCAGTCGCGTTACGACGACGAGGCGCGCGAACGCTGGCCGGAGGACTACGAGCGGGCGCAGCGGGTGGTGGCGACGATGACCGACGCCGACACCGAGGCGATGCAGCGGGAGATGACCGCGGCGATGATCCGGATGGCCGAATCCATGGTCGCCGGAACGCCGGTGGACGATCCGGCGGTGCAGGCCGAGGTCGACGCCCATTACCGGGGTGTGTGCCGGTTCTGGACGCCGAACCGCTGCGCCTACGAGGGGCTCGCGGCGATGTATGTCGACGACGAGCGGTTCAAGGCCAACTACGAGGCGATCGCCGCGGGGCTGGCCGAGTATCAGCGCGGCGCGATGATCGTTTACGCGCGGGCGCGTTTGAGCGAGTAGTTCGCGATGATCACGCCGGTGCCGGTGGTGACGCAGCCGGTGAGGTCGAATTCGCGCAGCGGGGCGGGGCCGTCGAACAGCTTCGTCCCGCTGCCGAGGGTCAGCGGGTGGATCAGCAGCGTGTAGTGGTCGATGAGCCCGGCGGCGTGCAGGGCGCGCACCAGTGATGCGCTGCCGTTGATCGACAGATCGCCGCCGGGCCGGGCCTTCAGCTCGGCGACGGTCTGCACGGCGTCGCCGCGCAACAGGATCGAGTTCTGCCAGTCGTCGACATTCGTAAGGGTTTGTGAGACAACGTATTTGGTGGCGGCGTTCATGTGCGCGCTGAACGGGTTGCCGTCGGTCGCGCGGCCCCACACCCGCGCGAAGTCCTCCCAGGTCCGCCGCCCGAGCAACATGTCACCCGGGGCGGCCATCCCCCGCGCCATCTCCGCCCCCATGATGTCGTCGTTGTACCGCGGCCTCCACCCACCGTGAGTGAACCCGCCGCGGGTGTCCTCGTCCGGTCGCCCGAGCCCTTGAACGACCCCGTCGAGCGTGGTGAACATGATGGCCGTGATCGAGCGCATCGAATCTCCTTCCGCCTTCGAGGGTTCGGACGGGGCGCGGGCGCGGAAATCATCGGCAGCACGCGAACCTAGTGCGCCGCCGGCCGTTCGGCGCGGCGGTTCTCGGCGAGGAGTTCGTCGAGGAGGCGTTCGGCGCGTTCGGCGCGGACGAGGGTTTGGGTGCGGGCGTCGTCGAGGGCGGCGAGGCGGTCGGCGGCGTCTTTCTGGGTGGTGGCGAGGGTGGTGGCGAATTCGGCGCGCAGGGCGGTGAGGTCGGCCGCGGCGGTGCGGCGGGTGTCGGTGAGTTCGGTGTGGGCGCGGGTGAGTTCGGTTCGGGTGCGGTCGAGTTCGGCGCGCAGGTCGGCGACGGCCTGGTTGCGTTCGGTGACGGCGGTTTCGGCGCGTTCGATGGCGCGTTCGGCGTCGGCGGCGCGTTGGACGGCGAGGTCGCGTTCGGCGGCCGCGGCGGTGATCTGTTGGGCCGCTTCGCGTTTGGCGCGTTCGATGTCGGCGGTGGCCTTCTGGCGGGCGAGGGCGATCTCCTCGGCGGCCTGTTCACGGGCGCGCTCGATGGTCTCGGCGGTCTCGCGGCGCAGGGTGCGGATCTCGGCCTCGGCCTCGGAGCGGGCGGCGAACACGTCGTCGGCGGCCTGTTTGCTGATGCGTTCCACCTCGGCCATCGCCTGCTCGCGGTCGTGCAGGGCGGCGGCGATGCGGGCCTCGGCCGCGTCGGCGGCCGCGGCCGCGTCCTCGGCGGCGGATTCGGCGGCGGCGCGGGCCTGTTCGGCGTCGCGGCGGGCCTGTTCGGCGGCCACGGCGGTCATCTCGGCCTCGGCGATGCGCCGCGCGGCGTCGGCTTGCACGGCCTGGACCTGGGCTTCGGCGACCGACGGGTCGGCGAGGGTGGACAGCTCGGCCACGGCGGCGGTGAGCGTGGAACCGAGGTTCTCGGCGAGGGCGCGGAACTGGATCAGCAGCTCATCGGCGCGAACCCGCGCCGCGGTCACCGGACCCTGTTGCGTCACAGTGACGTTCGCGGCGGGTGTCTCGGCCTCCTCCTGCTGCCGCCGTTGCCGTTCCCGCCAGGCCCGCCAGCGCGTGTGGTCGGGGTGGTCACAGTATTCCGAGGGCCGCCCGGGGCCGCCGCCGCGCGTGATCGGTCGGGTGCAGCCGGGGTAGTTGCAAACGGTGGACACCGGAGAATCGTAGCGTTGATTTCGTCAATTCCAACGCAATGACACGAAACGAAAGCGGTTGTCGCCGTGCGCTTCTGACCGCCGATAAGTGAACCTTATCGGCGGTCAGGTCTGCGAGATCTCCCCTCCGACCGGTGATTCGGTTACGTTTCGTTTCGTCACCGCACACGAAACGATACGGCGACGAAACTAGGTGGAAACTGGGCTCGCTGGTACAGCCGTACCAATCAGCCTCCGCCGCAGACGAATAGGGACCCATGACGCCACCCACAGCCCCCACCACCGCCGGAACCGTCCGCGGCCACAGGGAGAACACCCTCGCCGTCTTCCGCGGCATCCCCTACGCCCGTCCCCCCTTCGGCCCGCACCGCTTCCGCGCTCCGACCCCGCCGCTCCCCTGGCCCGGTATCCGCGACGCCACCCGCTTCGCCCCGCCCGTCCCCCAAGCCCCCGAACCCGATGTCCCGCACCCGGATTGCCTCACCCTGACCGTCTGGACTCCCGACCTCACCGCCGACCTCCCGGTCATGGTGTGGATCCACGGCGGCGCCTACCTCGAGGGCGGCTCGGCCAACCCCGACCACGACGGCACCGCCCTCGCCGCCTCCGGTGTCGTGCTGGTGAGCATCGACTACCGCGTCGGCTGGGAGGGTTTCGCCCACCTCGACGGCGCCCCCGACAATCGCGGCATCCTCGACCAGATCGCCGCCCTCACCTGGGTGCGGGACAATATCGCCGAATTCGGCGGCGACCCCGGCCGCGTCACGGTGTTCGGTCAGTCGGCGGGCGCGGGCTGTATCGCGGCCCTGCTCGCGATGCCGAAGGCGGCGGGCCTGTTTCGGCGCGCCATCGCGCAGAGCGTGCCGGGCACGTTCTTCACCCCCGCACTCGCCGCCGACATCTCCGCCACGATCGCGGGACGACTCGGCCGCGCCGCGACCGTCCGCGACTGCGCCGACGTACCGCCTCGCGCCTTCATCGACGCGACGACCGCGCTCATCCGAACCCTGCCGTCGTACGCCGACCGGTGGGGGCCGCTCACGGTGACTCCAACACCGTTCTCGCCGATCGTGGACGGCGAACTCCTCCCCGAACCCCCCTGGCGGGCACTGGCTTCCGGTTCGTCACGTGACGTCGATCTGCTCGTCGGTCACACCCGCGACGAATTCAGCCTGTTCACCCACCGCCCGGATCATGAGGTCACCGAGGCCGACGTCGACGCGGCCGTGACCTTGCTCGCCCCCGAGAGCGGCGACCGCTATCGGGCTTCGTTCCCCACCACATCCCCCGCCGAGCTGTCGCGAATCATCCACGCCGACTGGTTGTTTCGCATGCCCAGCCTGCATCTGGCCGCCGCCCGGAACGCGGGCGGTGGTCGCGCCTGGCTGTACGAGCTCACCTGGGCGTTCAACCGGGACGAGGGCGCCTCCCACAGCCTCGACGTGCTGCTCGTCTTCGACACGCTGAGCGCCGAGCGGATTCGCGCGCATCGCGCGGCGCTGCCGGGCGCCGAGCGGGAAGCGGTTCCCCTCGGTCGCCGCATGCGCGCCGACTGGCTGACCTTCGCCGCCACCGGCGACCCGGGCTGGCCGCCGTACGGGCGGGCGCGCACGACGCGCGTCTACGCCGCCGAACCGGTCACCCGGCCGTACCCGGAGGAGGCGTCGCGGCGGATCTGGTTCGCGCACCGATTCGGCGTGCAGGACAAGGGATTCAGGCGGTAGCCTCCGCGCCGCCCGATCCCCGCGAGGTCGTCGAATCACCCAGCCGTGCCGCGATACCGTCGAGAACCGAGTCCAGACCGACCTCGAACTGCCATTGCACGTCGTCCTTCCGGTCGGCGTGCTGGATATACCGCGCGTACCTCGGGTAACGGTCGGTGTTCACCAGCCAGGTCATCTGTGCGGACAGCCCCGCGCGGGCCTCTTCACGGGTGGACCAGCCGCGCGCGTGGAGCATCCGACTCAGCCTGACCTCCGAGTCGACCGCGCCGTGCACGTAAGCGGTGACGGTGCTGTAGACCGCCATGGCGGTGTCCACATCGAGCCCGAGGCCGTCGAGCGCCACGAGGGCCGCCTCCGTCACGGCCAACTGGTTGGGCGTCGGCGCGCCGCACGCCACCCGCGTCGCCCAGGAGTGCGCCAGCAGAACCTCCCTGACGCGCAGGGCGACCGACCGTAGGGCCGCGCGCCAGCCGTCCGTGCCGTCGGGCAGATCCAGCTCCCCGTACACGAAGTCGACCATCAGCTCGAGCAGCTCGTCCTTGCCGGTGACGTAGCGGTAGGCGGCCATGGGGGCGACGCCGAGTTCGGTGGCCAGGCGGCGCATGGTGACCGCGTCGAGTCCCTCGGCATCGGCGAGAGCGACGGCGACCTCGGCGATCCGTCGGGGGGTGAGGGTCGCGCGGGGAGCGGGCGTGGGCCGTTCGATGCGCTCCCACAGCGAGACCGGGTCCTCGCTCGCCGACTGTCTCTCCTGGGAGGCCATCGCTCGAATTCCTTCCGTCGCGGGCTGGTGTGTACAGCGTAACTCCAGTAGACACCGTACACAGCCATGTGTACGGTGTATCTCATGGATACAACGTACACAGCCGAGGGGTTGTCGTGACTGACGCGACGACCACCGTCCTACGGACCGCGGTGATCATCGGCAGCACCCGGGACGGACGGTTCGGTCCGGTCGCCGCCGACTGGATCGCCGGACACATCGCTCGGCGCGAGGACATGACGGCCGACCTGATCGACCTCGTCCGGACGCCCCTGCCGACCGTTTTCCCCGCGTTCGGGCAGGCGCTGTCCGAGGAGGCCATGGCACAACTGGGCGCGGTGTCGCCGCGGCTGGCCCAGGCCGATGCCTTCGTGATCGTCACGCCCGAGTACAACCACAGCTTCCCCGCGTCGTTGAAGAACGCCCTCGACTGGCACCAGGAGCAGTGGCACGCCAAGCCGGTCGGCTTCGTCTCCTACGGCGGCCTCGCCGGCGGGTTGCGGGCGGTCGAGCATCTGCGTGTGGTGCTCGCCGAACTGCACGCGGTCACGATCCGCAACACCGTCAGCTTCCACAACTACGGCGAGGTCTTCGGTGCCGACGGCACGCCGTCCGACCCCGGATGCGATGTCGCGGCGAAGGCCATGCTCGATCAGCTCAGCTGGTGGGGGCGGTCGCTGCGCGAGGCCAGACGCGTCCACCCGTACGCCGTCTGACCTCGCCACTCCCGAACCGTCCGAATCGAAAGCGAAAACCCATGCCCCCCAACCCTTTCGACCGTGCCAGGGATGTCCTGGTCCGACCGTTGTCCCTGGGCCGCCTCACGCTGCCCAACCGCGTCGTGATGGCGCCGATGACCCGCGAGTTCTCCCCCGGAGGCGTGCCGGGCCCCGACGTGGCCCGGTACTACGCCCGGCGGGCGGCCGCCGGTATCGGCCTGATCATCACCGAAGGCACCTATATCGGCCACGACTCGGCGGGCAACAGCGCCCGGGTCCCGCACTTCTACGGCGAGGACGCGCTGGCGGGCTGGTCGGCGGTGGCCGACGCGGTCCATCGAGCGGGAGGCCGGATCATGCCGCAGCTGTGGCATGTCGGCATGGAGCGCTCGGCCGGTGATCCGCCGGTCCCCGACGCCCCCCGGTTCGGCCCCTCCGGCCTCGCCCTGGACGGCACGCACTCCGGCCGCGAGATGACCCACGCGGAGATCGATGAGGTGATCGCCGCGTACGGCACGGCAGCGGCGACCGCCGAGGCATTGGGCTTCGACGGCGTCGAGATCCACGGCGGCCACGGCTATCTCATCGACCAGTTCCTGTGGGCCCACACCAACCGGCGCACCGACGCCTACGGCGGCGACATCGTGGGCTGCACCCGTTTCGCCGCCCAAATCGTGGCCGCCTGCCGGGACAGCGTCTCCGGCGATTTCCCGATCTCGTTCCGGTTGTCGCAGTGGAAGGTGAACCACTACCAGGCGCGGATAGCCGACACACCGGAGGAACTGGACATCATGCTCGGCCTGTTGGCCGACGCGGGCGCCGACGCGTTCCACTGCTCCACCCGGCGTTTTCACCTGCCCGAGTTCGAGGGATCCGACCTCAACCTGGCGGGCTGGGCCAAGAAGCTTTCCGGCAAACCCGCCATCAGCGTCGGCTCGGTGGGCCTCGACACCGAATTTCCCCAGATGTCCCCGGCCGCGGCCACCGACATCGGCGCGCTGCTCGACCGCATGGAACGCGACGAGTTCGACCTCGTGGCCATCGGCAGGGCACTGCTGGGAGATCCCGAATGGCTGGCGAAGGTCCTCGCCGGGCGGATCGACGAACTCACCCCTTTCCACGGCGGCGTCCTCGGCAGTCTGCACTGACCGCGGAGCCACCGACCTTTTTCAACGATGGGAGCAAGACAGCATGCGTACTCGACCGACTCTCGGTGATCCCTCGCGCGCTACCACGGCACACGAGGTGGCCGCGCGGTTCGCCGCCGGGCTGCAACAGGCGGGCGCGGCGGGCGACGCGGACGGCTACGACGCAGCGTTCGCGGCAGATGTGGTGTGGGGCAGCCCCTATGGCGCGTCGGTGACCGGCTACGCCGAATTGAACGCCATCCACCGCCGCTTGATGAAGGCCCAGGTCGCCCCGGCGTCACACTTCGACGTCGTCGGCGCGACGTCGCCCGCGCCCGGGGTCGTGCTGACCCAGATCCGCAGGCTCGCCACCGAGCCGGGCGGGTTCTCCGAGATCGCCATGTATTTCCTGATCGAGAAGGACGGCAGCTGGTGGCTCGCGGGGGCCCAGAACACGCCGATCACGGATCCACCGCGCCGCGACGCGACGCCCGAACAGACCGGTCAGGAGTAATAAACCGGATGGAAGTGCTTGCCGCCCTTGGCCTTTCGCTGTCCAGCGAGGTGTCCGAGGACTAGAATCAGCGCCATCGAAGGGGAGGGTTGTCCACCGAAACGAGGGTCGCCCCATGTCGAGTCACGTCATCGAGAAAACGCTCGTCGCCCTGTCGGTCTGCGCGTGCGCGGTCGTCGCGGCCGGTCCCGCGCGGGCGATATCGACCCCGACGACGCACTGCGGGAGGCATTTCGACAGCGTCGATTGGCAGGCCCTGTCCTCGACCGACACCTCCCACGTGGACACCCTCTTCGTCACCATCGATGTCGGCGGTGACGATATCCGTTCGGGCACCGGCGTTTCCGGGACCGTGACGTTCCGGACCCTGCTCAGCCGGTCGGACCAGCGGGCGAGCGGTGTGTTGACCTCCGACCCGCACCCGAACAACTCCACCTTCACCGGGCGGATCTCGCTCGGGTCGCGCCCGGACGCCATCGACACCCTGGTCAGCCCACTGGACATCCGCGCGATCGAACTCGCCTCGTCCTCCGGGCAGCCCGATATCTTCAGCACCCCGGACAACTGGAACATGGATTCGATCTCGGTCCAGTACACGACCCTCGAGGACGCCCGCACCCTGCACCCGCTCGTCCTGGGCTCGGGAAGCCCGTGGCTGCATCGGTTCAAGGCGGACTGCGACGACGACTCCGGAGAGGGCGGCCCGCTGTGGTCGGTGGTCAACCCGACGACGTGAACCACCGCTCCGGCCGAAATGAGTAGGGCGCGTGAGTACTCCGGCGGACGTGCGCCACGCCCGCCCGCTCCTACGCTGACCCGATCATCGGTCAGGCGCGCGGAGAGGAAACGCTCATGCCCTACATCCACATCACCCACAGTCCCGGAATCGGATTGCGCGAGTACCGCGCCGTGCAGGAGGCGATGGGACCGGAACCGATCGCGGGAAACCTGCTCAGCCTCGTCGGCGAACGCGACGGCGCGCTGCACGTGGTCGACGTGTGGGAATCCGCCACGGCCGCAGACCGATTCGCGGCCGAACGCCTGTTCCCGGCATTCGAACGCACCGGCATCACCCCGGGCCCACACGACACCGTCACCGCCTTCGAGGCGCAGCTCGTCGTGGACCAGCTACCGCGATGACGACCTGTCCCACCCGCCCGGGTGATCCGTTTGCGCCCCGACCACTCGAGCCGTGACCGCATCGTCCCCCAGGTCGCGGTGCGCTCACCGGTCACCCCCCGACCGATCGGGCCGACGACCAAAGCGTCCCAAGGGTCGCGGTGCGATCACCAGTCCCGCCGCGACCGGTCGAGCCGACGACCGTAGCGCTCCGAGGGCCGCAATGAGATGGCCGGTCCCGCCCGACGGCTCGGACCGCGGCCCCAGCGCTGCGAGGGTCGCGGTGCGCCCCCGTCCGGTCCGCCGCCGCGCCGGGGCGGCAGTGGGGGCTCGGGTGGTCCCGGCGGCCGCAAGCGATCACCGGTCCGGCTCCGACGGCTCGGGCCGCGACCCAGCGCTCCGAGGGTCGCCGTTTGATCACCCGTCCCGGTAGCGTCCTGGTGGGGAGCAGGAGGTGATCGGTGTCGGGGCCGTTGATCGGGCGCGCACGCGAATTCGCCGATCTCGCAGCCCGTCTGGAGCTGGCGGTCGGCGGGGCGGCGCAGCTGGTGGTGTGCGCGGGCGAGGCGGGTATCGGCAAGACGCGGCTGGCGAGCGAACTCGCCGAGCGGGCGCGGCGGCGGGGGATGCGCACGGTGTGGGCGCGCGCCGCGGAACTGCCCGATGTGCCGCCGTTCTGGCTGTGCCGCCAGATCGTGGACCTCGACGACCTGGATGCCGTCGATCCGGTGTTGGGCCGGGTGGCGTTGTTCGACCGGTTCGCCGATCGGCTCGTCCCCGCCGACACGGCGGTGCTGCTGGTCGTCGACGACATCCACTGGGCCGACGAACCGTCGCTGCTGGCGCTGGTGCACGCGCTGCGGCGACTGCGCGATCGCCCGATCATGGTGTGCGCCACCGAACGTGCCGCGCCGGGCGAGGCCGCGCCGGGCTGGCGGGCGATCAAGCCGAAACTGCTCGCCGAACCGAACGCCTACACCCTCACCCTGCACGGCCTGGCAGCGGCGGAGTCGGCGGCGTACCTGCGCGGGGAGGCCGAGCGCCCGATCCCCGACCCGCTCACCGCCCGCGCGCACGAGATGACGGCGGGCAATCCGTTCTATCTGCGGGAGTTGGGCCGCGCGCTGCGCGCGACGAACTCCGACGAGCTCACCGTGCCCGCGACCTTGCGCGCGGTGGTCGCGGGCCGCACCGCGACATTGTCGCCGCGCGCGCAACAGTTCCTGCGGGCGGCGTCGATCCTGGGCGGCCAGTTCGCGATCGCCGTGGCCGCGCGGCTGATCGACCGACCGGCCCTGGACTGCCTGGCCGCGGTGGACGAGGCGGTCGACGCGGGCCTGCTCGAACTCACCGACACGGCGGGCGAGGTGCGATTCGGACACGCCCTGGTGCGCGCGGCGTTGCTGGACGGGCTGCCGTTGCGGGAGCGAATCCTGTTGCACACCAAGGCCGCTCACGCGATCGAGGACCTGTACCCGGAGGCGACGGCCGCGCACGCGGCGGCGCTGGCGCGTCATTACGCGCAGGCCGCGGTGGTGGGGCAGCGCGAACCGGCGGTGCGGTGGGCGCGCACGGCCGGGGACATCGCGTGGCGCGAGGCGGCGTTCGAGGAGGCGGTGCGCTGGTACGGGGTGGCGT
Source organism: Nocardia sp. NPDC004068 (assembly GCF_042874315.1). Classification (NCBI taxonomy): domain Bacteria; kingdom Bacillati; phylum Actinomycetota; class Actinomycetes; order Mycobacteriales; family Nocardiaceae; genus Nocardia; species Nocardia sp. NPDC004068. Next base: position 64,909 of record NZ_JBIAMW010000021.1, read on the forward strand.
TGGAGCACGCCGCCGACCTCGCCGCGACCGACCGGGGCCGGTTGCTGCTGGCGCGGGCGCGGGCGCGGCTGGCCGCGGGGGATCGGCACGGCGCGCGCGCCGATTGCGTGGCCGCCGCCGGATCGGCGCGCGCGGCCGCCGCGCCGGAGGTGCTCGCCGAGAGCATGCTGGTGCTCGAACCGATCGGGGATCTGGTGTGGGACCGCGACATTCACGACGGCTGCGCGGAGGCGTTGCGCGCCCCCGAGTTGTCGGATGCGTTGCGGTCGCGGCTGCTGGCGCGGTCCACGGAGGCGGCGGTGTATCTGGGTCGCCTCACCGGGGTCGAGGAGTCGAGTCGGCGGGCCTTGGCGCTGGTCGAGGACGCCGGGGATACCGAGACGTTGGTGGCGGCCCTGCGGGCGCGTCAATTGGCCTGTACCGCACCGGAATTCCGGCAGACGCGGGTGGAGCTGGCGCGGCGGATGACCGAGACGGGGACGGCGGCGCGCAGTCCGGCCACCGAGATGTGGGGGCGGTTGTGGACGGTGGACAGCCTGTTCGAGCACGGCCGCCTCGACGCGGTCGGCGCGGAGTTGGCGCGGCTGCGCTGGTGTGTGGAGCGGACCGGCGGCCCGCTGCCGCGGTGGCATCTGCTGGTCGCCGAGGCCGCCCACGCCCAGTCGCTCGGCGAGACGACCGAGGCGGTGCGCACGGCCGAGCGGGCCCGCGCGCTCGCCGAGACCGTCGCGATGCCCGCCGGATACGGGGCGTATCGGTCGCTGCTGACGATGGTCGGCCACCACATCGGCCATTTCCCGCAGACGTTGGAACTGCCGCCCGCGCAGCTGCGCGGGGAGGTGCGCAACCGGTTGTTCACCGGACTGGGCACCGCGTTCCCGTTGGCCGAGTCCGGGCGGCTCGAGGAGGCGGCGAGCGTGTACCGCGGATTGGGGCCGCCCGAGCGGTGGGACATTCCGCCGTATTTCCTGACCGTCGCGGTGGCGATCGGCGCGGCGATCGCGGTGGCCGTGGGGGCGCGTGAGGACGTCGAATACTTCGCCGACCGGTTGGCCGCCTGGCGCGGGGCGCATGTGTGCGTCAGCGGCGGCACCGCCACCTATCACGGCCCGGTCGAATTGTGGCTCGGGAAATGCGTTGCGGCGCTGGGGGATTCGAAGGAAGCACGAGAGTTGTTCGCGACGGCGGTCGCGGCGTGCGAGGGGAGCGGCGCGGCCGGGTTCGCGGTGGAGGCGCGCTGCGAGCTGGCCGGGGTACTGCTGGGCGAGGGGGATCGCGACGGGGCGCTCGCCCAGGTGCGAGCGGCGCTGCCCGGGGCGCGGGCGCGCGGGATGTCGCCATGGGTGCGACGACTGGAACAGCTCCACACCGCCGCACAGGAGCGCGACGGGTTGTCGCGGCGGGAGCGGGAGGTGGCACGGTTGGTCGCGCAGGGGCTGAGCAATCGAGAGATCGCGGCGGCCCTGGTGTTGTCCGAGCGGACCGCCCAGAACCATGTGCAACACATCCTCACCAAGCTCGGATTCACCAAACGCGCGCAGATCGCGGCCTGGGCCCAGCGGACGGGGGACGCTGAGTAGCGGTGTGCCTGATCACGGCCCGGGCGCTGTGGGGAGTGCCGAGTAGCGGTGTGTCGGATCGCGCCTGGGCGCAGCGGGCGGGGGCCTTGAGTAGCGGTGTGCGCAGAACGCGCGGGGGGTGCAGCGGACGGGGGTGCTGAGTAGCGGTGTGCTGACGCGCAGGGGTGCAGCGGACGCGGAGCGCTGGTAGTGGTGTGCCCAGATCGCGGCCCGCGCGCGGTGGAAGAGGACTGCCGATTAGCGGTGTGCCCCGACCGCGGCCTGGCGCAGCGGGCGGGGGCCCTGAGTAGCGGTGTGCGCAGAACGCGGCCGGGGCGGGCCGCGGTGAGTAGCGGTGTTGAGTAGTTCGGCGGATTCGGGCTCGGTCGCGGGGCCGATACCGTGATCAGACGGTCGAGTTGGGGGGATTCCTCAGTGCGGCAACGCATTCGCCTCGGCCGGATCCGAACCGAAGGGAACTGTCATGTCCGTTGTCTCGCGTGTCCGCACCCCGCTGCTCGCCGCCGCCGTCGCGGTGGGCGCCCTCGCCGCCGCCGCGCTGCCCGCGGCCACCGTCTCGGCCTCCCCCGGCTACGACTGCCCGGGCGGAATGTTCTGCGGCTGGGACGGTCCCGACGGCACCGGTCCGATGATCGTGCAGGTCGAGTCGATCTGCGCGCTGCACGACATCGGCAACGGCGGTGTCGGGGACCGGTTGACCTCGTACTGGAACCGCACCGGCAAGACCGTCGGCATCTACAACTGGACCGGCGAGGAATGGCAGTTGCTGGCCTCGACCGCCGACAACACCCGCGGCACACTGCCCCCCTGGGCCGACAATATCGCCGACGCGGTGTGGGTGTGCGGCTGAGTTCCCTTGTCCCCATGGCCTTTCGGCCAGGCGATCGACGTTCGCTTGTCTCCACGTCTTCCAGCGGAGACGATCGACGGTCGCCTGTCCCCATGGTCTTCCGGCGGGGACGATCGACGGTCGCCTGTCCCCATGGTCTTCCGGCGGGGACGATCGACGGTCGCTTGTCCCCATGGCTTTCCGGCGGGGACGGTCGATGTTCGTCTGTCCTCATAGTCTTCCGGGCGGGGACGGTCGACTGTCGGCTGTCCCCACGGTCTTCCGGTGAGGACGGTCGACGTTCATCTGTCCCCACGGTCCTCCAGCGAGGACAATCGACATTCGCGTGTCCCCAACGCCTTCCGGCGAGGACAATCGACGTCGGAGGGGTGAAAGGACGGCCGGGTGATGGTCGGTGCGATCGGTGTGATGATAGCGGCGGTGGCGTCGGCGGCCGCGGTGAGCCTCGGATACGCCGGGGACGCCGCGAGCGCCCATCCCGGCTGCGCGACCCTCTGCGAAACCGCCTCGGGCGCTTACGGTCCCGACATGCCCAGCCCCGGCAACGGTCTGCCGCCCGGCTGCGTCCTGTTCTGCGACTCCCCCGCCAGCCCCCCGCCACGCGAATCCCCCGGCCCCGCCTATCCGAGCCCCGGCTCGGGCCTCCCCCCGGGCTGCGTGCTGTTCTGCGACTCCCCCGCCGCCCCACCACCCCGCTCCGCACCCGGCCCGGACTACCCCAGCCCGGGTTCGGGCCTGCCGCCCGGCTGCCTGTTGTTCTGCGAGTCCCCGGCCGCCCCCGCGCGCCAAGACGCACCCGGCCGGGAGGTGCCGCGCCCAGGGTCCCCGCTGTCGCCGGGGTGCCTGGTGTTCTGCGAAAGACATTGACAGACACGACCATCGAGTGAGGGCTCGCATGACAACCCCGGACCGGACGCCCGATCCGACCGCGCGGCCGCCCCGCCGCGCGCGGCTGGTTCGGGGGCTGCTCGGCGTGGTCACCTGGTCGGGCTGGACCGGTGTGGCGGCGTTGGCGACGGCGATCGCGGCGATCGGCGCGCTGTGGTTCACCGCGCAGTCGTTGCGCGCGACCGACAATCAGTACGGACTGGCCCAGCAGGTCGCCGTGTCGGATCGTTTCCAGAAGGCCGTCGAGCAGCTCGCGTCGGACCGGATCGATCAGCGCGTTGCCGGTATCTACCTGCTCGAACGACTCGCCAAGGACTCTCCCGGGGATCGCGACACGATAGTGGAGGTGCTGGCGGCGTTCCTGCGCGCGCACGCCCCCGCCGCGGACTGCCGGATACCGCCGCCGTCGGAGCCCGCGCACCTGGCCATCGACCACCAGGCGGCACTGACCGTGCTGGCCCGCCGGGAGCATCCCGACGCGCGACCCGGGTCGCGGATCGATCTCAGCCGGACCTGTCTGGTCGGTGCCACCGTGGAATCCGGGAATCTGGGCTGGATACAGTTCTCCGACGCCGTGCTGGCGCGAAGCACCTTCAGCGAGGTGACCTTCGAGCTCGCCGTGTTCCAGCGCGCCGACCTCACCGGCACGGTGTTCAACGACTCCCAGCTGAGCGCCGTCACCATGTGGGACGCCAACCTCACCAAGGTCCAGATGCACGCGTGCAAGCTCGGCGACGGCGGATACGCCGGGGCCGATCTCGCCGGAGCGAACCTCTTCTCCTCCGACAACTTGGGAACTCACGCGTTGGATCCCAACGAGTACGTCGAGAACCAACTCCCCTACTACGACAAGGACACTCGCTGGCCGCTGGGCTTCACACCGTCGGTGCCCAGCCGCCCGGCCCCGTGACCGCACGCGGAACATTCTGCGCCCGTGCGCGTTTCGGCCGCGTCCTCCCCCATCTCCGTGCCGCCACCGGGTAACGTGACCGGCGATGACCAGCGCAGCCGACAACGACGACACCCGCGCGGTGGTGGCCGTGCCCGATGCCGTGGCCACCCGATTGCGGCACGGGGTGCGCAGCGTGCTGGTGGACGCGGCGGCGTTGCGGCTGGTGCGGGAGCGGTTCGACGACGAGCAGGCCGGGGCGTTGCGCCGGTATCTGGAGGCGTCGCAGTCACCGAACACGGTGCGGGCGTATCGGTCGGATTGGATCGGCTGGTCGGGGTGGTGCGCGGCGGAGGGGCGGCAGGCGTTGCCCGCGGATCCCCTGGACGTGGCGGTCTATCTCGCCGCGGCGGCCGACGCGCGCAAAGCCGCTGGGGGATGGGCGTTCTCGGCGGCGACGCTGGAACGCAAGAGCGCGGCGATCGCGGCGGTGCACGCGGCCAACGGATTGCCCTCACCGACGCGCAGCGATGTGGTCCGGTTGACGTTGCGGGGTATCCGCCGCACCCGCCGCGCCCAGCCGCGCCGCAAACGCCCGGTGCTGCTGAACACCCTCGAACAGCTGTTGACAGGTCTGCCGGAACCGGGCTGGCCGCGGGAACCGGCGCGCCGCCGCGACGCGCTGATGCTGTTGGTCGGTTTCGCGGGCGCGTTGCGGCGCAGTGAGCTGGCGGGCCTGCGGATCGCCGATGTCGGTGTCGACGTGGATCACGCCACCGGCGAACCGATCCTGCTGGTGCGGCTGCCCGCCACGAAGACCGACCCCACCGGCGCCGCCGCCCACCGCGTGGCCCTGCCGCGCGGCTCCCGCCCGCACACCTGCCCGGTGTGCGCGTTCGCCGACTGGATCCGCCTGCGCGAGGCCGTGTTCCGCGCGGCCGCCCCCGACGTCGAGATCCCCGATCCCGCGATCCACCGCTGCCACGCCTTCCCCGGCACGATCCTCACCGACCCCGCCCTCCCCCTGTTCCCGGCGGTCGACCGCCACGGCAATATCGGCGCCACCCCCGTCTCCGGCCGCGCCGTCGCCGAATTGATCAAACGCTACGCCGCCCGCGCGGGCCTGGACCCCGCCCTGTTCTCCGGCCACTCCCTGCGCGCCGGTTTCGCCACCCAGGCCGCCCTCGGCGGGGCGAGCGACCGCGAGATCATGCGCCAGGGCCGCTGGTCCAACCCCCGCACCGTCCACGGCTACATCCGCACCGCGAACCCGTTGGAGGACAACGCGGTAACGAAACTCGGCTTGTGAGGTCCCGCCCTACGCCAGCCGCACGTCCGCGGTGGCGAGCCCGAAGATCTTGCGCCCGGCGGATTTCGCGACGATGACCACCACCGCCGATCGGGTGTCGGGGTCCACCGACTTGATCCGCCCACTGAACTCGACGCTCCCGCTGGCGGCCGCGTCGATGACGGTGTAGTTCGACAGCCGCACCCCGTACCGGGTCAGCGCGCCGGGATCACCGAGCCATCCGGTGACGAACCCCGCACCCAATCCCATGGTCAACATGCCGTGCGCGATCACATCGGGCAGCCCCGCGCGGGCGGCGATCCCGGCGTGCCAGTGGATCGGGTTGGCGTCGCCGGACACTCCGGCGTAGTTCACCAGGTCTCCGCGCGTCAGCTTCACAGTCCGCGCGGGCAGTTCGGTCCCGGGGGCGACATCGGCGAAGCGCAGGGACGTGCGCGGGGTGCGTGTCCGCGAGTAGTCCGAAAGACGCGGGGCCACAGTCGGTTTCGTGTCCGGCGAGGAGGCGTCGACCATGGTGCTGGCGGCGCCGAACCCGCTCATGATCACCCGGTCGATCATCTCCGCGATCCCGGAGTCGACGTCGTCGCCGGTGATGCCGACGACGGTGGTGTGCATGATCTGCACGACCTCCCCGGCCCGGTCGGTGAACGTGTTGGTGATGGTGAGCAGGTCCTTCCCCGCGACGCGGCGCGCGCCGGTGAGTTCGACATCGCTGATCAGCCGCGCACCGGTGCGCACCGGCTGGTACATCTCGAAGACCTGATCGGTCTGCACGAACATGTCGTACCCGGCCATGACGGTCTCGAGCAGCCGCCGATTGGCGAGCATGGCGACGGTGGACAGGAAGGTGGTCGGGGCGATCAGCCCGTCGTACCCGAGGTCGGCGGCGGCGGCCTCACTCCAGTGCGCGGGATGGAAGTCCTGCACCGCCCGCGCGTATTCGCGGATCTTCTCCCGCCCGACCTCGTAGTAGTCGTCCACGCGATAGCGGTAGCCCACCATCCCGGCCACATCGAACGCCGCGCCCACCAAGGTCCTCCATGCCTGTCACGCCCGAATTCGCGCCGCGGGAACGGCATTCACGAGCGAAATCTCACCTTCTCACATTTCGGGCGGCGATTCGATCCCGAACATCGCCAGGCACGGCGCGAGCCCGCTCACTTCCACCGGCACCCGTCGATGCGCTTCCCACCGCGCCCGGGTCAGCCGCAGCCGCCGCATCACGGCGGGTTCGCCTCGCACGCTGCGGGTGTCGATGCCGTCGTGTTCGTAGCCGAGGGTGCGGGAGACGCCGTAGGAGGCGGCGTTGTCCTCGAACGCTCCGGACAGGGCCGCGTGGGCGCCGAGGTGGGCGAAGGCCAGATCCAGGACGGCGGCGCGCATTTCGGTGCCGATGCCCTGGCCGTGATGGGCGCGGCCGAGCCAGGATCCGGTGGCGACCTCGGCACGGATCGCGAACTCCGTCGCGGAGACGGTTTGGGTGCCGACGACTCGCCCGTCGCGGAACACGACGAGGTTGAGAGCCCACGCCTCGGGTGCCCAGTCGGCCCATCCGCGCCAGTGCCAGCGCAGGACACGTCGGGCGCGCTCGGCGGGTTCGGCGTCGGTCCAGGGGACGACGAAGGGTTGGACGGCGGGGTCGTGGATGCCCGCGGCGGCGAGGTCGGCGAGCGCGGCGAGGTCGTCGGGGTCGGGCAGCCGCAGTTCCAAACCCGGTGTGCGGAGCCGCAATCCGAACAGCGGCCAGTGCGACGGCAAACTCATACCCGCCATCATTCCCGACGGCGTTGCGCGGTGGTCCCGGGTCGGTCGAGCACGCGCAGCGCGAGCAGCCCACCGATCCCGGGCACGAACGACAGCGGCCGGGCGCGCGAACCGCGGTCGCTGAGCAGGACGGTGAGCACGATGATCGCCACGTAGGCCGTGCCGTGCAGCGGTCCGAGGGCGCTCCCGACGGCGGCGACGTGCACGGTGGCGAGGTTGATCAGCATGATCGCGAGGGTGACCGCTTCGGCGAGGGCGGTCAGGCGCAGGGCGAGGCGCATCGGTCAGACTCCCGTCGTCGAGCCGGGGCGCACGATCATCAGAACGGTCACCACCGCCCAGAGGGTGTTGAAGATCCCGACGAGCATCCCGAGCCGGGCCGCGGAACTCGCTGGGACGGAACGGTTTTCGCCCGCCAACGCGAGCACGGCCCGCTGACGCGGCAGGATCAGCAGCGCGAGCAGCGCCGCGGCGAGGGCGGTGAGGGCGAGGGACACCAGCACCCAGACGTCGCCGAGCACTCCCATACGGACGGCGGTGATGATGCCGAACACTGGCAGAAACACCCCGAGCGCCGCGTAGCCGCGGCAGACGCGGTGCAGCAGGGCCGCGGTGGTGCGGGCGCTCGCGTCGGCGGGGTCGGCGGCCAGGGCGCGCACCGCGCGGGGAAACATGCTGCCCGCCACGGTGATCGGGCCGATCGCGACGATCGCGACGATCACGTGCAGGCTCAGGAACACCGCGGTCATGCGCGCGCCACGGCGGGGAACGGAATTGCCATGCGGCACACGCTAGGAACCCGCGCCCCACCCGCACCACTGGCGAGAGCGCCAACCTCCAACGGAATCTTGCCAACCCCCTCGAATCGCCTACGACCAGCTCACATTCCCCGCTCGAGCTCGGAAACCCGCCCGGTGACCGCTAGAATCCAGCCATGCACAAGGTCGCGATCCTGGCCACCGAGGGCGTGATCCCCTTCGACCTCAGCGCCCCGCTCGAGGTGTTCTCCCGCGCCCGCTTCGCCGACGGCTCCCCCGGATACGAGGTCACCGTGTGCGGCCCGCGTCCGTCGGTGTCGGCGGGCCGGTTCACCCTCGCCGACCTCGGCCCGCTCGACCTGCTCGCCGACGCCGACACCATCGTCGTGCCGGGCTCGGAGAACATCGACCCCCCACCGGAATTCGTGCTCGACGCCCTGCGCGCCGCCGCCGCGCGCGGCGCGCGGATCGCCTCGATCTGCGTGGGCGCGTTCACCCTCGCCGCGACCGGCCTGCTCGACGGCAAACGCGCGACCACCCATTGGATCGGCGCGGATCTGCTCGCCGCCCGCTACCCGAGGGTGCGGGTGGACCCGCGGCCGCTGTTCATCGACGAGGGATCGGTGCTGACCTCCGCGGGCGCGGCGGCGGGCTTGGACCTGTGCCTGCACCTGGTGAACCTGGACTACGGTGCCGCCGCCGCGGCCGACGCGGCCCGGCTGGCGGTGGTGCCGCTGCGACGCGAGGGCGGGCAGGCGCAGTTCATCAACCACCTCACCGAGGTCGACGACCGCCAACCGTTCGCCGACACCCTGATGTGGTTGCGCGACAACTACCGTCGCGAGCTGACCCTCACCGATATCGCCGCGCACGCCGGGGTCAGCACCCGCACCCTGAACCGGCGGTTCACCGAGCAGGTCGGCGCCACCCCGATCACCTATCTGCGCACCCTGCGCGTGCGCAAGGCCAAGGAACTGCTCGAACACACCGGCCTGCCCGTGGAACGCGTCGCCCGCGAGGTCGGGTTCACCTCGATGACCACCTTCCGCGACACCTTCCGCGACCTGGCCGGGGTCACCCCCACCGGCTACCGCGCCGCGTTCCGGGCCCGCCGCGACCAGAACTGACCCGAAACCCGGTCAGCGGAACGGCGGTTCGTCGAAGGTACGCAGCTTGCGCGAGTGCAGCCGGTCGCCCTCGGCGCGCAGCAGTTCCACCGCCCGGATCCCGATCCGCAGATGTTCGGAGATGGTGCCCTCGTAGAAGCGGTTGGCCTGCCCGGGCAGTTTGATCTCCCCGTGCACCGGCTTGTCCGACACGCACAGCAACGTCCCGTAGGGCACCCGCAGTCGATACCCCTGCGCGGCGATGGTGGCGCTCTCCATATCGACCGCGATCGCGCGCCCCTGGTTGAACCGCTGCGCCGACGCCGCGTACCGCAGCTCCCAGTTGCGGTCGTCGGTGGTGACGACGGTGCCGGTGCGCAACCGCTGTTTGACGTCCTCACCGGGCATCCCGCTGACCGCCTTGGTGGCGTCGTAGAGGGCGCGCTGCACCTCGGCGATGCTGGGAATCGGGATATCGGGCGGCAACACCGCGTCGAGGACGTGATCGTCGCGCAGATAGGCGTGGGCGAGCACGTAATCGCCGATGTCCTGACTCTCGCGCAGACCGCCGCAGTGCCCGATCATCAACCAGGCGTGCGGACGCAGCACCGCCAGATGGTCACAGATGTTCTTCGCGTTCGCCGGGCCGACCCCGATATTGACCAGCGTGATGCCCGGCCCGCGCGCCGAGAGCAGATGCCAGGCCGGCATCTGATGCCGCTTCCACGCCAGATCCGAGATCGCCGCATCCCGGTCCCGAGTGTCCGCGGTGATCAAAGCCCCACCCGCACAGGACAATCCGTCGAATTCGCTGTCGGGGTCGGCGATGCGTTCCACCGCCCACCGCACGAACTCGTCGACGTATCGGCTGTAGTTGGTGAACAGCACGAACGGCTGGAAATGCTCGACCGGGGTGCCGGTGTAGTGCCGCAACCGGGCCAGGGAGAAATCGGTGCGCAACGCGTCGAAATGACTCAACGGCAGCGGCTCGCCCGGGTCCACGACGCCGTCGGCGATCTCGTCGCCGATGCGCGACAGCTCGGTGGTCGGGAAGTGCGCGGCCAGATCCGCGCTCATCGACCGATCCAACCCCAGATCCGCGCCGTCGATGACGTACGGGAACGGGATCTCCTGCTGCGACGGCCCCACCTCCACGCGGATGTCGTGGTCGCGGGCGATGGTGTCGAGCTGTTCGGCGAGATAGGCGCGCCGCAACGCCGGGCGGGTCACGGTGGTGCGGTACACCCCGGGCCGAGTCAGCCGCCCCCACGCGCGAGACCTGTTGTGCGCGGCGGCTTTCCCGTCCCAGGTGACCCGCAGCTCCGGGTACACGAACGCGCCCGCCTCGCGGGCCACCGCGTCGGGGACGACGCCGCGGTCGACGAACGCGGCGACAGCGGCGCGCAACGCGGTCACGGCGCTGTCGTAGCGGGCCTCGAGTTCGTCGAGGGCGCGCTCGATGGTCGGGTCGCTGGCGGTGCGGCGGTCCGGCATGAGCACCATCCTAGTGACGTGGACAATTGACCAATTCGGTGCGGGTGCGGCGGCGTCACCCGTACTCTGGCACCGCGCCGGGTTACCGTGGCCGCCGACCGTCCGTTCCGCGAGAAGGGGAAAGCCTCGATGCCGTTGAGTCGCCGTCACGCCCTGGCCCTGGCCACCGGAGCCGTTGCGGCCCTGACCGTTCCGGCCCGCGCCGGGGCCCGTCCCGCCCCGGCGCCGACCGTCGCCCCGGTCGGCCCGGGGTTCCTGTGGGGAGTGGCCAGCGCCGGATTCCAGTGCGAAGGCTCCGCGCCCGACAGCAATTGGCGCCGTTACGTCGACGCCACCCCGAGCTACGACCGGTACGGCGACGCGGTCGACTTCTTCCACCGCTACCGCGACGATGTGGGTCTGGCCGCCGGGCTGGGCGCGGGAGTGTACCGGATCAGCGTGGAGTGGGCGCGGGTGCAGCCCCGGCCGGGGGAATGGGACGAGGCGGGCTTCGCCTTCTACGACGCGGTCATCGACGCGATCACCGCCGCCGGGATGCGCCCGATGCTGACCCTCGACCACTGGGTGTATCCGGGCTGGGCGGCCGAGCGCGGCGGCTGGGCGCATCCGGCGATGGTCACCGATTGGCTCGCCCACGCGCGAAAGGTCGTGGACCGCTACGCCTCTCGCGATCCGCTGTGGGTCACCTTCAACGAGCCCGCGGCGTATCTGCTCAACGAGACCACCAACGGCGGGCTGCCCGCCGCGGCGGTGCCGGTGATGCAGCAGGCGCTGGTGCGCGCGCACAACGACATCTACGACCACATCCACGCCGCGCAGCCGGGCGCGCTGGTCACCAGCAACCTCGCCTACATCGCGGGCACGGCCGAGCCGGTGGTCAACGGCCCGATGATCGACGCGATCGCCGCGCGCCTGGACTACGTCGGCATCGACTACTACTACGGGTTCAGCCCGCAGTCGATCGCGCAGCTGTCCCCCGACGCGATGAAACAGCTGTGGACGCTGCCGTTGCAGCCGGAGGGCATCTACTACGCGCTCGACCATTACGCGCGCCGCTTTCCCGGCACCCCGCTCTACATCGTGGAGAACGGCATGCCCACCCGCGACGGGGAACCCCGCGCCGACGGCTACACCCGCGCCGACGACCTGCGCGACACCGTGTACTGGATCCAGCGCGCGCTCGCCGACGGCATCCCGGTCCTCGGCTACAACTACTGGTCGATCACCGACAACTACGAATGGGGCAGCTACACACCACGTTTCGGCCTCTACACCGTCGACGTGCGCACCGACCCGACCTTGACCCGCCGCCCCACCGACGCCGTCGCGGCCTACCGCGACATCATCGCCGCGCGCGGCGTCCCCGCCGACTACCGCCCCACCCGCGCCCCCGCCACCTGCTCCCTGGTCGACGCGCCGGACAGCTGCACCGACCCGGTGACCGTCCCCTGACCCGGATTCCGTTGGCGGCCGCCCGGTTTCGTCGGCCGCCCACGCGACCGTCCCGGATGCCGCATGCGCCGCAACCGATTCCGTCGCCCCCGGGCCGAACTCGCGGCCCGCCCGCTGCCCGTCCCCGGCGGGGCCTAGAGTGGACGCCGACGGCGCGGGCGGGTCGCGGCGGTGACGAAGGGGACAGCGGATGGCGATCGCCTTGCAGCGCACCGACGGCAGCGCCATCGACTTCCTGCTCCTCGGGGTGGGCTGGACGCCGGTGACACGCTGGAAGCTGTTGTCCAAGCGCACCGCCCGCGTGGACCTCAACGCGGTGGCGCTGCTGTACCGCGGGGCGTCGCTGGCCGAGGTGGTCTACCACGAGCAGATGACCTCCAGCGACGGCGCGGTCCGCCTGCACGGCGACAACCTCACCGGGGAGGGACCCGGCGACGACGAGGTCATCTCGATCGAACCCGGCCGTCTCGCCCCCGACATCACCCGCGTGTTCCTCGCGGTCACCTGCTCCACCGGCGAGGCCACCGACCTGCGCGACGCCTACTGCCGCCTGCTCGACGGAGCCTCCAATGCCGAACTGCTGCGCTACCCGATGCACGACCGCACGCATCCGGGACTGCTGATGGGCGCGCTCGTGCGCGCGCACCCGTGGCAGTTCCAGCAGATCGCCAGCCCGCTGTCGGCACGGCACCCCGTCGACGTCGTGCCCCAGCTCGAGCGATACCTGCTGTGACACCCCGAGTGAACCCCGGGCGACCCGCCGCCCGTATGACTCGGTGTGCCGCCCGCGCCGCGCCGTGAATTCGGATCGAGCCGAGCGGAATACTCGCCTCACACCGCGCCGGTTCCTACCGTGCGGAGGCACACTCGACCCATCCCACGCCGACTGGAGAATCAGCACCGATGACCGATTCTGCCCTGCCCGCCGACCCCACCGCCGACTGGAGCTTCGAGACCAAGCAGATCCACGTCGGCCAGCTGCCCGACGGCACCACCAACGCCCGCGCGCTGCCGATCTACCAGACCACCTCCTACACCTTCCGCGACACCAGCCACGCCGCGGCGCTGTTCGGGCTGGCCGAACCCGGCAACATCTACACCCGCATCATGAACCCCACCCAGGACGCCGTCGAACAGCGCCTGGCCGCCCTCGAGGGCGGGGTCGCGGCGCTGCTGCTGTCGTCGGGACAGGCCGCGGAGACCTTCGCGATCCTCAACCTCGCCGCCGCCGGCGACCACCTGGTGTCCAGCCCGCGCCTGTACGGCGGCACCTACAACCTGTTCCACTACACGCTGCCCAAGCTGGGCATCGAGGTCAGCTTCGTCGACGACCCCGACGACCTCGACCAGTGGCGGGCCGCGGTGCGCCCCAACACCAAGGCGTTCTACGGCGAGACGATCTCCAACCCGCAGAACCACATCCTCGACATCCCCGGCATCGCCGAGGTCGCCCACGCCGCGGGCGTCCCGCTCATCGTCGACAACACCGTCGCCACCCCGTACCTGATCCAGCCGCTGGCCCACGGCGCCGACATCGTCGTGCACTCGGCGACCAAGTACCTCGGCGGGCACGGCGCGGCCATCGCGGGCGTGCTCATCGACGGCGGCCGCTTCGACTGGACCGTCCGCGACGCCGACGGCAACCCGCGCTTCCCCGGCTTCACCGAACCCGACCCCAGCTACCACGGCGCGGTGTTCGCCGACCTCGGCGCGCCCGCCTACGCGCTCAAGGCCCGCGTGCAACTGCTGCGCGACCTCGGCTCGGCCATCGCCCCGTTCAACGCCTGGCTCATCAGCCAGGGCCTCGAGACGCTGAGCCTGCGCATCGAACGCCACGTCGCCAACGCCGAGGCCGTTGCCAGGTTCCTCACCGAACAGCCCGGCGTGGAGAAGGTCTACTACGCGGGCCTGGAATCCTCCCCCTGGTACGAACGCGGAAAGACGTTGGCCCCCAAGGGCGTCGGCGCCATCGTCGGCTTCGAGCTGTCCGGCGGCGTCGACGCGGGCAAACGGTTCGTCGAGGCCCTGACCCTGCACAGCCACGTCGCCAACATCGGCGACGTCCGCTCCCTGGTCATCCACCCCGCCTCCACCACCCACTCCCAACTCACCCCCGACGAACAACTCAACGCGGGCGTCACCCCCGGCCTGGTCCGCCTCGCCGTCGGCATCGAGGGCATCGACGACATCCTCACCGACCTGCGCGCCGGATTCGCCGCCGCCAGTTGATGTTTCGTGGGGCGCCCGGCGCGGGCGCCCCACGACCCACCGATCACGAACCCGGCGCCACCGGGTCCAGCCGATACACACACCGCGTCCCGGTGTAGATGGTCGGCATACACAGATTGCAGTGCACACACGCCGACGGGGTCGCCGCGTCGGCCTGGATGCGGTTCACCAGGTCGGGTTCGCGCAGCAACGCCCGGCCCATCGCGACGAAATCGAAACCCTCGGCCATCGCGCGATTCATGGTGTCGCGGTTGGTGATTCCGCCCAACAGGATCAGCGGCATCGACAGCTCGCGGCGGAACTGACGGGCCCGGTCGAGCAGATACGCCTCGTGATACGGGTATTCGCGGAGGAAGAAGCGGCCGACCGCGCGCATCCCCCAGCGGGCGGGCACCGGCAGCGTCTTGGCGAACTCGCGGCGGGGGGCGTCGCCGTGGAAGTACAGCATCGGGTTGAGCAGTGAACTGCCCGCGGTCAATTCGAGGGCGTCGAGCGTGCCGTCCGCCTCGAGCCACGCGGCCACCCGCAAGGACTCCGGGACGGTGAGGCCGCCGCGGAAACCGTCCTCCATATTGAGTTTCGCCGTCACCGCGAGCCGGTCGCCCACCGCGTCCCGCACCGCCCGCGCGATCTCCCGCGCCAGCCGCGCCCGATTGGCGAGACTGCCGCCGTACCGGTCCTTGCGGCGATTCAGCAGCGGGCTCAGAAACGAGCTCACCAGATAGCTGTGCCCGAAATGGATCTCCACCGCGTCGAATCCGGCCTGCTCGGCCAGCCGCGCCGCGTCGGCGTGCTGGGTGATCACCTCGGCCACCGCCGCCTCGTCCGGCACGTGCATCGGGCGCATCCCCAGCGGACTGAACAACCGGCTCGGCGCCAACGCCGGGGCCCGGTTCGACGCCGCGTTCGCCACCGGACCCGCGTGCCCGATCTGCGCGTTGGCCGCCGCGCCCGCCGCGTGCACCGCGTCGGTGAGCCGCCGCAACCCCGCCACCGCCTCCGGCCGCATCCAGATCTGATGCCGATCGGTCCGCCCGCCCGGCGCGACCGCGCAATACGCCACCGTGGTCATCGCGACCCCGCCCGCGGCCATCTCCCGATGGAACGCGATCAGCTCGTCGGTCACCAACGCGCGCGGCGTCCGGCCCTCGAACGTCGCCGCCTTGATCACCCTGTTACGCAAGGTGATCGGCCCCAGACGCGCGGGAGCGAACACCTCCCGGTTCTGCTCGGTCACCCCGAAAGTGAAACACGTTTCATTTCAGGTGGCAATCGTCCGCAGGACGCGCCACCGAGCAAATTCCTGGATTATCCCGCCGATCCGGTGTTACCCCCGTGGTGTGGCCCACCGCGACACCGGGCCCCGCTCGACGAAGGACAATCCCGTGCTCACCACGAAATACATTGCAGGCGTACCCAATTGGCTCGACCTGGGCAGCCCCGACCCCGACACCGCCGCCACGTTCTACCGCGAGGTGTTCGGCTGGGACACCCGCGACGCGGACCCCGGCGGCTACACCTACTTCACCCACGACGACGCCATCGTTGCCGCCCTCGGCCCCCTCACCGAGGACGACGCCGACCCCGCCTGGACCGTCTACTTCCACACCGACGACCCCGACGGCATCGCCACCGCCGCCGAACACGCCGACGGCGAGATCCGCCTCGCCCCCACCGACCTCCCCGGCGGCGGCCGCATCGCCGCCCTCACCGACCCCCAAGGCGCCCGCTTCGCCGTCCTACGACCCGCCGACGACCACGGCGGCCTCGACAAGGTCGGCGCCCCCGCCGCCCTCTGCTGGGTCCAACTGTCCAGCTGCGACGCCGCCGCCTTCGCCTTCTACCGCGACGTCTTCGAGTGGCGCACCGAGGCATTCGAGGTCCCCGGCACCAGTTACACCCTGCTCGCCCCCGCCGACAGCGACCCGAAACAGGCCGCCTTCGGCCACGAACAACTCGCCCAGGGCGAACCCGCCCACTGGCTGCCCTACTTCTGGGTCGAGGACGTCGACACCACCCTCACCACCATCGAACACCACGGCGGCACCATCCTGCGCCCCGCCACCGACGCCGCCTACCTCGGCCCGATCGCGATCGCCGCCGACCCCAGCGGCGCCCGCTTCGCCCTCACCACACCGAAACCCGTGCGCGACTGACCATCTCACCCCGCCCGCGGCGACAACGCCACCTTCGCCGTGCGCCCCGGCCGCTCGGCCGCCGTCACCGCCTCACCGATATCGGCCAGCGGAAAACTCGTCTCGATCCCCATCCGCAACACCCCGCCCGCGGCCAGATTGAACAACTCCGCGAACAACCGACCCCGCGCCTCCGCCCCGATCTCCTCACCCCGCCGAGCGGCCCAAAACCCCTTCACCACAGCCTGTTTGAAGATCACCGGCCCCGACCCGATCAGCATCGGCCGCCCCGACAACGCCCCGAACGAGATCAGCTCACCCCGCTCGGCCAACAACTCCATCAACTCCCCCGCCGCCGCACCACCGACCTGATCGACCGCCGCCACGATCGGCTCCCCGCCCGTCGCCTCGGCCACCCGCTCCTGCCACCCCGCCTGCTCGGTCACCACCACCGGCCCGAAACCCGCCGCCCGCAACGCCTCCGCCGACGCCTCGCTCCGCACCAGACTCACCACCCCCACCCCACGCCGCTCCGCCAGCAGATTCAGCAACCGGCCCACCGCGCCACCCGCCGCGTTCACCGCGATCCACTGCCCGCGCTCGACCCCCAGATCCTCGAGCAACAACAACGCGCTGAACGGCATCGACACCAACTGACTCGCCGTCTCGTCGTCCACCGACTCCGGCACCGGCGCCACCGCCGCCGCCTCGGCCAGGAAATACTCCGCCCAGGTGCCCTGCGCACCCGCCACGGCCACCCGCTGCCCCACCTCCACATCGAACACGCCCGGACCGACCGCATCGATCCGCCCGACCGCCTCGGTGCCCGGAATCGCCGGCAGCTCCGGCCGATACCCGTACACGCCCCGCACGATCGCCAGATCGTGATTGTGGATGGGCGACAACGACGTCAGCACCCGCACCTGCCCCGGACCCGGCTCCGGCACCGGCCACTCCGCCGCGGCCAACACCTCCTTCGGCTCCCCGAACCGGCCCAGAACCACCGCCCGCATATCCATCCCCGTCAGTCCTCGGCCACCACGAGCTCGACATCGATATTGCCGCGCGTCGCGTTCGAATACGGACACACCTGATGCGCCCGCTCGGTCAACTCCCGCGCCTGCTCCGGCGACACATGCGGCAACGTCACCTCGAGGGTCACCGTCAACCCGAAACCACCGTTGTCCAGCGTGCCGATCCCGACCTTCGCCCCGACCGCCGAATCATCGACATTCGCCTTCGCCTGCGTGCCGACCAACCGCAACGCCGAATGGAAACACGCCGCATACCCCGCGGCGAACAACTGCTCCGGATTCGTGCCCTGGCCCGAACCACCCATCTCCTTCGGAATCGCCAGCGCCACATCGACTTTCCCGTCGGTGGTGCGCGCGTGCCCGTTGCGGCCGTCCCCGGTCGCCAACGCCTCGGCGGTGTACACGACGTTCATGGCTGTTCTCCTATCGAATATGCGAATCGAGGGCCGCCGTCAAACGCCGCAGGGTCTCCCGCAGCGCGGTCAGCTCCTCGACGGACAGGCCGGTGGCGGTCAGCATCTCCAGCGGAATGCAGGCCGCGTCCGCACGCAACGCCGCACCCCGCTCGGTCAACCGGATCTCGACCCGGCGCTCATCGACCGCCGAACGACTCCGCTCCACCAACCCCGCCGCCTCCAACCGCTTCAACAACGGCGACAACGTGCCCGAATCCAGCGACAGCGCGGCGCACAACTCGCCCACCCCGCGCTCGTCCCGCTCCCACAGCACCAACATCACCAGATACTGCGGATACGTCAGCCCCAACGCCTCGAGCTTCGACCGATACACCGCCGTCATCGCCCGCTGGGCGGTGTACAGCGGGAAGCAGACCTGCTGGTCGAGGGTCAGGGGGTCGGTCACGAGCAACAATCTATGACGCAATTGGATTGTGCGCAACACAAATCCGCGTGACCCAGCCCACCTCCACCCACGACAAGGGCCCAACACCACGAAAGGTGTTGGGCCCCACCGATTGTCACGACCTACCGGTCAACTCCTGCGTGATGGCGTCCACGAAGTCGGGCAGATCATCGGGATTACGCGAGGTGATCAACGCCCACCCGCTCCCGTTCGAGCGACACGCAGACTCGTCCACCCACTCCGCCCCCGCGTTGACGATGTCCGTACGCAACGACGGATACGACGTCAGCGTCTTCCCCGGCAGCACACCCGCCTCCACCAACGCCCACGGGCCGTGGCAGATCGCCGCGATCGGCTTACCCGCGTCGGTGAACTCGCGCACCAGCGCCGTCGCACCCTCGGCAATGCGGAGCTTGTCCGCGTTCACCGTCCCGCCCGGGATCACCAGGATGTCGAAATCGCTCGCGTGCACGCCGTCCAACGCGGCCTGCGGCTGTTCGGTCGTATCGGGCTCGGTGTCGTGCTGGAAGGTCTGAACCTGCTCCTGCTTCACCGCGGCATGGGTCACCTCGGCCCCACGCTCACGCAACCGGTCCCGCGGCACCACGAGTTCGTCGTGCTCGACACCGGTATTGGACGTCACGATCAGGACCCGCTTGCCCTGAAGTTCTGCGGCCATGAGCTTCTCCTTTCGTGAACCACCCCCGCACTACCCGGCCCGCACCGGGCCAAACGGCGTTTCACCAGGTCCGGCCCGGGTACACGAGCCACGTCGACCAGAAGGAGGAACCGCCGTGAGCGCCGCCGAATTCGTTCCCGACACCACCGACCTCGCCGCCCTGGCCGAGGCCGCCGACGGCTGCCGCGGCTGCGACCTCTATCGCGGCGCGACCCAGACCGTCTTCGGGGAAGGCCCCCGCGACGCGCACGTCGTCTTCGTCGGTGAACAACCCGGCGACCGCGAGGACCTCGCCGGACACCCCTTCGTCGGACCCGCGGGCCGCCTGCTCGACCGCGCTCTCGACGAGGTCGGCATCGACCGCGACACCGTCTACCTCACCAACGCGGTCAAACACTTCAAATTCACCGAACGCGGCAAGCGACGCATCCATCAGCAACCGGCCCGCGGCGAGATCACCGCCTGCGCCCCCTGGCTGTCCGCCGAACTCACCGCCATCCGCCCGGAACTCGTCGTCTGCCTCGGCGCGATCGCCGCCCGAGCGGTCCTCGGCCCCTCCTTCCGCGTGAGTCGCCAACGCGGACAGGTCATTTCGCTCGACGATCACCGGGCAATCGCCACCGTGCACCCCTCGGCCGTGCTGCGCTCCCCCGACCGCGAGGACGCCTACCGGCAGTTCGCCGCCGACCTCCGCGTCGCCCACGACGCCATGGCCCTGCACTGACCTATTCCAGCGCGGTCCCCATCATCACCCCGACCACGGTCGTCACCAACCCCACCGCCAACACCCCCGCCGCCGCGATCGAGGCCCGCCGCCGATTCCCCTCGGACCGCCGCGCCACCGACACACACCACGCCAGCGCCACCGCCGTCCCCGCGACGTGAATCCACACCAGATACCGCAACAAGGCGGTGGACGTCTCTGATCCGGGCGGCGCCTCCGGCTCGGGATCCGGCAACTGCGCCAACACCGCGTCCTGCACTGCGCTGAGACTCATGTCGGGCCCGCCCTTCCGACCGCCCGGCCCCGGCGTGTCGCCGGGTACTCCCAGGAGGATTCCACCTACGCGCGAGCAGCAAACGGACAGCATTCAGAATTCCGTCCACGGCTCGGCTCAGGGTCTTCTCCTCATTGCGGTTTTTGATGAGGTGTCTTGGTTCGGGTGTCGCGTCCGCCCGACACGCTACGAATTTTCATGTTTAGATTCGCATATGTGAGTACCGGTATTGAATTTACTACCGCCGCAGCCTGTTTGCTCTAGCCGCAACCATCAGTTCCGCACGGCCACTTGGTTTTTCGTCGACTCTCCCCTACTCCAGAAACCCGGCAGCCACCAGTTCCACTCCCCCAACAGCCGCATGAAGGCGGGCACGAGAACCATCCGCACCACCACGGCGTCCACGGTGACCGCGACGGCGAGGGCGAAGCCGATCTCCTTCAGCTCCAACACATTCGCGCTCACGAAGCTGCCGAAGATGACGACCATGATGGCCGCCGCCGCGGTAATGGGACGCGCCGTGTGCTCGATGCCCTCGGCCACCGCGGCCTGATTGGCCTCGGAGCCGCTCTCCCCCGCGGCGTCCCAGCGCTCCTTCATCCGGCGGATGAGGAACACCTCGTAATCCATCGACAGTCCGAACAGGATGACGAAGACCGTGCAGGGCAGGAACACCTGAAGATAGCCGGGGCTGTGGAAGCGCAGCAACGACTCGCCCCACCCCCATTGGAAGACCGCGACGGTGAGGCCCAGGGCCGCACCGGTGGCCAGCAGATTCATCGCTATCGCCTTGAGCGGCAACACGATACTGCGGAACGCCACGACCAGGAAGGCGAACGACACGACGAGGACGAAGGCGATCACCCACGGCAGCCCGCGAGTGATCTGGACGGAGAAGTCCGCCAGACCCGCGTTCGTCCCGCCGACCGCGACATCGATCGCGGGCAGTTCCCGCGCCCGGTCCCGCAGATCGCGCACCAGGCTGTCGGCGCGCGGATCGTCGAGGGCGGCCGTGGGCACGACGATCACCAGCGCACGCCCGTTCGCCCGCTGCTGAATCGAGGTCGCCACCCGATCGTCGCCGCGGAATCCGGCCACGAGCCGATCCAGTTGCGCCGCGCCCTCGCGACCCAGGTCCGTATCCCCCGGCCCGGTCGCCACGACCTCGATCGGGGCCATCGTGCCCGGCGGGAACTTCGCCGCGACCGTCTGCGCGGCCACCCCCGCGCGGCGATCCGCCAGACTCCCGATACCCATGTTCAACCCGTAGTCGATCCGCAGCAGGGGCAGCGCCGCGACCACCAGCACCGCCGTCGCCGCCAGGCCGAACACCACCGGACGACGCATCACCACCCGCGCCCAGCGATACCAATTGCCGTGCCGCGCGGCGCTTTCCGCGGAGACCGCCGCGGGTCGCAGGCGGGCGGGCAGCGCGCCGCGGTTGACGGCCGGGCCCAGTTCGGCGAGCAGCGCGGGCAGCAACACCATGGCGACGGCGAGCGTGCCGAGCACCGCGACCGACACCGCCAGGGCCAACCCACGGAACGTCGACGCGCGAATGACGGTCAGCGCGATCACCGAGACGGCCACGATCACCCCGGACGCGAGGACCGTCCGCCCGGCGGTGTTCATGGCGATGCCGACGGCCCGCGCCACGCCCGGATCGTCGCGGCGGCTCACCCCGGCCCGTGCGAGTTCCTCGCGGTAGCGGCTGACCACGAACATCGCGTAGTCGATCCCGATGCCGAGCCCGATCATCGACGCCATCGAATTCATCAGCACGTCGATGCCCGTCCCGAAGGACAGCAGGAACATCACGCCGTTGACCAGCAGAATCCCCGCCAGGCCCACACCCACCGGCACCGCCGCGGCCACCAGCGCGCCCAGCGCCACGACCATCACCAACAGGGCCACGGGCAGACCGATCGTCTCCGCGCGGGTCAGGTCGCCGCGTTCGACCGCCGCGAGATCGTTCTGCAACGGCAGATACCCCGTGGCCGCGACATCGATGCCGGGCGGCGCGGAGCGAGCCAGCCGGTCCTGGATCTCGGCCACCCGCGCGGCCCGCTCGCGCGGCGGCCCGGACATTCCGATGAGCGCGAGGGCGGTGTGCCCGTCGGCGGAGATCTGGCCGCCGCTGTCGTACGGTCCGAGGACACCGGTGATCCCGTCGGTCCCGCGCAGCGTGGCGAGCGCGGCGTCGACGGTCGCGCGGTAGCCCGGATCGGACGCGGGCAGCGTGGCCGAATCGAACACGATCAGATCCTGTTCGTCGCCCAGATTCGGAAAGTGTTGGCGCACAAGCTCACCCGCGCGCAGGTACTCGGCGTGGTCGGGATTGAAATCCGGTGCCCGCACGCGGGATTCGAGCGCGGGATAGGCCACCGCGCACGCCGCGAGCAGCACCACCCACACCGCGAGCACCGCCCGCCGATGCCGCGCGACGAACTCGCCCCACCGCGCCGCGGGCCCCGTCGGCCGCTCGACCGCCTCGATCACGCTCATGTCGCCTCCGCCTATGAACCCGTGCCGCAACCGGATTCGCTCCCCGCGTCGGACCCTACCCGGCTCCGTGCGCGCGGACGACATACCGCGGTCCGAGTCGAAACCGATACCTTGGTAGGAGCGTTCTCGCCCGACTCATCCATTACGGTGTCCGCTATGGCGCTCATCGAGATCGAAGATCTGCCCGCCCGCACCGTCGACGTGCTCCGCCGCCGTGCCCGCGCGGCGGGTCTCGCGCCGGTCGATTACGTTCGCCGCGAACTGATCGCGCTCGCCGGTCGTCGCGTGCCGATCGACGCGGTGGTCGAGTTCCTGGCGGCGGAGCGGCCCGACGACCTTGCGGCGCAACCCGATTCGGCCGCGGCGGCATTGATCGAGACCTACGAGCTGCCCGCCGAGGCGTGGACCGTGCTCGCGCGCCGGGCCGCCGCGGCGGGGGTGACGCTGAGCGATCACGTGCACGCCGAACTGGTCGCGATTGCGCGCCGCAGCACGATCGACGATCTCATGTACGAGTTCGAGGAAGCGCAGCAACGCGATCCGAGTCTGCGCATCGATATGGCGGCCATCCGCGAATCGTTGCGGTACGTGCGCGGCGAATAGGTTCGCGTTCTCAGCGTTTTCCCAGCCGACGGTCAGCGCGCTCACCGGCTGGCGTGCGACGCTCCCGCGGTGACAGCGACCATCGCCGAAACCACGCCATCCGAATCGCCCGATTCCCGCGCGAGCGGCCTACCGTCCGCCCGGCCCGCCGAACGGGTCGGCCTGGCGGTGCTGCTGCTCGCGACGGCAGGCGCCTACCTGTGGAACATCACCGTCAACGGGATGGGCAACTCCTTCTACGCGGCCGCGACCTGGGCGGGCTCGCGGGACTGGAAGGCGCTGCTGTTCGGATCGCTGGATCCCGGCAATTTCATCACCGTCGACAAACCGCCGCTGTCGCAATGGATCATGGGTCTGTCGGGGCAGCTGTTCGGCTTCGGCAGCGCGAGCATGCTGGTGCCGCAGGCGCTCATGGCGGTGGCGGCGGTGGCGTTGCTGTACGCGACCGTGACCCGGGCGACCGGCAGTCGCGGCGCGGGCCTGCTCGCCGGATTCGCGCTCGCCGCGACGCCGGTGGTGGCATTGATGTTCCGGTTCGACAATCCGGACGCGGTCATGGTGCTGCTGATGACCGCGGGCGCGTACTGCACCGTCCGGGCGCTGGCCGCCGCGGCCCCGGGCTGGCTCGTCCTGGCCGGTGCCGCACTGGGTTTCGCGTTCCTGGCCAAGATGCTCGAGGGTCTGATGGCGCTGCCCGCGCTGGCACTGGCCTATCTGATCGTCGCGCCGACCACGTTCGGCAAGCGGATCCTGCACCTGCTGGCCGCGGCGGGGGCGCTGGTGGTCTCGGCCGGGTGGTACGTGGTGCTGACCATCGTGTGGCCGGAGTCGTCGCGACCGTATCTGGCCGGGTCGAAGGACAACACGTTCATGGATCTGGTGCTCGGCTACAACGGGTTCGCCCGGTATCTCGGTCAGAATCATCGGGGGCACAACCCTTTTCAGTTGCCGGAGGGATATCGGTTCCCGCAGCAGGGGCCGGGCGGCGGCGGGTTCGGCGGTTTCGGTTCCGGCCCGACGCGCCTGTTCACCGGGGAGATCGGGTTCGAGATCTCGTGGCTGCTCCCGGCCGCGGCGCTGGCGTTCGTCCTCGTGCTCGTCGCGCGGCGCAGTCGCGGGCGCACCGACCTGGTGCGGGGCGCGGCGCTGGTGTTCGGGCTGTGGCTGCTCATCGACGGCATCGCGTTCTCGGCGATGAAGGGCGGGATGCACGCCTACTACACCCTCGCCATCGCCCCGGCGGTGGCCGGATCCTTCGCGCTCGGGGTGCACGAGATGTGGCGGCTGCGCGCGACCGCGCTGGGTCGTCTCGGGGCGGCGGGGCTCGTACTGTGTTGTGGCGGTTGGGGTTTCGTGGTGCTCGGCCGGAACGCGGGGTGGCAGCCGTGGTTGCGATGGACGGTGCTCGCCGTGTCGGTGGTCGCGGCGGTGTGGTTGTTGGGCGCGCTGGTGTCGGCGTGGCCGCGGCGACTGTCCGGGGTGGCGCTCGTCGTGGGGCTCCTGGCCGGGCTCGCGGGGTCGACCGCGTACGCGGGAGCCACACTGCCGCAGGCGCATACCGGCGGCAGCCCGACGGTGGGTCCGGCGCGACCCGAGCGGCCGGGAGCCCTGGGAGGATTCCGGCAGGAGATCGCGCTGTTCACCGGCACCGGCGCGGTCGATCCGAGGCTGGTGGACATGTTGCGCGCGACCCGCACCCGGTGGTCGGCGGCCATCGACCGCTCCTCCCCCGCCGCCGGACTCGAACTGGCCAGTCGCACACCGGTGCTGGCCATCGGCGGATTCACCTCCGAGGATCCGGTGCCGACCCTGCCGCGATTCCAGGACATGGTGCGCGACCACGAGATCACCTACTATCTCGCGCCCGAGGTGCGGTTGCCCGATTCCTGGCGCGTGCCGAACCACGCGAATCCGGCGCCCGCGCAAGCGGATCCGGACGCCGGGTGGTGGCGACCGGTGGGGAACAAGGCCATCTACGACTGGGTGGCGGCGCACTACCCGGTCCAGCACCTGCCGGGACTCGCGGTCTACGACCTCACCACGCCCGCGCACTGAGCGGTTGCGGGCGTGTCGCCCGCCACACTCGGTAGCGTCGTAGCCGTGGATGTGCTCGCGGAGATGCTGCAGGGGATCCGCGCGGAGGGATCGTTGCTGTGGCGGGCCGATCGCCAGTCACCGTGGTCGTGGCTGGCGGATCGGTCCGCGCCGCTGACCCTCTACGCGGTGTTGCACGGCCACGCGTCGCTCAGCCGCGGCGCCGATGCCGACGAGTTGCGCGCGGGCGATATCGCCCTCATCCGCGGCGGCGCGGACCACGCGCACGGGCACTGCGCGACATTGCGCGCGCCCGCGCCGGGCCACGGCCCGCGCGCGGTGGTCATTGCCGGAACCTACGGCAGCACCGATCTCGCCGGCCGCAGGCTGCTCGACGCCTTGCCCGAATATGTCTGTGTCACAGCGGAATCCGGCACCTCGCCCGCGCTGGCATTGCTGGACGAGGAGATCGACACCATCGGCCCGGCCCGGCAGGTGGTGCGGGACCGGCTGCTGGTGTCGCTGCTCGCGCACACGCTGCGGGCGTGGCTGGCGGGCGCGGAGCCGGATTCGCCGGGATGGCATGCGGCGCTGGGGGATCCGGTGGTGGCGCGCATCCTCTACGCGATCCACTCCAGTCCGGGTCATCCGTGGACGGCCGAATCGCTGGCCGCGCACGCGGCGGTGTCGCGCGCGACGCTGTATCGCCGCTTCATCGCCCTGTTCGGGGAGTCGCCGCTGTCGTATCTGACCAGTCGGCGGATGACCCTCGCCGCCGGGCTGCTGGCGGGCGGCGAACCGGTGGCCGCGGTCGCGCGGAAGGTCGGCTACACCAATCCCTTCGCGTTCAGCACCGCCTTCCGCCGCCACCACGGCAGGCCGCCGCGCAGCCTGCATCCGCAGGACCGGATCTGCTGATCGGCCGATTGGGTCCGGCCATGTCCACTCCCGGCGAACCGACGCGCTCACGACGGCGTGATGGGGCGAGCGTCACGTAGCGGCCGATGCGCGTCGAGAGCACGTTCTCGGGACTGTTCTCGCTCGAGCGGTCGAGGCGGGCGTCCGGCACGGAACGCTGCGCGCCGAGCCCGATCCGGGGTGCGTGGCCCGGCCTGAGCGCGCGACACGCCGAAGCGCGACACAGCAAGAAGCTATCGCGTAGCTACTGTTGCTGGAATGCGACAGTCAACGCATCGGCGGCTCGTGGCGGCGGGGGTCGCGCTGGCTTCCCTGCTGACGACCGGCGTGGTGGCGGCCGCCGCCCCCGCACCGGGCGCGGGCGCGCTGCCGTCCTTGGGCGAGGATTTCCTCTGGGGTGTGGCCGCGTCGGGCTTCCAGTCCGAAGGCGCCGCGCCCGAAAGCAATTGGACCCGGTACATCGCCTCCGGCGCGGTCGAGCCGTACCAGGATTCGGTGCGGTTCCTCGATCGATACGCCGCCGACATCGACCGCGCCGCGCGGCTGGGCGCGAAGGTCTTCCGCATCAGCGTGGAATGGGCTCGGGTGCAACCGGATCCGGACGGCTGGGACGACGCCGCCTTCGCCCGCTACGACGCGATGGTCAACGCGATCATCGCCGCCGGGATGCGCCCGATGCTCACCCTCGATCACTGGGTGTATCCGGCCTGGGCCGCCGATCGCGGCGGCTGGCGCGATCCGGGCATGGTCGACGCGTGGCTGGCCAACGCCCGCAAGGTGGTGGAGCACTTCGCCGCCCGCGATCCGATCTGGGTGACGATCAACGAGCCGGGCGCCTACCTGGGCACCGAGCGGCGGATCGGCGCGCTCACCGACGAGCAGTGGCCCGCGGCGATGGACCGGCTGGCGCAGGCGCACAACGCCATCTACGACGACATCCATCGCCTCCAGCCCGGCGCCTGGGTCACCAGCAACATCGGTTTCGTGCCGGGCGCGGAGACCGAGGTGAATCAGCCGTTCGTCGACAAGGTGCGCGACAAACTCGACTTCATCGGCGTCGACTACTACTTCGGCCCCGACCCCGGACCACGGGACGGGGCCACCGCGGCGGGGGCGCCGGAGATGTGGAATCTGCCCCTGCAAACCGATGGCATCTATTACGCGCTGCGGCACTACGCCCGGCAGTTTCCCGGCAAACCCCTGTACGTGGTCGAGAACGGGATGCCGACGGAGAACAACGAGCCGCGCCCGGACCACTACACCCGCGCCGACCACCTGCGCGACACGATCTACTGGTTGCAGCGGGCCAAGGCCGACGGCATGAACGTCATCGGCTACAACTACTGGAGCCTCACCGACAACTACGAATGGGGTTCCTACACACCACGTTTCGGGCTCTACACCGTGAACGTGGTGGACGATCCCCAGCTCGTGCGCCATCCGACCGACGCGGTGGAGGTGTACGCCACGCTGGCCCGCGACGGCGGGGTGCCCGCGAACTATCATCCGACCCGCCCGCCGGTGTCGTGCTCGCAGGTCGATCCGCCCGACAGCTGCACCGAACCGGTCGATCCGGTGGAACGGTAGCCGCGCCGTGCCCCCGGTTCCGGCGCCCATGCTCGCCGTCGCGGGACGGCCGCCGGAGGGCGCGGGGCGGGACTGGGCGATCGAGATGAAATGGGACGGCGTGCGTTCGGTGACCCGCTGCGGCGGCGGCAGCTGCCAATTCACCAGCCGCAACGGACGCGATGTCACCCGCGCGTATCCGGAACTGGCCGAGGCGGTCGCGGCGGTGGCGGGCCGGCGCGACCTGCTCGTGGACGGGGAGATCGTGGCCCTGGACCCCGCGACGGGCGCGCCCTCGTTCGCGCGGCTGCAACACCGCATGCACGTGGTCCGCCCCGGCCCGGCGCTCATCGCGGACTATCCGGTGCAGTTCTTCGTGTTCGACCTGCTCGCCTCCGAGGGAACCTCGCTGCTACGGCTGCCCTACACCGAGCGACGCGCCCGCCTCGACAAACTCGCCCTGTCCGGCCCGTCGGTGCAGGTGCCGCCGTACTGGATCGACGTCGACGCGGACACGATGCTGAAGCTGGCCGCCGACCACGCCCTGGAAGGCATTGTGTGCAAACGCCTCACATCGATCTACGAACCCGGACGCCGCTCCCCCGCGTGGATCAAGACACCCCTGCGCCGCACAACCGAGGCCGTGGTGGCCGGCTGGAGCCCCGGCAGCGGCCGATTCCACCCAACCTTCGGTTCCCTGATCCTCGGCGCACACGACGCAGAGGGGCAGTTACTGCACATCGGCAATGTCGGCACCGGTTTCACGGTCGCCGACCGGCGGGTCCTACGCCGCACCCTCGACGAATTGGCCCGCCCGACAACACCGTTCGACATCCCGCCGCCCCGCACGGTCACCGCGGTGGCGCACTGGGTCGAGCCGGTACTGGTCGCGGATATCGAGTATCGCGAGTACGCGGGGGATGGGCTGCGCCATCCGAGTTGGCGGGGGTTGCGGGACGACAAGTCACCGAGCGAGGTGACGGTGCCTTCCTAGAGCCACGCTCAGGGCGTGCCGTTCCGCACCGGATAGTGGATGACGACCGCCCCACCGGTGGCATAGTTGGCGACATCCGCGGCCACCCGCCGCCCCTCCGGCGACTCCCGCGCCGCGGTCATAGCGGCGGCATCGGCGAACTCGGCCTCGAAGACCGCGAAGTACGGCGTCTCCCCCTCCGTAGCCGCCACCTCGAAGCTGTAGCGCCACGCGAGCAGTCCGGGCATCCGCGCGACCAGCGGAAGATGGGTGTTCACGTAGTACTCGCGGAAGTGGTCGGGATCGGCGGGCTCGGGATACAGAACCACCAACTTGTGCACGACAACCTCCGTTCAGCGTGAGGTGGACAGTAGATCAGCCCCACACCAAGATCAAGCATCTTACGAACGACCCGATCTCCGGCCACACCCGACGCTTGCTTGATACACGAGATCCGTTGTAGCACAGAGAATCTCGGCAACCACCCTCGCCGCCGAGGCGTTGCCGCGGCGGTACGGACCGGGCTGGTTCAGCGCACCGACGCGGCGGTCGCGTCAGATCGTCAGCACCGCCTTACCACGCACGGTTCGCGCGGCGAGCGCCTCGAACGCCTCCGGTGTCCTCGTCCAGTCCATGTGGGCATTCCAGCCTCGCGCGTATCCGAAGAAGTCGGCGAGGTGGATCTGGGCGCCGTCGCGGGATACGCCGTCGTCTTCGGTAACGTCACGAAGCGTGGTCGACAACGTGGAAGTGCGGGCCGCCGGACTGTTGACAGTCGGCGACGATCACGAGATCTACTGGGAGGAGTCGGGAAACCCCGACGGTATCCCCGCCGTGTACCTGCACGGTGGTCCGGGCGGCGGCCTCGGGACCGGTGCCTACCGAAACAAGTTCGCCCCGGCGCGGTTCCGCATCATCGGCTTCGACCAGCGCGGCTGCGGGCGATCGACGCCGCGCGCGACCACCCCGGACTACAACCTGGACCAGAACACGACACCCCATCTCATCGAGGACATCGAGCGGATTCGCGAACACCTCCACATCGATCGGTGGCTGGTCAACGGCGTCTCGTGGGGTTCGACCCTGGCACTGGCCTACGCACAGGCTCATCCCGAGCGGGTCCACGGCATGGTGCTGATGGCGGTCACCACCACCGACCGATTCGCCGTGGATTGGATAACCGAAACGGTGGGCGCGGTCTATCCCGAAGCCTGGGACCGCCTGGCCACCCATGCCGAGCAGGCGGGCATCGGCTACCGGCGCGGCAACGGCCGCCTCATCGAGGCTTACGCCCAGCTGATGACCCATGCCGATCCGGCGGTCCGCAGCGCGGCATCCCGCGCCTGGACGGAGTGGGAAGACCACCACATCGCGATCGGAACCGGTGGCGTACAACGAAATCCCCGCTGGGAAGACGACGAGTTCCGAGAACTCTTCGCGACCCTGGTCACCCACTACTGGGCCCACGACGGATTCCTGACACCGCCGATCCTCGACCGCATGGACTGCCTGCACGGCATCCCGGCCACACTCATCCACGGCCGTCACGATGTCAGCGGCCCCGCCGTGCTGGCCTGGCGACTACACCGCGCCTGGCCCGCAAGCGAACTCATCATCGACGAGAGCGAAGGCCATGGCGGCCCGGCAATGGTCCAGGCGTGGCGGGCCGCGAACACGCGCCACGCCGACAGGATCGACACCGAGCGGAGCATGCGACATTAACCGTCCAACGGACACCCTATCGCTGCCAGTTGGCTGGCCCCCGATTGGTGCCGGATACACAGGGGTCCTGTTCGATATATCGCAGCCCCGTGCGGAGCGGTGTCGTGGTGGACCACGAAGGCGTAGTTCCGCTGATTCGGATTCAGCTTGTTGATCGGCAGACTCGCGTTGGTGACACAGGCACCTGTTCGAATTCGTGGTCGCGCCCGCGGGGGCGACTGCAATCCTGATGTGGCGGCGCGAGTTTCGCGGTCATCGGTGTTCAGTCGTGGTGGTCGAGGTGCCAGCGGGCTCGGAGAGCTGGCAAGCCATTTTCCAGCGCCGTTGTGATGGGCGCCCTCCGACAGCAGATCATCGTCGATCCAGACGGGGACAACACTACGGAAGCGTTACGGCACAGGTGAATTCAGAGCGCCGACGCGGTACGGCACAACGGCCTCGATAGATCGTCAGCGCAGCACGCCCGCCAACACCGTGACCACCACCCGGCGAATCGCCTCCGGTTCCGGCGGCCCCTCGGCGCGATCCGTGTACAGAAGCTGCGCCGCCCCGATGAGAGTCGGTGCGAGCGTATCGATATCGGCGTCGGCGGCGAGGCGCCCGCGGTCGCGCTCGGCCGTGAGGTACGCGGCGATCAGGGCGGCGGCCTCGCCGACCAAAGGGAAGCGGGCGGTGCCCGCCGCGCGGAGGCGGGCGCGCAGTTCGTCGCGGGCGATGACGAGGACGACGATCGCGACCATGACGGGGTCGAAGAGGTTGGTGAGGGCGGCGGTGAGCAGGTCGGGGACGGTGCCCGTGCCCGCGGCGTCGAGCAGGGCGACGCGCTGGAGTTCGACGCGGGCGATGCGGTCGAGGACCAGCTCGGTGAGGAAGGCGTCGAAGTCGGCGAAATAGCGGTGCAGCACTCCTTTGGCCACGCCCGCCTCGGCGGTGACCGCACGACTCGTGAGAGCCGCGGCCCCGTCGCGCAGCAGCACGCGCTCGGCGGCGGCGAACAGCTGCCGACGCGGATCCTGTAGCGCCACACCGGTTGGCACGCATCCCTCCTTTCACTCGGAGCGAACACATTACTTCAGTGGGCATGCGCCCATTAGAGTGGGCGCATGACCACTCCTCCCGCTCCGCACACGCATCGCCGCATGGCCGAGTCCTTCGGAGTCGACGCCGAACGGTACGACCGCGCCCGGCCCCCGTATCCGGTCGCCATGATCGAACGGATCGTCGCGGCCGCGCCCGGCCCGCGCGTCCTCGACGTCGGCTGCGGGACGGGTATCGAGGCCCGCCAGTTCCGCGACGCCGGGTGCGTGGTGCTCGGCGTCGAACCCGATTCACGCATGGCCGAATTCGCGCGCGGCACCGGGATCGAGGTGGAGGTCGGCACCTTCGAAGCGTGGGACGCGGGCGGCCGCGTCTTCGACGCGATCGTCTCGGGCACGGCCTGGCATTGGGTGGATCCGGTCGCGGGCGCGGTCAAGGCCGCCCAGGTGCTGCGCCCCGGCGGGGTGCTGGCCCCGTTCGGTCACGTCTACCAACTCCCACCCGCCCTGACCGAGGCCCTCGCCGCCGCCTTCCGCCGCGCGGCCCCCGACTCACCCCTCACCCTCACCCCCGACCGCCCGATGCTCGACGCCTACGGCGCCCTCTACACCCGGGCCGCCGACGCCATCCGCGAGACGGGCGGCTTCACCGCCCCCGAGATCCGGCGCTACGACTGGCACCGCACCTACACCCGCCCCGAACTCCTCGACATGCTCCCGACCACCGGCGGCCTGAGCACCCTCCCACCCGACACGGTCACCGAAATCCTCACCACCCTCGACACCACCCTCACCGACACCCCCCTCACCATCCCCTACGCCACCTGGGCCCTCACCACCACCCGCCTCTGACCCGAACCCCCACCCCCGCAAGGCAACCCAGCCGCACCCTTTATTCGAATCCGCACCCGTTGCAGAGCCCCGAAGGGGGTGCGGATGCGAACAAAGGGTGCGGCTGGGGTTGGTCAGGTGGGGGTGGCCTCGGCTTCGGCGGCGGTGAGGTCGGAGTCGGAGATGAGGGGGGTGTCGGGGTCGGGGGCGGAGTGGGGGGTGAAGCGGAGGGCGGTCATGTAGGGGGTGGGCTTGCCGCGGCGGGCGTCGAGGAATTCCTTGGTGTAGTAGGCGCGGGCCTGGTCAGGGGAACGGGTGCCCTCGACGATGTCGTGCATGAGGTTGAGGGTGAGCAGGTTGGCGGGTTCGTCGTGGCAGCGGGAGCGGACCTCGCCGGTGGTGCGGTCGAGGGTGAGGCTGCCGTCGAACCGGGCCAGGGTCGAGTACATGGCGACCGGGACGGGATAGTCGATCACGGCCTCGATCGAATCCGTGTGCGGCGCTGGGAAATTGTGCTCGGCGTAGGCGCGCGAGGCGGTGATGCGTTTCCACGGGCCGACACCGTGCCAGGTCAGGGCGCTGTCGGTGGCCTCGTGCGGGGCGCCGTAGGTGTCGAGCAGACGTCGCGCCGCCTGCCGCGCGGGCTGCGGCCACTGCTCGATGGCCGCCGGATTCGTCGCTGCTGTCGTCATGACCTGGTCCTCGGTTCGGTGTGCCGGGATATATCGACTCCGTACCCGGCCCGAATCGAGACAAACGATCACATGCGCCGCATCACCGACACCACCCGGCCGAGGATCACCGCCCGATCCCCGTCGATGACCTCGTAGGCGGGGTTGCGCGGCTCGAGGAAGACGTGCCCGCCGCGCCGCCGATAGACCTTCACCGTGGCCTCCTCGTCGATCATGGCGGCCACGATGTCACCGGAATGCGCCTCGTGCTGCTGGCGGACCACCACGATGTCGCCGTCGCAGATCGCCGCGTCGATCATCGAGTCGCCGCGCACCCGCAGCGCGAAAACCGTTCCGCGCCCGACCATCTGACGCGAGAGGGTGAGCATGTCGTCGGTGTGCTCCTCGGCGAGGATCGGCGTGCCCGCCGCGATGTCGCCGACCACCGGGACCGCCACCGCGTCCTCGTCGCGCTCGCGCGGCGCGGCCGACCGCAGGAACAGCCGCACATCGATCGGCCGCGCCACCGTCTCCCCGCGCCGCAGGAAACCCTTGTCCTCCAACGCCTTCAGATGTTTCGACACCGACGACGTGGACCGCAGCCCGACCGCCTCGCCCAATTCCCGTGTGCACGGCGGATATCCGTGGCGCACCACCCACTCCTGGATGGTGGCGAGGATGCGCTGCTGGCGCGGCGGCAGGGCCGAGGTGTCGAGGTGGTCGAACGCGTCGTCGTATCCGGTCACCGGGGCATCCTACGGGTGCACCCGCCGCGAACGAGCGCGCGCCGCGCGTCAATTCACACAGGGAATATCGGACCCGATGCTCGTGGTGACCGGCTTACCGGAGTCGGGCAGGCCGTCCATACCCGAACTCGCCTGCGCCGCAGCGGAACTCGACGTGGAGGTGGCGGCGGACCCGCTCGTGGTCGTCGTGCTCGTCGACGAACCGGAGGACGCCGAATCGTCGGGCAGGCTGAAATCGCTGCCCAGCACGACGCGCACATGCCCCGCCTCCACGTTCTTCGACGGCGCGGTGGGCAGCCCGCCGAGCATATCGGCGACCTGGGTGGCGTCGGCGTCGGTACTGCTGGACGGGTAGTAGACCACCGAGCTGGAGCCGTCGCCGTACTGCGCGTTGGCGGCGTCGCCCTGATGGAAACCCTTGCCCGCCAAGAAGTTCAGCACCTTGCCCGCCATGCCCCCGCCCGCGCCCGAATTGCGCACGTCCACGGTGCTCAGCGGCGCGGTCTTGGGGGCGGTCGGCTGCGGCGCCTGCACGCCGAACGCGGCGCGCACGGTCTTCTTGATCTCGGCGGGGTCGACGACGTTGACGTCCTGGCCGTCGACATTGTCGTACGCCTTCACCGGCAGCGTCTGGAACTCGATGGGGATCGACCCGGCCTTGCCCATGGTCTGGGCGAAGTCGAGCAGGTTCCAGCCCTGGGAGAGCACCACGTCGTTCTGCGCGGCGGTGATCAACTGCTGCAACTTGCCGACATTGGTCAGCGTCCCGGAATCCTTGAGCTGCTTGGCCACCGAGGTGAGGAACGCCTGCTGGCGGTGGGTGCGATCGAGGTCGCCGTTGTCCAGGCCGTGCCGCTGGCGCACGAACGACAGGGCGTTGGCCGCGTCCAGATGCTGCCGCCCGGCGGGGAACACCGCGCCGGAGTAGTACTCGTCGTTGACCGCGTGGTTGAGGCACACGTCCACGCCGCCGAGGATATTGGCCAGATCGTAGAACCCGACCAGCGAGATCTCGGCGAACCGGTTGATCGGCACCCCCGTCAGCGCCTTGACGGTCTGCACGATGGATTCGCGCCCGGCCTCGCGGCCCTGCCGCTCCAGTTCGACCTTGTCCTTGACGCCCTGGTTCTCCAGTTTCTGCTCGACCGTGGCCTTCTTCAGGCCGTACGCCTCCTTGATCTTGGCGTGGTCGTAGCCCGGGATGCCGCTCACCGCGACGTAGTCGTCGCGCGGGATGGAGAAGGCGGTGATCTTCTTCAGATCCTTCGGAATGTGCACCAGGATCAGCGAATTCGCGTTGTAGCCGCCCTCGCTGCCGTCGCCCGCGTGCAACTGGTCGAGGATGTCCTTGGGCAGGTCGTTGCCGTTCTGGTCCTTGCGGGTGTCCAGGCCGATGAGCAGGATGTTCAGATCGCCGTCGAGGGCGGCCGCGTCGGCCTCGCTGATCACGTTGGACCGGGTGAAGCCCTCGTTCACGCTGCGCTCGGTGTAGTAGGCGAATCCCGTGCCCGACACCACGATCACGGCCGTGGCCGCCGCGGCCAGCCGCCCCGCCATCCGCGCGGCACGAGCCGCCTTGCTGGGCGGCCGCGCGGCCATAGCGCGCCGAGTGGCCCGATTCGGCTTCGCCGGTTCGTACCGATCGGTCGGAGCGTCGGCGAGATCGGCATCGATGCTCCGGGTACGTCGAGCCCGATCGCCCTCGGCCGCCGCCCGGCTCCGCCGACCCGAAACCCCATCGGAAGCCGCTGCGGCAGACCGGCTCCGCCGCCCGGCCGACTCCTCCGGAGATACCGCGGCCCTCCGCCCGCGCGGACCCGCGGACTCCTCGGGAGATACGGCAGCCGTCCGCCCGCGACGCGCCGCCGACTCCTCCGGCGATGCCGCGGCCGACCGCCCGTGACGCCCGGCCGACTCCTCGGCGGGTCCCCCCGCCGACCGTCCGTGGCGGCCGGTCGCCTCCCCGGAAGGCGTTGCGGCGGAACGGCTTCGGCGGCCCACCGGATCGGCCCCGCTCCCCCGCTCCCCGCGCGGCACGGCCTCGCCCGATTCGGCTCTCCCCCGTCGGCTCGGGCCGGGGGGTTCGCCGCGGCCGGGCCGCTCGGCGGGGGCGCCGGACCGATCCGTGGCCTCGTCCTCGGGTCGCGCGTGCCGGGCACGGCGGCCGCCGGGGCGGGGTTCCGGGACGACCGGAATCGGTTCGGTTTGATCGTTCATCTCGCCGTTCAGTCTCACATCACCGTGCTGAGGGGAACCTGAGAATGCCTTTCCTACAAGTTGTGACATCCTGCACGATGTCTGCGACAAATGCACATCGGGTGGGTCCGCTCTACTCCCGCGACGGGACCGGCAACCCCAGTATGCCGTCCAGATTGTCCAGATGCCGTTCGAACAGCTGGGCGCGATCGCCGAAGGTGTCCGCGCCGTACTGATCGAACACGTCGAAGGTCACTGCCCCGAACAACCCCGTCCACACCGAAATCGCCCGCGCCATCAGCCAATCCGGCAGCTCCAGGCCGAGTTCCGCGCGGATACGGGCGATATCGCCCGTCAGCGGCTCTCCCAGCGCGGGCGCCGGATCCGGCGCGGTGAGCAGCCCTGCGGCATAAGCCTTTTCGATCACGCGCAACAGCGTGTAGATCACCCGCGTGCCCGGCGCGACCGTCTGCTCGGCGGGCGCCTCGTAACCCGGAACCGGCGTGCCGAAGAGCAGTCCGTAGCGGGCGGGTTCGGCCAGCGCCCACTCCCGCACGGCCCGGCCCACCACGCGCACGCCCTGCGCCGGATCGTCCGGCCCGGCGGCCAACGCCGCGTCGACGGCGTCGGCGAGCTCGGTGTAGCCGTCGACCACCAGCAGGGTCAGCAGTTCGTCGCGGCTGCGGACATAGCGGTAGACCGCCGAGGACACCACCCCCAGATCCCGGGCGACCGCGCGCAGCGACAGCGCCGCCGCCCCGTGCACGGCCAGATGCTCGCGGCCGATCCGGACGATGTCCTCCATGGTCCGGGCGCGTGCGCGCGCCCGCGGCGTGGTCCCCGTCATCCGACCAGCATGCCATAGCGAGAGCAGTGCATACAACAGAGATCAGCGCTTCCCGTGGAATGCGCCACATTTGTGCGCCGATGTGCGACAGACTACGGTTACTCGTCGGTAGAAGACCGGACTGCGGGGTCCGGTCGCCGAAGGCATGGGGTGACATGATGTTTCGACGACGCCGTCGGATTCGAGTCCTGCTGACCGCGACCGTGTCGTCGCTGACGTTCGGCGCGCTGGCCTTCGCGCCCGTCACGCCCGCGACCGCGGGCGACCCCGCCGACTGGACCGCGCTGCACGACGGCCCGCAGCAGTATCCCGGCGTGCACGTCGATTGGGACGTGCCGATCACGATGAGCGACGGCACGATCCTGAAGGCCAATGTGTACCGCCCGGCGGACGCGTCGGGCCCGGCGGCCGAGCGGCTGCCCGTCGTGGTGAATCTGACGCCCTACACCAAACTCATCTCCGCCTTCGCCGATGCGGCGCTGGGGATTCCGCCGCTGCGCGACGCGCTGGTGAACGTCCTGAAGGCGTTCGACCAGACCGGCCTCGGGCTCAACGGCGGGGATATCGCGGGGGCGCTCACCGGCGGATTCGCGCGCACGTTCACCGTGGATCCGGAGCTGATCCGCTCGGGGTATGTGCAGGTGGTCGTCGATGTGCGCGGCACCGGCTTCTCGCAGGGCACCTGGCAGGTCTTCGGCGAGCGCGAGCAGGCCGACGGCGCGGAGGTCGTGGAATGGGCCGCGCGCCAACCGTTTTCGAACGGCGCGGTGGGCATGTCGGGGGCGTCGTATTCGGCGATCAACCAATTGCAAACGGCCGAACGGCATCCCGCGGGCCTGAAGGCGATCTTCCCGGTGGTGCCGGGCAGCGATCTGCTGCGCGATATCGTCGCCACCGGCGGCGGGGTGGGGGTGGGCTTCCTGCCGCTGTGGCTGGCGCTGGTCGATGTGACCAAGCTGGTGCCCGATGTGCAGTCGCTGCTCACCGGCCGGTTCGACACCCGTTGGCTGGCCGACCGGATGGCCGACCCGTTCACCTTCTTCGACGCGCTCACCGCCGCCATGACGGTCCCGGACGTGAATTCGATCCCGGACTATCTGCGCACGCTGGTCACCGACGACAGCACGGTCCGGCAGGCGTGGCTCGGACATCCGGAGAACATCGCGGTGCCGACGTTCCTCTACGGCGGCTGGCACGACATCTTCAGCTACGACCAGACCTCGATCTACCGCGCGATCCCGTTGCCCGACAGCGAGAAGAAGCTGATGATGGGCAACACCTTTCACATCACCTCGAGTTCGGGCCTCGGCGAGGCGGGCGCGCCGCCGCGGCTGGACGTGCTGCAACGCGCGTGGTTCGACAAGTGGCTCAAGGGAATCGACAACGGCGTCGACGGATTCGCCCCGGTGACCACCTGGCAGCAGGGCGGCGGCTGGGCGACCGCGGACCGATTCCCGC
The DNA here is from genome assembly GCF_042874315.1 of Nocardia sp. NPDC004068. Lineage (NCBI taxonomy): Bacteria > Bacillati > Actinomycetota > Actinomycetes > Mycobacteriales > Nocardiaceae > Nocardia > Nocardia sp. NPDC004068. Next base: position 103,042 of record NZ_JBIAMW010000021.1, read on the forward strand.
GTCCGGGAGGCGAATACCGGCGGCTGTACCTCGACGCCGCGCCCACGGGCACCGCGGCCAGCGCGCACGACGGCAGCCTGACCACCGCGCCCGGCGCTCCGGCCCGGCTGACCGTCGCGCCGAGTATGACCGCGACGCTGTGCTCGCAGGACACCGCGACGGGCACGGCCGGTCTTACCTCGCTGCTGAACGAATGCACCATCGACTCCCGCGCCGCCGAGGCCGGGGCGCTCACCTTCACCAGCCCACCGGTCGCCGAGCCGACGCAGGTGTCGGGCCCGATCAGCGTGCATCTGAACACCGTGCTCGACGCGACCGACGGCTTCTGGGCGGTCACCCTCAACGACGTCGCGCCCGACGGCACCTCCACCGAATGGACCTACGGACAACTGGCCGCCTCGCTGCGCGCGGTCGACGAGCGCCGGGCCACCCGCTCGCCCAACGGTGACTACACCGACCCGTACCCGATCCTCACCCTGGACACCCGCCAGCCCGTGGCGCCCGGCGAGCCCACGGCCCTCGACATCGGGCTCAACCCCACCGACGGGGTGCTGCAACCGGGGCATCGGCTGCGAATCAGCGTGTACGCGTTGAACTTTCCGCGCAGCCTGCCGCTGCGGCCGCTGCTGAACGAGAGCGGGATGCTGCCCCAGCACCTCCAGCTCGACCCGGCCCGGCCGAGTTGGGTGAACGTCCCGCTGGCGGGCCAGCCGGGTTGGTAACCGATACCGCTGGACACAGGTACGCTACCCGGTAGTAACGTTACGGACGTCACAGTAAGACCGTGAGCAAGGAGTGGCCATGCCCCAGCGCGACACCGATTTCGATGTCCTCGTCGTGGGCTCGGGTTTCGGGGGCAGCGTCACCGCGCTGCGCCTGGTCGAGAAGGGTTATCGGGTCGGCGTGCTGGAGGCGGGCCGCCGCTTCGCCGACGACGAGCTGCCGAAGACGAGCTGGGATCTGCGCAAGTTCCTGTGGGCGCCGAAGCTGGGCTGCTTCGGCATCCAGCGGATCCATCTGCTGCGCAATGTGCTGATCCTCGGCGGGGCCGGCGTGGGCGGCGGATCGCTGAACTACGCCAACACCCTCTACGTGCCGCCGGAGCCGTTCTTCCGCGACGCGCAGTGGCGCGACATCACCGATTGGCGCGCCGAGCTCACGCCCTACTACGAGCAGGCCACGAAAATGCTGGGCGTGGTGCGCAATCCGCATATCACCCCCGCCGACGAGGTGTTCCGCAAGGTCGCCGAGGACATGGGCGTGGGTGACACGTTCGTGCAAACTCCGGTCGGGGTGTTCTTCGGAAAGCCCGGCGAAACCGTGGCCGACCCGTACTTCGGTGGCGTCGGGCCGGACCGCACGGGCTGCCTGGAGTGCGGCGAGTGCATGACCGGCTGCCGCCACGGCGCGAAGAACACGCTGGTGAAGAACTACCTGTATCTCGCGGAAAAGGCTGGGGCGCAGGTGATTCCGTTGACGACGGTGAATGCGGTGCGGCCGCTGCCGGACGGTTGCTGGCAGGTCGACACCCAGCGCACCGGGGCGTGGGTGCGCAAGGCGCCGAAGTCCTACACGGCCGGGCACGTGGTGCTCGCGGCGGGGACGCGGGGCACGCAGCAGTTGCTGTTCGCCATGCGGGACAAGGGGATTCTGCCCGGGTTGTCGCCGCGGCTGGGTCAGCTCACCCGCACCAATTCGGAGTCGATCGTCGGGGCGGCGACCCGGCGGGTGGACCCCAGCCGGGACTTCACCCGGGGCGTGGCGATCACCTCGTCGATCCATCCGACCGAGGACACCCATATCGAGCCGGTGCGCTACGGCAAGGGTTCGAACGCGATGGGCCTGTTGCAGACGTTGATGGTCGACGGCGGCGGCCGGATCCCGCGGTGGCTGCGGTTCGTGCTGGAGGTGCTGCGGCATCCGGTGAAGCTGGTGTCGATGCTGACGGTGAAGAACTGGAGCGAGCGCACCATCATCTGCCTGGTCATGCAGCATCTGGACAACTCGATCACCACCTACACCAAGCGTGGGTTGTTCGGGCGCAAGCTGACCTCGAAACAGGGCCACGGCGAACCGAATCCGACGTGGATTCCGGCGGGCAACGATGTCACGCGCCGCGTGGCCGATCAGATCGGCGGTATCGCGGGCGGCAGCTGGGGCGAGGTCTTCAATATCCCGCTGACCGCCCACTTCCTCGGTGGCGCCCCCATCGGCACGGACCCCGAGCACGGCGTCATCGACGCGTACCACCGCGTCTTCGGCTATCCGACCCTCAGCGTCGTCGACGGCGCCGCCGTCTCGGCCAACCTGGGCGTCAACCCCTCCCTCACGATCACCGCCCAAGCCGAACGCGCCGCCGCCCTCTGGCCCAACAAGGGCGAGAACGACACCCGCCCACCCCAAACCCACGCCTACCGCCGCCTGTCCCCCATCCCCCCGAACCACCCGGTGGTACCCGCGTCGGCCCCCGCTGCCCTCACCCTCCCCATCGTCGAAATCACCCGCGACAGCGCCTGATTCACAGGGCCACCAACCCAGCCGCACCCTTTATTCGCCGTCGCACCCTCTACAGGGTGTGCGGCTCCCAACAAAGGGTGCGGCTGGGTTGGTGCACGAAGCTCAGTCGCACCCTTTATCGGGCGTCGCACCCCCTGCAAAGGGTGCGGATCCCGATAACGGGTGCGACTGAGTTGGTGCACGAAGCTCAGCCGCACCCTTTGCTGGGCGTCGCACCCTCTGCAAGGAGTGCGGATCCCGATAATGGGTGCGGCTGGCTTGCATCGTCTTTCGCGATAGCGCGTTGGAGGACCATGGTTACCGAAGGTGCCAGAGCGCGATTCGACCGCGGCGTTCTCGCCGAACGTGAGCAGGCATGATCGGCCGATCGCAACGCCCGCTGCTGTTCCTCGATGTCGATGGGCCGCTTCTCCCGTTCGGTGAGGACCCTCGACACCGACCGCGCGATGTCGTACCGGACGCGCGCCTGTCGCGGCTCACCCCCGAGCTGGGGCGTCGACTGGCAGCGCTGCCGTGCGAGTTGGTCTGGGCCACTACATGGGAAGACGACGCGAACGCCGAGATCGCGCCCCGGATCGGACTGCCACCGCTGCCGGTCGTGCGCTGGCCCGACTCCTCCGCCGAGCACGAACGCGAGGACCAATGGTTCGGATTGTGTTGGAAGACCCGGACACTGGTGGACTGGGCGGGCGGCCGCCCGTTCGCATGGATCGACGACGAGATCACAGACGCCGACCGCGATTGGGTCCGCGCACACCATCCCGCCCGCGCGTTCCTACGCCACGTCGAGTCCTTCCGCGGGCTCGACGACGGCGACTTCACAGCCCTCGATCAATGGTTGCGAACAATCTGAATCGTTTGCGATCCACAGGAATTGACGCTTGCTCTGTTCGGGCCGCACTCCTTGCACGGTGTGCGTTCGTGAACAAGCGGTGCGGCTGGGTTGCCTAACACAGCCCAGCCGCACCCCTTATTGGGCGTCGCACTCGTTGCAGGGGGTGCGGATCCCGATAAAGGGTGCGGCTGGGTTGCCATGCACAGCTCAGCCGCACCCTTTATTGGGCGTCACACTCATTGCAAAGGGTGCGACGGTGAACAAGGGGTGCGGCTGCTCCTACTGGGCGGCTATGTGGGAGAAGCCCATCGGCGAGGTGGGGGGTGGGGCGGAGGTGGTGGGGGCGCGGAATTCCTGGAGGGCCGTGAGGACGTCCACGTGGCGGGCGGCGTAGCAGCGGACCTGGGGCAGGGCGTGGGCTACCTCGCTGCGTTCGAGGGGTTCGGCGTCGATGTAGCCGACGGCGGCGAGGTCGACGCGGAGTTGCTGGGCGATGCGGTGGATCGCCGCGGATTTGCGGCCCCACCCGACCTCGACCACGGCAAACAATTCGTCGAGGCCGTGTTTGCGCAATTTGCCCGTCGTCCAGGCCCATTCACCGCGGCTGGCGACGGCGTGCACGACGCCGCGTCGAGCCAGCGTCCGCATCGCGCGCAACGCGTCCGGTCGCAGCGCACCGCTGCTGGAGTCGCAGACGACCCCGTCCCACAGGGTGTTGTCCACTTCCCAGACAAGGCATTTCACAGCCCGTGACGACATCAGTTCCCCTACCGTCGACGCTTCCGGCTACAGCCACGATTCAGGTACCGCTCGACCGGAACAAGACCCGGATTTCCGGGCCGCCCCTGCGGAGGACATAGTAGGGTCACCGCGCCCCGAACACCAGCGCCCGGCAAACCTTTGCTCGCCACCGGCAGGGCTCACAGATACTGCGTCACCGGCTGCACGGCCTCCACCGGATGCCCGGCGACGATGGGCGCGCCGATCGCGGCCAGCCGCCAGTGCGCGTCGTCGCGGAAAACCTTGGCCACGATCATGCCGGTGTTCTGCCCGCCCGCGCGCAGATTCCCGCGCGCCAGTTCGGCATTGGTGACGCCGTCGATCAGCCGCCAATACCCGTTGCGAACCCGTTCGAAAGTGTGCCCGGCGTAGGAGGTCACCACGAACACCACCGAACTCACCTGCTGCGGCAGCCGCGCCAGATCCACGGTGATGACCTCGTCGTCGCCCTTGCCGTCACCGGTCACGTTGTCGCCGGAGTGCCGCACGGCCCCGTTGCGCGATGAAAGTTGGTGGTAGAAGGCGTAATCGGCGAGGGCGTGGCCGACGAACAGCAGCGCCGAGGCGTCCAGGTCGATCTCCAGATCGCGCCAGCCGCGCGCGCCGTGCACCTTCACCGGATCCCAGGCGAGCCCGAGCTTGAGCATGGTCAGGTCGCCCTTGCGGATCTCGTGCAGCGACACCTCCTGCCCCGGATCGAGCATCGCCGGACCGCGATAGGACCACTCCGCCGCCGGGCCGCCGACGGGCACGCCGTGCGCCTTGACCAACGCCTCGAATCCCGCAGCGTAACCGTGGCCGAGCATGCGCACCTGCCATTCGGCGCCGACCCGGTCCAGATCGCAGGCGATGACCGTGGATTCGGGGCCGAGGCCCTCGATCACGTACTCGTAGACCAGGTTTCCGGAAGGGTCCTCAATGCGCACCACGGGCGGCGGGTAGTCGCCGAAATGGGCCTGCCGGTCGTCGAGGGTGACCACGACGCGCACATGCTCGATGTCGGGGGTGAGCTGGCGCAGCCCGACCGCGAGGGTGGGGATCTCCCCCGACAGCAGGCGCACGCCCGGGACGTTCGGTTTGTTGTAGAAGACGAGGTCCGCCTCGTTGCGCACGCGCCCGGAAGCGTCGAGCAGCAGGGCGGAGATGTCGACCGGTTCGGCGTGCCGGACGGCCACGACGACGTCGTCGACGGTGAGTCGGTCCACCTGTCCCCTGGTCAGCTGAGCGGCCACGGTATTACTGTACGTCGATTCGGGCGGCATATCGGTCAAGACAGGCGTCGCGGTGGCCCGCTCGCGGACAAGCGAATTCCCGGCATTCGGGCCGACCGGGTAGCGTGGCCGGGCGAGACGACCGCGACAGAAGGGGTTTCCGTGCGGCTGCGCATCCTGGGATTCGGCGTGGTGGCGTCGGCGATCCTCATGCCGATGACGGCCGGTTGCGGTTCGGACGACCCCGCCGAACCGATCGCCGCCCCGCCCAGCCCGACCATTACGGTCGCGCCCGCGCCGACATCCAGCCCGACGCCCGCGGCGGCATTGCCGACGGTGGACATGTACGCCGACGTTCCGCTGATCGATCACACCGAGTGGATCGACGACGCGGACGGCCGTCGCCTCTATGTCTATCCGACCGCCGCCGGGCGGGCCGACACCTTCCCCGCCGCGCTGGATCGGGCGTGGGGCGAGGTCGTCGCGGCGAGCCCGGACGCCGACTCACCCGGGATGTACGACCAGTTCCGGTGTCATTGGGAGTGGGCGCGGTTGGTGAAGCCGAACAAGCCGAGTTGGAATCTCGAGCCGTGGCGGCCCGCGGTGGGGTATGAGGCGACGGTGCAGGCGTTGTGTAATCCGGGTGGGCCGGATCCGGCTGGGGGGTGAGGGGGCGGGGCCTTGTGCGTTCCGGATTCTTTGGTGGGATGCATCGTGGCGCTCGCGTCGACAATTCGGGAATTCCGGTGCTGTTCAAAAGCATTCGCGATCACATCAATGCCGGTCCGGGGTCCACGGTCCGGGCGCGGGCGCAGGGGACCGGCACCGCGATCCGGGGTACAGGCAGCAGACCACCGGCACCACGATCCGAGGCGCGAAGCGTAGGGGCACCGGCACCACGATCCGAGGCACGAACAGCAGCGCACCGGCACCACGGCACGGGTACGGGGCGCGGGGTGCGGGGTGCGGGGTGCGGGGTGCGGGCAGCAAAGTACCGGCGTTACGAGCCGGGGCGCGAATAGCAGAGGACCGGCACCACGGGTCTGGGGTACAGGCAGCGGAAGACCAGCACCACGGTCCGGGGGCACCGGCAGCGGAGCATCGGCTCCACGATCCGGAGCACGAACAGCAGAAGATCGGCACTACGGTAGGAGCAACAGCAGACCACTGGCACCAGGGCACGAACAGGAGACCACTGGCACCGCGCTCCAGGGCACGACCCAGCAGACCACCGGCACCACGGCCCGAGGCACGACCAGCAAATGACCGGCACGGCGGCCCGGGCGCGGGCAGTGAATCCCCGGCACTGCCGTCCGGGGGATGAACAGCAGACCACTGGCACCGATCCGGGGCACGAACTACAGACCACCTGCGCCACGATCCGAGGCATGAACAGTAGAGGACCGACACCGCGGTCCGGGCGCGGACAGTGAATCACAGGCACTGCGGTCAGGGCACGACCAGCGAAGCACCGGCACCACCGCACGAGGTGCGACCAGCGGAGCAGCAACACGGCGATCCGGGCACGGGAAGCGGAGCACGGCGACCAATTCCACTGCGCCCCAGCTATTCCGTACTCCGCCGAGCTGAACGTGTCGTGGTGAGGCGGGCGAGGACGCCGGCGAGGCCGCCGCGAATCAGGTTGTCGTCGGCCGTCATTCGGCCGTGGACGACCTCGAACCACGGACCCAGCCGATGCCACAGGAGTGCCCGCTCGCGTTCCTCGAGGGTGACGCCGTAGCTCTCGGCGAGCGCGTGACGAAACGGGGCCGGGGTGCCGTACAGGGCCCAGGCCAGATCGATGGCCGAATCGCCGACGTGGGCGTCCCCGAAATCGATGACGCCGGTGAGCCGGTCGCCCTCGACCAGGACATGATCGGGCCCGAGATCGCCGTGCACCACGGTGTCCGCCGGAAGCCCCGGGATCGCGTCGAGCAATTCTTCGGCAGCCGACCTCGATTCCGCGGGCAACAAGGGCAACACCTCCTCCCGGAACCGCCCCACGGCCGCCGCCCGATCCACCGCGGTCCGCCCAGCGCCCGAAAGGCCGTGCCGCTCCGCCTCGCCCACCGAGCAATCATGCAGCTCACGCAGAAACGCACCCAATGCCACCCCATGCGCCACCCGCGGCTCAATCACGGCCTCCCCCACGATCATCCGATGCCGCACGACGATCGGCTCCTCCCCCACCACCTCGGGAACGGGCACCGCCACCGACACCCGCGAAACCAACCAAGGCAAGAACAAGCTCTCCCGCCGCAACTGCTCCCCCACCTCCACCCGCCGAGGCCGCCGCCACACCCACCCCTCCGCAATCGTCGCAACACTGTCCCACCCCTGCGCAACCTCCACCCCTGAACGTTATCCCCCGAATCCCACCCCCGGCACACCACGCAACCCCGCACACCACGCCACCCAATCTCAAGGCACACCAAACCCCAGGCGCACCAGCCCGGGACTGTCTGAGATCTTGTGGGTCGGATGGTGATCGGAGAAGCTGGGGCGGTTTGTCTCAGCGGAAGGGATCATCGTGTCGGAGGAGTCGAGG
>NZ_JBIAMW010000022.1:0-91105 GCF_042874315.1 Nocardia sp. NPDC004068
CACCGACCAGGAGGAAACCACCCCAGCACTGACCGCCTGACCGAACAGGATCACGCGGCAATCACCCCGTTACACCACCCGTTTGGACTTGACCGGAACGAAAACCCGATCGCACCCGCCTGCGGCCGCTTGCTGTGGCGCAGGTACACGTCATGCTCCGACGGTTCCGGCCGACTGGGATGCGTTCGTTCGTTGTCGAGGATCTCTCGCCAGCTCGGGGTTAACTCTTCGACTTACCTCACGGGAAGGGAGTACGGAAGACGGTAGTAGGAGGGGCTTTACATGAATCGAACACCACAACCGGCCCAGCAGCCACGACGACACCGCTGCCACCGCCGAACCCCTACACCCTCCGCGGAAGTACCCGACTTAGGTGCCTGGGCACGTCGCATCCGAGAGGACCACCAGCTCCCGCGCGCCCCACGGAGCCGTCCGCCTCCGCATCGGCACCGACCTGCTCAAGAAGATCGAGACCGGCAAAACACCATGCAAGAAGCGGTGTCGATGATCACCACCGCACCCGCATCGGCGGCGGCCATGCCTATGACTATGCCGCCCAGTTCCCGCGCGTGCGGGGCCGACAGCCTCCGGCTCCAAACGAGTACACGCACGACGGTCGCGCGAGATTGGGCTCCGGCCGCCGCGTCAACCTGCACTCCCGGCTGCGTGGGCGACTCAGTCCCTGTACGCCAACCGCAGTTCGTACACCGCCCTGCTGCGACCGGGTCCTTTGAAATCGGTGGTGACCCAGATCCCGTCGACTTGGTGATCTCCGGGAAGGTTAGTGAAGCCGAGCGCAGTCCAACTGGCATGTGCCGCTTCGTTTTCCGGCTCCGAGGTCAGGTACAGCCGCGCGCAATCCCACTTCTCCGCCTGCGTCTGCACGCTGCGCAGTAGTGCTCGGGTGATCCCCCGTCGCCGGTGGGCGGGATGAATCATGACGTCTTGCACGTACACATCCGCGGGATCGTCCTGGCTGCGGAAGGCGATCACCGCGCCGGTGATCGTGCCATCGTGACCGAGGGCGACCGGGCAGGTCGAGGAGAACAGGGCGGCATAGAGCCAGTAGTCGGACAGGCCGCGGGCGCGGATGAAGGGCTCGCCGAGTTCCATCAGATGGTGGACTTCGTCGATGTGCGCGGTCTGCAACGGTGTGATGATCACTGGCTCTCCTCGGCGCGGATCTTTCGGATGAGACTGGATAGTTCGTGCGCGATGTCGCTGGGCGAGACGGCGTCGGCGATGCTTCGGCCGACGATCGCGATGTCCCAATCAGTGCTCGCGATGAGGGCGTCGTCGGCGGTGCTGAATCCTCCGGATACGGCGACCGGTAACTGGCTGCAACTGCGAATGGTTTTGGCGGTGGCGAGCGGGTGATTGCTGCCGACACCGAGGTCGATGTTGGTGGTGACGACGAACCCGTCGACGCCGGTGCGTTCCATGTCGCGCAGCCACGCGGCGTGGACATGCTGGGGTGGTACGTCGAGGACGAGCGCGACTTCCAGGCGGCGGGCGGCGGCGACTGCGGCGGACACGCTGGCGATGGATGCCGGTCCGATGAGCAGCACGACATCGGCACCTGCTTCGGCTGCGAGTTCGACTTGGTCGCGTCCCCAGTCGGCCGACATCATTTCCGCGACCACCGTCGTATTCGGTGCGGTCCGTCTGATGGCCGTGATCGCTTCGACGCCTGTTCTCTTGATGAGCGGGTCGCCGACTTCGAGGAAATCGACGTCGGCGTCGACGGCTGCTCGTGTGAGGTGGAGTGCGCGATCGAGCGAGTGGACGTCGAGGGCGATCTGAAGGGCGCGTCGACCGCGGCGACGCCGGAATCGTTCGCGCACAGTGCTTCCCGCCGGAGGAGATGCGTGTCGCTGCGCGACCGCGCGCGCTTCTCGTGCGGTGAGCCAGTCCGAGGAGGATTCGCCTCGAGTAGTGAGGAAGCGCTCGGTCTCGGCGGGAAGCTCGAGCCAGCCGGATCGGACTTCTCGCAACACTCCGAACAGGGCGACATCAGCTGAGGCCGGTGTGTCGGGGCCGCGCCCGATGTTGAGTAGTCGAATCCTCGCCAGCAGCTTCGCGGTCGAGGATGGGGGGTTCGTCCAGCTCGCGTCTCTGGAGACGATGCCGATCACGGTGTCGGCCATCGGTGGATCCGGCAGCGGCGCCTTCGTACCGGTCAGCACGCCCAGCAGAGTTCGTTCGCGCACGTGCCAATTGCGGTCGGTGAGCAGTACCTGCAAGTAGTTCCGCACCAAGGGGGCGTCGAGGACTCCGATTGATCGAGCGACGGCCGCTCGCACTTTGTAGTCGTCGTCGCGGACGAGATGGTCGACGATTCGGTTTGCGCGGGCGCGGCCGAGCTCGCCTCCTCTCAGCAGTGATTCGGCCAGACCGGCGCGTACCCGCCAGTCCAGATGGACGAGCAGCCGCTGGAGGAGATCCTCCTCGTCGTGGGCAGTGTTGGAGAACAGGTCGAAGTGGCGGGCGACGAACACCGCGTCCTCGGCGCGGTCGAGGTCCATGCCGTCGAGGAGGCGGGTGCTGATTCTGACATCGAGAGTCTGTTCGACGTGGTGGGCGAGGTCGCCCCAGAGTTCCGAACCGTAGGTGCGCAGCTGTCCGACAACCCATGGCGCGTACCGATCATCAAGGGCCGCAGGGAGATTCGGGCTGGCGAGCAATGCTCGGCTCAGCTGTTTGGTGGCGATTTGGGCGCATCGTTGGGCGCTGGTCCGATAGACATCGGCCGAGACCGGCACTCCCTGAGCGGCCGACGTCTCCAGCAGTATGGGCAGCGTCGTATCCAGCGCGATCGACGGGGCCAGGGCGATCGCGTCGAGGAGGTTCGGCGCAGCGGAACCGAGCGCGTAGACGACGAAATCGAAAAGTCCTCGCGCTGAGGCGGATTCAGTGGCACGGGAGGCCAGCTCGTTGAAGACGGCGACTGTAGCCGCCGACCGTCCCCGCATCTTCACCTCATCGACGATACGAATCGCGAGGAAGTACTCGCGAAAGATGTCGTGGGTGAACCGTGCGCTTCCATCCGATGCCTGCTCTACGAAGGCGAGATCGAAACCGAAACTATCTGCGAGTAAACCGGTTTCGGAACCGGAGCGGGTCAGCAGTGGCTCGGGGACGGCGTCGGGAGTGAGGTCGCACGCTATCCGGGCGAGGTGCTCGATGGTGGTGTCGGTGGGCAGCGCGCTGCGGTTGAGCAGTGTCCGGACGCAGTGGTCGACGAGCGGGAACACACCGTTGCCTCGATCCAGTCCGGTGTCGCCTTGTCCTGTGGTGAGAAGCATCTGCATGTACAGCGGAGTCCGCGCCAATGCCTGGACCGGTTCGGGCAAAGCGGTGAACGGTATCTCGTTGTCGCGCAAGCGATCCCACAGTTGGCGGGCCTCGGCGAGGTCCCACGGCCTCATCGTGTAGGAAGGTGCCGCCGTCGTGCTCGCCTGATCGAAGGTGACCGCGGCCAGCACCGGGAAGGGCGAGAGGTCGAGTTGGAGTGGCGTTCTCGCCACCAGGAGGAACCGGAGGTGGCTCGACTCGACTTGGCGCAGAAGGCTGTCGACGTGGCGTCCGATGGCGTCGAGCTGCTGCTCGGAGTCGATGCCGTCGATGACGATCACGCAGGGTTGATCGAGAGAGCGCGATGCGTTCTCCACATTCAACAGGGGGTCGTCTTTGCTGCTCATCGAGGCGTACCGGAGGACTTCGGCGGCGAGTTCCACCGAGGCGGTTCCCCACGATGCGCAGGTGTGGAGTTGGAAGGCGACGCGTTCTGACCAGCGTTCCGCGAAGTACTGGGTAAGCCGAGTTTTGCCGGTGCCTGCCGGGCCGGCGAGCACGAAGACCCTGGCGTGGGACTCCAGGAATTGCCGGAAGCGGTCGAACGCCGCTTCATCCGGAAGATACCCGGTTTCGGTGAAATCTGTTCTGACAGTCCGCAGGAGCACCGCGGTTCGCTCCCTCGACCGCTCAGCGAAAGGCTCCGGCTCCGCGCCAAGGGGATGGTCGTTGTGCGTCATCTCTGTCGGGGCTGGGCCTGCCGGGTTGTTGGTCTGCAGGAGGAGCCGGAACCGATTCACCACCTCTGATCCAGCGTGCTCGAGGTCGGCATCGAGAAGCTGTTGGGTGTCATATCGCAGTCTCGCCGCGGTTCCCCGCCGCTCCCAGTTCGATACGGCGGCGTCGTTTACTCCGAGGTGGGCGGCGAACTCCCGCACGCTCATTCGCTTGGCCTCACGCAGGGCACGTGCCTCTCGGCCCGTCCAGCGAGCCACTACCGACCCCATGGCGTCGAATCATTCCATCCGGGAACCGTTGCTGTCGCACACCGCAGCCCGTCCACACAGCGCAAGTCTCGGACAGAACTAGGGCATCACCCCATGTTCGTCACCCAGGGAGCCGTGACAGCGTGAATTCACCTCCCCCAATCAAGCGGGCATCCCTGACCACACAGGTACTCGTCGGCGCTGACGCCTACGAGAGTTACACCCGCGCAACCCCTATCGAAAGGAGGTCTGTCCACGTCCTATGTCCGAGACGACCACATGGCGCTCCCGCACTGACGTCCGCCCGTGTTACGCGGACACAGCGAGGTTGGGCCACAGGACATTTGAACGGCGAACAGCGCCGCGGACACGCGCCCGGATTCATCAGGCTCCCGCATCGGGATGCGCGAGTCCTCGGAACAGGGCGCGTAGCGCGGGCTTGGAAGGAGAGGATCGATGGCGACTGCTCGCTCGGCTCCGATGCTCGTGCTGAATCCGGACGAACTTGGCACCGACCCGAGGGTGGGTATGGACTTGGCGGTGCGGTTGGGAATCGGCCATCTGGAGATCCGCACCGTGGCGGGTGCCAACGCGATTACGGTTGCGCCGGAGCAGATTCGGCGTGTCCGGGCTTGGGCCGACGAGCGTGGGTTGCAGGTGGCGGCGTTGGCGTCGCCGCTGTGGAAGTGGTGCCGCCCGGAAGCGACGCCGGGGCGGATGGACAGCTTCGGGTTCCCCACTCGAGTCCCTGGCGCGGACCGGTTGGGGTGGGTCGAGCGTGCGATCGAGACGGCCGTGGTTCTGGGAGCGCCAGTGGTGCGGGTGTTCTCGCATCTGCGGGTCGAGCCGCAGATGACCGAGCGGTTCGACGGTGATCCGTTGCTCGATGACGCGTTATGCCTGGCGGTGGAGGCCGGGGTGACGCTGTTGCTCGAGAACGAACCCGTGTGCACGGTCGCGCACACGGAATCGTTGGTGGAGATCCTGGATCGCTACCACGAGCAGGGCTTGGGGTTGTGGCTCGACATCGCGAATCTGCATGAGGTTGGACAGGCCACCGTCGAGGCCGTGCGTGCCTTGGCGCCGTACGTGCGGTATGTGCACGTGAAGGATTACCGGTTCGACGCCGACGGCACCAGGCTGTTCTGCGCGGCCGGGACAGGTGTGGTCCCCTACGGCGAGGTGCTGGCGGTGCTGGACGGCCTTGGCGAGCGGCTGCCGTATGGGTTGGAGACTCACGTGCGTAAGTCTGCCGCCGAGGCGCTGGCCGCGGGCGCGACGTTCCTTCGAGCCGCGGTGGCGGGGAGGCCGGAGTGAAGCGGGTTCTGCTGATCGGCGCGGGCGAGGTCGGCCTCAAACATCTGTCCGTCCTCACCGCGACTGCGGGGGTCGAAGTGGTGGGTGTGGCTGATCCCGCACCGGGACAGGGGGTTCCGGGCGGGCTGCCGCTGTTCGAGTCGTGGCGGGCGGCGCTCACAGTGGTGTCGGCGGATCTGGTGGTGGTGGCGACGCCCCCGGGGATCGCGCTGGTGGCAGCGCGGGACGCGGCGGCGACCGGCGCCGCGGTGATCGTCGAGAAACCAGCCACCCTCACCGCGGCCGATCTGGAGCCTCGTGTGGGTGACGAGCGGGTCTTCGTGGCCTTTCAGCCGCATTTCGCGCCCGGTCTGGATCTGCTGCTCGCCGGGCCGGGGCGGGTGGTGGGTGCGGAGGTGTCGCTGGCGGTGCGCCGCGATCATGCCTATTTCCGTGGGTGGCGGCGGCGGTTCGCCACCGCGGGCGGGGTGCTGCATCAACAGGCGATCCACGGTTTGACGCTGGCGCTGCGGCTCATCCCGGGCGGAGTCGAGTCGGCGGATGCGCGCGTCATCCATCACCGGGGCTTCGCCGACACCGAGGACCATGTCCTCGCCTCGATCGTCCTCGCCGGAGGACGGACCGTGTCGGTGGACGCGTGCGTCGACTACCCCGGTTCGCCGTTCCACGAGGTCGTCCTGCAATACGACGATGGACGGCGCGTGCGGGTGCGGGGCCGCAACCTCGAGGCTGGTGTCGGCGCGATCAGCGACGCACCGACCCACCAGCAGTTACGCCGCCGCCTCTACACCGAGGTCCTCGCTGCTGCCGCGGGCCACCCGGTTCACCCGTGCCTGTTCCCGCTGTCGGCGCTGCGGCGCCCGTTGGAGGTGATCGACCATGTCTACCGCCATGCCTGCGTCATCCGCGCCGCGAGTACCGCTGGCGCATGACCTGCCCGTCGAGGTCGTCGAACGCAAGGGTGTCGGGCACCCCGACACCCTTGCCGACGCGATCGCCGAGCTCGCCTCGATCCGCTACAGCCAGCACTGTCTGTCCGTGGCGGGCGCGGTGCTGCACCACAACCTGGACAAGGTCGCTGTGCTGGGTGGCCGGGCGGTGTTCACCGACAGCGACGGAGCCTACGACCGGCCGCTGCGGGTCGTCTTCGGCGGCCGGATGTCCCTCAGCTTCGCCGGTCGGCCGTTGCCGGTGCGGGAGATCCTCGAACAGACCGCCGTCGACCAGCTCCGCACCGCGTTGCCCGGGTTCGACAGGGTCTGTGTGGAGTTCCGGCACGAAACCACCGATTCCAGCAAATTCTCGCATTGGTTCGCGCCGCGCTCACTGGCCGACCTGCCCGAGCGGCCCCGCGCGTTCTCCAACGACACCGCCTACCTCGTCGGCGCCGCACCCCGCACCGCGGCCGAGACCATCACCCTGCTCACCGAGGCGTTCTTCCGCCAATTCCCTTGGGCGGGAAGCGATATCAAGGCTCTCACCGTCCGCAGCGGACGAGAGTGGACGGTGACGGTGTGCGTGCCCGCCCTCGCCGGACACCTGCAGACCGCGACGGAGTTCGACGACGCCGTCACCGCCGCCGCCGCACAGCTGGCCGCGCTGCTGGAGCAGCGGCTGGCAGGCCGGGTGACGCTGGTGTGCAACACGCGCGGCAGCCGGATCGGCCCACTGTCCGGGCAGTACTTCACACTGTCGGGCTCGGCGGTGGACTACGGCGAGGACGGCCTCGTCGGACGCGGCAACGCCCGCACCGGAGTGATCAGCGGCGGCCACAGCGCGGGTAACGAGGCGACGTTCGGGAAGAACCCCGTCTACCACGTCGGCAAGGTCGGCGGCTGGCTCGCCGACACCGCCGCCACCACCGTCGCCAGCAGGTTCGGACCCTGCCGGATCGGACTGCTGTGGCGCAACGGCGCACCCTACGACCAGCCCGCCTCGATGCAGATCACCGCCCCTACCGCGCCGCCGGGCGACGCCGAGGACCTGGTGCGCGCCACCCTGGCCCGCACCGACTGGCTCGAAGACCTGCTGACCGGGCGCTACCTACCGCGAATCGAACCCTTCGACACGCTCCTCGACGAACTCGACCCGGTGATCGAATGCTGACCCGATACCTCACCACCGGCCACGTGTCCGCCCCCATCACCTTGCCCACCCACACCGACACCACCGCCGCCCGCCGAACCGACCGCTACCTGCCCGGCGGCTGGTCACTCCACGACGACTCCGTCCACCCGAGCCCAGCCGCCGTCACCATCACCCTCGGCGCCGCCGAGATCACCAGCGACCGCGACACCGTCCACGTCCGATTGTCGACCACCGCCGCACGCACCGAGACCCTGGCCTACGTCACCTACACCGCGCTCGAACGCGTCCGTCAGCAGCAGCACCGGGTCACCGTGCACGCCAACGCCCTGCACACCCCCGCCGGACAGGCAGTGCTGCTGCTCGGCGCGAAAAGCTCCGGGAAAACAACCACATCCCTGGCTCTGGCCGCGCGCGGCTGGTGCCACGCCGGGGACGACCTGGTCGTCCTGGGTGATGACGACCGCAGCGACGGGCACGGCAACGTGACGGTGTGGCCGGGCAAACCCACCGCCGCCGTGCGCGACCCGCACCAGCCCCTCGCCCCCAAACCTCAGCACCCTCTCACCCCGTTCGCCACCAGGCCCGCACCGCTGACGTGGATCGTGCGCCTGGCCGTGCACCCCGCCCTCACGACTTCCGCGCTGACCGGAGCGGCACCGGTCTCTGTGAACGAGCGGCTTCGGCTGCACGAGAACCTGGCCCGCTACATCTCAGGCATACCCACCCCGATCAGCGGCCTCACCGGCACTCCGTACGGAACTGTGTGGCCCCTCGACACTCCCGCGCTGGCCCGCTGGCGCAGTCGGCTGCTCACCCGACTGCTCACCTGCCGATTCGACTACCTCCACGCCCCCGACCCCGACCACGCCGCCGACCTCCTCACCCAGCGAGCCGACGCCGCATGACCCTCACCGCGATCCTGCCCAGCCGCAACGAAGCCGCCACCATCACCACCGTCACCGAAGCCATCGACACCGCCCTCAGCCACGACACGGCCGTCATCGTGCTGGCCGACTCCTCCGACGCCCCCGACACCAGCCACCGGTTCCTCGGCACCGTCACGCGGGCGGCGACGGTGCCGCTGACCGGTCTGTTCCGCGGCAAGGGCGCCCAAATCCTCGCCGCGGCTCGCCGACCAGAAACAGGTGCCGCCGATGCGGTGTTGATCGCCGACACCGATACCCGCAACCCCGAACCCGCGCTCTACCGCACGCTCATCGAACGCGTGCGCGACGGTGCGGCCATCGCGATCGCCGACTACCCGCGCCACTGGGACGAGGCCAACCTCACCAACCACCTCGCCCGACCGCTCATCGCCGCCACCACCGGACACGACATCCCCCAACCCCTCGCCGGCGACCTCGCCCTCTCCCACCACGCCCTGACCGCCGCCCTCCACGCCGCCGACACCTTGCCCACCGACCTCACAATCAGCGCCGCCGGATACGGCATCGACTCCCTGCTTCTGCTGATCGCCGCCACGACCGGTCCCGTCGCCACCGTGCGGGTCGAAGAACCGAAACAACACGCCGCATCCTTCCCCCACCTACCCGCCATCTACCAGCAAGCCGTCCCCATGCTGCTGCACCTGTGCGCCAACTGGCCCCACCCACCCGCCGCGCCCGAAACCCCGCGACCCCGCTACCGCACCGCCCACCGCGAACTGTCCGCCGCCCGACTGCACGCCATGACCACCACGCTCGACACATTCACCCCACACCCTCACAGCGAACAGTCTTGGCCGGAATCGCTCGAACAGGCGTGGCGCACCGTGCGCTCCGGCGCATCGGCATCCGACGCCGCCCGCAAGCTCTGGCCGCACTACCTACGCCGCGTCCGCGACTGGCTCACCCGCGGCCAGTACCTCACGCCCCGCGAGCGGGCCGATACGCTCGCTGCTGCTCACACCCGACTCCACGCCCTCCTCCGCACCTCCCCAGGAGCCCATCGTTGACCGCCGCACCCACCTCCAGGTTCACCGGCTTCGCGCTGGAACCCTTCCCCGAAATCCAGCCCGGCGACAACCTCGCTGACTCCATCATCGACGTCCTCGCCGCGACCGGCACCGACCTGATCGACGGCGACATCGTCGTCGTCGCGAGCAAAGCAGTCTCGATCGCCGAACACCGCTACATCGAGCTGGCCACCATCACCCCCACCCCCCGCGCGGAGGAACTCGCCGCCGCGACCGGGAAACCCGCCCCACTCGTGCAGCTCATCCTCGACAACTCCATCGACTACTTCCTCGCCACCGACCGCGGCCCCATCATCGCCACCCACACCCTCGGCTACCAACTCACCTCCGCCGGAATCGACCGCGCAGGAACCACCGGTGCCTGGCTGCTGCCCGCCGACCCCGACACCTCCGCCCGCACCCTGCGCGACGCCCTGACCACCGCAACCGGCGCCACCATCGCCGTGATCATCGCCGACTCCGACGGCCGTGCCGACCGCCGCGGCGCCACGGTCATCTCCCTCGGCGCCGCCGGTATCACCCCCCTGCGCGTCACCGAACACCACGGCAAACGTCAAGAAGAGACCTTCACCGACCTCATCGCCGCCGCTGCAGGCATCATCCTCGGCCAGCGCGGCCGAGGCGCACCCATCGCCATCCTGCGCGGCATCGCCTACACAGCCACTGACGAGGGCATAGCCGCCATCCTTCGCCACAAGCCATGACCTGCTCGTCACCTGAGCCTGACGAAACCCATCACGCTGCTGCTGACGGTACGAGATGAGGATGTTGGGGGCTGGTACGGGCCTATGGGCAGTTGAACTTTCCGTTGGCCACGCCAGTGGTAAAAGCGTCCCACTCCTCGGGCCCGAAGATCAGGCTCTCACCGGTGAGATTCTTTGAGTCGCGGACGCCAACATGACCGCCGTCGAGGTGGGCGATCTCCACGCAGGTGCTCGCATCCCGGCTGTAACTGCTTTTGTACCAGGTCACCCCGTCTGGGTCGGCCATCACACGTACTCCTTCGCGATCTTGAGGATGAGCGCTCGGCTTTTGGCCTGACTCAGCGCCGCCTTCTCGATGGCGGCATAGGCTACACGGTACTGGTGCACGTCCGATTCGTCGGCAATGTACTGCGCCGCTGTGAAGCCTTCGATGAAGACCAGCGGGGGCTCCACGATGCCGCCGACCTTCTCGGAGGGGAAGTCCATGATTGTGAACGAGCCAGTTTCCAGACCCACGTGCGCGGCGTCCTGAGGCACCACCCGAATGTTCACGTTCCGCTGCGTCGCAAGCCTCGCCAGGTGCGTCAGTTGCTCGACCTGGACCTCTGCCCCTCCGATACCGATGCGTCGGATGACCGACTCTTCCAAAATAGCCTGCAGCTGGAACCGCTCCGACGGCTCGGTGAGCCTGCGTTGCCGTTCGCCGAGGAGTGCCATCCGCCGATCCAGGACGTCTTGGGGAAGATCGGGGTGGATGGTGTGGGACAACGACCGCCGATACGCCGGGGTTTGCAGCAAGCCCGGCAGCAGGGCTGACTGGAACGTCGAAACGAATCGCGCAGATTGCTCCAACCCCACGAACGCTTCGAAGTCCGACGGGACTGCCTGCCTGTAGCCCTGCCACAGGTTGGGCATCTTCGCATCCTTGAGCAGCGCGAGCATATGATCCGTGACTTCGGTCGGCGCGCCGTACAGCTCGCATAGCGCGGTCAGCGTGCGTCGACTCAAGCGTCCGATGTGACCGCTTTCATAGCGCCACAAGGTGTTTGCGCCTATTTCAAGTGCAGCAGCCGCAGCATCTCGGCTCATCTTGGGCCGGGTCTTCTCTCGCATCTCGCGTAGCCCTCGGCCAAGCTGTCGTCCCGCGAACGTCGAGCTCAGACCCGACTCGTTCTCGTCAGTCACCGATTACCCCTCGTTAGCGTTGCTATTGTAAACCACTCCGATTGGAGTAAATTTATTTTAGCATCATGTCAACTGGAATACTCCAACTCCGGGTATTGTCAGCGCTATCGCCGACCGAACCTCATGGGCCGACGTCTTACGAATCGGATGATCAAGGGGAACACCGATGTCCGTGCGCACGCCGCTGGGCCACCTGCAATGGCCGGGACCGAACTATGTCACTAGGCATTCGCGGTTGCCCACGCGCCGTTCTCGCCGGTTTCCTCGTCACATTCAAAGTCTGTTCATTCACCGAAATTGTGTTGCCGGTCAGGGACATACACCTCACGCATTCGGCGTTCGCTCCCAGGCGCTGATGATCAGAGAGGAAATGGGATGAGACTGGAGCATTCCGGAGCCGACACGGGTAGATCCGAACTTCCGCCAGGCGATGCCTTGAGGCAGAGCGGAAGGACCGGACAGCTGGCCCGCAGCGTCGGCCAGGGCAGATGGGTGGTGAGATTCCTCCCCGGTCGCACTCTGTCGCAGGAACAAGCCCAGGCCGCGATGCGAGTCGCTGGCGCGCTGGACACCCTTCGCGAGGACGCGGCGGTATTAGGGCTAACCGTGCTCGAACTGGTCGGGCTGGCCACCATGGAAAACTTGCCGTCGCGTTTGTGGTCATTCGGTGAAAAGACCGTACCCGCTGCCGATTCGGGACAGACCGCCGTTCGACGGAAGGTCTCGTAATGTTCGAGAGCTGTCACACCGCGAGCGAGGTCGCGATCGTGTATCGGCGGATGGGATTCCCCACGGTCGCCTGCGATTTCGACCGAGTATCCCTGATCGCCACCCCGGCGCTGGGCGCTGTGGTGATGTCCCGCGCGCTGGGGCCGCGGATTTGGACACGGTTGATGACCGATCACGAGCGCAGCTCGGCGCCGATCGTGACCTACCCGCGCCCGAACGCGGACTGGGTGTTCATCGTCACCGCGAACCGGGGGCGTCCGTTCGCGCGGAGCACGCGGGATGCCCTCGCGGCACGCGGAGTGCGGATACTCGATGCCGGGCAACGGATCTGGTTGCCGATGAGCGATCACGCGACCGGCTGGCACTGGGTATCACCGCCCATCAAGGGCATGCCGCTGCCCTTACGCAGCACGGTGCTCGCGCTCGTCTGTGAGCAACTCCGTCCGCTCCCCGCTCGATGCGAGAGCAGGTGAACCATGAACCTCATCTCGCATGATTCACCGCCGCACGTGCCGCCCTCCGCGGAGGAACTGTGCGCGGCGATCCGCGGGCACCATATCGGTGAGCACCCAGTCCTCGCACTCGCCGCCGAGTTCGGCACCCTGTATCAGACGATGCAAGCGTCCTGCACGCACCAGTGCTGTTGCCCGAGAGTGGAATTGGTGCTCGCCGTGGATACGTGGGCGGCTGACCACCTGCCGGTGCCGTGCGGCGGCGCGCGGATGCACACCGAGTCCCTCGGCGCGGTGATCGACCGGCTGGCCCGCCTGCAGGTCCACGCCTACCACCTGTTGATGACAGCGGACCTCACCCAGGACCCGCAGGTGCACGCGGCCTGGTACCGGCTGGCGGAACTGGTCGAAGGCTACACCGACCTCACCACCGAACTCACCCGCCGATCACTACGCCTCCCCGCGCTCGGTGACGGCGGCTGAGCGGCAAACCGAGCCCCCCGAGCCAGAACATGCCCACCCCCGGGCATATGCCAGGTCATGCGAGTTCGGCTGTCGCAGCGAGGGCCTCTGTGCCGCAACGGGCTTCGGTGGCCGCCTGGCCCAGCGGCGTCTCCGATGAACGAACAATCGAGTGAAAGGTGTTGTGGCAATGCCTGTTTCGAATCGCGGGTGGGGTCTGCGCGGTTTGTCGCCGCCGCAGGTGAAGGCGGTGGTGGCGTTGGGCCGCGCGCACGGACCGCAGACGCTCGACCAGGTGGTGAACACGACACGCAACCGGTGTCGGTCGGCGGTGCGGCGCACGCTCGACCGATTGGTGGAGCGGGGGCTGGCGACGCGCTGGGTGCGGCCCGGCCCCGGCGTGGGCAACGACCCCCACCGATGGGTGCTCACCGATGCCGGACGCGACCTGCAGCGAGCCCTCAGCGTCGAGTTGGCCGCCCAGGCAGCCCGCCGACGAGGACACCGCCGCTGAACAACACCGAACACGGAACCGAACCCACCACCGCACATCGCCGCTGATATCCGCTCCTCTGCCCGCAGGCGACCGCCACTCATCACCCTCCGGCCTCAAGCCCGCAAAGACGCACTCACTCAACGCATCTCGTTTCCATCTGCTCGCTGAACCCGAAGGAGAACCGGTAATGGCAACCCCCGTCGACAAGCTCGATCATCGTTCCCGTCGACCGGAACCCGATGAGGATGGTTTGGTCGTACTCAACACCGACATCGCTTACGACCCTGATAATTTCGTCGCGATGGTGATCGCCGCGCGGCTGGTCCCGGTGGGGCAGCTGGCCGTGGTCACCTCCGACGAGGTCGGTGGCCTGCGGGCCCGCTTCGCGCGCCGTGTGCTCGACGCGATGGGCCGCGGCGAGGTGCCGGTCATCGAGGGCATCGACCTCGGCGGCACCCGCCGCTACCTGCCCGACCCCGGCCAGCGGATCCCCGACTACATCCGGCCTCTGCCCGACGAGAACGAAGACCGCCGTCACCGGATGACCGACGCCCTCCTCCACCTCGTCGCGTCGGCCCGAGGCCCCGTGCGGTGGGTGGGGTGTGGTCCGATGTCGGAGCTGGCGGTGCTGTTCACCACGGCACCGGAATACGCCGACCAGCTGATCGTCACCCAGATGGGCGGCTGGCTCACCGGGTACAGAAACCCGGCACGCGCCTCGCACAACTTCGCCACCGACGTCGGCTCTGCCGGTCTAGCCTTGCGGGTCCTGCCGCGCCCGAGGCTGGTGCTGTCCGACCACACCAACCACCCCGCGATCCGCGTCACCGAGGACTGGGAACTCATCCACACCCTCGCCGCCGACTCCGCCCCCGACTGGGCCCGATGGCTGTCCACCCACTTCCACCGCTGGTTCACGCGCAAAGGCGGCTCCTGGATGCATGATCCGCTCACCCTCTCCGCGGCCCTCGGCTATCCGTTCGTCCGGTTCGCCGACGAACTCATTGACATCGGTGACGACGCCCGCCTCTACCGCGATCCGTGCGGACGCCCCATGCAGGTGTCCACCGACGTCGCCTACGAACCATTCCTGGAATGGATGCAGTCGGTGGTGCTGTCCTGGTGACCTCCTCCAGGGCATATTCCGCCACCGGGCCGACAAACGAGGGGCCACGAACACATAGGAGCCTCAACACAATTGGGCTCGCGCCCGTGATTCGGACGCTGAACTCCAGTCGGCCCCAACCCGTTTCGTGTTCCCCGCGCGGCGTGCCCGGACCACATCGAGAGGAGGTGAGCAGCGTGCGCGGACCCGAAGACGACACCGAGGAGCAGTAACCCCAACGCGCCCTTCCGAAGGGGATAAGGGCGCACAAGGGATTCGGCATCGGTGGTGCTCGCGCGGGCCTGTAACGCTGCGACGGCTTCAGCGCGAGCATCACCGCACCACCGGGGAGACCTTCGTCATGACCTTGTCCGACGTCGTCGCCGACGCCTGTGAGCACGCCGTGCGGTACCGGCTCGACCACGATCTCCACGCCCGCGTCGACGCCCACAACCTGATCAGCGCCGAAGCGGGCCTCATCGACGCGATCCAGATGTCGGAAACCCTCGCCGACCATGTCCATGCCGAACTCACCCGCCGCCAGTTGCACACGCCCGCGGTTCGCAACGTCCACACCGGCGCTGTCACTTTCCTGACCGCTCCCGCTGGCCCAGGCGATGGTCGGCCGATCGCGATCCTCGACGCGCACCCCCGGATCTCCGCGATCCGCACCGTACGAGGAGCACCCATCGCGCTCCCCGGCCCCGCCGACGACGCTCACATATGGCAGACCGAACCGACCGGCCACGAACTGCTGAACTTCGACGTTCTGCTGTCCATCACCGTGAGCACGGGTATACGGCTCGGAGCCCTACCACGGACCGGTTCCGCTCCGCGCTCACCCACCAGCAACGCGCTCGCGGGCACGCAGGTGCCCCGGTCCATCCAGCCAGCTGGTTCACCGACGAACAGCACTACCCCGGTGAGGCTCGGATTTCGCACCGGAAGCGGATGGGCTGGCGCACCCCCGACGCACCAGCCCGACACCCGGGCCTGATGCCACCGCGACTCGCCAGTCGCGGACCCACGACTGGCCTTCCCGACCGAAAAAACAACCATGCGAAGACACAAGGAGAATGAATGCCTGCGGAAGGTTCGACATTCGCGCGACGCGCCCTCGGACAGCAACTGCGCACGTTGCGGGAGAGGGCGGAGGTAAGCCAGGCAGCGGCCGCCCGCGTCCTCGGAATCTCCCCCCAAACCATGGGCCGACTCGAAGAAGGCCTGTCGGCACGCTCGGCCAGCGACCTCTACATGAACACCCTGTGCAACCTCTACCACGTCTCGGACAAGGAGCGGCAACTGATCCTGGCCCTGGCCCACGAAACACGCGTCACCGCCAAATGGGGCGGCGGCTGGTGGCGACCGCACCTCGACCGGGACATCACCGACTTCGACCCCTACGCCGCACTGGAACACCAAGCCACCCGCCTCACCGCGTGGGCGGTCATCCGCCTGCCCGTCCTCGTCCGCACCCCCGACTACAGCCGCGCCGTCGCCTGGACCGACACCCCCAACGCCCCCACCCACCACACCGAGGAACGCGTCCACCGCGAACTGAAACGCCAAGCCCGCCTTGACGATCCGGACTTCACCGCCGAGATCATCCTGTCGGAGGCCGCGCTGCGTGAGGAATGGGGCGGCCCCGCCGTCATGGCCGAACAACGCCAACACCTCACCGAACTCGGGCAGCGCCCCAACATCTCGATCCGGGTCGTTCCATTCACCACCCGCAACCACATCGGAGCATCGCTCGGGTCGTTCTCGCTCCTAGAATTCCCGATGATGCCCAAATCCCGCATGACCCAACCACCGATCGTCCACATCGAAGAACACGTCGGCGACCTCTACCTCGAACGCTCCAAAGAGGTCGCCCGCTACACATCCGCGATCACCGAACTTCGACGGCTGGCATCGGCATAGCACCTGACGGCGACGGCGCGGCGGGGTGCATGACCGCCGCGCAGAGTCGCAAACGACGCCGGGGGATGACGGTCTCCGGCCACCACGAACACGAAGTCGAGGATGAGAAACGCTCGGCTCGTTCACTCGCCCTCTGATGCACCAGACCCTTCGCTCCCGCGGCAGGGCTGGTGCCCGCGTGGTCGCGACGGGCTGCCGGGCCCGCACGCGTGAAGGGACGAATCCCGGATCCTACACAGACAGTTCAGGTTTCGCGTCTCGGTTACCGGGCGACCTACCTTGTAGCTCGCCTGCGATGTCGGAGCAAGAAGACTCGCGCAGGGAGGTTCGGACGCGCTAGTTGGTGAGTGTGCGGAGGGCGTTTACGAGTGTTTGAGCGCCCGTTCTCAGGGTTGCGTCGTCGGTGGAATCCTTCGCGTAGTAACCCAATTCGCCGTCCCAGCCTTGAAACGAGGCAGCCAGGGTGATCGGCGACTGTGAGTCGGGGGCACCGGAGGAAGGAACCGGTTCGATGAACTCGGTGACCGCGACGTTGTCGATCCGCACGGTACGCCCAGCCCTGCGTCCGGTGCTGGTCGACGGGGCGGCAGCCGAGGAATATCGGAGGATGATGTTGCCGAGATAGCGTTTGTCCTCGGTCTGATACGTGCATCCGCCGATGGTGCCGATCTCGGCTGTCAACGGCCGAAGATCGGACGTCGCCACAACGTTCGCGACGTGAAACCGCTCCGCGAAGAAAGGTTTCGGGAGATCGCACAGCTCCTGCATCGAATGCATGCTAGGTTTCGGCTCTTGTTCGTTCATGTTGTCCTTGTTTTGGCATCCAGCGACGAACAGAAGCAGCAGCGACGCGAAAAGGATGAATTTGCGGCGTGTCATGTCGCTTGCCACTCCACTCCCGGCGCGTCCAGATTGAAGGACTTTGCCATGGACTGCGGCCAATGGTTACCGTAAAACCCTTTCGGATTGTCCATGGCGCTGACGATATCGCCGATGTTTCTCTTTTGAACGAGCAGCGCGTTGCCGAATTTCGTGAGGTAGTCGACCGAATCTTTGATGGTGTCGCCGAGCAGATCGATGCAGTCGGAAATCCCCCACGGTGCCTCGATACCGCTGGAGATCTTGATCAGCGCGGCACCGAAGTGGACCAGGAATTCGGTCAGCTCGCTCACGAGGTCGGTGTAGAGCTGCCAGGAGGTGTTGGAGACATCGGCCAGGGCCTTGCGGAGGGTGTCGCAGGTCGCCTTCGCCGAGTCCATGGCCGTGTCCTGCAAGGTGCGGGCGGCGCCGTACTTGGCGGCGGCCGCGCCCTGCCAGTAGCCGAGCAGATTGCCGTTGGCGACCTCGTTGTTCTGCGCTTGCCCGATCTTGCCTTTGAGGGCCAGCCAGTCCTCGCTGGCCTGCAAGAAGGCCACCGGAGCCCTCATGCCCTCAATGGCGTCGTGCAGGGCCTGCAACAACTCTTTGATCTTGTTCTTGATCTGCTCCTTGTGGTCCTGCATGTACCCGGAGAAATCGTCTTTGGTGATCGCCCCGTACGCCCCGCCGAGCACGGCGCCGAGGCCGGGGATGATCGAATTGCCTTCGGACGCCGCCATCGCGATCGCGGCCTGATCGAAGGCGTGATCCACTTTGGCGGGCTGCTCCTTGACCGACTCGATCTGGTCGGCGAACTGCTGCAAGACCGTGTTGAGCTGATCGATGGTCGTGTCAACCATTACGGTGCCTCATCCAGTTTGATCAGCACATCGGCGAAGTCCTGATCCTGTTCCTGATACACCCTCGCAACGTGGGCGAGAACGTCCTGCATCGCCGCGGTCTCATCGCGGCCCTCGATCAACCGATCATGCATGTACTGCGCCGCCTGCACCTGCGCGTTCCAGGTCTCCTGAAACATAGCCCACACCACCTCCTTATGGCTGTACTGAATGCTCTGCGCCTTCGACGCGGCCTCGCCGAGGGCCGCCGAGGCGTGCCCCCACGCCCGCGACGCGGCCACCAACTGGTTCAGATCCGCCGAGAAATTCACCATCACAGATTCCTTGCAAGATAGCTCCGGTACTCGCTCAACTCGTCCTCGAGT
This sequence comes from Nocardia sp. NPDC004068, assembly GCF_042874315.1. Classification (NCBI taxonomy): domain Bacteria; kingdom Bacillati; phylum Actinomycetota; class Actinomycetes; order Mycobacteriales; family Nocardiaceae; genus Nocardia; species Nocardia sp. NPDC004068. The sequence continues at coordinate 18,800 of NZ_JBIAMW010000022.1, forward strand.
TCGTCATCGCTGCGCTGCGCCCACGACCCGCCCTCGTGAAACCGCGGCCGCGCCCGGCGAATCCGGTCCGCGCACTCCACGATGTCGGCACCGATATACGACGGCAGCACCGACCGCGCCCACCGCGGATCGATCTCGATCGCACCGACCCGCGACAACGACGCCCTCACCGTCACCGACGCAACCCCGAACTCGGTGACCGGACCCCGCCCCACGAACTCCGCCCGCCCCCGCACCGCCCGCTCCACCGCCTCGAACTCCGCCCGAGAACCGGTATCCAGCAACGTGATCATCTCCGCCCGCCGCGACGGCCGCGCCGACAACTCCGCGAACCCACCCCGCGCGATGACCGGCGCGTCGTGCTCCCACAACGCCACCAGATAGCCGGTCATCGCCGCCGCCGAAAACTCCCCCGGATCCCCGTAGTCGTGCAACCTCCGACTGACCTCGACCTCCACCGGAAGACGGCCCTCGTCCAAACGCATCCGGAACCATCCGACACCCACCCACCGAGCGGCCAACTGCTCACTCACCCTGCTGTCCCCCTCTGTGGTCCGCTCCAACGCGGAACATCGAAACTTTCCTTCCCAACCGATCAACATAGCCCCGCACACGACCCAGCGCGCGGCATCACGGCACTGCGCTCCCCCTGACCGAGCCCCTGACGCAGTCACCTTCAGGACGATCGCGGCAAAGTGATCGCGATCCCGACCACGGGGCCGCGATCCCTCCGGAATGGGTTCGATGCTCGTTGGCGTTCCCGGTGCAGCTCTCATTTCGCCTGCAAGACAGAGATTTTGCAGTGAATCCACCGCCAGAAACACCCCTCCCCTCGAAGTCGAGGCGCAAGGGAGGGAACCGGCCGGGGCCGCGTCGAATCACGTGTGAGGGTCGGTCCACGGGGACCGCCCGTGTCAACGGTCATCGGGGAACTGGGTCTGGCCGGATTTTGATGATCGGCGCGTGTCGATCCCTATGGTGCGCAGGCGGATCGGATATAGACGCAGTTCGTGGTGTTGGATGGTGTCGCGAAACATGTTGTGAGCCTTCTCTTTCCGCATCTATCGGCGGTTCGTCTCGATGACGTGTCAGTGATGGCTGGTCGCATCGTGTTCGATGCGTCGACCTGCGGTTCTTCGGCTGTTTGCACGCGGTGCGGGTGTCGCTCGTCGGTGGTGCCACCCGTTACCGGCGCACGCTCGTGGACCTGGCCGTTGTGGGCCGGGAAGTGGTGATCCGGCTGATGGTGCGCCGGTTTCGGTGCGAGGCTGCTCACTGCGAGCGCTGGATCTTCTCCGAGCAGGTCGCAGGGCTGGCTGCTCGGTATCAGCGGCGCAGTCCGTTGGTGGCCGAGTTACTCACGCGGGTCGGGCTGGCGCTGGGTGGTCGGCCCGGTGCGAGGATGGCCAGGCAGCGGGCGGTGGAGGTGTCGCGTTCAACGTTGTTGGGGCTCGTGCGGGCGATCCGGCTGCCGGTGGTCGGTGAGCTGGTGGAGGTCGGTGTCGACGATTGGGCCATCCGCCGCGGACATGTCTACGGCACGGTGGTGATCGATATGCGTACTCACCGGCCGGTCGACCTGCTGCCGGAACGGACCTCCGACGCCCTTGCCGCCTGGCTGGCTCAACATCCCGGCATTCGCGTCGTGTGTCGCGATCGCGGCGGTCCGTATGCTGATGGTGCCAGTCGCGGTGCGCCGCAAGCGATTCAAGTCGCGGACAGGTGGCATTTGCTCCACAATCTGACCGTCGCGGTCGACAAAGTTGTTCGCGCGCACCGTAAATGCCTGCGCGAGGACGACGAACACGCAGCGGTCGCCCAACCCGCCCCGGCGTCGGCGGGCCGGACACCGGCATCCGCACGGCGAGAAGCGGCTACCCGGCAACGCCATGCCGAGATCCACGCGCTGGTCGCCAAGGGCGTCGGCCCGACCGCGATCGCGAAAGCACTGAATCTGGACGGTAAGACCGTGCGCCGCTATCGGCTGGCCGGCACTACCGACCAGCTACTCACTGCGGGTCCCACGACGTGGCAGCGCGCTCGACCCGCACCTGCCCTACCTCGCCCGACGATGGGAAGACGGCTGCAGCAACGCTCGGTTGCTGTTCGGTGAGCTGCGCCAGCGGGGCTTCCGAGGCAGCGAACGCTCGGTCCGCCGACTCATCCACACCTGGCGCGAGAACACCGCCCCGGCGCCGGTCTGGACGGCGAAACCACCGATCACCGCCCGCCAGCTCACCAGCCTGTTCATGCGACCCCGACACAAACTCACCACCGACGAACTCGCCGATCTGCAGCACGCCCTCGACCACTGCGACACCCTGCGCGAGCTCGAGGCGCTGGTCACGGGCTTCGCCCAGATGCTGCGCCACCGCCGCGGTCAGCAACTCGACGACTGGATCAACCAGGCCAAGGCCAGCAGCATCCCGCAGCTGCGCGGCTTCGCCGACGGGCTGCTCAAGGACTACGACGCCGTCCGCAACGGACTCACCCTGCCCTGGAGCAGTGGCGCTGTCGAAGGAGCCGTCTGCCGGATCAAGGCATACAAGAGAAGCATGTACGGACGCGCCAATTTCGATCTCCTCCGCACCCGCGTCCTCGCTCAATAAGCCTGGCCCATCATCAAATTCCGGCCAGATCCAGCTTCTCATGGCCACTGACATGTGTGATCGGCTCGTCGTCAATTGCGCACGGGCGCTTGGCAGTTCCATTTTGTCGCGAGTGTTCTGGTCTTGGACCAGCGACGGTCCTGTGCCGACGACGCGGCATGAGCATGTGGTGGATCGCCGACGGTCGGCGGCTGGGGCCCGTGCGGCGCGGCTGTCCGCGGATGGTCTCTCTGCGCTCTTCAGCTCCGAAGCCTGAGCCGGGGCGCGAACGTCGAAGAGGAGAAGCGTAAACCTGTCAAACGCGCCGCGAAACGGCACCGGTCGTACGTGTCATCGGTCGGCGCGGTGCGGCCTCGCGGTTGGGGGTGGCTGTTCGGCGTCGTTGGATGTGTCCGGTGGGTGTGCTGGCGGGGTGGCATCGGGTGTAGTGGGTGCGGTGGAGGTGTCGGGCGGAGGGCGTGTCGAGCCATGCGGTGGTGTAGCTGCATCGCCCGCAGCGGATGCGTACGAGTTTCGGTCGTCGTTGGCGCCGGTGCAGGGTGAGGATCAACGCCAGGAGGATCGCGATGGCGGTGATGATGAGCACGCTCATGGGTCGGCCTTCGGTGGAGCTGGGTCTTTGGCGCGCGCGAGTGTTCGCGGGCGTCGGGACCAGACTCGTTGCGACGGACCGATTTCAGGTGCGCTGGGATGTCATTTTGGCGCTTACGGGCAGGTCAGGGCAGGTTTTCGGGGTTTCCTGTCCGGAACGGTTCGCCCGGTGGGGGTCGGTGTCAACGGTGTTGGGTGAGCAGGAACTCGATGGCGGTGCGGGTGACTCCGGTGAGGTCTCCGGCGAGGGTGTGGGTGGCTCCGTCGAGGGTGAGGAAGGAGACGGGGGTGGAACCGGTGTGGTAGTCCTCGCGGGTCGAGCTGTGGCGGAATCCGTTGGCCGGGTCGGGGTCGTGGTGGGTGACGGTGTCGGGGGTGGGAAGCGGTGCGGGTGGGTGTCCCGCGGCGAGGAGGTTGGTGGCGAGCCATTGGTCGAGGGCGATGCGGCCGACGGGCGGGCTGCTGAGAGGGTCGTTGGTGGCCTCGACGAGCAGGGCGGGGATGGGTCGTGCGCGAGGGCCCATTTCGGTGTAGGCGGCGGTGCCGGTGATGTCGGTGCCGGTGGCGTAGGCGCCGCTGCACCAGGTGCTGATCGCGGTGTAGAGGTCGGGGTAGGCGGCGCCCATGATGGTGGCCATCAGCGCGCCGCCGGAATGTCCGGCGAGGTAGACGCGGTGCGGATCGAGGGCGTAGCGGTCGCGGACCGCTTCGGTGATACCGGCGAGCAGGGCCGGCTCTCCGGAGCCGCGGTGTTGGTCGTGGGGGTCGGTGAAGTTCCAGCAGCCGAGCAGGTTCGCGTCGGGCGATTGGATGGGGTAGGCGACGACGAACCCGTGCTCGCGGGCGAGGCGGGCGAGGACGTCGTCGCGGACGACGGCGGGATCGGGGTCGGCGTCGGTGGAGAGCATGTCGCCGCAACCGTGCAGGAAGACCAGCAGCGGACGGCCGGAGGAGTCGCCGGGTGGGGCGTAGACGAAGTAGTGGCGGGTCCCGGCGGGACCGGTGTAGTCCGCGGCCAGCACGCTGCCCTCGTCGGCGGTGGCCGGAGTGGGCGCGGTGAAGGCGAAAGCGGCGGCGGTGAGCAGCAGCGCGGCGAGCCGCCCGGCGAGGGGTCGAAGGGAAGACCGGCGGGGTGTGGCGCGCATATACTGCTCCTCCGGAGCGTCCTCGGAAGTCGTTGACGCTCATGGTAATTCGTTGCGGCCGAACCGGTCACGGACCGGACGGTCGCTCCAGGGTGTGCGGGAGGATGCGTGGGGTCGGAAGGGGAGTTCGATCGGGATGGGGCGCAGACACCGCGCGCGGTGTTCACGTACCGGTTCAACCAATTGTGGTCGGCGGCAGGCGATCCCAAGCTGGATCGGGTGGCGCGGGCCGCGTCGGAGGTGCTGGCGGCCACGAAGGCGCCGGGGGCGCGGGCACGGATTCCGGTGCAGCGGTTGAGCGATTGGAAGAACGGCAGCATTCCCGCACGATGGGAGATGCTGCGGCCGGCGCTGTCGGTGCTGATCGCCGACGCGGGAACCAGGAAGGGGCGGGTACCGGCCGAGCTGCTGGATATGGGCCGCTGGGAGCGGTGGTGGACCGCGGCCGACACCTGGAAAACGCCGGTCGATTCCGACTGTCCGTATCAGGGGTTGAAGCCCTACGGTGCCGGTGACGCCGCACGATATGTCGGTCGTGAACAGGCGATCGGCAAGCTCGCCGGGCTGGTCGGCGACGCGAGCGCCGCGGGTGGCGGGTTCGTCGTGATGGTCGGCGCGTCCGGGGTCGGGAAGTCGTCGTTGCTGGCGGCGGGACTGATCCCCGCGCTGGGCGGGGATTGGGTGGTGTCCACTCACACGGCGGGCAACGGCGCGGATCACGCGATCCCCGACACCGCCGCCGATGCCGAGGGGAACACGCCGCGGGTGCTGATCGTGGATCAGGGGGAGCGGTTGTTCGTCGACGGCGTCGGCGAGACCGAGCGGCGCGGGTTCGTCGAGCGGTTGGCGGAACTGGTGTCCCACGGTTGGGTAGTGGTATTCGCCGTGCGTGCCGACTTCTTCGACGCCTGCCTCGAGATCCCGGCTCTGGCAGAAGGATTCGACACGCGCGGGTTCGTGCTGACGCCGATGCGCCGTGACGAACTGGTGCGGGTGGTGACCGAACCGGCGCAGCGGGCCGGGCTGAGTCTCGAACCCGGGCTGGTGGAGTTGATCCTCACCGAGCTCGCCGGAATGGACACCGGCGGCCGCGACCATCCGGGAGCGTTGCCGCTGCTGTCGCACGTGCTGGCGGTGACGTGGGAGCGGCGCAAAGGCCGCAAACTCACCGTCGCCGCCTATCAGGGCGCGGGCGGGGTCACCGGGGCGGTCGCCCGGACCGCGGAAGGGGTGTGGGCGAAACTCGCTGAGTCCCAAGAGGTGACGGCTCGGCGCATGCTGGTGGGCATGGTCGCGGTCGGCGACGGTGCTCGCGACACCCGACGTCGGGTATCGCGCCCCGATCTGCTCGCCGCCGCCCCCGACGCGGCACGAATCCTGGAGGCGTTCGTCGCCGCGCGGCTGGTCACCGTAGACGACGGCAGCGCCGAGCTGGCGCACGACGTGGTGATCGGGGCCTGGTCGCGGTTGCGGGACTGGATCGACGCCGATCGCGAGACCCACCTGGTCCGTCAGCGCGTCACCGCCGACGCCGCGGCGTGGGCCGCGTCGGGTCGCGACCCCGCGCGCCTGTATCGCGGTCTGCCCTTGGCCCAGGCGCGTGCGCACCTCGGCGGCGACAGCGATGCTGTCATCGCCGAATTCCTCGCCGCCGCGACGCGGGCGCGGCAGCGGCGCCGCCGCGCCCAGGCCGCGATCGCGGCGGTGGTGATCGTGGCGTTGGTCGCCGCCGCGACCGCCGCGGTCCGCGCCGCGGTCACCGCCCGCGAACGCGACGCGGTGTTCTTCGCGACCGTGCTCGCCGAGGCCGACCGGCTGCAGACCAGCGACCCCACCCTGTCCGCGGAACTGGACGTGCTGGCCCAGCGGCTGCGTCCCGGCGACCCGCGGGTGGTCACCCGCCTGATCGCCAGCGAAAACCTGCCGGTGGCAAGCACTTTCATCGACCATCCGGGAACTGTGGAATGGCTCAGCTATCTCGACGACACCCATCTCGTGGCCGCCGGCGACGACCACGCCATCCGAGTGTGGGCCAGCGACGGCCGCTCGGTTCCCACCCTGGCGGCACCTCCGATCACCGATCACACCGATCAGGTCGTCACCCTCGCCACGCACGCGCCGCTACTGGTCTCGGGCAGCCGCGACGGTACCGTGCGCCTGCGCGACCTGTCCGACCTCGCCCAACCCCGGCTGCTGCACACCCTGACCGAGTCCGCGCCCCCGATCGCCACCGCGTTGTCGGCCGATGGCCGCACTCTCGCTGTCGCGAGCACCGCGACAGTGGAGCTGTGGGATGTCTCCGACCCGGCCCAACCGATCCGGACCACGACTCTGCTCCCACCCCAGGGCTACTTCGAGAAGATCGCCTTCGCCGGGCCGGGTGCGTTCGTGGCCATGACCACCCTCGACACCGGGGTCTTCAGTCACACGACCGCCGTGTGGGCGTGGCCGCGAACTCGTGAAGGGTCCTCGGACCCGATCGAACTCGGCCGGGTCAGCGACGGCCCCATGATCCTCGCGGCCAACCCGGCCGTCCCGACCGTGGCGATGGCCGGCCGAATGTCGACCCAGCCCCTGGCCGGGGACGCCCAATTGAAGGTGCTCGATCTCGCCGACCCCACCCACCCCGCCGTCGTGGCTCCCGCTGTCCCGCTGACCTCCGCCTCCGATCTGAACGGAATGGCGTTGAGCCGCAACGGCCGCGTCCTCGCGATCGTCAGCGGCGCCGAGACCCGCCTGTTCGACCTCGCCGACCCCGCCCACCCGGCCCCGCTCGGCCCGCCCCTGGCCGGAGGGTCATCCTGCCGTGAGGTCACCGTGGGTTGCGACACCACCGCGACGGCATTGGCCTGGAACAGCGACGCCACCCAGGTGACACTCGCGTTCCCCGGCGGCCGCGTCCAACGCTGGTCGGTGCCGGTCGCGGCGCTGGCAGGACAAGCCGGTCAGATCCAGCGACCCGCGATCAGCGGCGACGGCACCCGCATGCTCACCACCGCCCACGGCGCCCCCAGCCACCTCTGGGACATCCACGACCCGACCGCGCCCCGCCTGCTCGGCGCCATCGACGCACCCGCCACCGCCACCATCAACAGCACCTCCGCGATCAGCTACCCCACCCTCAGCGCCGACGGCCGCATCGCCGTCTACCCGGCAGACGGACAGATCACCCTGTTCGATCTGACCGACCCCACCGCGCCCAAGCAGAGCTACCGCTTCCCCGACGCCCTCGGCGCGGCGTTCCTCCCCGACCGGCCCGTGCTGCTGGTACTGCACGCCCTTCCCGTCCCGGGCATCACCCTCTTCGACTGCACCGACCCCACTCAGCCACGCCAGCTCACCGCACCGATCACCCTGCCCCCCTCACCACGCGCCCTGCAAACCGGCCTCGAACCGGCTCTGAGCCGCGACGGCGCCGTGGCCGCCTCCATCGCCGACAGCCTGCAGATCTGGGACACCGACCGCACCCTGCACGCACACGCCGGACCCGTCGGCGGTCTCCCCCTCGACTGGACCGGCAACGGCGCGGGACTGGCCATCAGCGACGACCACCACACCGTCGTCGCCGGCTGGGACGGCGGAACGATCCGCGTCTTCGACATCACCGATCCGAAACACATTGCGCCACTAGGCGAACCGGTCCGAGTCAGTCACACGATCGTCACGGGCGTCGCGCTCAGCGGCCATCACCTCCTCACCAGCGGCGCCGACGCCACCGTGCGGCTGTTCGACTTCACCGACCCCCACCACCCCACCCCCTACGGCGACTCCATCGCCCCACCCGGCCCCACCCGCTGGCAACTGGCCTCCCACCCCCGCGGCGAATACCTCATCGGCGCCGCCGACCAAGGCGCCCTACGCATCTGGGACCTCAACCCCGACCACGCCAACACCCGCACCTGCGCCCTCACCGCCACCACCATCACCGACGACCTCACCACCTACCTCCCCGGCCACGCCCTGCCGCGCCTGTGTGCGTGATTCGAACCGGCCCGGCAGGGCGGAACACCTGGTTGCCCTGCCGGATTCGGAAGGGGGATCGGTGGTTCGGGTCAGGACGGCACGCGCCGCGTCGTGCACCGGCCTGCGCCATCACATTTCTGGATGGTGAAGCCGGCGCACGACGCGTGCCGGAATCCCAGGAAATCACCGAAACCGGCAGGTTGCCGGTAACTGGGATCGAAAAACACGGTCCTGCCGCCGATGAGGAAACCGACGCGGTTTCCAGCGACGACGACCGGTGCCACCGCGTGTTCCCAAAACGCCTTGTCTCCGTTGCGCAATTGGGAGGTATCGACCGGCGTGCACGAGTCCTGCGGTGCGGCATTCGCGGGCGCGGAGCCGAAAACACCGGCCACGCTCACCACCAGACCCACGATCAGCAACGCTCCCCGCTGCGCTCGCGGTCTTGTGTGCATATCCATCATTGCTCCTTCGGCTGATTCCGCAGCGCGTCTGCGGTGGTTCGAACGGTAGGAGTCACGACGTTGTCAGCCGCGACTCACCGCACACCGGGCAGTTGAAACCGCTGGTGGGACGCGGAGAGTCGATATTCCGGTCCGGATTTGGGAATCGCGGCGGGAAGCGCATCTCGTGACGGCCGCAGTGCCGAAGTGCTCGCCGAACAGCAGCTATGGGATGGAAGCGTTCCAACTGAGCCGGACGGCGCGGACCGAGTGGGATTCAGCACTACCGGCGGCCTCGCCCTTCTGGCCCGGCCCGGTCCGGCAGTTCCGGCACAAGCGGGGGCAGTGGAACCGAATCCAGCTCGACTGGAACCAAACCGTTTTCATGCGACGGCTGGCGGTCCGGAGGAGTCGCAAGGGAAGCCTCGCACGCGATGTGCCGGTCAAGAATTTCTGGGCTGGTGGAGTTGGTCAGCAGTGCAGGCGAGGAAACCTCGTCGGGATCTGCACAACACCGGAGGTGGATACGCCGCCGCGGATCCGCTGAACGGCGTGGCCGGGGTCGAGGTTCCAGATGCGGAGGATGCTCTCGTGACTCGCGCCGATCAGGTTTCCGCTGATCTTGTCGAACGCCACCCACCAGTTGGTGGCCGGTGTGGTGAGGGATTCGCCGAACTCGAACGTGTGAATGCAAGTATTGCGTGATGCGAGTGCGTATTTCGCGTCGGAGCTCGGCCAGACCCGGAGGTGATCGTGCGGTTCGTGAAAGATCACCCGCAGCACTCGGTCGAGCTCGTATTGCGGTGCTGGGCATCGCGTCGTCGACGTTCTATGGATGGCTGGCCCAAGCGAAGAACCCGTCGCGGCGGCTGGCCGACGAGCAATCGCTGGCTGAGATCGTCGATATCCACACCAGCTCCGGCGGCACCTGCGGATCGCCGCGGGTGCACGCGATGCTGCGCCGGCGCGGCATCGCGGTCGGCGGTGAACGCGTGGAACGGCTGACGCGGGGACGCGGGTTGCAGGGCGCGTTCCTGCGTAGGGGTTGGTGCATCTCGTCGACGCGGCAGGATCGCCGCGCCACGCCCCGCGCCGGATCTGGTCAACCGCGACTTCACCGCGGACACCCCGGATCGGTTGTGGCGGCCGATGCGACGCGGATGCCGACCGGTGAGAGCGTGTTCTGGCTGGCGGCGGCGCCTGACGCGTTTTCCAACCGGATCGTAGGCCCTGTCGTTCAGTCCGGTCGGTCGTGGTTCAGGGGAGTACCGCATCGATCGATCCCTGCCAGGGCGCGGCCGTGCTGGCTGGGATCTCCGGTCGACCGGGCCAGTTCCAGCGCTGCGGTGAATGACGTTCGCGCTCGGTCGATTTCGCCGGTATCGATCAGCAGCTCTCCGATTTCGTTGAGCGTTTCCGTCTCACCGCGGCGGTCGCCCAGTTCTCGGTATGCGCTGAGCGCGTCGTTGAAACGGGTTGCCGCCGCGCGGGGATCACCGAGGATGCGAGCGAGCAGGCCCAGGTTCAGCAGGGCGATGGCTTGGCCTGCGCGACCGCCGCTTTCGCGGTGGATTGCCAGAGCACGCTCGAGGAGGTCGGCCGCCTCGGTGTGGTGGCCGGTGCGGCGACGGACGACGCCGAGGTTGGTGAGCACGGTGGCTTCGCCGACGCGATTGCCGATCTCTTGGTAAAGGGCCAGCGCTTGCGAATAGAAGTCTGGGGTCTCGGTGTCGTAGCCCATCAGGCGTGTGGCGAGGTCGAGATTCTCCAAGCCGGTGATCGACTCGCTTCGGGTACCGAGTTCCCGATAGATCCGCAGCGTCTGTCGCAGCGCTCCGACGGCGTCGACGCGATGCCCATTCACGTAGCTGATCGCGGCGAGATTGAGGTGCGCCACGGCTTCGCCGCGTCGCTCCCCGATTTCCTGGTAGCGCGGCAAGGCGGCACGGAGGGCGGCGAGTGCCTGGGGATAGTCGCCGGTGCGCCAGCAGGTCATGCCGATATTGGTCAGCGCGGTCGCTTCGCCGGTGAGATCGCCGATGTCTCGATACGTCACCGCCGCCGCTCGGAACAGTTCTGTTGCCTCAGCGAACTCTCCTGACAGATGGCGGAGGCGGCCCAGGTTCGTCGACGCGGTGGCTTCGCCGGCGCGGTCGTCTGCTTGCTGTGCGGCTTCGCGAGCGCGTTGATGCAGATTTGCTGCCTTGGACCAGGGGCCGTCCCGCTCGAGAAGTCCGGCGAGGACTTCGATCAACGGGCCTACTCGTTCCGGAGCGACGGATTCGGCGAGTTCGATGTAGGACGAGATGTTCGCGCGTTCGGCCCGTAACCATTGCAAGGCTTGCGTCGACGTATCGAATCGAGGAATCCTCGACCGAGCACCGCTCTGCGGCGTTGCGGGCTCGCGTGCGTGGGGCCGCGGGGGTGGGGAGAGATGACGATCGGCCTCTGCGCCCGTGGTGTGGTAGTAGTCCATCGTCCGCAGCACGGCGTGGAGCCGCGCGTGCGGCGAATCGTCGCGGCCGAGTTCTCGGCTGTACTCGCGCAGTAGGTCGTGGAGTCGGTATCGGCCGGGTGCGATCTCCTCGACGAGGTGGTCGATGTACAGGGCTTCTAGTTCGTCACCAATCGTGGTGATCGGTAGGTCTGCGAGAGTGGCGGCGGTCCAGGCGTCCAGGTCGGGTCCGGCGTGCAAACCGAGGCTCCGAAGGACGTGTCGACGCTGTTCCGGAAGAGCGAGATAGGACGTCGTGAACGCTGTTCGCACGGCACGAGCGCCGGCGCGGAGCTGGCTTAGCCGATCGTCGTCGCACGCAACGAACCTGGAGGCAAGATCGCTCACGGTCCATGACGGGTGGTGTGCGAGATGGGCGGCCAGTAACACGATTGCCAGGGGGAGACGGCCGCACAGATCGACGATCTCGGAAACCGTCGCGGCTTCGGGTTCCTCGCGTCCCCGGCGGGCCGTGGCATAGAACAGTTCCGCGGCTTCGTCTGCCTCCAGGTTTCCCAGGGTCACGGGCACCGCCGCATCGAGGCCGATCATGCGCCGTCGACTCGTCACCAGCGTCGAGCAGCCATGCCCGGCGGGGATCAGTGGTTCGATCTGGTCGCTGTCGCGGGCATCATCGAGGATCAACAGAACTCGTCGGTCCGCGACTCGTCCCTGCCAGAGGTCTCGTCGCCCCGTCATGGTGGCAGGGAGATGCCGAGGCGCGATCCCGAGATCGCCGAGCAACGCGCCCAATGCGTCGAACGGTTTCACATCCGGGACTCCGGGCGTATGAGCGTTGAGCTCGATGAAATATCGACCGTCCGGGTAATGATCTGCGACCAGGTGCCCGAGGCGGGTGACCAGTGCGGTCTTGCCGCTCCCGGCCATTCCGTCGATCGTATACGTGCGCCCGCCGCGTCCCGAGGTGAGTGCGGCCCTGAGGAATCGAAGCTCTTCCTCGCGTCCGACGAAGGCGTCGATATCTCGACGCAGGACCGCACTGACGAAGGTGAGAGCGGTTTTCTGCTCGCTGTGCATCGCCGGATCTGGCGCGGTCACTTCTTTGTGGGCGGCCTTCCAATACCGCCGCCACGTCTGGAGTTTGATCAACTCTGCCGGAATCGATGATGACCGCGAACGTGCCAGGTCGATGAGGGTTAGCACGACAGGCTCGACATTCTCGAATCGAGCCGGAACATTGCGGCCGGCGCGCCAGTCGCTGATCCTCTGCAGCTTGACTTCGTACCCGCTGCCGCGTCCTCGCGCGAGGCGAACCCGTTCGTTGGCGCGATCGGCGACGCGCTGCAGGGGCGGGTTGCCCGCTTCCCGGTACAGATCAGCGAACCGCGCCGCGAAAAACGCTCGGGCAGAGGAAGCTTCGTTGGGTCCGCCCTGCGAGTCGGTCGAGTCCACCTGATAAGGATAGCGCTGCCGTCACGAGGAAGCCCGAGCCCCTGGAGGCATCCGAAAATTCTTCCTTTCAACGCAATTGATACACCCAAGTAAAGGAGAAGACCGTTAGAGCCTGCGCGACTGCTCCGTCACCCGACCAGGCGCCACCCCTTCAGGATCTGCCGACATCGATGAGGCGAGAAATTTGAGGGGCGGCGCCGACTGCAGGTGAGCGTGGAGGACGGCTGTACACCGCTGCGCCGCACCGTCGATGGAGTACGACCGGAAGTGCGCATTGACGCCAGCTATCCGGCGGCGTCTGTGAGATTCGATCGTCCCCTTCGGGGCGATCAGCGTCCAGGGGTCAGATTATTGGAGTCGACGTAGCCGGTGATACCGGTGCGCAGATCGGTCCCGTAGGTCCAGGTGGTCGGACCGTTCGAGTCACTGGTTACGAAACCGTCGCCTGGAAATCCTTCACCCAGAACGGGCGAGTGGGAATTCGGGGCCGAATGAATCTTCACACCTCTCGCCGTGAAGTCCAGACGCTCCAGTTTCGGGGACTGAAGCATGTTCGACGTTTGCCATTGTGGTCCTTCGGCCGAGATAGGCGTGCCGTGAGTGCCCGGATGCACCAGCGAAGGGGATGCTGCCTGCGCGACAACAGGTGAAATGGCAACGGCCAACGCCAAAACCGTGGTCGTGGTGTCTTGCGTCAAGATCCTGGCAGGATTTCGCTGGTCATGAGGTTTATGCCAGCGATGGAGCGACCGCGCTCAACGCGCGGTAATGCCGATTTGCGGAGGTGAGCCACCCGAGGTTACACAGCCAGTAAGAGTCACCGCTTGGCCACTCGACTCGGCGCGAAGTGCCGATCGAAACTTCAACCTACACCAGACGATTCGCGGTCCCGGCCGCTATCGTCTTACCTATGGCCGACGACGAGCGAACTCCACTGGCGAGTCCGTCTCCGCCATCCGCGAAACGCAGGAACGCTGTGCTACGCCTGTTCGACGCTCCGCTCTATCGCGATGGCTTGTTCCTTTTCATGGTCGCTTGGGCGATATTCGGTGCCATCGCGATAGTCATGGAGCCGCCAGCCGGGCCGAACCCCGTACCTATGTGGTTAACAGCCTTGATTGGTGCCGTTTTCTGGGCGACCTTAGTCGGAATCGTGCCAGCGTGGGGCCGATTGCTGATCAGGCGTTGGCTATCCACCCGATCCAATCGGCACCGCTCAAGGAGCCGATCCGCGGCTGGCTCGCAAGCGCTGGCCATAATACCGAGTCTGGATATTGACCGTGCGCAACAAGCTAACGTAACACCCGGTTCTGTCGAGACGTCGCGACCAGACCGCAGCGATCATGGTCGTGGCGCGTCGCCGTCGCAATCCCAGCCGAAATCATTGAAGGGACCGGCGATAGCTGCACCTGACCCCGCACGTGACGAGGTGGCGCCATCTGTCTCCCGTACCGGCCCGATTGTCCCACCGAAGCTGCATTGGGATCGTATTGATGCGGATAATTTTGAACGTCTCCTTGCGCGCCTTCTCGAAGTATCCGGATGGTATGTGAACATCACACGCCTGATGAACGTCAACGCCCCTGACGCTGGCCGAGACATTCAGGCATACCGACGTGTCGAAACTGGACTGTCAAAGGTGAAATTCGAGCGCGTCATCGTTCAAGCCAAACACCAGCCTAAACGGGGGATCAGCAGCACGGAGATTGCAGAGTTGGTGTATGCGAAACTGCCATTGTGGGAAGGGGAGCCAGTGCGAGGACTGATCATTGCAACGACCGGCTCCTTTACCCAGGATGCCGTCCGATGGGTGGAAAGCCACAATTACGACGCCAAAAGGCCAGACATTACTCTGTGGTTGCCGGATGAACTGGAAAGACTCCTTCGTGTGTGGCCAGCAGTCCTGGCTGAGTTCACACTCATTGACTGAATCGCGGCAATCGGGTGCCCTGTGCACATGTCAACAAGCGCGCGTCCACCGGTGCATCCCAGGGTGCCAGGACGCACTGCCAGCGGTTTCACACACATGCTTCGTTCCGGGCATGCGAGGCTGATAGTCATTGGCCCTGATGTGATCTCGCCAACCACTCGCTCATGCCGATTACGTGGCTTTCCCTGAGGCCGGGCGCAGGGTGGCCTGTGGGTTGCGGGCGGCGGTGGTGTCTGGCTGAGTGGTGGTGGTGTCGTGGAGGCGGTAGCCGACGCCCCGGATGGTTTCGATGCTGTGTGTGCCGAAGGGGGTGTCGATTTTGCGGCGTAGGTAGCCGATGTAGACCTCGATTACGTTGTCGTCGCCGTCGTAGTGGGCGTCCCAGACCGATCGCAGGATTTCGGCTTTGGTGACGACCGTGTTCTTGTGGCGCATCAGGTATTCGAGGAGTCCGTATTCGCGGGGGGTCAGGGTGATGGGGGTTCCGGTGCGGGTGACGTGTCGTTGTGCGGGGTCGAGGTAGAGGTCGCCGGCGGTGAGGGTGGTGGGTCGTTCAGGGGCGCCGCGCCGCAGGAGTGCGCGCAGGCGGGCGAGGAGGATGACGAAGGAGAACGGTTTGGTGAGGTAGTCGTCGGCGCCGAGGTCGAAGGCGTCGGCCTGGTCGTATTCGCCGTCCTTGGCCGACAGCATTAGTACCGGCGTCCAGACCTGCCGACGGCGGAGTTCGCGCACGATTTCGTAGCCGTTCTTGCCGGGCAGCATGATGTCGAGAATCAGCACGTCGAATTGCTGGGTGGCGGCGAGTTCGAGGCCTGTGTGCCCGTCGTGGGCGAGTTCGACGACGAACCCTTCGGCTACCAGGCCGCGGCGCAGGGTTTCCGCGAACCGGATCTCGTCGTCGACCATCAATATCCGCACGGGTGACCGCCTGTTCCGCCTCGCGTCGTCGGTAGTCCCCCCATTACAGCTCACGAGCAGCGCGGCAGTGCCTTGCTCCTCAGCGTCTTCACAGCGTGGACGGCGCAGTGTAGGCGTGACGGCGCTGGAACCCGGGCCGGGAGCGGAGAAAGGAATGCCCGTGATGACCAGGAAACAGGAGATTGCGGCGGCCGTGGCCGCGGTGTTGACAGCGGGAGGGTGGGGCGGATTCGCGGTCGCTCAGGCAGCACCGGTCACGTCTCCCGCACCACTGGTGGCGACCGATACTCCGGAGCCGGGCGATTCACCGGACGCGGTCGATACTCCGGAGCCGGGCGACACGCCCGACCTGCCCGCCGCCGATCACGACAACCTTCGAGACGGCGACCAGAATGGGGCCGAAGTTCCCGACGCCGGCACGCACCACTGACCACGTCCGGCACCACGACCACCGCTCGACCATTCGCACCTGTCGGAGGAGTCCCGTGGCATGGTTCTGGCCCGCGTGGCATCCGCGGCGGTGGGGCCTGCGGGTGCGGTCGGCGTTGATCGTGGCGGTGGTCGTGGCGGTGAGCGTGGCCGTGGCCACCGTGTCGCTGACCTACCTGCTGTATCGGTCGCTGGTGGCGGCCTCCGACGAGGCCGCCACCACCCGGATCAACCAGATCACCGAGCAGCTGGCCCACGACACCCCAGCCGAGCTCGATCGCACGGTGCTGGAGACCGACTCCCGGATCACCGCGGTGCAGATCCTCGACGCCGCCGGATCGGTGGTGCAAGCCTCCGGCCGCGACACACGCCGCCCGCTCACCACGGCGCGGCCACCGACCGGGATGGTCGCCCACGAGCTACCACGCACCGACGAGGCAGAGTCACGGGTGAGCGGCACGACGGTCGACGCGGCCGGTGGCCGGTACACGGTGCTGGTAGCCATGAGCGAGGAGGAGAGCGAGAACACGGTCAAACTCGTCGGCGTTCTCGTCGCCATCGCCGGACCGCTGATCGTGATAGTCGCCGCCGCCACCGCGTATGTGATGGTCGGTTGGTCGCTGCGGTCGGTGGAGCGGATCCGGACCCGGGTCGCCGCGATCAGCGGCGCCGATCTCGTCGAGCGGGTGCCGGTGCCCGAACCCCGCGACGAGATCGCGGCGCTGGCGCGCACCATGAACGACATGCTCGCGCGGGTGAAGGCCGGCCAGGACGCGCAGCGCCGGTTCGTCGCCGACGCCTCCCATGAGTTGCGCAGCCCGCTGACCACGATCACCACCGGCCTGGAACTCGGTCTGACCCGCCCCGAGATGCTCGACACCGCGCTCGTGCGCGACACGCTGCTGCCCGAGGCCGCCCGTATGCAGCATCTCATCGAGGATCTGCTGCTGCTGGCCCGCGCCGACGAACACGGCCTGCCGATCCGGCGCACCGAGGTCGACCTCGACGACCTGCTGGCAACCGAAACTGCCCGCACCCGAGCCGATTCCGGGTTGCGGGTCAGCTGCACGACCCGCCCGGTCCGCATCGTGGCCGACCCACGCCAGATCGCGCGCGTGATCCGCAACGTCCTCGACAACGCCGCCCGCTACGCCGACACCCACATCGATGTCGTCCTCACCGCCGATGACCACGCCGCACACCTCGCTATCAGCGATGACGGTCCCGGCATCCCCACCCCGGCCCGCGAGCGCGTGTTCGACCGTTTCTACCGGGTGCAGACCGACCGGGCCCGCGACACCGGTGGTTTCGGGCTCGGTTTGGCCATCGTCGCCGAAATCGTCACCGCCCACCACGGCCGGGTCCGCATCGACGAGGCCTCCCCGCACGGCACCCGCGTCACCATCGACCTACCCCGCGCCGACCCCGAATTGTAAGTTCCGCAATCAGAGTCGCCAGCGCACTTGCGAGTGGCATGGTCACACGGTGTCGAGATCGGTGGCTGCGTCGAGGTCTTCGGGGGCGCCGCGTCGCGTGTTGTGGTGGTAGGCGACGCCGATCACCAGGACAAGCGCCAGGACGGCGCTGGTGCCCCAGGTGCCGAATCCCAGGCCGCCCTTGGTGGGTGGTTTGGACAGTAGGTCACCGACCGTGGCGCCCAGGGGACGGGTGAGGATGAACGCAGCCCAGAAAAGCAGAACTCCGGACAGGCGGGTCAGGTAGTGGGCGGCGAGGATCGCGGCCATGACGGTCGCGATCAGCGCGGCGCTGCCCCAGTATCCGAGACCGGAACTGTCGGACAGATAGTCCCCGACCGAGGTGCCCAGGGTGTTGGACAACAGAATGGCTGCCCAGTAGAGGATTTCGCCGCGCAGGGTGGTGATCGTGGAGACATCGTAGGTTTGCCCACTCAGTTTCCAGACCACGAACACGATCGCCAGGCCGGTGATCAGGATCGCGGCGCCGCCGCCGTAGCCGAGTCCGCCGTCGGTCAAGGTGCCCGAACCCGGCCCGCGGTTGAGCAGGTCGGAGATCGTCGTTCCGGCGGTGCTGGTCGCGGCGATCACCGTCCAGTACAGGCCCGGATGAAAGCGCCGCGCCCGCAACTGCGTCAGCAACGCGACCACGAAGATCGCCAAGAACAGCGCCGACGCCGCCGCATACCCCAGCCGCAGCGTCTGTGCGAGCAGGTCTCCGCCGGTCTCGCCCAGCGTCGTCGCCGCGATCTTCAATACCCAGAAACCCGCTGTCACCTGAGGCAACTTGTAGTCACGAGACATAGTTGTGGTCATCCGCTGCTCTCTTTCCGCCGAACCGATCCGAGGGAGACGCGGCGCCAGACTGCCAGCCGGTTGCTGAGAGCACGCTGAGACCCCTGTCGCTAGCACACCGTAAACCCCGATTGCAGCGTTCGGTGGAGTTGGTTCCTCAGCGAAATCACAGTGCGTCGGTTCGATGGTTGAACCGGAAAGTTCACTGCGTCACCGGGTTTCACTCGCTTGCGGGGGTCTGGTGGCCTCCGGGCATTGTCGGCACGTCTTGTCGAGGAGTTGATGCATGGACTACGGAAATGAGTTGCGCAGCGATATCCATACGCGTGCGACCACACCGTTGATCGGGATCTACGATCTGAATTCGGCGTCGCTGGCCGCACGGCACTACGGCGGGCTGTTCGTCTCCGGATTCGGGTTCACCGCATCCTACTACGGGCTGCCCGATATCGGGTTCATCGCCTAGCCGGACATGGCCGGATTCGTACACAGGCTGCGCCTGGCGCTTGCCCTGACCGCAGACAACCTCGTTCACCGGCGCGGCCTGGCACAGTCCCGGTCCGCGGTTTGAGGTCGACCGTTGCGGAGACTTCGCGACGGCGCGGATCGTTGACCGGCGCACGGTGATTCGGCGCGTCCTGTGGGGGCGGCCAGGTGGTGACCGGGCGGATTCCGGCCCACCTTCGGGCCAGGACGCCGGGGTCAACCGAGTGTGGCCAGCAGCGTGGTGAGGGTTCGGATTTCGGTGGCCGGGTCGGGGCGGGCGGCGCGGACGGCTTTCAGTGCGGCATCGATCTGGCCGTCGAGAATTTCCCAGGCGCGTCCATCGAGGGGCTGCAGGGTGGATTGATCTCCGTCCCACGCGGTTTCGAGGTCGGTGATGCGCGCTTTCGCACCGGCCTGGCTGCCGGCCTGCACTCTGGTCAGGGTGTCGCCGATGATGGTGCGGAACTTCGCGACTTCCGCGGCAGGGAAATGCGTGGTCGTCTGCCCGGGGGCGACAGGTGCGGTTGTGATCGATGCGCCGCTTTCCTCGTCGGCGGCCGAGGACGCGGTGTGTGGTTGCGTGGCGGCCCAACCCAGCAGGATCGCTGCGAGGATCGCGACCGCGGTGTAATAGCCGAGCATGACGCGTTCACGGATCGGACTGGCAGAGGTCACTGCTACGCCGGGGCGGGAGGTGTGCGGGGCGTCGGTGATGACGTCGACGCGGGTGTAGGTGAGGTAGACGACGGTGGCCAGAATCGCGGCGAGGAATAGGATGCTGGTGAACCCGGTGCCCAGGCCGAGTCCGTGGTCGACGGTGGGGGAGGCGAGCCAGTCACCGAGGTTCGCGCCGAGTGGGCGGGTGAGGATGTAGGCGAGCCAGAACGACAGCACCGCGTTCGCGCCGAACCGCCGGCCGAGCGCGATCGCGGCGATCAACGCCGCGGGCAGCAGCACCGACACACCCGGCCCCCAGCCGGTCACCGTGAGCGTCCAGTCGCCGGTCGCGGTGCCGAGGGCGAAGGTGACCAGAACCGTGAGCCAGTAGAACAATTCGCGGGGCGTGGTGACGATGCTGTGGATCGACAGGGTCCGCTCCCGCGCGTACCAGACCCCGAACACGACGGCCAGCACCGCGGCGAACACCATGCTGCTGACGGCGAGTGGGACGCCGAGGTTGTCGGTGAGGATGTCGGTGTAGAGGGTGCCGGTCACGCTGAGCACGACGACGGTGAGCCAATATACCGCGGGCACATACCGATCCAGCCACAGCTGCCAACCTCCCACTACGGCCAGCACGATCGTGAAGATCAGCGCGGTCAGGTTCAGCCCGGCACCGAGGGAGGTGTTGATCCAGTCGGCGAACGATTCGCCGACCGTGGTGCACAAGATCTTGATGATCCAGAACCACACCGTCACCTCGGGCACCTTGCTCAGCATGCGCCCAGCCCTTGCGTCCTGCGGTTTCGTCGACTCCGTCATGGCCGGTGACGGTATCGAACCCACGCTGTGACAGCGCTGAGAAACCTGCTCGGGTGCCTATCGCCTCAGACCCGGACCCGCACCGCAGAATCCGCCGCAACGGCACCGATCCGCACCAGCGCCACCGCCGTGGTCGTCGCGGCCGCACCGATCAAGACTCCGGCCGCGAGATCGGTTGCCCAGTGCACGCCGACGTAGAGACCGGCCGCGGCGATCGTCGCGATGATCACCGACGACATCGCACACGCGAGGGTCGCCCGCGCCCACGAGGGGTGCGAGGTGAGGTAGATCCACGTCAACGACGCGATCAACGCTGTCGCGCAGCTGATCGGCTGCGCGGGATACGCATCGGGATTCACCACATCGAGCCAGCGCAACGCGGCGGGCGGGGGCCGGTCGACGACCTCGCTGACAAGTCGGCTCGCGACCGTCGCCGCACCGACAGCGATCAGCAGCACCACCGCCGCCCGGCGCCGCTCAGCGACGGCGAACCCGAACGCGAGAACGATCGCGACCGGAACCGCGATGATGACGCCGCTGCACTGTTCGATCCCGGCGGCCACGACCGCCCAGCCGGGAGAGCGATGCCCGGCGAACCACGACAACACCACCGGATCGCCGCGCGTGATCCACCCCGCGCGCTCGACCTGCACGGTCACCGCCGCGAATACGATCGCGATCGCGGTCAGCCGCAACATCATTCGCTGCTCACGAGCGCTCTGGTCACCGCGACGTCCGGCCAGCGACCACCCGGCCAGCGACGCGGCCACCGTCACAGAGCCCACAGCGAACCCGGCGCCATCGGCGTGGGCCCACACCTGCGACACCGCCGACCTGACCAGCTCGAGCACCTCCGACACACCGGCAGTATCGACCGGGACCGCTGAGAAGACGCTGAGCGCGAGAACCGGCGGCGATCGCCCGAGCTAACCCTGGGCCTCGGTCTGTGCCCGGCCGCGATGCGCGCGGCGCAGCGCCACCACGACACCGATCATGATCACGATCGCGGCCACGGCGGCGATGAGGTAGCTGGGACCGCGCAGCATGTCCTCGAGCCGATGCCAATTCGCCCCGGCGACATAGCCTGCGACCGCGAGGGCCGCGGTCCAGGGCAGACATCCCGCCACGGTATAAGCGCCGAACCGCAGCGCGGGCATACCGGTGATCCCCGCGGGCAACGAGATGAAGGTCCGGATACCGGGCAGCAGCCGCGCCCAGAACACCGCCGCCGCACCACGGCGATCGAACCAGTCCTGGGCACGCTCGATATCGGTGTCCCGCAGCAGAAGATAGCGCCCCCACCGGTACAGCACAGGCCGCCCACCGTAGCGTCCGGCCAGCCACGCCAGATAGCTGCCCACCACATTGCCGAGCGTGCCCGCCGCGATCACCGCGATCAGATTCGGATGCGCTCCCGCCACCGCCCCGGCGGCGAGTGCGCCGCCCAGCAGCATGGTGAGCTCTGAAGGAATCGGGATACACGCCGACTCGGCGACCATCAGCACGAACACGGCCACCAGGCCATAGGACAGGATCAGATGTTGCACGCGGAGTCCTCATTTCTGGCGAACAGCCGGCGCACACGACGAGTACGGCACACGGCCAGACAGACGATCAGCCACAACCCGCCCAGGCTCCATCCGCCGACGATGTCGGTCGGCCAATGCACGCCCAGATAGAGCCGGGAAATCCCCACCGCGCCAACGAACACTGCAGCGATCGCGAGCACCACCGCACGCACCGCGCGCCGCCGCAGCCACGCGGCCACGGCCACCGCGACGACACCGACCACGACCGTCGAGCCCAGACTGTGCCCGGACGGGAAAGACTGATTGGTCTCGGTTACCAAATGATCGGCGACCGGGGGACGCACCCGCCCCACAACATCTTTCACCCCGACCACCAACACACCCGCCCCACCGGTAGCCACCATGACCGCGAGCGCCGCGACGAACCGGCGCCGCCACACCAGCACCAGCCACGCAACGACCGCCAGCACCAGCATCGCCAACGTGCCACCGACATCGGACAACAGCTTCGCCAGCACGGTCACAGTCCCGTTACGGTGCGCGATCACCCAGTCCAGCACCGGCCCGTCAAAGACGGTCAACCCGCCGTGGCCGAGCACACTAACGGTGAGCACTACCACGCACACCGCGAGCAGCAACGCCACCACGAACCTGATCGGCGCCCGCTGCACCACACACACCAGCCGCGCCGCGGCGCTCACCATCAGAGTCGTCCGAACAGTCACAGTCACCACCGACCCCCGTCCGGGCCGAGGAAAAGCGAATACTTGGTCACAAAACCACCGTGACAAAACGCCGCTGAGAACACGCTGAGACCAGGACGCGACTTTGAATCGCGAGAGCGATCGGACACCCCGACATGAACGACAAACGTCCCGGTCCCGTACCCGCAGCGATCGTGTCCGGCGTAATTACCGTCGGGACTGCTGTGCGGATAGGTGACAACTGATTTGGCTTGCCCCTCGGGTGGGCTGGAAGGATGTCACTGTGCCCAAGCCTTACCCTCGCGAGTTCCGCGACGATGTCGTGCGCGTGGCCCGCAGCCGCGACGACGGTGTGACCCTCGAGCAGGTCGCCGCCGATTTCGGAGTCCACCCCGTGACGTTGTCGAAGTGGATGCGCCAGGCCGATGTCGACGAGGGCGCCAAGCCGGGCATCAGCACCGGTGAGTCGGCCGAGTTACGGGCCGCGAAACGGCGAATCCGGTTGCTGGAGCAGGAGAACGAGGTCCTCAAGAAGGCCGCAGCCTATTTCGCGCAGGCGAACCTGCCGGGAAAATGATCTACCCGCTCGTCCGCGAGCTGGCCGAGGGCGGGATTCCCGTCACGGTGACGTGCCGGGTGCTGAAACTGGCACGTCAGCCCTACTATCGGTGGCTGGCAGAACCGGTCACCGACGCCGAACTCGACGCCGCCTATCGTGCGAACGCCCTGTTCGACGCCCACCGCGACGATCCCGAGTTCGGCTATCGGTTCCTGGCTGATGAGGCCCGCGCCGCCGGGGAACCGATGACCGACCGCACCGCTTGGCGGATCTGCTCACGACACGGCTGGTGGAGCGTGTTCGGCAAGAAACGAAGCGGCAAGGGCAGAGCCGGCCCACCGGTTCATGATGATCTCGTCCGCCGAAACTTCGCTTCCGATGCCCCGAATCGGCTGTGGTTGGCCAACATTTCCGAGCATCGCACCGGCGAGGGCAAGCTTTACCTTTGCGCGGTCAAGGATGTCTATTCCAACCGGATCGTCGGCTACTCGATCGATTCCCGGATGAAATCGGCGCTGGCGGTTCGCGCGCTCAACAGCGCGGTGGCCCGCCGGGGTGAAGTGGCCGGCTGCGTCCTGCACTCCGACTGCGGGTCGCAATTTCGGAGCCGAAAGTTCGTGCACGCCTTGGCTCGTCACGGCATGGCCGGATCGATGGGCCGCGTCGGCGCGGCCGGTGACAACGCCGCCATGGAGAGTTTCTTCGCGCTGTTGCAGAAGAATGTCCTTGATCGTCGATCCTGGGGCAGCCGTGAGGAATTGAGAATCGCGATCGTCACGTGGATCGAGCGGACCTACCACCGCCGCCGACACCAAGCCGCTCTCGGCCGTTTGACGCCGGTCGAATACGAGACAATCATGACCCCACCGGCCAGTCAGGCCGCGTGACCGAAACTGTCACCTGATCTTGCAGCAGTCCCAACCGGCCACTGCGGGGCCTGGCTGCTCGGGAACTGTCGACATGGCACCGAATTCATCGGTGGACTTGTCGTGTGAGGTGTTTTCACCCCTCGCAGCGACAGCGGGGGCATAGTACGCAGTGAACTCACCGGCGGCGGTGTTGCGATTCCCAGCCAGGCCGATATCGACACTCTGCCACTGCTGGCTTTGACGCTGTCGCGGTTGTACGAGGATTACGGCGACACCGGAATGCTCACCGTCGAGCGCTATGCGGCGATCGGTGGCATCGAGCGTGTGGTTCGCTATGAGGTCGAGCAAGCCCTTGCGGTCGATCTGCGGGAACGGGACGAACAACTCGCCCTGTTGCGGTCCGCCTTCATTCCGTGGCTGCCAACCATCAATCCTGTCAAACGACCAGCCGTTACGGCGCGTCGCGGCGTGGAACGATCTCCCCGCCGAGACACATCCCATCCTCAACCGCTTATCGATCGACGGCTTCTTGCGAAGGATCACCGGGACGGCGAAACCGTCTAGAGGTAGCACTACCTCGCACGCGATGGCTGCGGCAAGTACTTGACGACGGAGTCCAGATCAACCGCGACCACGCCACGGCGTCGCGGTCTGGCGGATCGCCTCCATGCACATGCAATGCCACCCGTGGTGCCGTCCGCTGAGCTGAGCGGCACCGAGTTGAACGGCTGACATCCCCAGGAGCGTGGACGGTCGGCGACCCGGCTCGCGGCCTGAAACACTAGTGCCCGGACGCGATATTCCCATTGGAGATCTTCCTCCGAGAAAGTGACGATGGTGAGCAATATTCAAGTTATTCTTGCTCCAGAATTCAGAGGGGCTGCTGTCG
Organism: Nocardia sp. NPDC004068; assembly: GCF_042874315.1. Classification (NCBI taxonomy): domain Bacteria; kingdom Bacillati; phylum Actinomycetota; class Actinomycetes; order Mycobacteriales; family Nocardiaceae; genus Nocardia; species Nocardia sp. NPDC004068. Next base: position 43,523 of record NZ_JBIAMW010000022.1, read on the forward strand.
CGCTGGCGTCCATGGATAAATCGGGTGCCGAGACATTCAGATCTGCGCTGATTCTTGCGGCACGGGACGGCAGGGCAGCGTTTCGAAATTCCGGGACGGAGCACGAGATTGTTGTACTCGATGGCGTCGCGGAGGACGAACTACGTCGTCGGCAGGTGATCTGGAAATTTGAGCTGCCGAAAATCTCTGAAATAATCGACAAGCTTGGATTCCTGCATGACTCCGATCAGCCCGGTCACCATTACGTGGACATCGTCAGACCTGAGGACACACTGGTTCTCTCGCGTGACGAGTACCAACTGACTGGTGACTAGGTTCTGCATCGAAGTGGTGAGGGCGAGTCGGCCAGCCCGCTCTCACTGAGTCGTGGCAGCGCCCGCCTCTCGTTCGCACCGACCGGGGGCCATGACCGATGCGGTGATATGTCATGACAACTCCTGTCTCTCGAGCGATTAGCGGGGCGCGATCATCGACACGCGCCAACGGTCGGTGTCTGGCTCACGGGTGGCGATCATGTAGGCGATGAGAGTCCGGTCCGGCTCGGCCGTCGTGGCGGCAGGGTCGGCAATGTGCTGGGTGACAGCGGCGACCCGTTGGCGCGTGGTTGGGGTGTCGGCCGGGTGGTCGTCGGTGGTCACTCGCGCGGTTGCGGTGATGGTGGCGTTGTCGGTCGCCCAGCGCGCCCACGTCGCGCCGGTGACGTTGGCCAGGCCTGCGGCCGTCGCGCCCACTGCGGTGATGTATTTCGGGTCCAGGAGCGGCCGGGCGCGGTCGAAACCTGCGGCTGCCGAAGGATCCGAGGCCGGGTGCCAGCTGTAGACCTGAGCGGCGACCCAGGTGAGAACTTGGTCAGGCTGCCGGTCGTCTACTCCCGCCGGAGCGGGCGCCGGCGAGACGACCGATGCTGTCGGCTGCTGCGGGGGCGAGGTGTTGTGCCCACTGTTGCCGCATCCGGCGACGGTGAGGGTGGCGGCGGTGGCGAGAGCGGCGGCCGCCGAGGCGAGGATGCGGCGGCCGGTGCGGGTACGGTGATCAATCATGAGGGCCTCCCGGAAGTGGAGCCGGAACGGTGGACGAGGGCGAGCCGGTGCTCGTGGGGTCAGCGGCAGGCGGCGGCGGGGAGTCCGTGCCGAAGCGCCGGACGTCCCACTGCTCGCCTGAGAGCGCCGTTAGGGGCGAATATTTGACGACATCGCCGGTCTCCGGAGCATGCAGAATCTGGCCGTTACCTGCGTATATGCCGACGTGATGGCTGTCGTGCGCACCGGGTGAAGTGAAGTAGATGATGTCACCGGGCGCCATCGCGTCGCGGGGGATCACCTGCCCGCGGGGATCGTCCTGCTGGCTCTGGGTATAGTGCGGCAACTTGATTTGGCCGTTCGACGCTTGCGCGACTGCGTAGAGAACAAGCCCGGAGCAGTCGAATCCGCCGCCCGTGGGGCCGTTGGCGTCGCCGCCGCCCCAGACGTATTCCGTGCCCAAGACGCGCTGTGCTGCTGCGAGGACGCGCGCGTTGAAGTCCTTTGGTGGAGTTTGGGTTCCCGCGCCAGGCCCGCAGCTGCCGCCGGTCATGTCCGGCCCCGCCCGGTCGCCGGAACCCTTGAACGCCTGGTACAGCTGGTCGGCCATCTCTTGATGCGGGCCGTACATGCCCCGTAAATCTCCGCGTGGATTTTCCACGTCGGCCGCGAGTTCGTCAGCAGGCCGACTTTGCCATCCGTCGATCGCCTGAAGCTGATCGTAGAACCAATCCACCTGGTAGGACGGATCCATCAGCTTCGCGATGCCATCCTTGCCCCACACGCTCGCGCGCATCTGCCACGGGCCCACGCTGTCGTAGTCCGAGCCGACTCCATCGTGAGGAACTGCAAGGCTTTCCGGCACAGCGGAATTGCCGTAATTTCTGAATCTGGATTCCTGCGCGGCCGCCAGCAGCGCCGCCTTGATTGCGTTCTCGGTGATGTGGCGCTGTTCGCCGACCTGCACGGCCAGCTTCGCGATTTGCAGCTGGCTGGTATTGAGCCCGGCCATCGAGACTCCGTTCACGTCGGGTAGGCCCTGACCGAGTGTGGGGCCGCCCGGCGTGCATGAGAAATCGTCGTCGAGCAGGAAAACGACGAGGATCAGAATCAGCGAGAGGAACGCCACGGAAACGCCTGCCGCAGCGGCGATGACGCGATTCATCGCGCACGTCCATCGGTGGGCTGGTGCCGCTCGAGCTCTCGCATCGTGATGTGCGAGGCCCGCAGCTGGTCTTGGAGACTGCGCACCTGCTCTTGCAGCTCGGCGACGGTGCCGCACGGTTCGGCCGGCTCGGCGTCACGCAGCCAGTTACTCACGGTGTTCGGATGCACCGACAACCCCGCTGCCACCTCCCGCGCGGCGCGTGTCCGCGACCAGTTCGCGCCATCCATCAGCGCCCGGGCGGCCGCAACAGCGGCACGGCGCACTTCATCGCTGACGGGCCCATACCGGCGAATCGAATTCACGAGGCCTGCCTCTCGTCGTCGGGCTCGTCGTCCTCGCCGAACGTCTTGAACATGTGGGAGGTCTCGTGAATCCCAGCGCGCCTTTCGACTTCTGTCAGGATCAGCTGGAACGGGATGCCTGGCGACCGGTCTTCACTGATCTTGAGCAGGCCCTTGCCGATTCCCGGCGGCAAGGGTCGCGCAGCGTCGCGCCGAACTGGCTCGCCGGTCAACGCCTGGGGTGAGGACCAGCCGGTGACCATCGCGGCCTCGGCCTGGGTGAACGGCGCGATCGCGTCGAGACGAGCGATCTCCTCCGACGGCAGTGCGAAAAACATCTTCGCGCGGGCACGTTCGAGGAAACCGAGGGCTTTACCGGCTGCGTCGGAGCCGAGGCCCTGAAGGTCTTTGATGGTGTGGCTGATCATGATCAGCGCAGTGGCGATGCTGCGTTGCAGGCGAGTCACTTCGTCGACGCGCTGAATCATGAATTCGCCGAGGCTGAGTACCTGCCACAGTTCATCCATAACGACCTGGAAGTAGCGTTGCCGGTCGAGGCCGAGCTCCGCCAGCAGATTGAGCGCTTCGATCGCGCTGAACCCTTGGTTCCAGCTGGCCAACATCACGGCGGCTTTGAGCTTCTTGTCGCCTTTGGCGATGTGGCTCACATCCACACACACCCCGACCGCGGAGATGTCGAGCGGTGTGCTGGTCGGGCCGTTGAACACTTGGCCGAAGGTGCCCTGGGTCAGGGCGCGCAACGACCGGCGCAGCGGGATGATGGCGGCCTCGTATTGCTCGGCGTTACTTGCCGCCGCGTCGAGCTGCAGCTCGCGACCGCCAGCGGTGATCACGTTGTCGAGATCTTCGAGGATGGGCGGGTGGGTCACGGTGAAGCCGCGTCCGCCCTCGGCGACCGGCCGGAACAGGATGCGCAGGGCCCGCGAGATGATCGTGTCCTCGTAATCGGCGATGCGTTGCCCGCGCACCAGCTCGATTAAACCGGCGATGAGATTGGTTTGGCGGGCGCGCAATTCGGTGCGCAGGCCCTCGGTTTCCTCGGCCAGTTCGCGGGCGCGCTCCACGTCGCCTGCTGCGGCGGCGGCCGCGGCCGCATCGACGAGCCGTCGGATGACCTGTCCCATGACCCCGCCGTCGATCGGATTGAGCTTGCCGTGCCCGTATCCGAGGTCGATGATCTGGCCGCCGACACCCTCGATCGTGTCGCGGTAGTCCGGCTTCACATCGGCGAGGATCAACGGTTTGACGCCCTGGGCGACCCCGCCCAGGACCAGGCGCCGCACTGCCGACGACTTGCCGTACCCGTTGAGTCCGAGCACGAAAAGGCTTGGTGCGGTGAGGAACCCGCCGCGGGCGAACCAGTTCAGCGGGTCGAAGCAGACCGGCTCACCGGTGTGCAAATGCGTGCCGAGCGGGGTGCCGATCACCGGTGCGCCCGCGCCGACCGACCACGGCCACAGGCCGGCGACCTGGGCCGTGGTGCCTCGGTACTCGCACGGCTTGGCCACCGACCGTGAGCGGCCGCCGCCGAACCCGACGACGCCGGTTTTCGTGACGCGCACCGTTGGCCGGTGCCCGCCGGTCGGGTCGGTGGCTCGCACGTTCGCGGCCATTCGCCGGTTGTCGTCGATGTGCAGGCGCAGCCGGGCCATCGGATGTCCTTTGGCCGCACGTTCCTCCAGCCGGGCGCGCTTCTGATCGGAAAGGAGCTTCCGACCGAACCCGCCTTCGGGGGTCTTCGAGCCGGGCTCGGGTGTATTCGCGCGACCCGGGCGCTTGCGTACGTGGCTCATTCGGCCACCATCCGCGGAGTTGCCGCCATTTCCGGCAGCAGGACGCCCGTGCCGAGTCCGGCGGAGAACGCGGCCGCCTGGTAGCGGTAGCACCGCCGGATCCGCAACCGGGCCTGCGCGGTGAGATCTCGAATTACGGCGTCGATCTTCGGCAGATCCGATCCGGCTCGCTCGGTGACCGTGATCAGGATTGCGAACCTGGTGACACCGTGCCCGCGGGCTTGTTCCTCCCGGGACTGCTGTGTCGCGGCGACCCGCAGGTGCGCGTGCGCGGATACCACGCCGCGCGAGCTCTGGCTCGCCATCAGAGCGTTTTTGTAGTCGCTGTCGACGATGTGCGCGGCATCACTGGCCGAGTGGGGCCGGTACACGAGCGTGACGCGCTTGCGCGGTACGTCGGCGTTCGGTTCGAGCAGGTGCTTGAGTACCTGCTCGTCGACGTTGCCCTCGGGTGCCTGCGTCATTGCCCAGGTCACCGACACCGTGCCGTCGTGATACAGCCGATCCTTGTATTCCTCATGGGTTTCCGGCCCAACATCGGACCACTGCACTCCGTGCGATTGATCGGACTCGGCGGCCTGCTCGAGGGCCGCCTCGGAGGACGGATCCCAAGCGCGGCGGCTCAAAGCGGTGATTTCGTCCCCGGTCATCGGCCGGGCCCGTACACCGGCGTCACCGAGCGCGGTGACCATGCTGGGCAGACGGCGACCGATCTCGACCGCCTGTTCGGCCGGGTCCTTGCGCCGCTGCGGAGTGGTGGCCCGGAAGGTCACGCTGCACCACGCCTCGAGACGCACAGTGTTGCTCGGCAATGTCATCGCAAGCTCGTCCATCATGGCCTTCGCCATCCCGGGAGCCCTTCTACGGGAGAGGTGTGAGACTTCGGCCTGGAGCCGATTTCCTGTTTCAGGCAGCGTGTCCACCACGACTGTGATGGCCTCGATATCGGGTGCGCCGCCGAGGGTGGCGAGCATCTGCCCCCAGCTGCCGACCCACTGGTCGATCATGACCTGATCGACCGCGCGCGCCCCCTGTGGCCAGCAGCGGAGCGCCACCGTGTACAGATCCCAGTCGGGCATGTGCACCATGCCGAACTGGTAGCCCGAGGAGTCGCGGCTCTCGTAGAGCCTGGACGGGGCCAGCAGGCCCGGCTGCTGACAGGTGCCCAGCCGACTGAAAACACCGCTCCGGTAGATGTTTTCACCGCGGAAGACGGTGCGGATCCACTGCAACATTTGAATTCCTCGCTCGTATCCGGTGCGGCCCTCGTACTTCCACGCCATCGGGGCCAGGATCAGCAGTTCGAGTACGGCGACCACCGCACCCGCCAAGGGGCCGCCGAGGATGACCGCGAACATGGCGATCACCATCGCGGCGAATCCGGCCATGGTCACGGCCCACCCGAGCCCCCACAGGCCTTCGTTTCTCGGCCGTTGCCACAGCCCGTAGGTGCGACGCTCGGGGGTGGTTTGCTGTATCTGCGTCGTCATAGCGGCACCGCCTGACTCCGGTCCGTGCCGGTCGTATTGGCGGCACGCAGTCCGCCGCCTATTACCTGCCCGGCGGCGGCTGCCGCGGCCCCGTACGGTCCGGCCGCCTTCGTTGCCGCCCCGCCCGCGCCAGCAGCCCCAGCTTTCGCTGGCGCCGTGGCCCCGGCCGGTCCCGCTGATCCGCCTCGGTTCGGCCCGCTGCCGGTCGGTCCGCTCGGGACAGCGGCTCCGGTGGGCCGGGTACCGCCGCCACCACCACCGCCGCCTTGGTTGCGGCTCACCACGCCGCCCCCGCGTGAGTCCGCCGCGCCGGTGGCCAGCCGTCCGAGCATGCCCATGGCGCCGCCACCGCCGGCGAGAACGCCCGCGGCGCGTACCGCCCCCGAGGAGCCCGAGCCCATCGAGGTCACTGGTGCGATCAGTCGCATGATGGCGGGCAGCACGAACGCCACCGAGCACAGCAACGCGATGCTGACGAGCGCTCGCACGGCGGTGTCGGTGTCGGGTTTGGCGTTGGGATCGACCGGATTGTTGCCCGCGGCCGTGAACGCGATCATGTACGCGAGCGCGGCCAGTGGTTTGTACAGCACGAACGCCACCGACCACAGCAGCAACCTGTGATAGGCCTGCTGCCCGGCCCGTGTCCCCGATGCCGCCGCGCTCAACGGCAAAATCCCGGTGACCACGACCAGCAGCCCTTGGCGCACCACCGCCAGCACGATTTGCAGAATCGCCGAGAGCAAGCCGACCACGGCGAAGACGACGATCAAGCCCGGTGAGAAGGCGGTGAGCGCCTCGGGCGCGATGATGTTCTTCGCGACGCCGCTGGCGTTGTTGTTGGTGGAGTCGTTGATCACCCAATCGGCGAATGCGTCGGAGGCATGGGTGCCGAGCACGATCAACCCCGCCCACATCCCGGAGGCAACAGTGGTGCGGGCCAGCACCCGGAACGCCTCGGTGGCTTCCTCGGCGGCCGCCGACGCTCGCGCGGCCGCCAGGCGCACCGCGCAGAACATCACGCTCGCGGCGAGGATGTAGAGCTGGATGTCGTTGGTGTAGTCGCGCACTTTGCCCATCAGGCTCGGCAGATCGTCGACCGCCGAATTGGGCACCTTGGCCCAGAACGCCAGGCCCAGACTCACCGCCTGCCCGAGACCGGTCAGCATCGAATCGACGACCTTGCCGAACGTGGAATCCCACGCCTTGTCCTTGACAGCCTGCACCGTGCCACCTGGGTGGGTGGCGACGTTGCCCGCCTCGCACGCACCGGAAACGGCGTTGCCCAAATTCAGTGGTGTGCCCGGGATTCCGATATCGTCCAAGTCGTCGTGCAGCTGAACGCACAGGCCGCTGAACCCGTAGGCGGTGCCCGGGCTGGCGGGCTGCGCGGAGGCCACCGCCGCAGGCCCGACCAGGGCGACCACAACGATGACGACCAGGGCGACCGCGCGGCGTAGCAGCGCCGCAGTGACCGCAGGCCGGAACAGTGAGGTCACCATAGCGTCCATCCCGTCAGGCTGGAGATAGTTTCCTGGGGGAGCTTCTGGTCGGCGGGAAGCTGCATCTTCCAGCTCGACCCGTCCCACACCATCGCAATCTGATTGCTCAACCATTGCGGCGAACCGATCGCGGATGCATCGGTTCGCGTTGCCAGGTCGAGCACGCACATGTCACCGGCCCACGAGACGACCTTGAACGCGTCAGGCGCGATCATGTACCGGGTCTTTGATTCCGGCAGCTGATCGGGCAGCGCGCCCGATGACCCGAGCTGGTCGAACCGGGCGAAGTCGGCTGGGGTCATGACGACCATCCGCTCGCGTAGCGTGCGGTCACCGGGGCGAGCCGCCGGCTCCCACAGCGTGAACGCAGCGGCCAACGCCGCCCCCTGCGGGGTATGCGCATACCCCGTCGGCACCCCGTTGTCGATGCGGGTCGGCCCGTCCGAGGTGGAGAAGGGCACCACGGCGCCGAAAACCCGCTGCCAGCCGCCCTTTGCCTCGGCACCACGAGTGCCGGCGGGCGCAGCGGTCAGCAAATCCGGATCGGTTGGCTTGCGCTGCGCCGCAGTCTGTTCCAGCGGTTGACCATACCGGTTGTTGGGCACGTCGATGCGGCGGCCGAACAGGTCGACCTGCGGAGTGCCGAACCCGATTGCGGTGCCGGGGCCGGGACTCGGCGCCGAACTCGGGGTCGGCTGCGTAGTCGGCTTCCCACCGCCGTCACCGCCTCGGGTGACCAGGACGACGGTGCCCATCACGATTAGCAAAACCACGAACACGATGGCCGCGATCACGCCCGCCGAACGGGCCCCGCCGCCGTTGCGGCCCGAGCTCTGGTCGGTAGTCTCGCTCATAGTTGTCTCCTCACTCATTGTCCGACTGCCGATTTCGGGTAGCCCGGGATTGGCGGTGGATCACTATGCGCACGAGCTGGACCGCTTCAATAGCTGCAACGCCCACGGCCGCGACCGCACCCACGACCAGGCCCGAAATCCAGATCATCTGCACCACATCCCAGAAGCCTGATGCAGGGGGCGGGGTGGTAATCATTGCTTGGCCTCCAGCTGAATCGCGTCGGCCGGAACCGCGGGCACATCGTGCTCGGCGACCGTCTTCGCCGCCGGATCCGGCAGCAACAGCCGCCAGTCCCCCGCCGTCCACGTCACCATCTCGTCGGAGGCGAGCACGCTGGCGTCCGGATAGGTGGTGTAGACGGTGACAGCGGCCTTGTCCGGCGACCAATTGGTGAGCTTGTAGCCCGCGATGCGCGGTGCGACGGCCGGATCGGTCTTGGTGATCGACACCAGCACCCGTGATTGAACCCAGGCGTCCTTGCCGGGCCCGGGCACGAGCGACAGCGCAGCGACTTTGGTCCAGCTGTCGTCGGGCGCGAGCGCCATCCGGATCGAGTTCTGAATAGCGGCCAGTGCCGCACCCTGCGGGGTGTGCGAATAGCCGGTCGCTGCCGCATCGACCCGGGCCGGGCCATCCTTGGCACCGATCGGCAGTGCAACCCCCTGCCATATCTGCCACCGCACATCGGCGGGAGCGCGATTCGGATCGGGACGGCTGGGTGGTGCGGTCTTATGCTGTCCTGCGCTACTGCACCCGGTAACGCTCAATAGCGCCGCGGCCGCGACGGCCGCGCCTGCGGCGGCCATCCGGCGCATTGATCGAGGCATTGCGAGTCTCCCTGTGTGAAAGCTGAAGTCAGGCTTCTACTGCTGCACCGCGTACATAAAAGTCACGGCGAAGCCCACAGCCGTCGTCGCCATGACTGCGCCGATGAGGCTGCGGAGGATGCGGCCCATCGGCGCCGCGATCGGCTGAGCGGAAAACTTGGCCATCCACAGCGCCCCGCCCGAGACGATGAGCCAGATCAGGCACACCATCAGCGCTACCCACAGCCCGAACTCGAGCAGGGTGTGAAGCGTTTGGGTGACCTCCGCCGGGGGCGGCTTGGCCAGCGCGCGGGCGGTCACGATTGCGCCGCCGAGATGACCATGTTCATCAGCCCGCTGGCGCTGACGGCGACGATGCCGCCGATGAACGCAGCGATAATGACTTTCGGCGCGTTGTTCAGCCCGCCGTTGAACTTCTCCCAGGCGAGCCAGCCGCCACCGACGACGACCGCGACGATTCCGGCGAACAATACGCACCACATGATGATTCGGGCGATCATGACGAATCCGCCGCTGCCCGTGGGCGCTTGCGGGGTGAGGTTGGTGTCGATCTGCGCGAGCACATCGGTGCTCTGCATGACCAAGGTGGTGATCATCGGGTTTCTCCTTTTGCGGGGTGCTGCGGGGCAGCAGCGGATCGGATAGTGTCGAGCAGTGATTCACCGAGGCTGCGCACACTCGCGAGCGGATCGGCGCCTTTGGCCGGGCGAGCGTCGCCCGGGGTCCATGTCGGAAGGTCTTTGATTTCGGTCAACGGCCAGTCGCCCTGCCACTCGACTCGCCACCGGCCGGACTCGGGAACGAGGTCCCAGATGACCTCGAGGTAGCGGCGGATGGGTTTGGGTTGGCGGCCGCCCTGGTGCGCGCTGGTGATCAGGCCGAGTAGCACCGTGTTTCGCCCGGCGAGGCCGCAATGGAACTGCCGCAGCAGATCATGGGCCCGCGACAGGCCCTCGATCGTTTCGCGGGCGACGATCACCACATACGGGGATTCACCGGCGAGACCGGCGGGCCAGCGGCGGCCGCAGTCTCCCGCCGGCGCGAGCATCCGCGCCAGTGTGGAGACCCCCGCCCCGCCGTGCGCGCCCAGCAGCCACACCGCTGGGGCGCGCCGCTGGTTGTGGCGCACCGGCGACTCCCACACCGGTAGCCGACGATCCAGCGGCGGAGCCACAGCGGCGGCGAACGACAGATTCCCGCTGCGCGGCATTTGCAGCAGCGACGGCACGGCCGCCGGTCGCGCCGTCTCGGAACGACGTTCGGCCGGTGCCGCCCCGGCGCTGGCTCGGGGAGTCGCGAAGGTCTTGCCCGTGTTGGCATCCACGCTGGTCATTGCACTGGTCCAATCTGGGCGATGAGCGTCTTGCCGCCCTCGGACGTCACGGTGACCCGCTGCTGATAGGTGTGCACCGAGCTGTCCGGGCGGGTCTCGACGATCACGACCACGTACTCGTTGTCAGCGGCGGGAGTGATCGTGATGCAGTGCCGGGTACCGGGCGGAACAGTCGCAATCCCTGCGTCGATCGCCTCCACCGGCGACACCTGCGCGCCCGGCGCGACCACCGACCAGGCGGCCGCACCCGATCGAGCGCCGTAGTAGCCGTACTGGAACGCCAGAATCGCGTCCGGCCCGGAGCTGGTGCCGCCGGTTCCGTTGCCTCGCACCAGCTTCGGAGTGCGGGTGGGAGCACAGCCGGGGCCGACGCCGAGCACGGGGTCGATCACCGAGGCCGGGGGCGGGGTGACCGCCGGTGTCGGTAGTGCCGGAGCCGGTGTGTTCGTCGACACCAGTGCGACCGAACCGGCGATCACCGCACCCACGATCAAGCCCGCACCCCCGATCAGCAAAGCCAGCCGCCACCGATTACGCGCCAGGGCCTCGGCCGGTGCGGGCGCGCTGCTGGTGGCCTGCTCGACCGGCGCCGAATTGTCGAGCCACTGTGACCATGCCGAATCCCCTGTTACCGAATGCATCTCGGCATCGTCTGGGGTCCGGACAGGTCCAACCTCGGCCGCTGGAACCGGCGCGACCTCCGTTGTCTTCGTGGGCTCAGGCAGCAGCCATTGGTCCCATCCCATCGTCGGGCCGGAAACCGCATTGCCATCGTCGAAACCATTGTTCGGGAACAACATTGCGCACCTCCTATGCGAGCTATGTGTGTGAAAGAGAGGGAGGCAGGGGCCGGGCCAGGAGAGCCAACTCCGGCCCCCGCCTCGGTTCGGCCCGCCCGGATCCGGTCCACCGGGGGACCGAGTCACCGCGCCGAGGTGGTCGGTGCGCTGGATGGATTGAGCTGGAACGTCCACGGTGCCCGCGAGCTGGTGCTCGGCGCGGGAGTGGACTGCGGTGCCGAGGCCGACGGATCCGATGCAGCATGGGCGCCGCCGCTCGCCGCAGCATCCTTCGCGGCCGCGACGAACCAATCGGCCACGTACTTCGTCGCCGACTTACCATCGGCGCTCACCGGGTCGTTGGCGTACGACCCATGCCGCTGAATGACATCGGAATATTTGACCCAGGTCGTCGCCTGCAACATGTCCTGGTTGTCCTGCAAGTTGCCGACGAATGCCGTGAAGGTCTGCTGCACCATGCGGCTCGCCGTGGCCGGCGGGATGATCTGCGGCAGCGCCCCGAGGAGCTTGCCGCCGAAAACCGCCAGGCCCGCCACAGGATCGGCGAGCCCGGCCGCTGCGATCTCGGCAATGTTGGCCGGAGTCAGCAGGGTCCGGACCACGGTCACTGCCGAATTGATGCCGATCGTGGCCACCTTGAACAGGGCCTGAATGACCTGCCCCGGATCCACGGGTGTCCGCGGGTCCGATGCCTCGGCGATGCGCTTGCTGATCGACTCCTTGGGATTGAGGCTCAGCGTGGCCAGCGAATTCCCCGAGATGTCCTGGTTGATTACGTCCGTCGCTGTCTTGATGCCGGTCATCGCAAGGGCTTGCGTGATGCTTCCCAGCGCCTTGAGCGGATCTCCGCCGAACTGGCTTTGCCCGGCGATATTGGCAACCGCGTGCAGCAGCGGCGCGTGATCGGGGGCGTCACACGCCAAATCACCCGGAGAGCAGAAACTTGCGACCCGGCCCGTCAGCGAGCCGAAGTCCGTCGCGATATCGCGCTGTGGACCGATGCCGCCGCCGGTGACTTTCTCCGGAATCAACTGCGCGACAGTCGAGACCGCCGAACCCGTGGTGCCGGGAGCTGCCTCCGGTGACTCACGATCGTTCGCACCTGGGAATGGCGAGGCATCGGTGTTGCGCGTCGGGTCGCCGAACAGCGCCACCGCCGCTACCTTGTCCGCGGGGATAGGACCTCGGCCGTGCCCGATGTCCTGGGCGAGCAGCGAGTCCACATAAGCGCCCTGGCTGTAGCCCGCCAACGCGAAAAACGTCGCCGGGCAACGCGCGGCGATCTCGCTGACCTTCTGCGACAGCCGATCCTTGCCGCTGCTCACCGACTGTTCGAAAGACTCAGTGCCGCCGGGGACGAGGCCGCCGAAACCCGCGTCGTAGGGCACGTACTCGCGGGCCACTTTGAGCCCAGCAGCCTCGGCCTCAGCCTGAAACGGCGTGAACACGTTGGACAACATGCCGGTGTCGGTCGTCATGGGCGCGTCTGGCGACGATTCGCCTGTGCCCTGCACACCCAGCGCGTACAGCACCGGGCAATCGCTCTTGGAAGACGGTTCCGCGCCAGCGGGGCCGGGAACGGCAACCAGCACGGCCGCCGTCGCCACGGTCACCGCCCCCACGCCCACGCGCAAGAGCGCATTCATCGCACGACCCGCTCCGCCGCCGCCAGCATGCCGTTCGCAGCATCAGTGAGCGGCCCGAATTGCCCCGGAGCGAACGGAGCCTGCTGGGCCACGACATCGGAGACCGCGTTAGCCACCCCCGCAGTCGCCGGAGCAGCCTTCGCCGAATCCACCACGCGCCGAGCTACTTGCGTCGCCTCATCAGCGGCGTGCAACGCCCATGGATGCGCCGCCACCGCGTCGGCGGCCGTCGTCCCGGCCGACACCGCACCGTCGAGGGCCTGTGTACCGCCAGGCTGCGACTGCACCCAATTCACTGCCTGCTCACCGGAATTGATCGCATCATCGGCCCCGGCGCGCACCTGATCGTGCAACGACGGCGCCGGGGCGGGCGGAGCCTGCGACCCCGGCGGAGGCGGGGTGTAGTCCGAGCCGTCGCCTCCAGTGGCGACTGCACCACCGACCGCACCGATAGCGGCACCCACCGCGCCACCAGCCAACGCAGCAGGCACGCCGAGCGCCGCCGCGCCCACCGCCGCACCCGCGGCCGCGCCGATAGCGGTACCGGCAACACCGGAGGTGATCGGGCCGACCACCGGCACCGGAATGAACGTGCCCATGGCCGCGCCCGCGATGCCACCGATCGTGCCGCCGATCAAACCGCCGCCGACCGCACCGACAACCGCCACCGGGATACCGACCGTAGTCGCGCCGACCGCGAAGCCAGAGACCCCGCCGAGCACCATGGCCGCCGACATCAGATCGGCGCGCTTGGCGTTGATCCCTGTCGACTGCAAGAACGCATTGGTCCCGCGCTGCATGTCCGCGATCTGCCCGTTGATCTTCCAAGCCGCATCCACCGGCACCCAATCGGGCTTGGGAATCGTCGTGTCGCCCAAGCCAAGCTTGTCGGGGGCAGGCGGAACGATCACCTTCGGCGGGGTCACCGGCTCCGGTGCGTGCAGATGAGGAAGATCCTGTACCACGCTCGGAGCCGGGCGGGTCTGCGAACCACCGTAGCCACTGTTGGTGCCGCCGGTGCCGCTGTAGTCACCGCCCGAGCGACTCGGCGGATTGCGGTACTCGGTGGGGTCGTAAGTCTGCGGATCCGGAATCGCATCGCCCAGCGGCGAATGCTGTTGCGGCCGAGGCGGCGGAACCGGCGCGGTCGACACCCCCGCCTGCTCGTTTCTCGGCTCAGGCGTCACACCGGGCTGCTGCTGCGACGGCCCGGTCACACCGGGCTGGTCGCTCGGCGCCGCGTTCGCCAACCCCGCCGCGCCGAGAACGACAGCGGCCGCAGTAGTGAAGACGGCAGCCGCACGCGCGGCATCACCCGCACCGCGACCCGCCCGATGCGTCCCGACGACGCGGGCGCTACCGGCAAAATTTTGCCGAATTACCGCATCGGTGCGCGCGGAACCATCTCGTTCAACTGTATTCATGCAAATCTCTCCTAGTTTCTGCATCAGCTCCAGGACGGATACAACCGTTGAATGGAGCGATTTCCGGATCTTCCCCTCCGATGCAAGGAGGGGAAGGTTCTTCATTTCCGATCACATAACCAGGCTGTTACCGGGGTTTTCGTGATCCAAATCCGAGTCTCACCTGCTCGCCTTGCCCTCGCGATTGCCGCCAAGCCTCCCCGAGTAAATTGTCGGTGTAAGTCAGGAATATAAATCTAATGAATAGTGTCTCGTGACAAATCTGTAGCGGAATTTCAGCAGAACCCCTCGCTATAACTCAGATCATGTTTGCGAACCTCGGCGAGTTTCTCATTTCTGGGCAGCATTTTTATGCGCTCTGCTTGCGAGCTCGAATCCGTATAGATCAGTCCGGTCCGACCCGCGGTTGAGGCGGGAGGTTCACCCATGGCCTGACGATGATCGCTCGCCACTGAGCTTCGTTCGTTCGCCCGCCATGGCCTCTCCCCGCCCCGGTCAAGTAGACACCAGCACGCAAGCGACGTCCCCCTAGCGAACCGAGGCACTTCCGAGTTTCGGCACGTCAGGGTTGGTTCACGGGTATTCCGGACCGGAAGACTCGTCCGGACCGGAGCGGGTGGGTGAACCGTCACGGATTGGGGACCGCTTCTCCTAGTGGAAGATGGTTCCCGTCATGACGAAGCGTTACCCGCCCGAGGTTCGTGAGAAGGCCGTCCGTCTGGTCTTGGAGCGCCTCGATGAGTTCGAGTCCGCGTATGCCGCCGCCCGTGCGACCGAAGACCCGCCCTCTTCTCAACCACCCACCGTCATCAACGTCACGACCCACAACAGCTAGGACACGAGAACGTTACTTACTCTCCCCATAGTCCTGGAGAGAACGCCGACTCTCCCCGCTCGGGGTTGACCGCTGCCTTGAGGCCCGTCGGTACATCCGTCCCAGCGGTAGACGACGCCGCTCCTTTCGACTTCGGCCTCTCGAGTACTAGCTAGTCGTCTCCGGATCGGTGCTGCTGAACACTCGTGGGTAAGCGGGCACTCGCGTGAATCTGCGGCTCGAGGCGCCGGGGCTGGTGGTGGTACGGACTGGGAGCGGTGGGGATACGCGGGGGCACGCAACGCGCGGCTTTCGGTTCCGGCGCCCGTCCGACGGCGTGTCGGTTGGCAGATCGGCAAGCGCGTCCTGCTGGCAGGCTATCCGCACGAGAATTCACTGTTCATCATCGGGCAGAACGCCCTCGACGCATTGCTCACCGCCGTCCGAGAACATATCGAGCGGGGGAATCTCAATGACGGACGCCTTCCGCGGGCGCAGATCACTCAACTCATACTAGAGTTCCGTCACCGCCGCGCCCAGGACCCCGCTGTCAACTGTCATGAAAACCACAGCCGCTGTCGGCGAATCCGGTCCGCGCACTCCACAATGTCAGCACCGTATACTACGGCGGCACCGACCGCGCCTTCGCGGATCGATCTCGATCGCACTTATCCGCGACAACGACACCGTCGCCGACCCGACTTCGAACTCGGTCACCAGATTCCGACACAAGAACTCCGCCCGGCGATACCGGTTCGCGGGCGGAGTTCGAAGCGGTGTAGGGACCCTGGCGCTCATTGCCGAATGGCCCAACTCATTGAAGGATACGACTCGGTGTTCTGCGTCTGAAGTACGTGGCAGATACACTGCCCAGTGGTGGAGGTCTTTCTCCAATGCTGCAACGCTTTTACGGACGCTGGAGCGCAGCAAGTTGCTGGGTGAGCAATTCGAGCCAGCGCTCGACCTGGCGTGATCCAGAGCGATTCTGTCGAGGTCAAACCCATGTGCAACCGTAAGTGCCCGGCCAGCCATTGCTGGACCAGCGGTTTCTTGCGAGGGCGAACAAACTGGTGGTGCCATGGCGGACGTAGTCGTGGGTACGGCGCACGGGCATACCCGGCATCATCGACAGCACGAGCCGCGATCGGTCCAGTGCCTGGATCCTATACTTCTCGCCCGTACACAGCACTACTGCTCGTTCGGGCGAATATAGTACAGACAAAAAGCATCCACCACTTTCTCCAGGAACAACGGATGGTCGAGATATTGAAACCTTCCGCCAGATGTGGTTTCAGCTCGAATCGGCGCCAACTGCGCCCGACCGTCGATTTCGACAATCCTGCCCACTCGGCCATCCACAACCGCGACCGGTGCGTGGTATCTGCTCGAGAGTCATCTCGACCACCTGCTGAAACCTGATCCGAGAGGATCGACGGCAGACCCGGCCGCGATTCATCGGCCGGACCGGCCAGCCCGTACTCGAATGAAACAGTTCCGCCACTGGGCGCGGTTATCGCCGTCACGCCCACCTCGGCTGCCACATGGGTTTTGAACGCAGCCTGGCTCGGCGCGGGCCAGCACGACCCGACACCGCAACGCATATGCCCGCGTCGACGTCACAGCCCCGCGGACGACGCACCACCACTCACGGCGTTGGGCGAGGCGCCTGTTCTTGATATGTCGGTGCAGCACAAGGGTTTTCTTGCCGCTGGCGCGGGTGATCGGCGCGGATCCGGCGTAGGCCCGCAGGCCACGTGCATCGGTGAATCGGGTGCGGTCGTCGCCGATCTCGGAGAGCACCCGGGCGCCGCTGAGCTGTCCCAGGCCGGGAAAGCTGGTGAGGATCTCGGCGTCCGGGTGCCGGTCGAAATGGGCTTTCGTCTCCTCGGCCAGGTCGTGTTCGGCCGTGCAGGCGGCGTCGAACATGTGCAAGAGCGCCGCGAGTTGGGTGCCCATCGCGTTCTCGACCATCGGGAGCTGGCGCAGGCGTTCGGCCCGCAAGACCTCGCGCAGGCGCTCGACCTCGGTGTCGATGTTGCGTTGGCGGCCTGCTTTGATCAGCAGCCGGCGCAACTGCGGTCGGGTCAGCTTCGCGGTGCGGGCCGGCGTCGGTGCCGCGGCGAGCACGGCCCGGGCGTCGGGGCGGGCCAGGCCGCCGGGCAGATCAGCGAACGCGTGCAGCGCGGCCGGATAGAAGTCCTTCAGCAGCGAACGCAACTGGTTGCCGAGCTGTTTACGCGTCCACAGCGCGTCCTGTTGAGCGCGGGCCAGCACCCGAATCGCTTGCGCCAGTTCGGTATCGGCGGGCAGACGGCGATGCGCGGCGGCGTCGGTGCGCAGGATATTTGCCAGCAGCACCGCGTCGGCGGCATCGGATTTCGATCCCGACACCTGGTGTCGGCTGCGATACCGCGACGCCGAGAGCGGGTTTATCGCATAGATCGGTCGGGCGGTGGCGCGCAACGCCGCGACCAGCAGCCCGCGGTCGGTTTCGATCGCGACCGGGATCGGATGCTCGCCGCTGTCGCCGGTGTCGGCCAGCAGGTTCAGCAGCTCGGTGAACCCGGCGGTGTCGTCGCTGATCCTTTTGCGGCCCAAGATTTTTCCGTCGTTGTCGATGACGGCGACGTCGTGGTGGGATTCGGCCCAGTCGATCCCACAGAACGCACCCAACAGTTGCCTCCTTCATCCGTGTTAATGCTGGTCACGAGCCTGGTTGGGGTCACGCGGCACCCTAATCGCGGGACTCGGCGGTCCGTCATCTCACTAGCCGTCCGTGACTCCAGCTCACCGCAGGACCGCGTTCTGTCGAAGAGCTCGAAGGCTCGGGAACATCTCGAGGCGGTCACCCCTGCGGCGGCCTCGAGCAACGGAATCCCACCACACACGCTGGTCTGCCGTCAGGCGCGCCGTTCTTTCAGAAGACGTCGAACGTCGGGAGCCACACGGGCGTCACCCGGCGGCAGACCACATCAGGAACAAGCTTCAAGGCCGATCCGGCCTCATACCCGTCCCTACGAAACGATTAGGTTCTCCCTTCTTCTCTCCGGCCCTCGGGCCGCGCCCGGCGGCGGGGGTGGCGCGCTGATCGCCCCTGTCGTTGCGCTGATCGCCCCTGTCGTTCCCCGCAGGCTCCGCAGTAGTCGATCCACGGCACGATGCCGCCACCGACAGTGGCGCGAGCCCCGGACGCCGATGTGGCGTACGGGATGTCAACGGTCGGGCAGGGCGGGCGCGTCGTGGCCGGATGTTCACGCGGGCTGTGCTCGGGCGCACCTACCGAGTGCATCTGGACGAGCTCGAAACCGAATGAGGCACAAGACGACTCGACGAACCGACTCGCGGCCAAGTCGAGGACATGGCCCGCGCGGTCAGCAAACCGCACCGCCGAGCCTCCCGCTACGCCACCCCATCGCACCGGCTCACCGAAATCTGCACCGCCGCAGCCCGTTCCGGCAACGACTCGGACCTGGACTCACTGATCCTGCGCCTGCACAACGAGACCGCACGCGATGTTGCATACCCCGGTCGCACCGATCGCGGCCGCCACCGTGCCGCCCCTCGCCTTGCTGACGGAGTGCACGGCGTTACGGTGCTGCAGACGAAGCCGCACCCGCACCTCCGCTGCACAGATGCTCGCGATCACGATGACCGTCCTCATCGCGGGCGCCGCGTTCCGGCTGTCGTTCACCGCCCTGCGCGCATCCGCCGGAATCCCCCACCCTCGAGCATGGCTGTGACCCCGTAGTGACCAGGCTGCTGGTGGAGTCGCCGGGCGCGTTCCAGGGTGATGGAGAAGGATCGGGATCCGTAGAGGTGGGGGACTCGTCAGAGGTTCCGGGTGCGGACCACGACGGCAACTGCGGTTGGGTCGGGACAGGTGCGTGAGGCCCTGCCGGCACCGAGGGCGGCTGCACCGGGCTCGGCGGCTCGGGCCGGGTCGGGCCCGGTGGAATGTCCTGTGAGGGAGGCACGGCCGGGGCAGGGTCTCCGGCGGCGTGGTGATCCCCCTCGGGGTGCAGCAGCTCAGGGACGATGTCGATGAGCTTGTCGATGCGCGGACCGGCCGCGTTGATTGCGGTGTCGATGATTCCGGCGGCGTCGTCGACCAGATGGACCCCGATCGTGCCCGCTTGAGTGATCGCGGTGTTGCCCAGCGAGGTCGCCGCAGAGATCAGCGACTGTTGCAGTCCCTCCGCCCCTGCGGGGTTCGCGGGCACCGGGGGCGAAGCGGGCTCGGGCGATGCCAGGGCCGACGGGCTCTCGGCGGGTGGGTGGGGCGATGCCCCGCCCGAGGGCGAGGCGGGAACTCGGGCAACCGGTGCTGGATTGGGTTCGGCTCCTGCCGGGGCGGTGGTGACTGTGGACGGTGTTGCGGCTGGGACGGACGCCGGGTCCCGAGGAGGCGAGGCGGCGACCGATGACATCGAGGCCGGGCTGGTGGTGTCCCTGGGAAGGGGCGACATCGAGGCAGGCGATGTCGGCGCAGGTGCGACCGGCCCGAAGCCGAGCGGACCGTGCACGGGTAGGGGCGCCGGGGCAGGCGACTCTGGCACGGTTACGGCGGGGGTGGCCAGCTCGTCGAGCCGCCGCCGGTGTTCGTTCAGCTCTGCGCGCACGGCGTCCACGAGGCTGATGGCCTGCCCCAACGCGGCGGTGGCTCGGGCGACCAAGGCGGTGGCGCCGGAAGACTTCGCGGCGGGGGACGCGAGATGCGCGGCGTCGCTGCGGAATTCGGCGATGAGGTCGTCCATTCGACGGCGACACGCGGCGACGCACGCCAGCGCGTCGGTAAGGATCGGCAGATATTGTGACCCGTGGTCAACGACCATGGCCAGCTGCGCGTGCGTCTGCCGTAGCGCCGTGACGGCGGCCACGGCACCCTGCCCGGACCAGGTCGACTCGATCGCGTGCACCGCGTCGCGATGCTCGGGTTCACCCGTCGCTAGGCGAGCAGATGTCGCCGACACGACCGCCGACACGGCCCGGGCGACGCCGGTGCTGTCCCCGAGCGAGGCCCGCAGCGACAGCAGCGGCCGCAAGTAAGCCTCGAGTATCGCCGGATCGGGCGTGGCAACGAGATTCGCCGCGATCCGCCCGCTCATCGAGCGTTCCCGGCGCTCGCGGCGACCGCTTCGGCAAACGCCGCGTCGGCGGCCCGCGCGGCGGTCCCGACCCGCTCGACCTGTTCACCTCGCGACGACAGCGCCCGTGCGACATCCGCGAGCGCTCGGGCGTGCGCCTCTACCACTGCTGCCAGCCGCACCCCGAAATCCGCCCCGACGACCCCGAATTCGGCCGCGAGCCGACCGGATCCGGCGGCCGTGGTCACGGCCTCCGCGGCCTCGGCGAACAGCGGTGCGACGCCCGCCGCCGCGGCGGAATAAGCCGCCGCCGACACCGGCTCGAGCACCAGCCGCGACCCCGTTGAATTCCTGTCCCGCATCTTTCCTCCGACGCCATCGCTAGTACCTGTCGTTGCATCGAGTAGAAGACACGAGCACGGGCGCGACCCCGGCCCGATGGCGGGAAGTTCTCCGCCATCGCAGCTCAGGAGGTGTTCGACGAGTTTCCGGACCGGAATTTCGGAGGACGAGTCGCCGGTCGGGTGATCGGCTGTTGTCCGTAACGGCGTGATCGACGCTTCGGGGTCGGAGATCGCCCGCGCCCAGTGTCGGCCCGGGCCTGTCGGCCAACGCCCACGTCATCGATCAGGGCACCACCTAGGACATCACAACAGTGATCGTCCTCCGCTGACACGAGGCGCACTACGTGCTGGACGACCCCTGGCAGCGCTCAGGATTCGCGGATCGGGTATGGAAACGCTTCCGGACCGGAAATGTCGTTCGTCCTGGTAATTCGGGTTTTTGGCCTCGCCGGTCTCGCTCGACCGCCCTCGAATGGATCAAAGTAACGAGGAGCGGGCGCGGATGCCGCACCCGTGTTGAAGATCCACACCGGAGAACCACCCGGGTGATCACCAGAAAGGACAAAGCCCATGTCATTGTCGAATACCTTCACGACCTCCAATGTCGGTCGTCGTGTCAAGCAGATCATGTTTGCCATCTCGGCCGCGAGTGTTCTCGGCGTGGCTGCTGCGGGGACGGCGGCCGCCACCTACACCCCCGACAACACGTTCACGAGCGAAATCGCCTGCGAGCACGCAGGGGGCATGAAGGTAGCCGCGGCGGGCGGGCCTTCGCAGTTGCAATACAGGTGCATCTATGTGGGCAACATGCCGAACGGTGTGATGGGTTGCGTGAACAACGCATCGCCGGCGTCCGGCTGTCTGGGCACGTGGTACTTCCTGCAGACGTGGCCCACTGGCGGCCTGTGACAAGCGCATGCGCAAGATTTCAGACAGCAGTGAAGGAATAATCGAAATGATGGCGAATACATTCTGTGCAGCCGTGGTATTCACGGGATTGATAATGGGCGGCATCGGAGTCGCCTCGGCGGAAACCACCGACGGGAACTCGGGTGGATCGGCCTTTTCCGCGGCCGGATGCGCGGGCCGTTTGACCAGTCCTCCCGGCTGCGACACCCAGGCGGAATGCGAGCACCGCTACACGGTGGGCTGCCAGCTGGCCGACGACGGCAACTGGTACGCCCACCCGCTCGATCCGGTGACGCCCTGGTGGAAGTCCGCCACCGCACGGGATGAAGCCTCCGACCGCGGTGAATTCGCCACCCGGGAGGAATGCCTGAAGGTTCCGACTCCGGAGGGCGTGCTCGCCCACTGTGACTATGTTCCGTGGCCCAACGGCCAACCAGGCGGGCGCTGGATACTTTTCTACTGAGTTCACCCCTGCGGCTGACGGACGATCGGCAAGGCTCGCGCCCCGCCGCCTGCCCGCGGTCGAGCCCGCTACGCATCCGGGATCACCACAAGGCAGCGGTCCCGGATGTCCGGTCCGGATGGCTTCCGGATCAGATCCCGCTCGCCGCAGTGCGTCTCCGGGCCGCCCCTGTCATGGGGCGGGCGACTCAGCTGATCCCGTGTGTGCGCCCGGCACATCACGGGTCTGCGCCGGACAGCCTCGACAGTCGTGCCGCTTGTTCGACGGATTCGTCGTCGGCGGAAAGATACCGGTGACGATCGGGCGGCTGACTGGAGAGGGTCTCGAGCTCATTGGATCGAGAACGAGTTCGGCCGTGGGTGTTCCGGCAGCCCCCAGGCCGTGAGGTGGAATCCGGCCCCTGGGCCGCCGATTCGCCCGAGGTCGGCGATGATGGCGGTTATCGAGGTGCCGCCGCCGGTGATCCACTGATT
Organism: Nocardia sp. NPDC004068; assembly: GCF_042874315.1. Lineage (NCBI taxonomy): Bacteria > Bacillati > Actinomycetota > Actinomycetes > Mycobacteriales > Nocardiaceae > Nocardia > Nocardia sp. NPDC004068. The sequence goes on from NZ_JBIAMW010000022.1 coordinate 65,766, forward strand.
ACCGATGAGCGTGGTTCCTTCGACGACGGGTGCGCCGGAGTCACCCCGCAGCACACCGACTGTGGTGATGAAGTACGGACCGGAAGTGCTGACCATGGTTCCGCAGGTTCGGCCGCTCGTGACACCCTGCTTACACAGGATTGTTCCGGGCATCGGCGGCGCCCCGATCATGGTGATGGTCGTTGCGCCGATGGTGGCGACGGGCTTGACCTTGTTCTTGTCGAAGACGATGACGGCGTAGTCCACGGCGCACCGTACGGGGGTCCGGGGAAGAGCGGGTTGCCGCCGCTGGCGTAGACGAGAGTTCCGACGACATCGTCGGACTCTCGCATTCGTCCATTGAATGGAACACGACATTGATATCGGGATCACCAGGATCTTGCGCACTATAGCTGGGTGCGGCGACAGCCGCCCTCGGCAGCTCCGCGTGCGCCGAACCGGCGCGCACAGGGCCGAGTATGGCCATCAGACCGATTCCTGCGGCTACCGTCCGCGTAATGGCGGTTCGGCGTGGAGATGTGACTTTAGCGTTCATGATGCCGCTTTCTCCTATCGGGGCTTGTACGGGCACCAGTAGATGCCGACGCAAACCTGATGGGATCGATATCAGATTTCATGGAGCGGCATCAGTCCAGCTCACATGCGGTTTCCGGTCCGGAAAACAGATCCGGCTAAGCCTTACCGCCAAGGTCGCCCGCACGCCGCGCGGACGGTCTTGACCGTGTCGGAGTTCCGGCCGGGCCCGGCAGCAAGCCGGGGCCCGGGGACTGGACGGTCACCCGGTTCTTGCGGGCCCCTTCGGGGCCGGGGCGCCGCGGGCAGCCGCTGAGGAACCGGCCTCCGGCCGGACCGATCGGCAGGCTCTACTGAGCCTCTCCCTACGTGTTCGACGGCAAGGGTATTCCGGACGGCCGGCGGCGAAAGTTTCACCTGCCAGCGGTATTTCGTCACCCGCTCTCGTTGGCAGCGTGGTGTATCGGTCGCTGCGTCGCGGTGCTCTACCCTCGGCGGGATGCTCCCCGTCGAGGGCCGGACCGCCGGTGTCGCTGCGACCCGACTGTCGCCGGATTTCTACCGGCTCTGGACCGCCGCCGCGGTCAGCCAGCTCGGCAGCGCGCTGGGCATGGGTGCGCTGCCGTTGGTCGCGATCATGGTGGTCCATGCGTCTGCCGGGCAGGTGACGGCGATGGCGGCCCTGTCCGGGATCGCGGCCGCGGCCGTCGCGCTGCCGTTGGGGCCGTTCGTGGAGTTCCGGCACAAACGCCCGGTCATGATCGCCACCGACCTGGTGTCGTTCGCCGCTTTGGTCAGCGTTCCCGTGGCCGCCGTGCTGGATGTGCTGACCTACGCGCAGTTGTGCTTGGTCGCCACAGTGAGCACCCTCGCCGCGATCGTGTTCAACGCCGCCAACGGCGCCTACGTGAAATGGCTGGTCCCTGAGCAGGTACGGATCCGCGCCAACAGCCGCCTGGAAACCGTGTTCTGGACCGTATCCACGGTGGGTGCACCGATCGGTGGCGCGCTCATCTCGCTGTGCGGAGCCACGATCACCGTCTTCCTCGACGCGATCAGCTACCTGCTGTCCGCGCTCGGCCTGCGCAGCATCACCACCCCCGAACCTCCACCCGCTCATCACCGGCCCGCCCAGCACTGGGCGAGCGAGATCCGCAGTGGCTGGGCGTACATCTTCGCCCACCCCGTGCTGGCCCGATTGTTCTGCAACGCCATGCTTTTCGGCGGGTCACTCATGCTCGCCAATCCGCTGATGGCACTGCTGATGCTGCGCGAGCTCGGCTTCGCGCCCTGGCAGTACGGGCTGGCCCTCGGACTGCCCACCGTGGGTGGGCTACTCGGATCGTTGTGCGCACCGAAGCTGGTGTCCCGCTTCGGGAACCGCGCGGTGCTGCTCGGCTTCGGAGCACTGCGCACCTGCTGGCTCGGACTCATGCTCACCGCCCACCCCGGCACGACCGGCCTGATCGTCATCACCACCGCCGACACCCTGCTGCTGTTCTGCGCCGGCGTGTTCAACCCGGTCTTCACTACCTACCGCATGAACGTCACCGCCGACGACCACATGGCCCGCGTCGGCACCGCGTGGTCGATCAGCTCCAAAACCTTTCAACCCGCCCTCATCGCCGTCGGAGGACTGCTCGCCACCGCGACCAGCACCCGTACCGCGATCGCCTGCGCCGCCCTCACCCTGGCCGCAAGCACGCTGCTGCTGCCCTGGCGGCACACCGCCACGTCGGTGCGGACGATGTTCGTCGCACCGGCCCAGCGATGCCACGTCAACGCGTCCCCGGAGGGAGCCTCAGCGACGGCGCGCAGGTCGCGCTCCGACCGGACACGCAGGTGATCGTCGTCGGATCGCCATTGCACGTGCAGTCCCGACAGGGGTAGCACGACTCCTCGATCCGCATGACCTCGCCGACGACCGCGGCGCTGGCCTCGCGTTCTACATCTTCGTCATCGGCGGCGAATTCCGCCGCCGCTGCACGAATCTCGCACATGTCCTGCGCGGAGAACGCTCCGACCGCCGCGATGCTGGGCTCGTCCACGCCCGCATTGAGCGCCTCGGCGGCGGCGACCAGGCAGCGATCGAGAACATCCTCATAGTCGAGGGACCCGGCCGGCAGGCGCTCGCGCACGATCCGTAGCTCCGACAGCAATCCCAGCGCCTGCGCTCGTCGCTGCCCCTCCTCGTTTCCCGCACGCATATGCCACCTCGCGAGGCCGCCGCCCCTCAGGCCGGTGATAGAGGACACGCTACGCGGCGGTTACCCGACAGCGCGGCGTTTCCGAGTTCGGATGAATCAGCACCCGGTCCAATCGGGGCCACCGTGTCCGGCCGGGGACCGATTCCGCCTCGCGACCGATGTCGCACACTGGCCCGGACCAAGCGGCCTGGACCAAGCTGGCCGACCCTTACCGCTCCCGATCGTGGACATGCCCGAGGCCGGAGTTCATCAGCTCCGCTGACGTGGACCAACTCCTCCACGTCTACCCCCGACCTGGCCGCCGCTCCCGCCGTGCCAGGCCCCGCCCCGGGCACGAGCGCAAGCGTTTCCCGGTCACCGAGAACCGCTGACACACCCGAAGCGATTCGGGGGCTCGCGGGGCGGGAATCCCTTCTGATCGATCAGCAACTCAGCGAGACTTCCGGAACCCTTTTCCGCCGGGCCCATGTGGCGCGGTATCGCCGCGACGGGCTGGATGTTCAACCCGGCCGCGGCGATACCGCCGTATCCGAACCGGCGAGAACCCACCGTTGGGCGAGCCGGTACCGTTCTCACCACAGGCTTCATCGCTACGCCGAACCCACCGATTACCCCTATTCCTGTCTCGGTGACCCCCAGGCTCCAGGTCGGGTTCACCCCCCGCGCGGTCCGAGCCGCGCCGAGAGCGCGGGCGGAGGAGAGGGCGCGGGCTGTGGGTCCGGTTCGTGCGGGCTGGCGGGGCGAGGGTGCAGGCCGATGAGGCCCGGGTGACCGGTGGTGAGCAGGACGGGCAGGCGGTCGGTGGGGGTGTCGTCCCGGTCGGACCGGCGCAGGTGCGCACAGAACGCATCGATCGAGCCGTGCTCGGCGAGCACCCGCTCGAGCAGGACCATCACGCTGGGCTCCATCGCCGCGAACTTCCCTTCCACGCCGGAGGCGGGGCCGCGACCGCCCCGAACGCGGCCCCTGCGGCACCGTGGTCGCCGTAGGCTACCGCCACGCTCACACGCCCCGCGGATTCGACACACGCGCACGCGGATGCGGTCGATTCGCTGAACGGGACACCTTTTCCTTCCCTCAAGAGAAAATTCACGGAGACCGGTGATTCTCACGTTCGTTCAGCAGTTGCTCGCGGCGCTTCTCGGCTTGCTCGGCCTGTGATCGCCAGCCCCGTCGACGGGTGGGTAGCCGCAGGCGACCCACCCGCGCGAAAGAATCTTCCATCACATGCAATCCGCCCGCGAATACGCAGGCCAGAACAGGCGCCCCGAATCGCAACCGGCGCTATGCTTCCGGCATTCGGCCCGATTCCGCGGCGTCTACGCGGGCGCCTCGCACAACACCGACACCGCTCCCACCGTGCCAGGCAAGCCGTGACCGGGTGGTGGTGCGGCTGCCGCTGGTGAGGGGGCCGGGGGCAACCGCCGGGGCCGCCGTTTCCGGCACTCACCCCGGACATCAACACCGCCGAGTCGCCGGGCGGAGGTAGTTCGTGCCCCCTGGCGACCGGGCCGGGATCCCCAAACCCGCTCGGATCCCCGAGGGTGTCGGTGTCAATGGCCTTTCACGTCCGGCTCAGGCACAAAGTTGTTGGTGCCCTGGTGATTTGGAAGTGGGTCAGCGGTAGTCGATCATGATGGCGGTGCGCTGATCTTGATCTGAAGGTTCTGTTCCCGCATCTGATCGACCTGTGCGTCGAGCAGGTCACCCGCCGCGGGGCGACCCTGCGGATCGACGCCAGGGTCACCGCACCAGGCGCGTCCTGTCCGTACTGCGCTCATTGGTCGGTTCGAGTGCATAGTCGCTACCAGCGGTGTCTGTCGCCGGGATCGGTGGGGCTGAGATGTTGATCTGCTTGCGGGTGCGAAAGTTCTATTGCGGCAACACGGATTGCGCCCGAACCACGTTCGCCGAACAGGTCCCCGGCTTGACGACCGCGCATGCTCGGCGGACTCCGTTGCTGCGCGACATGCGGGTGTCGGTGTGAGACCTCACATTGACAGCTGGAGCGGATCGCGCTCTTCACTCAACGGGACCCCACATGCCTGATCGGACCGTTCCGCTCGCCGGAACATCAGCTCCCGTCGTGCCCGTTGGGATCGACGACCACGATCTCAGCCCCCGCGAATCCGCGCGGTGGGGTTATGCGAGTTCGCCGAGGTCGCCGATCACCGTGCGCAGCACGGCGCGGCCGTCGGTGAGGGTGTAGGTGACCCCCGCGATCGCGCACCGACCTGCGGCGACCCGCTCGGCGATGATGCCGGAACGCTGCTGCAGCACCGTGGCGGTCTCGGCGACGTGGCGGGCCTCGAGCTCGTCCACGCTGTGCAGGCCCTCGCGGCGGCCGAGCAGGATCGAGGGGGTGACGCGTTCGACGACGCTGCGGATGAACCCGCCGGGCACCGCGCCGGTGTCGAGCGCATCGACGGTGGCGCGGACCGCGCCGCAGCTGTCGTGGCCCAGCACCACGATCAACGGCACGTCGAGCACGGCCACCCCGTACTCGATGGAGCCGAGCACGCTGGCGTCGAGGACGTGGCCGGCGGTGCGCACGACGAACAGGTCGCCCAGCCCCTGATCGAAGATGATCTCCGCGGCCACCCGGGAATCGCCGCACCCGAACACGATCGCCGACGGCGCCTGCGCGGCCACCAATTTCGCGCGATCCGCCGCACCTTGATTCGGGTGCCGCAACCGGCCCTGCACGAACCGATCGTTGCCCTCGCGCAACGCCTTCCACGCCGACACCGGACTCGACTCACTCATACCCGCCATTATGATCAACCGGTCCGCGGGACAGAACGCGCCGTGCCCCGGCGCGCCCGCACGCTCCCGTGCGGCCCAGCGACTCGCGCAATACCTCGCGGGTCGAGTCCGGCGAGGGTTCGGCCTGTGGCGAGGGTCGGTTGACTGTCGGTTGACTGGAGTTGGTTCGCGGCCCGGCTCCGCGGGGGCAGGGTGTGTCGGTGGCCGGTCGCGCCCGACTGTTGGCCTAGGGTGGCCGCTCATGCGCGGCAGTCATCCAGCGGCAGCAGCCACCGACCCCGGCCCCGGCCCCGACTTCCCGCCCGCGCACGCCTCGCGGCTCGAATCCGGGGTGGTAGGCCGGGAGTTGATCGAGGCGCTGCGCGGCTGCGCTCGCCGTGACCCGGCCGCGTTCGCTCGTCTCTACGATCTCAGCAGCGCCCGCGTATTCGGGCTCGTGCTGCGCGTGGTGGCCGACCGCGGCCACGCCGAGGACGTCACCCAGGAGGTGTATCTCGAACTGTGGCGTAGCGCGGGACACTACGACCCCGCCAAGGGCTCGGCCTGGGCCTGGATCATCACCTTGGCCCACCGGCGCGCGGTCGACCGCGTCCGCGCCGAAACCGCCCGCACCCACCGGGACACCAGCTACCACGCCGCCACCCTCACGCGCGGGTTCGACGTCGTCGCCGACACCATCGACCGCCACCTCGATCACCAGACCGTGCGTGGCCATCTCGCCGCCCTGACCCCGCTGCAGCGCGAAGCGATCACCCTCGCCTACTTCGGCCACCGCACCTACCCCCAGGTCGCCGCCGCGCTCGGCATCAGCGTGCCCACGGCCAAATCCCGCATCCGCGACGGACTCGCCCGCCTCAAAACCCACCTCACCGAACCACGACCCACCCCCGCCAACCCCGTCCGTCCGCGTCCGCACCGCACCGCCGCGGCAACCGGCTCCAAGGGGGATCGTGGCCGAACGAAGCCCGATACGTAACGCTTTCCGCCGAGCATCAGATAACGCGCCTTCGCCCTATTCCCCCCCGCGGAGGAAATGGAGGGATGAGCGGAGCAGCGCGGCTTGTGACCGCCGGGTCACTCGCCCTTCCGAAAATGGGGCAAATGGTCGGTTCCACGCTTCTTCCGCGATTTCCTTCAAACCCGCCAGCCGGTTTCACGGGTCGGGGACGGCACGACCTGAAGCACCTCACCCCGCGGGGGCGCTCGCGCCCCGCATGCGGCACCAGAACGGGGCAAGCGACAGAGGTCGGAGAAAAATGGCGGGCGGACCGATCCGCGGTCGCCGCAGCGGCGAATATCACTGGGGGCCGGGCGTGCGCGCCCGTCGCCCGGCCCCGCCTGGGGATCCCTCCAGCGCCGGTACGCCGCGGTCGCGGGGGGTCACGCCTCACTCCGGACGAGGCGTGGCCGCCCTCACACCCCCGCGAATGGACCAACCAGTTTCTTCAGGATTCACTCGGCAGGAACCGGATCAACGGTTCCCGATTTTGGCCTCGATCGCCCGCCCCGCCATTCCGCCACAACGGACAGGAATATGTTTCCGGATATATCCAGACGGGTGAGCCGCCTACGGCGACCCACCCGTCGACGAGGCTGGCGATCACAGGCCGATCAGACCGAGAAGCGCCGCGAGCAACTGCTGAACGAACGTGAGAATCACCGGTCTCACCCCCTCTCCTTTCCAACAACTCCGACAATGCCGGAATACACATTCCACCCCATCTCAACCCACCCCGCACCGGTTTCGCGTGAAAAAAATCCTGATATTCCCTTTTCGGAAAACCTGTGCCGGAAAAATTCGGGCAAACATCGACTTCGCGTCCGCGCCGACCCCGTGTATCCGTCCCCGGCCTGGTCGCCACCGGGCAAATCAGGTGCCCGTTCCGCCCCGACCGCGTGGCGAGCCAAGCGGGATCCGAAGAAAGTGCCTGGTTCCGGCCTCGACGCGCGCCCTGTGCGGTGGTGACGGTCACCGGGTCGGCGCGATCCCCTAATCGTGGGTCACAGCGGTGTCACGCGAGCGTACCCGCAAATTCGCTATCGGAGAAGGGAACAGGGACGCCACCCAGCGAATCAGCGGCATCTACGCGGGCGCATGTCGCATCCGCGGCGCGCGCCCGTGACGGTAACGACCAGCGACCACGGCAACACAGACACATTCCGCACGGCCGCATTCACCCACGCCGCATTCACCCACGCCGCATCCGCCCACCCGGCTCGCGCCCTCGGCGCCTTGGACCCGGGGCTGAACCCGCCCGACAGCCCGCCGGGTCACCAAGACCATGGCGATGAAGCCCATGGTGAGAACGGCACCGACGCCCAACGGTGGGATTCTCACCGGTTCGGATACGGCGGTATCGCCGCGGCCGGGTTGAACACCCAGCCCGCCCCGGCGATACCGCGCCGCCGGGGACCCGAGCAGCCGAATGACGGCCTGAACGTCCTCTTCGTGACCGGGACCCGCAGCGAATCTCTCGATGCTATCGATCGAACCGCGCAGTCCCTCGATCGAGCCGCGAGCGGCCAAGCCGTCCAGCGCCCGCCGGAGTGCGGCAGCCAGCCGAGACCGACAGTGGTGTGATTCCACTGCAGATCCCACTGCTCGCCGTCGGCGGCGCCGGAACTCCTGGGTCGACGTCCCCGGACCGTCGTAGTACAGCGCCCCGAGCTTCCTCCCCTGGATCGTGCTCCTCCCGTTTCCCAGCGACAGGATGGGCGCACCCATGGGCTGATCACCGGGATCTGGGGCCTCGCTTTCGCGGGCCTCGCCGTCGCGTTGACCATCGTCCGGGTCGCCGACCTCGGCGTCGCGGTCGGTCTGCCGGTGCGCCTGGCGGGCCTGGTGATCCCTTTCCTGCTCACCGTCCGCGCGGTGAAGGCGATCCGCGCCCGCACCGCGGCGACCGCATGACGGCTCGGACCGCACGATCGCCGCGATGCGACCGAAGACGTTGTGTCGCAGCGTGTTCGCCACAGCGGACGGTGTGTGGCGCCCGTCATCGGGGACGTTCGTCGATTTGACATCCGGCCGAGGGGGGATCAGCATTGCTGGGTCAGCACCTCGCTAGGTGAGGCTCCTGTACGAACACAGGCCACTGATCCGACGACGTCGAGAGACGCCCAGGGTTAGGACAGATCTCCCCGGATTAAGGGGTGATCCGAAGTGGCTTCCCGCAAGGGATTACGTCGTGCAGTGCCGAAGCTTTGACGAGAGGGGTGCCCGCTCGGACGGTCTGTTCGGGCTCCCTCTCGGGTGTTCTGGCGTCGTATGTGGTGACGTGCGCGTCCTGGCGGCAAGGAGGTGAGGGACGACATGAACTCCGGCGATGGTCCGTATCCGAGTCCGGTTCGACAACACTCGTTCCCAGCTTGCTGCGGCACCGTGACCCCCTGACATCCGCGCGCCGTCGTCTGATCGCATCGGTGTGATGTGTGTCCTCGGGGTGCCTCGTCGTGCCCGGAATGCCTTGCAGCGGCTGATCTCTCGCCCACCCGTACCTCGAATCGCTGTGCAGCGAGGCGAATGAAGAAGGGAGAGAACGGCGATGGCCTTCTTCTCCGGCGGCGCGATCCGCCGCGACACCACCACCGTCCCCGCACCCACGGCCCCGACGGGCGCCGTCATGGATTCCGCGCACGTCGGCGATATCGTCGGCGCGCTCGGCTCGATCGGCCGACACGACACCGTCGAGGGCCGTACCCGCGGGCAGCGGTTCAGGATGCTGCTCGCCGTGATCGGTCCGGGCCTTATCGTGATGGTCGGCGACAACGACGCCGGCGGCGTCGCCACCTATGCCCAGGCCGGGCAGAACTACGGCATGGCACTGATCTGGACGCTCGCACTGTTGATCCCGGTGCTCTACGTCAACCAGGAAATGGTCGTGCGGCTCGGCGCGGTCGCCGGGGTCGGGCACGCCCGGCTGATTTTCGACCGGTTCGGGAAGTTCTGGGGCGCGTTCAGCGTGGGCGACCTGTTCATCGTGAACGCGCTGACCATCGTCACCGAGTTCATCGGCGTCTCGATGGCGCTCGGCTATTTCGGTCTGCCCAAGGCGATTTCGGTGCCGTTGGCGGCGGTGCTGCTGTTCGCCGTGGTGGCGGGCGGCTCGTTCCGGCGCTGGGAGCGGTTCCTGTTCGGGCTCATCGCGATCAACATCGTCATATTCCCGCTGGCGTTCCTGGTGCGTCCGCGGGCGGCGACGATCGGACACGGTCTGATCCCGTCGTTCCCGGGTGGGCTGAACTCGACGCTGCTGTTGTTGATCGTCGCCATCGTGGGCACCACCGTCGCCCCCTGGCAGCTGTTCTTCCAGCAGTCCAACATCGTCGACAAGCGCATCACCCCACGCTGGATCCGCTTCGAACGCATCGACCTGTGGGTGGGCATCGTCGTGGTCATGGCCGGAGCCATCGCGATCATGGCCGTGGCGGCGTCCGCGCCGATCGGGAGTTTCACCGACGCCGGCGCGGTCGCGCGGGGTCTGCGGGACACCATGGGGGAGGGCGCCGGAGCCCTGTTCGCCATCCTGCTGCTCGACGCCTCGCTGATCGGTGCGAACGCGGTCGGGCTGGCCACCACCTACGCTCTCGGCGACACTCTCGGCAAGCGGCACTCGCTGCATTGGAAGATCAGCGAGGCGCCCGCCTTCTACGCCGGTTACGCGACGCTGCTGACGCTGGCGGCGGCGGTGTCGTTCAGCCCCGACCACGTGCTGGGACTGCTCACCCAGGGCGTCCAGGCGCTCGCGGGGGTGCTGCTGCCCTCGGCCACGGTGTTCCTCGTGCTGCTCTGCAACGACAAGGCCGTGCTCGGGCCATGGGCGAACACCGTCAAGCAGAACATCATGGCCGGTGTCATCGTGTGGTCGCTGGTGCTGCTGTCGCTGGCCCTGACCGCCGCCACCTTCTTCCCCGAGCTGACCACGACGCAGGTGGAGATCGGCTTCGGTGTCGGGATCGGCGTCGGGCTGCTGGGCGGTGCGGTGATCGCTCTCGCCAAGCAGCGCGCCGACCGCCGAGCGACCCGCGAGACCGCCGCCGAACTCGGCGGCCTGGACCCCGACCAGGTCGAGGAGCTCGACGCGACCCGGCTGTCACGGGCCGAGCGCAAGGCCATCCGCGACCGGGATCGCGACACCTGGCGCACCCCGGCCCTCGACACGCTCGAGCGCCCGGTGTTCTCGCCGTTGCGCACGGCGGGGATGGTCGCCCTGCGCGGCTATCTGCTCATCGCCGTGGTCCTGGTGGGTGTGCGGATCGTCCGATCCCTCACCGGCTGACCATGATTCGCGCCGAGGCCGTCCTCGGTGTCCGGTGCGGCGAGCCCGGACGCGATCGTCGACGCGGAGCGGTACCTCATGCGGGCGGTCGATCGCCGCGCCGCGGGATCCGTCGATCGTGTTCGGGCGGGTGGATACTGGCTGGCGTGGCTTGGGTTTCTGTTCCGTTGACCGTCGGCTCGGTGGTGACCTCGTGGCGGTGGGATCTGTCGACGCTCGTGGTGACCGCCGCGCTGGGCGGTGGGTACGGGGTGGCGCGGGTGCGGGGGCGGGCCGGGGTGCCGGGGTGGCGGGTGGGCGTGTTCTCGGTGGTGGGGTTGGGGGTGTGGGTGATGGCCGGGATCGGGGTCGTGGGGGTGTATTCGGGGACCTTGTTCTGGGTGCGGGCCTTGCAGGTGGTGTTGTTGGTGTATGTGGTGCCGTTCGGGCTGGCCGCGGGGCGGCCGGTGACGGTGCTGCGCGCGGCGCTGGGGCCGGACGGGCGGGCGCGGCTGGACAGGGTCGTGAACTCCGCGCCGGCGCGGGCGGCGACCTATCCCCTCGTATCGTCGGTGGCGATCCTGGCCGCGCCGTGGCTGCTGTTCCTCACCCCGTGGTACGAACTGGTGCTGCGGAACGGGCTCGTCGACGCGGCGACTCGAATCGTGTTGGTGGCCATCGGGTTCGGATACTTCTACTCCCGGTTGCAGATCGACCCGGTGCCGCGGCGTTATTCGCAGGGTGTGTCGTTGCTGATCACCATTGTCGAATCGATCGCCGACGGCATCCTGGGTCTGGTGTTGTGGTTCGGGCCCCTGTGCGCGGCGGACTATTACCTCCAGATCGGCCGCGACTGGGGACCGGACCCGCGGCTGGATCAGATCATCGGCGCCGGGGTCCTCTGGATCCTCGGTGACGTGCTGGGCTTGCCGTATCTGCTCACCCTGATGCGGTCCTGGGCCGCCGACGAACGCCGCGCGGCCCGCGACTCGGACGCCGAACTCGACGCGCCGGTCGGCAGTGATCCGCCCGGCGAGCAGCCGCTGCGGCAGGACGGATTGTGGTGGGAGAACGACCCCCAACTGCGGGCGCGGTTCCGCCGATGAGCCCGCACCGGATGAATTCGATTGCGCTGTTGGGCATTTCGGCTCTCGCGCTGGCCGCCTGCGGCACCTCGAATCCCCACGCGACCGCGCACCCCACCCCGGCACCACCGCCGCCGTCGATCCGGCTGGCCGAATGCGCGGGAATGACCGCCGCGGACGTGGGCGCGGCGGCCGGGCTCGGCGCGGTCACCGCCGTCGCGAGCAACCCCCTGACGTGCCGGTGGGAACACGACCCCCCGGACGCGGTGACGTTCAAATGGTTGCGTGGCAGCCCCATCGACGCCTATCGCACCGACCCCGGCCAGAGCCCCCGCGCACCCCTCGATGTGCGCGGGCACCGCGGCTATCGCTGGCAACAGGCACACTCGTGCGAAGTCGCCGCGGAACTCGGCGCGGGCGAATTCCTCACCTGGACAATCGAATCCGACCCCGACGCGACGACCGACCCGTGCGCGGGCGCGACGGCACTGGCGGCGGCGACCTTGGACAAGAGCTGACGAGATGACCCGGAAAACCTTCCTCACCCAGGCCGCCGCGGTGATCGTCGCGCTCACCTGCGTCGCGTGCGGCTCCGGCGGCCAGACCGCGGCACCGCCCGCTCCGCCCCCCAACGGACTCGACGGCTGCGGACCACTCCCGCCCGATCGGATCGCCGCCGCGGCCGGAATACGGCAGGCCCGGCAGCTGACCGCGCCGACCGTCTGCGCCTGGACGGGGGAGTCGACCCTCGCGGACGGCGGCGCCGTCGACATCACCTACGGCTGGCTACGGAACAACTCGCTGCTGCTCGACCGCGACACCGCCGCCGCGCTCGGCTACCGCACCGAGAACACCGTCACCGCGAGTTTCGGCGGCTTCTACTGGCACGACCCGCGCGACCCGGGCGCGTGCGGGGTCTCGGCGGCCGACTCCGGAACGGTGACCTGGTGGATACGCCACCGCGATCACTCGGCCCGGCCCGATCCCTGCGCGGCGGCATGGCAATTGACCGCCGACACCGTCAAACTCGACGGCTGACCGACCTCGGCTTGGGCGGGGTGCGCTCGGTGTGCGGTTGCCGGACAATGGCGTTGCATCCCACGCCCGGAGGAATTCATGAATACCCGCCCCGCACTGATGGTTTCGATCGCGCTGCTGGTCCTGGTCGGCGGCTGCGGCCAGCAGTCGGCGCAACGGCTCACCCGGCCGCCCGCGACCGCGCAGGCCGGACCAGCGCTGATCGATGCCGCCCCGGTTCCGGTCGGACCCGGCCCCTCGGGCACCTACACCGTTCAGCCGCAGCCCGCGCCCGGTAGCTGCCACTCCCGCACCGCGAGCAACGGGCAGCCGCTCCCCGACCCGGCCTGCACCCCCGGCGCCACCAATCCCGCGGTGACACAGGACAATATCGACAGCACCATCTGCCGCGGCGGCTACACCTCCTCCATCCGCCCGCCCGCCTCGATCACCGATCGGGAGAAGGACGCCAACGCCAAGTCCTACGGCTACACCGGCAATCTCCACGACGCCGAATACGACCACCTCATCTCCCTCGAACTCGGCGGCGACCCCAACGACCCCCGCAACCTCTGGGTCGAACCCCCTTCCCCGGGCCACAAACCCGGCAGCGGCCCGAACAATCCCAAGGACACCGTCGAGAACCAACTCCACGAACTGATCTGCAAACACACGGTCGCGCTCACCGACGCCCAGAGCGCCATCGCCGCGGACTGGACCACCGCCCTCGCCCGGCTCGGCCACCCCAACGGCAAATAGCGGCACTGATCATCGGGAATCATCAAGGCGGTCAACACAAGACGGGTCTGCGTTGAGATACGGCGAGCGACCACGAGACATCTCTCTATAGACAGGCTTCGCGCCACAACCCCTGAGTCCGGCAGCGGCGAAGCACGATCCACAAGCGCGACACGCCCCCGGACGAACGCCGTCGCCGAGGGGATCTCATGCGGCTGATGAGGTCCCGATACGTCGCGGCCACACTGATCAACTGCGAGGGTGTGGCCGTTGACGAGGCATCGCTCCGGTTCTCGCGGCTCGCTTCAGAGTTCGATTTTCGATCCGATGATGATGGTGCGATCTCGGGGCAGGCCGAAGTGGTCGGCGGCGTCGGCGGTGATGTAGGAGGTGGCGATGAACAGGCGTTTGCGCCACAGCGCCATGGTGGGCGCGGGGCCACGGCGCAGTTCGATGGTGGACAGGAAGTAGGTGGCGTGGTCGAGGTCGAGCGGGCCTTCGGTGTCGCCCGGATCGACCAGCGCCAGAGCCGCTGGGATGTCGGGGGTTTCCATGTATCCGTAGCGGGCGGTGACGTGGGTGATGCCGTCGTCGTCGACCCCGAGATGGTCGAGCGCGACGCGGTCGGCGTCGTGGACGCGGGGCATCGGCTCGGTGCGGATGGAGACGATCACGATGTGCTCGTGCCGGACGTGGTTGTGCTCGATGTTGGCGCGCAGGGCCAGCGGGACGGTGTGTTTGCCGCGGTTGAGGAAGATCGCGGTGCCGGGGACGCGAGTGATCGGCGCTGTGCCAGTGGCGATTTCGGCGATGAATTGCGGCAGTGGACCCTCGCGGCGGAGTCGTTCGGCGCTGACGAGTGCGCGCCCGCGCTCCCAGGTGGTCATGATCGTGAAGGCGGTCAGCCCGATCAGCAGGGGCAGCCAGGCGCCGTGTAGCAGCTTGGTGAGGTTGGCGGCCACGAACAGCAGATCCAAGCTCACCAGCGGCGTCACCCCGAGCGCGATCATCCAGCGCGGGACATGCCAGCGGGCGTGGGCGAGGTAGAAGAACAGCAGGGTGGTGATGGTGATGGTAGCGGTGACGGCCATTCCGAAGGCGAACGCCAGCGCGGTGGAGCTGCGGAACGCGAAGACCAGGGTGAGTACCGACACCAGCAGCAGCCAGTTGATCCACGGCACATAGATCTGTCCGATCGTGGATTCGGAGGTGTGGACGATCCGCAGTCGCGGCAGATATCCCAGCTGTGCGGCCTGTGCGGCAACCGAATACGCGCCGGTGATGACCGCCTGCGAGGCGATCACCGTCGCGGCGGTGGCCAGCAGCACCAACGGCAGCCGCGCCCAGCCGGGGGCGAGCAGGAAGAACGGGCTGCTGATATGGGCCGGGTCGTCGAGAATCAGTGCGCCCTGCCCGAGATAGCTGAGCGCGCAGGCGGGGAACACCAGCAGCAGCCAGGCCCGGGTGATCGAGCGTCGCCCGAAATGGCCCATATCCGCGTACAGCGCTTCGGCGCCGGTCACCGACAGCACGATCGCGGCGAGCGCGAAAAACGCGGTCCCGAAATGATGTCCGAGAAAGCCGAGCGCGTAGGTGGGCGACAGCGCGCGCAGGATCGCCGGATGCCGGGTGATACCGGCGACGCCGAGGGCGGCGATGGTGGTGAACCAGATGAACATCACCGGACCGAACATCCGCCCGACGACCGCGGTCCCGCGGCGCTGCACCAGAAACAGCGCCGAAATGACGCACGCGGTCAGCGGCACGACCAGGTCCTTCAGCGACGGCTGGACCACCTCGACGCCCTCGATCGCCGACAGCACCGAAATCGCGGGGGTGATCATGCTGTCGCCGAAGAACAGTGCGGCGCCGAGGATTCCCAGCGCTGTCAACCAGGCGGCGATCCGCCGCTCGCCCGGTGCGCTCCACCGGCGGATCAGGGTGATCAACGCCATGATCCCGCCCTCGCCGTCGTTGTCGACGCGCATCGCGAGCAGCACATAGGTGACGGTCACGATGATCACCACCGACCAGAACACCAGTGACACGACGCCGAACACGTTGTCGGCACGCACCGGCACCGGATGCGGATCGCCGGGATCGAACACCGTTTGCAGCGTGTAGATCGGGCTCGTCCCGATGTCGCCGAACACCACACCGAGCGCCCCCACCACCAGCGCCCACCGCGCGGTGTCGGCCATCGCCGGCGCCCCGACCTCCTCGACCTCACTGGCGGGACCGCCACCGACCGTACCTCGCACCCCGGCCATACCGCTGCTCCTCGTCGACTCACACCGATCCTGGCTACCCAGCGGACGATACCGGCGGCGGCCGCGCCCGTCAGGCCGCCACGGCAGCGGTCCGGCTCACCCGAGTGGCGCGCAGGCGGGGACGGCCCGAAGCGTGCCGCGTCTTGCATCCGCGAAGGGCGGAGACGCGAAACCGTCTCGCGCACAAACGAACTGGCGGCGGGCGGTTTCGATGCACCGGGTCGCGGGTTTGGTGGGGCGGTTCGCCGGTTAGCCGGGACGTATGCTCGCACATCATGTGACCGGCGTCGTCCATCGTGGCGAGGCGGTCGAACTGGCGGTGGCCGCGGCGGCGTGTATCGCGGTGGGCGCGGTTGCGCGCCAACGTATTTGCGCGACGGCGAGCGAGCGGGGCGCGGTGGTGATCGGATCGGCGGCGCGACAGCCGATGTGGTGGGCGGGTACGGTCGCGGGCTTGGCCGGGTACGGTCTGCAGGCCGCGGCGTTGGCACGGGGTTCGTTACTGGTTGTGCAGCCGCTGTTGATGTTGTCGTTGCTGTTCGCCCTGCCGTTGTCGGCGTTGCTGGCCGGGCGGGCGGTCACCGTCGCACAGTGGGCGTGGGCGGCGGCGTTGACTGTGGCGGTGGCCGCCGTCGCGGTGCTGGGCACTCCGCAGCGGGGAAGTTCCCACGCTCCCCTGAGCCGGTGGGTGCTGGTGGGCACGGTCGGTGTGGTGCTGGTGGCGGGGTGCTGGTACGGCGCGCGGGGTGGTCGAGGGCCGCGACGAGCGCTGCTGCTGGGAACGGTGTCGGGGGCGTTGTTCGGGGTCGCGGCCGCGCTCACCAAGGGCGTGATGGCCACCGCGACCCATCACCCGTCCCGGCTGGCGAGCTCGCCAGAGGTGTATGTGCTGATCGTGGTCGCGGCGATCGCGATCGTCACCCAGCAGGACGCCTACAGCGCGGGCGCGGTGGAAGCGTCGCTGCCCGCCGCCACCGTCGCCGAGCCGATCGTGTCGCTGCTGCTCGCGGTCACGGTGCTCGGCGAATCGCTGCGGCTGCGCGGCTGGGAGGTGGCGCTGCTCGTGTCCGCCCTGGCGGTCATGGTCGCGGCATCGATCGCTCTCGCGGTCACCTCGGCACGCGCCGACCGCCCGGCCGGTGTGCGAGAAACCATCCGCCCTGTGGCACAAGGGCTTTCGCGCTCCGCGGAACAATACACGAACTGACCCGCGGGGCGCGCAACCTCCCTGCGCGGCGTTCAGCCGTTGTAGCGGACCGTCAGGAAGTTGTCGCCCTGCCGCGGGTCCGCGGTACTCCCGGCCACGACGATCCTTCCGTCGCGTTGCACGACGACGGCGTTGCCATGCTCGGCGTTGCCGCCCAGATCGGTCGAAACCTTGCCGCCGGTACCGAAACCGGCGTCGGGCTTGCCGTTCGCGGTGTAGCGGGCGAGGGCGATGTTGTCGCCTGTGGTGGTGCCGTGGCTGGTCCCGGTGGCGACGAGCTTGCCGTCCGGGGCGACCGCCAGTGCGTAGGCGATGTCGGCCTTGCCGTCGAAATCGGTCGACACCCTGCCGCCGTCACCGAATGCGGTGTCCTGCTTGCCGTCTCGGGTGTAACCGACGAGGACGAAATTGTCGCCTCGGCCGGGGTCGTGGGTGGAGCCCGCGACGATGATCCGGCCGTCGGCGGCGAGCGCGACCGCGTTGGCGTGATCGGCTCGGGTACCCAGATCGGCTGATACCTTGCCGCTGTCACCGAAATTCGGGTCGAGGACGCCCTCGCCGGTGTAGCGGGCCACGGCGATATTGTCGCCGGTGACGGTGCCGTGACTGGTACCGGCCACGACGATCTTCCCGTCGGACTGGATCGCCACCGCGGCGGCGACGTCGGCCCTGCCGCCGAAATCGGTCGACACCATCCCGTCGCGGCCGAACCCGGGGTCCGGCTTACCGTCCGGGGTGTAGCGCAGCACCACGAAGTTGTCGCCCTGGGCCGGATCCGGATCCCGTGTCGAGCCCACCACGACGATCTTCCCATCGGGTTGCAAGGCAACGGCGTTGGCTCGATCGGCCTGGGTGCCCAGATCGGTCGACACCCGCCCTTCCGCACCGAAGCCAGGGTCCGGCTTGCCGTCGGCGGTGTAGCGGACCAACGCGATGGTGTCGCCGGTGGCGGTGCCGTGGCTGGTGCCGACCGCGAGGACCTTGCCGTCGGATTGGATCGCGACCGCGTTGGCGATATCGGACGTGCCGCCGAAGTCGGTCGAGACCTTGCCGCCCTCGCCGAATCCGGTATCGACCTGCCCGTCGGGCGTATAGCGCACCACGGCGAAATCGTCACTCGGGCCGCCGCTTTGGGTGGAGCCCGAGACGAGGATCCTGCCGTCCGAACCCACCGCGACCGCCCGGGCCCGATCGGCGCCAGATCCCAGATCCGTGGATATTTTGCCGCCGGAACCGAATCTGACATCGAGGGTCCCAGCCGCGGGGGCGGTCGAGTGCGCGCTCGAACAGGACGCCACCGCCAGCGCGGTGAGGAGCCCGAAACCCCAGCGGCACAGTGTTGCTCCAGTCGATCGGGTCGCACTCAGCAATGCAGCTACCTCATTTCGATAGGTTCGACGACGGTAGAGCGATTGTTCGGTGACGAGACCACGAGCATCGACAAGTATGACCGCGGACCACCGTCCGGTCGCCGAACCGGCCCGTTACCACCCCGCGCTCGGCGTGTCCGAGGTCGGAGTCGCACGACGACGTGCACGCGGAATTCGCGTCGCCGTGACCCACACCACATCCTTGAGAGAGAGCCTAACCTTACATTGAGTGAATGAGCATGAGCGCACCGCCGTCGACGCCACCTCGCCCGCGTGAACCAGGCGGTCGCCGGTGGCGGCATCTCGGCTTCTTCGCCGTCTGAGGGCCTGGGCTGTGCGTAATGCTGGCCGATACCGACGCCGGATCGCTGATCACCGCCTCGCAGTCGGGTGCGCAGTTCGGCTATCGCATGATTCTGCCGCAGGTCATCCTTATGCCGATTCTGTGTGTGGTGCAGGAGATGACCGTCCGGCTGAGCCTGGTTACCGGTAAAGGCCACGGGTTGCTGATCCGGGAGCGATTCGGGCGGGGGTGGGCGTATCTGTCGTCGACGACGCTGTTCGTGTCGGTGATCGGCGCCCTGCTGACGGAATTCGCGGGTGTGTCCGGCGTCGGCGGACTGTTCGGAATCTCCAAATGGCTCACCATCCCCGTCGCCACGGTCTTTCTGCTCGCTCTCGCGATGACCGGAAGTTACCAGCGCGTCGAACGCATCGGGATCGCCCTCGGGCTGGCCGAGTTGGCGTTTCTGCTGGCCATGGTGCTGGCCAAGCCGGACCTCGGCGAGGTCGGTCGCGGCCTGTTGTCACCGCCGCTGCACGATCCGGACTATCTGAAACTGCTGGCCGCCAACGTCGGCGCGGTGATCATGCCCTGGATGGTGTTCTACCAACAGCGCGCGGTGATCGACAAGAAGCTTTCCCCACCGTGATCCGGCAGGCTCGCCACGATACGGCCCTCGGCGCGGTACTGACCCAGCTGCTCATGATCTCCGTGGTCGTCGCGGTCGGCGCCACGATCGGCCGATGGAATCCCAGCGTCGCCCTGACCGGTATCGGCGATATCGCCGACGCGCTGACGCCTTTCCTGGGCGTTTTCGGTGGCCATGTCTTGTTCGGGCTGGGCATGATGGGTGCGGCACTGGTCGCTGCGATCGTGTCTTCGCTGGCCGGCTCCTGGGGCCTGGCCGAGGTATTCGGGTGGAAGCACACCCTCAACGAACGGCCCGGTCGCGACACCGCGAAGTTCTATCTGACCTATGCCCTGGCCGATCTCATCGGCGCCGTCTTTGTCCTGGCCAGCCTGGATCTGGTGAACCTGGCCGTCGACGTCGAGGTGATGAACGCGCTGCTACTACCGGTCGTGCTGGGTCTGCTGCTGCTCCTGGAAGCCAAAGCCCTTCCGCCGCAATGGCGCATGCGCGGACCGTACAAGTTCACGGCATGGCCTCTGTGCGCGGCCGTCATCGCGTTCGGGCTCTACATGATTCCCAGCACTCTGCACGGCTGAGCGCACCGCTCGGCCGAAGTGGTTGTCTCGCAACATACATCGACCGATTTGGCATCCGGCCGGGCGGGCGTCAGCAATGCTGGGTCAGCACCTCGCTAGGTGAGGCTCCTGTACGAACGACACCATCCGCGACCAGAACTGCGACACCTGGCGCACACCGGCCCGCGACACTCTCGAACGCCCAGCGTTTCTCGCCGCTGCGCACTGTGGGGATGGTCGCCCTGCGCGGCTATGCGCTCATCGCCGTGGCCCGTGGTGGGTGTGCGGATCATCCGATCCTCAGCGGCTGACCATGATTCGCCGGACACTTGGGCGCTGGTACCCCGACCGTGCCGACCGAGCACAAGCGCCGCTGGCGATCCGACGGCGAGCGGTGCGATGTTCGCCGCCGGAGAGGTCCACCGGCCCCTGCCGATAGCGTGGTCGCGAACTACCGTGGGGCGTCAGAAAACCCTGGGCCGAGGAGGCTGAAGCGTTGAGCAGCGAGAGTCAGGGGACCGACCCGCACCCGGCCTCGCCGGTGCTGATCGCCGATGAGCGGGTCGGCGTGAACGATGCGGTGGCCGCGGCGGTGACCCGCTGGGTGGGGTCGATGCCTGCCCTGTACGTGGTGCTGGTGGTCTTCACCGGGTACATGGCGCTGGCGACATGGTGGGATCCGCTGCATCGGGTCGATCCCTATCCCTTTCCGTTCCTGCTGTTCTTGAACAACGTCGCGCAACTGGTGTTGTGCCTGATCATCCTGGTAGGCCAGCGGGTACTCAGCGCGGCCGCCGACCGGCGTTCGGTGCAGACCTATGAGAACACCGAAGCCATCTTCCGGCAGGTCGCGGACCTGCAAGCGCACCTGGACCGGCAAGATCGGGTATTGAGCCGAGGTCTGAGCCTGCTCGACTCCAGCCCGCATCCCTGGATCGAGCAGCACCGGGTGCAGGATCCGCCGCAGGCCGCCGATCAGACGGTCACACTCAACGACCGGGTGGCGGTGTGGCTGACGGTGCGACTGGGCAGCGTGTGGGCGTTCTACCTGGCCGCGGGCACACAGATGGCCTGGATCGCGCTGGCGCAGACCGGGATTCAGCGATTCGACCGGTACCCGTTTCTGTTCATGACGTTCCTGTCGTCGCTCGCGCAGCTGGTGTTCATGATCGTGATCATGGTCGGGCAGGGCGTGCTGGGCCGGGCGGGTGACCGCCGTTCGGAGCAAACCTTCCTCGACGCGCGGGCGGTGTTGTACGAATGCCGGCGGATGACCCAGCGGCTGACCGCACAGGACCGCGTGATCGACAGCCTCACCGGCTACGTCACCGGCCAAGTCACCGAACAACTCGCGCAGGCGGTGCACGCCACGCGCGAGCGGGTCGCGCATCAGGCGCGCGTGCACGAGGCGATGACCACCGGCAATGCCCCCGCCGAGGCCGAGGTGCTCCAACGCTGGCAAGACCTGTCCGAAGCGCAGCGGCACGCCCATCGGATCCGGGCCCGCCGCATCGGGGAGAACCTGGCCGCGATCGGCTGCTTCATGGTGCCCGCCTTCGACCCGGCTCTCGAGGTGCGCTTCGACGATGAGGAAGTGCAGACATTGGCACGGCTCGAATACGAGCGCTGGATGGACGACAAGATCGCCGCCCGCGGCGGCGCGCTACCCGAACGGGCCGACCACGACGACGCCCTGCCCCTACCCTGGAACGACCTACCCGACGCCGCGCGCGTCCGGCATCTGCAAGCCGCGCGCCGGATCCCGGTTATGGTGGCACAAGCGGGATTTCAAGTACTGCGCGGCACACGCGACGACCCGCCCGCCCCGCTGCCGCGCGGCACCCTCGCGCACGCAGGCGACCCAAGACACTCCAGCGTGACAGACCCGGGTCACCAGATCCTGCGGCACGTTCGATCGTGGTAGCGGCTGTCACGGCGGTGCGCCCCGCTGCGGGTCCCCCGATGCTCCCGGTCCCGACGATCCTGCCGACGCGCTACACGACGACGGCGTCGCCGTGGTCGACGTTGCCGCCCAGATCGGTGGAGACCTTGCCAGGCGTCACCGACTGTGCCCGGCTCGTCGTCTCGGATGTGGCCGACGAGGACGAAGGTGTCATCTCGACCGGAATCAGGGGTGTCGCGGTCAGGCCGAGGGCCGTCTCCGCGTGCTCGCGCCGACGCTCGGGCGCGCGTCCGCGGTGATGAGGGGTCGCCCGACACCAGTCGCGCCGTGACACAGGAGGTGACGGAGGAGCTCGATTGCGGAGAGACTAGGCCTGCGGGCGGCCTCCCCCGTCGCTCCGGCCGGTCAAACCGGCTTCGGCGGGCGCGGGCGTCCGCCGTCGCGACAGGGGTGAGGGGCATCGCATTCCCGATGGGAGAGCAGGCGAGGCCCTCTCGGCTCTCACGATCTTCGGGAATCGAGGGTTTTGGTGATGCCGCGCCGGATGTCACCGGGGGTGTGTTCGATACGGGCGTGATCGCGATGGCGGGTGGAGCGCAGTTGCCAGGGGACGCTGGTCACCATGACCGCGGGTTCGAACAGCAGGCGGGCCTTGAGGCGTAGGGAACTCTGGTTGTGCAACAGGTTTTCCCACCAGCGGCCGACGACGTATTCGGGGATGTACACGCTGACCACGTCACGGGGATGAGCCGTCCGGAGGCGTTTGATGTAGTCGAGGACCGGGCGAGTGATTTCCCGGTACGGGGATTCGATCACTTTGAGCGGGATCGCGACCTCGGCGTGTTCCCATTCGCGGGCCAATTCGCGGGTATCGGCGTCGTCGACGTTGACGGTGATCGCGGTGAGGCTGTCGGGGTGAGTGGCGCGAGCGAACCCGATCGCGCGCTGGGTCGCTTTGTGCCAGCCGGACACCAGCACGACCGCGTGCACTCGTGCGGGCAGCATGAAACCGCTGTCGTCGGGGCGCAATTCCGCCCGGACCGCCATGTAGTGGCGGTGAACGAGATACATGACGATCACGAGCACCGGGATCGCGACCACCACGAGGTAGGCGCCGTGGGTGAACTTGGTGACCATGACCACGACGAGGACGACACCGGTGAACACCGCGCCGAAGGCGTTGATCAGCCGGGCGCGATGGATGCGGCGGCGTTCGGCCGCGGCCGTCGTGGCGGCGAGTTCGCGGTTCCAGTGCTGGACCATCCCGGCTTGGCAGAGGGTGAACGAGGTGAACACGCCGACGATGTAGAGCTGGATCAGCCGGGTCGCCGACCCGTCGAACGCGTAGATCAGCACACCGGCCACGACAGCGAGCAGCAGGATGCCGTTGGAGAAGGCCAGCCGATCGCCGCGCGTGTGCAATTGGCGGGGCATGTACCGGTGCTGGGCGAGAATCGAACTCAACAACGGGAACCCGTTGTAGGCGGTGTTGGCGGCGAGGACGAGGATCAGCGCGGTGGTCACCATCATGTAGTAGAAGACGATGCTGTCGCCGCCGAACACCGCCGCGGTGATCTGCGCGATGACAGTGCGCTGCGGATCGGCGTCGCAGTCGCCGACGAATCCCACGAGATCGCAGGTGTTCTCGGTCACGCGGACGTGCGTGATGATGGCCAGCGCGGTCACACCGGCGAACATGGTGATGGAAATGACTCCCATCGCCGCCATCGTGCGAGCGGCGTTGCGTGCCTTCGGTTTCCGGAACGCCGGGACCCCGTTGGATATCGCCTCGGCCCCGGTCAACGCCGTGCAGCCGGAAGAGAACGCGCGCAGCACCAGAAAAGCCAGGGCAGCAGTGGACAACCCGGCCTGCTCGGGACGGATGTCGTAGTGCGCGCTCTCGGCGACCGGGGCATCACCCCACATCGCCTGCCCGAGACCGACGACGATGGTCAGCAGGATCCCGAACACGAAAGCATAGGTGGGGATCGCGAAGGTGCGCCCGGACTCACGCACACCCCGCAGATTCATCGCGGTGAGAAACACGATGAAACCGATGTTGATCGCCACCCGAAACGGATTCAGCTCCGGTACGGCGGAGATGATGTTGTCCACCCCCGCGGCGACCGACACGGCCACGGTCATCACATAGTCGACCAGAAGCGCCGCCGCGACGACCAGCCCCGGCAGCCGCCCCAAATTCTTCGACGCCACCTCGTACGAGCCCCCGCCGGACGGATAAGCGAGCACCACCTGCCGATACGACAGCACCACCACCGCCAACAGCACAACGACCGCACCCGCGACCCACGGTGTCAGGTGCAGATACGCCAACCCACCGAGGGTGAGGATCAGCAGGATCTCCTGCGTCGCATACGCGACCGACGACAGCGGGTCGCTGGCGAAAATCGGCAGCGCCAGCCGTTTCGGCAGCAGAGTATCCCCGAGCCGGTCGCTACGGAACGGACGGCCGAGAACCACTCGTTTGGCCAGGTCAATCGGTGAAACCACGATAAGTCACCTTATGTCCGCGCTCCGCGCCGCGAAGAGCTGCACGTCGTCAAGAATCCGTAAAAAACGCTGAGCCCTCGACCCGGCAGCGGCTCGCTCACACCACCACATCGCCACACCGGAACGCCGGTTCACTGAGGGGCCCGGCCGTCACCGGGGCAGGACGGACAGGGCTGGCCTCGTGAACGCGGGGAAACGCAGGCGATAATCTGGCACGACTCGGGGGACATCTAGATTCCACTACTCGAGAAGGTGCTGCGCCCGGTCCTGGTCTTCGGTGGACTCGCCATTCTTGCTCAGGCTGGGTGGCAAACGGGACCCGCTCAGCTCAACAGCTTCGACCTCTCCATGAGCGCGTTGTCGTCCGGTGCGGAGGGCGGGCCGGGGAAACGGACCAAGAGCAATCCTGGCACCGCGCCCCGGTCCGACCCCTACATCGTCGGGCTCAAGCGCTCGGCGATCGGCACGCTCGTGGAACGATTGACGCGGCTCACGATGCTTATCCACCTGCTCCCGCGTGGGCGGCTATGGGCTCGTTCCGCGGACGAAGAACAGGCCGCCCTGGCCCGGTTACGCCGCCGCCACGATGGCCGACACCCTCGCGACAGCCATCTCCGAAAGGCACCGACCTATCCCGCTGGGACGCAGAGGAAGTCCAAGCGATCGCGCACACTCTCAATACCAGGCCACGAAAGACACTCGACTGGAAGACACCCCGCCGGAGCGTTCGATGAACATCTACGATCACTCCAACAAGCTGATGTTGCGACCACCGATCGAATCCAGCAATACACATCCATAGCCTTCGCTGAACGGCTCGCTGAAGCCGGGGTCCAGCCCTCGGTCGGGCGGTCGAATCGTCCTACGACAACGCACTCGCCGAGACGACCAACGGTCTCTACAAGACCGAACGGACTCACCGGGAGGCTTCTATGTTTGTCAAGTCGTCGCGTTGGCCTGCGTCAGGGTTCGGTGGATCTGCCGCGTGACATACCGTTTCAGGCAT
>NZ_JBIAMW010000023.1:0-89959 GCF_042874315.1 Nocardia sp. NPDC004068
TTGAAGGATCACGCGGTGACCACCCTCTACTCGGCTACGACACGCCACCACTTCGCTGGCGTCCGGTCGTACACCATCCTGCTGGACACAACCTTCGTTCCGAATCATGGACGGCGTTCCTCGACGCGGTCCGAGATGGGACCTACGGCAGCACCGAGGTTGTCGAATTCGCATGTGAGTCAAGCGATACCGTTTGAAGGCGCAGTGAAGCCACACGCAGTTGAGATTCGACGAGGCAGAGTGGGCGGCGTTCCTCGCTGGCGTGCGGGATGGCGAATTCGATCCGGATCGGCTCGCGCATCGGGCGGACTGAATTTCAGCCCGAATTGCCTGGCCCGGAAGCTATCCCATCGGTCGAAGTCAGTGATCTATTGTGAATTTGACAAGTCCGGCGGTGGTTTCCTGGTCTATGGCTACGAGGCTCACGCGTGCTGTAATGGGAATCCATCCGCCGTGGACACCTCGAACTCGTAGGTGGCCTGTGGTGCTCGACCGAGCGAGTCCCTTCGCCATGTCGATCATCGTGCGTCGATCGTCAGGGTGCACGCCGGGTTCCGGCTCGTTTTCCACACGGCGCCAAGCGATCTGGTCCGGGATGGGGGAGCCGTGTACCCAGCGGATCAGGCGCAGGTTGCGAAGGTTGATCAGTGCTCGGTACTCGCCTGGTGGTACGTCGGCCTCCAGGAGGCGGTGCTCGAGCAGTACCAGGGGTTGGGGCTTGGTGTCGGTCGTGCTGGAGGTGATTTCGAGGC
Organism: Nocardia sp. NPDC004068; assembly: GCF_042874315.1. Classification (NCBI taxonomy): domain Bacteria; kingdom Bacillati; phylum Actinomycetota; class Actinomycetes; order Mycobacteriales; family Nocardiaceae; genus Nocardia; species Nocardia sp. NPDC004068. The sequence continues at coordinate 753 of NZ_JBIAMW010000023.1, forward strand.
TGACGCCTCGAGCGACGCGATGTTCGGTCCCGTCGGCTCCGGGTTGTGCGTAGATGCGGCAGGAGAAGTGGGCTCGGAAGCTGGCTCCGTCGCGCCGGTACACGGTCCAGACGCCCTGGTGAGTTGTTCCTGGAACTGCGGCGATGATGCGTTTCATCGCTTGCAGTTCCCGCTCGTCGGTTTGGACTTGGGCGAACATGTTCGCCAGAGATCTCTCCTGGCCGCGTTCGTCGAGGGGAATGTCGGCCAGCTCGGCCCATTCGGTGCTGCCCAGTGCGGTGAGGGTGGTGAGGTCGATGTCCCAGGACGCCGCGCGGAGGCGAGGCGGGGGTTGTTGGTCTTCGGTCCCCGACCAGACTTGTACGGCGTGCAGGCGTTCGCCGACAAAATGCGGATAGGCTTCCACGCGATGCCCGCCGTCGTCCTTCGCCGATAGCGGTTCGTGCGAGTGAGCCACGGTGGTGACCGCTTGTCTGATTCGTGCCGCGGCTCCTTTCACGGCCTTGTCGAGGGGCAGAAACTCTTTCGGCTGTCCGCCCCAGTCGACGATGCTGTAGTTGCCGTCCAGCTCACCGAATGTTTCGACCAGAAGCCATTGCGGTGACCGTGCGCGTTCCTCCTGTCGTACGATTTTCTCGGCCATACAGCCGATGATGCGCTTCTCCTGCACGCAGGTCACGCCACCAGAGGAAATGAATGCCTACCGAAACTGTGATCTTCGATGACACCTATTTTCGGGATCCGCACCAGTTCTACCGCGACGTTCACCGCCGAGGTCCGATCCATCGGTTCGTTTCCCCGGTCGGGGTCCGTGGCTGGCTCGTGACAAGCCAAACCCTGGCCCATGGGGTTTTGACCGATCCGCGTATCGGTAAGGGGCGAGACACGATGCTGGGGGTATCGGCGGCCTCGGGTGCCGACGTCGGGTGGCGTTCGAGGCTTCTGCGCTACGGCACCGAGTGGGTGGTCACCCATATGCTCGCTGCCGATCCTCCGGACCATGCGCGGCTGCGTCGGGCCGCCGCGGACCGGTTCTCCCCGCCAGCGGTGGACGCGCTTGTTCCACGCATCGAAGCGTTCGCTTCAGAACTTGTCGATGCTATTGATCCGAGCGGGCCCGTCGATCTTGTACCGGCCCTGGCGTGTCCGTTGCCCGTGGCGGTGATCTGCTCGATCACCGGGATCTCTCCGCGGCATGAGCATCGGATCGAGCGGTCCTCGGCTGTGTTGTCCGATGTCACCGTCGCGGAAGCGGCGGAGTTGCGGTGGGCCAGTGCCGATTTCGCTCGGCTGATCGTTCCGCATTTCGCGGCTCGTCGCCTGCGGCCCCGCGAGGATCTGATCACCGACTTGGTCAGGTCGGCGGAGGTGAATCTCAAGGAAGGATTGTCGACAGTGGCGCTGCTGCTGATCGCAGGGCACGAAACGACATCCAATCTGATACTCGGCGCCTTGTTGGCGCTGCTGCGTCGACCCGAAGAGTTCGCCCGCGTCCGGGCCGACCCCGCCCGGCTCGGCGCGGTCATCGACGAAACCCTGCGCACCGATCCGCCCCTGCCGGTCGCCACCCTGCGGCAAGCCCACACCGACCTCGACCTTGCCGGACACCGGATTGCCCGCGGCGAACTGTTGATGGTCTCGCTGCTGGCGGCCAATCTCGACCCCCAAAACTCTAGTGGGACAGAACCTTTCGATCCCGACCGGCCTGCGCGGCATATGTCCTTCGGTGCCGGGATTCACCATTGCCTCGGCGCGCGTTTGGCCCGCGCCGAAGCGGTAACGGCGCTGCGGTGTTTGCTGAACCGGTACCAGCACCTGTCTTTGGCTGCACCGATCGAGACCCTGCGATGGCGGCGCAGCATCTTCTTTCGACGGCTGGAATCGCTTCCTGTGCACCTCAGCTTGTGACTTCTGCTCCAATTTTAGTGTGTGTATTCGACGTAGAGGGCGCGGCTCGACACGCCGAGGTTCTCGACACGCCGAGTCTCAGGCCGCTCGAACGAAAGTGAATGAGATTCTTCCGATGGCGCTGCATCACCGCAGGTCATCAAGTGTGCTCCCCGCACGCGCGGGGATGAACCCCACATGTAGCGCCGCCACCACCCCTCACCCAGGTGCTCCCCGCACGCGCGGGGATGAACCCCGTGCGCGCCCGGTGTCGGGGCAGCAGTCGCGGTGCTCCCCGCACGCGCGGGGATGAACCGCAGTCGCAGCCGTCGCACGTGCGATCGGACGGGTGCTCCCCGCACGCGCGGGGATGAACCCGGACCAAAGGGTCTCGGGGCTCTCATCCAAATGTGCTCCCCGCACGCGCGGGGATGAACCCGGCGGCGAATGGTCCTACGAGCCGCTGGCCGCGTGCTCCCCGCACGCGCGGGGATGAACCCAGCGGACGATGCTCCCGCTGGCGGGCCGGAGCGTGCTCCCCGCACGCGCGGGGATGAACCCCGCAGCATCCTGTCGTTCTTCGCGACGGGATGGTGCTCCCCGCACGCGCGGGGATGAACCGGATGACCGGTGTCGACCAGGAGACGGTGGATCGTGCTCCCCGCACGCGCGGGGATGAACCCGGCCGGTACATCCACGGTTTGGGCCGGAATCCGTGCTCCCCGCACGCGCGGGGATGAACCCGGGTGGGCAAGGCGGCCAAGGTCTTCACCGAGGTGCTCCCCGCACGCGCGGGGATGAACCGCGTTGGCGGGGTTGCGGCGCGGCGAGATCGGGGGTGCTCCCCGCACGCGCGGGGATGAACCCTCCTCGAGGGCCGTACCCGCGATGTGCTGGTCGTGCTCCCCGCACGCGCGGGGATGAACCCCGCAGATGCTGGCCGGTGCGGTCCTGAACCGTGTGCTCCCCGCACGCGCGGGGATGAACCCAGGGCTGGCACAATCCTCGGCAGTAGTCGCCGGTGCTCCCCGCACGCGCGGGGATGAACCCGGCTCTCCCATCGTCTTGTAGAGCTGCGACTTGTGCTCCCCGCACGCGCGGGGATGAACCCATCCGGCGCGTATTGCGGCCGGGGTTCACCCTGTGCTCCCCGCACGCGCGGGGATGAACCCTGGATGACACCGGCGAGCATCTGGTACCCCGACGTGCTCCCCGCACGCGCGGGGATGAGCCCCTGGACGAATCATCATCGCGAACGGACGGAGGCGTGCTCCCCGCACGCGCGGGGATGAGCCCACGCGAAATCCAAACGGACACAACGCATGAACGTGCTCCCCGCACGCGCGGGGATGAGCCCCAAGGCCATGATGACGAACCCTACCCGCGCCGGTGGTCCTCCCTGCACGCGCGGGGATGAGCCCTTCGAGAAGGTGACGCGGGGGCCGTCGATGATGTGCTCCCGGCACGCGCGGGTATGAGATGCAGTCACATGCGTCGACGAGGGGCTGGTGCGGCCCGGCGGAGATGGCGGCGGTTGCGGTGGGTGGGCTGGATTTTCGAGGTTGGGATCGATGGAGTTGTCGGGCGGAGGCGGTGTTGTAGTTCTTCGAGGTAGGTCCTGAGCGTGGTGTCGCTTCCCGGGTGATTCGGTGGCAGTGGGCGGAGGGGCTGGTCGTACGGCAGGTCTTGTAATGCCGAGGATTTCGTCGGGGATTCGAGAGACTCTGGGTCTGGTGCGGGAGCCGTGTGGTGGTTCGGCTGTTCGGTGTGGACGTGTTTCGTTATCCAGTGGTCTGCGCGTGCTCGGAGGACGGCGGCGGTGTCGCGTGCGGTTGTGAGGGATTGGCCGAGGTCTTGGTGGTTGTTGGTGGCGATGGTGCCGACGAGTTCGCCGGTGTCGAGTCCGTGGGCGTCGGCGAGGGCGATGGTGTCGAGCAGCTCTTGGAACTTCTCTGATCGGCGGGCGGCGTGGAAGAGGACGGTGGGGAGCGCGCGGTCGAGGAGGTAGGTGCCGTGGGCGTCGGCGAGTTGCTGGTATCCCTCGGTGTAGGCGGTGTGGAGGCGGTGGTCGGTGGCGGTTTGTTCGGTGCGGATGGTGTCGGTGGCGGAGAGGTTGTCGTCTTCGCGGGCCAGGACGCGGGCGAACATTTTCTGGGGTTGGGTGGGGTCGTCGGGTTGGTGGTCGCCGGTGGGGTCGATGAGGGTGTCGGTGGCGAGGTAGAGGCGGTTGAGGTGGCGGCCGCGGGTGAGGGCGACGTAGGCGAGGGCGCGGCCGAGGGTGTCGTCGAGGAGGGTGTGGGCGTGGTCGACGGTGGTGCCTTCGGCGCGGTGGATGGTGGTGGCGTAGCCGAGTTCGACGTGGTCGTGGATGTAGTCGGCGGGTAGGTGGATGGTGCCGCGGTGGGTGGTGCCGGTGGCGGTGAGGGAGTGGTCGGGGTGGATGTGGTGGATGCGCCAGAGGTCGCCGTTGTCGATGCTGGTGCCGTTGCGGTGGCCGCCGGTGATGCGGAGGGTGGGGTTGTTGCGGCGGGTGACGATGATGTCGCCGGGGTAGCCGGTGTGGTTGTCGGACAGTCGGATTCGGGGGCCGGTGGTGTCGATGCGGCCGGTGGCGGCGTGGTGGGCTTGGGTGGCGGTGTTGAGGGCGGCGACGTTGGTGAGGGTTCCCGCGACCATGATCGAGGTGATGCCGCGGGCGGTGTCGTCGAGGTGGGCCGCCAGGACGGCGTCACGGAGTTCGTGGCTCATGCCGTGGCTGACGCGGTCGTGGGTGTCGTAGAACTCCCACGCCTTCTTGACGTTTCCGGCGCGGACGTGGAGGGTGGCGGCGGCTTCGTCGGGGTCGGAGAAGCGGACCAGGCGGCGCAGGGTGGGTGCGCGGGTGTCGCGGGCGAGGGTGCGCAGGATGCCGCCGGATTCGACGGCGGACAGTTGTTCGGGGTCGCCGATGGCGCGGATGACCGCGCCGTGGGCGCGGGCGAGGGCCAGGGTGGCGTCGAGGTCGGCGGTGGCGGCCATCGACGCTTCATCGATGAGGATCATCGCGCCCGGGGACAGCCCGGTCGGGAGATCGTGTTCGGCTTGGGTGAGCAGCTTCGCGATCGTCTTCGCCGAAACGTCAAGGGCGGCACCGAGTTCGCGCGCGGCTGCGGCTGATGGGGCGAGCGCGATGACGTCGCGGCCCGCTGCTCGCCAGGCGTCGGCGACGGCGCGCATGGCGGTGGTTTTGCCTGCTCCGGCGGGGCCGATCGCGACCGCGAGCAGGCTGGGGTGGGTGCACAGGTAGTGGGCGATGGCGCGTTGGTCGTCGTGCAGGCGGAGGCCGCGGTCGTGCTCGAGTGCGGTGATCGCGTCGTCGACGAGGTGGGTGGGGATGGCGTGGGGTGTGGGGGTGTCGGCGGCGTGGAGGAGTCGGTTTTCGGCGTCGAGGACGGCGTGGGAGGTGTGGCGGGTGGCGCCGGTGACGGTGAAGACGCTGTCGCCGTTGCGGCGGGCGAGGCTGGGCGGGACGGGTTCGGGGTCGACGGTGAGTTGCAGGGAGAGCCGGTCGCGGACCAGGGCGGTGACCTCTTCGACCGCGGCGCGGTGGGCGGCGTCGGTGGGGAACTCGCACACCGCGACGCGGTCCTCGACCGCGGAACGGATATTGGATTCGGTCCACGTCGCGCGGCGGCGCGCGACGGTCTCGACCACCTCTCTCGAAATGTCCTGTGGCGCAAAGCGTGTGCGTTGCCGGGTCGCCCGGAGTGCGTCGATGCGGTACTGCAATTCCGCGGACAGGCTGCGGGTGAGCAGCCGGTGGACCGCGGTGTGAGCTCGTGATCGATGCCGCGGTGTGGCGAAAGGGTACGCATCGAGGTGTCGGGTGATGGACGCGTCGAGGGTGTCTCGGTCGGTTGTCGCGAGCGCGGAGCTGCCGCCGAGATCGGCCCCGACCGCGACCGCGACATCCTCGGCGCGAAACGCTCGTGATGTCTCGGGGTGGTTGTGCTCGTGCAGGAGATCGGCGACGAATCGTGCGCCGTCGCGGTCCGGGCCAAGGAAGGCTTGGGCGCGTTGGTTCCACTCGGTGACAATGTGCCGCAACGTTGTCGGGACCGGTTTGGCGTTGCGGGTTTCGAGGGTGGCCTGTTGGGCGAGTTTGTACTGGGTGGTGGTGGAGGGGGTGTGGCCGTGGGTGGCGCGGTATTGGGCGACGAGTTGTTCGGTGCGGGCGATGATGTCGGGGGTGCGGGAGAACTCGGTGATCATGTCGTCGCCGATGCCGACCACTTCCAGCACGGGTTGTTTGCCGCGACCGCGGTGACGTTCCTCGAAGCGGAAGCCGAGGCGGCGGATCTTGGCGACGATGATGGCGTTGTAGCGACTCGAGAACGACACCCCGGCCGCGAACAACGGGCGCGCGTCGAGCGCGGACCATTTGCCGTCGCTGCCAAGGACTTTCGTGGAAATGACGGCGTGGGTGTGCAGGTTCGGGTCGCCGGCGCGGTTGTCGAAGTGCTCGAACGCGGCGACGACCAAGCCCTCGGCGTCGATCTGGCGGACACCGTTGTGGCCGCGGCGCGTCACCGCGACCCGAGATTCCATCCACTCCAAGACTTCTCGGACGGCGTCGCGGTGGCACTGCCAGACCTTGGCCCGGAGGTCGTCGTCTGCCAACCCCCACAGCAGCGAGATCGACTTCGGGGGCGTGAACACGCAATCGAACCCGGCCACCGCCTTGCGGCTGGCCTCCTTCTCCTCCGCTAGTGCGGCGTCGATCTCCGCGCGCAGCGGCGCGTGTCCGAGCGTCTCGGTGAGGTGGTTGCGGGCGGCGTCGCTGCGCAGGACGGTGCGTTCGTCCCAGGTCGGGCGGCGACGGTGCCGGAGGGTGAACTCGTCGATCAGCTGGTCGAGGTTCTCGGTGATCGGCGACTGCTTCGTCGTGAACTGGGCGAATGACGCCCCTAGTTTCGCGGCCGCGATAGCCTGCTGCGCGGTCCGGCCCGCCGCGATCTCGGTGGCGATCGTCGTGTCGGCGTTCGGGTGCAAACCTTCACCGAACAGGGCCTGCATTTGTGCCTCCGACACCATTCCGGATACACCGAGTTCGGTGGCGCCTCGGCCCATCCACATTCCGGGCGGAGTCCCGGTGTCGGTGTAATAGCGAGTCAAATCCCGCGTGCGGTCACGGAGACGATCGCCGCTGGCCACCTGCCGTGTCAAGTACAGGTAGCCCTCGCCGGCGTGGAGGCGATGGATCGTCATCACCCGATCGAACGTAGGCGGGAAAGCGTTTGTCGAAAATGGATTACCCGTTAGTAGCATCGCGATGCAAGAGGTGTGTCAGCGAATGGAGTAAAGACCCATATGGGGGAATGGTAATCCGAATCCGGCGATTGTAGAGATTGGGCCGGAATGGAATCGTGGAACGGAAGACAGAGATTCGGGAAGATGAATTGGAGGTGGTTGCGAGATGAGTGAGGGAGGAGAGGTGTCTGCGCGGCGGTGGGCGCGGTCGGTGGCCGCGGGGATGCTCGAGGAGCAGTTGCGGGTCGCGAAGGACAACGAGCGCGACCTGCTCGAATTCCGCAAGGCGGAGAACCGGGTGGCGCGGGCGGCCGCGCGGCGGGACGCGACGATCGAAGCGGCGCTCGACGAGTACGCGCGGGTCGTGGAGCTGGCCGACGGGATTCGTGCGGACGCTGTGCGGCGGTTGATCGCGCGGGGGATGGATGAATCGCGGCTGCGGGAGGTCGCCGGGCTCGGGCCAGGCGAAATTCGCCGCCTGCGACAGAATGTGACCGGGTCCGCCGAGCCGGGGACGCGGCGGCGGGCCCGGCGCTCAGCGGAACCGGTTGTCGAGGGGGACGAGGGTGGAGCGGGGGATCGTGTGCCGCAGCACGGGCAGCCGGAAGATCCGCAATGCGATCCGCGAGGCCCAGAATCCGTGTTTGAACGCCCAGGCCCAGTGCCCGGCCAGCCACACGACGATGCCCAGCAGCAGCCACCACAGGCGATGCGGGAGGGCTTGGGCGGGGAACAGCACGATCGCCAGCAGCGAGTCGAGGGTGATCAGAAACCCGATGATCCGGGCGAGGGTGGGAAACGCCCACCAGACCACGAGTAGTAACAGCGCCGCGACGGCGGCGAGCCAGATGAAAGCCATAGCGCAGACCTCCTAGGCGAATGCCGAGATCGGTCGGGTAGTTCCATTGGACCGCGAAACCGACCGATAGGTGTCCCGATTCGCCGAAGACGATTCGAACGACGGCGTGGACCGGACCAGACGCTCGTTGTGCGCGCACAAGGCGTGACCGGATTCCCGGTCGAGGCAGTCGTCGAGCGCGACGAGCAGACAATGGTCGAGCGACCGCAGCCGATTCACCTCATCGACCAGTTCCCGAACTCGGGAACACAGCAACAAAACCAGGGTGAGCGACGGCGAGAGTGCGTTCTCCGCCCACGCGTTGACGGGCACCTCGGTCTTCGACAACGCGCCGAAATCCTCGGGACAGGAATCGATATCAGGCAGGATGTACTCCACCTGATGGGGGAAATCTGTTGACGGCAATGTGTCGTCGGAAATCACGGGGATCACCTCCGAAACGGATCGGGAATACGGGTGGTCCCGCTCGGCGAGCGCCGAGCGGGACCAGGATTGGGGACCGGCAGAGCCGGTCCCCGGGCGCTCAGAAGGGCGCCTTCTCGCGGGAGCTCGCGGCGGGCGCGGGCTTCTCGCTGGTGGTGGCCGCGCGCGGGTCGACCGCGTCGCGGTCGACCTTGTTGACCTTGGCGATCGCGTACCGCAGGTCGGGACCGATGCTGTCGACCAGCAACTCGGTGACCCACCGGCGCTTGCCGTCGTCCCCTTCGTAGGTGCGCTGCTTGAGCTGGCCGTGAGCGACGACGCGCATTCCCCTGGTGAGAGAGTCGGCGACGTTCTCGGCCATCGTGTCCCAGATGTTGCAGCGCATGAACACCGCGTCGCCGTCTTTCCACTGACCGCTCTCGCGGTCGTAGATGCGCGGGTTCTGGGCGACGGTCACCGTGGTGACCGTCTTGCCCGTCGGGGTGTACCGCAGGTCGGGATCCTGGGTGAGATTGCCGACGACGGTGATGTGCAGCTCTCCGGACATGACGAACTCCTGACTGATCGATGGGTGTGGAACCTGACCGACCGCCAACCCCTGGATCGGGCTGGGTGCCCGTGGGGCTGTCGATCTGCGGCCGTGGCCATCAGGGGTGGGCCGGGCCCTTCAGGGTCGGCGGGGGTTCTGCGCCCCGGGCGGGGATCGCCGCCAGGCGACCGAGCGGAGCGAGGCCTCGTCCCCGCCCGTCGGGGTGGCGCAGGTTCATCGCCGATTCACCCGGCCCGCCCCTGATCCCCTGTGGGGGCTGATCGACAGGTCCACGGTCACCAGCCCAAGGTGGACCGTTCAGGTCATGCACCAGCCCGAATCGCAGGACCCGGTGTCGTCGTCGAGGGGAAGGAACTGAACGCCGGGGTCCACGACCGTTCTCAGCGGCCGACTGAATCGGGTGAGGTAGACCGGGTCCTTGCCGAGTCGTTGCCGTCGTTCGTTGAGGATGTCCTCGAGGTGGCAGGCGCGATCGAACAGTTCGGGCTGCTCGATCCGCATCGCCTCCCAGGCGCTGAGCCGGTGGAACGGACAGAAGAAGCATGAGGATTTCGGCGGAACGGGGAGACCGACATCGAGAAGAAGGCGCGCGCAGTCCACACGGCGCATCCGCAGATCCAGCAGGGGGTAGATGATGCGTTCGTGGGGCTCGGCTCGGCGGGTGTTGGCTCGTTCGATCTCATCGACGCTGATTCCGATACTGACCGTCGCCGGATCGCGGGCGCTGGCTCCGTGCGCTCGAAGCCATCGACCGATGACCTTGATCTTGAAGTCGGTCGTGCAGTTTCGGGTTCCGGGCGCGCCGTTGGACATTCGAACCGGGATGGGCAGTGACCGCGAATCCGGGCGCGTGAGACGTTGCCACAACGTCTCAACGGTGCCGTCGCGCTGCACGCGATCGACGACGTGGACCGGTACCCCCTGCGACGTCGCCCACGGGACGGCGATCCCCCGCACGTATCGCAGGGTCGCCGGGTTCTCGCTGTCGTCCCCGACATTGGCGAACACCGCGGCGTCAATGCGAATCCTTTTCACGGCGGCGAGCACCAGCAAGGCCGTGGACTGGACCCCGCCGCCATATGCGATGATCGACAAGCTCATCGTGGCCCTCCCTGTGTCAAGGAGCGTGGGAGGGATGCGCCCGCTCGGAGGTGGCGAGGGTGTTGTGCGCCGTAGGTGAGGCCGTTGGTGAGTGTGCGGTCGAGTTCGGCGCGGGTGAAATCGTGGTGGCCGACGTGTTTGAGCGCGGCGTCGGTGAGTGTGGTGCGAGCGAGGGTTTCGTCGAGTTCGCCTGCGGCGACCAGTCTTCCGAGCCGGAACGCCGCTCGGAACAGCGTCGCGTTTCGGAAGTGGTGCTCCGCGGCCGCGACTCGGGCGGCTTCGCTGGTGATGATCGCGGCAAGGTAGGCGTCGGGAACCGCTGGCGGCGCCACTGCGTCGAGGTGTTGGGGCGGTGGAGGGATGAGCCGATCATGGAGCCAGTCGGGCAGGGGCGCGACCGGTGAATGGTCGATGATCCGATACGTGCCGTGGGGTGTGGTCGAGCCTGCGGCGACGATGTAGCCGCCGATGCCGCGTGAGTCGATGTGGGGCGCGAGGCGGCCGATGGTGCTGCGCAGGGTCGTGTCGGCGGTTGCGTGGAAGTAGAGGTGTCGGCCGTGGGGTGTGCGGACGGTGAAGGTCTGCGGGAGCGGGGTGTGGGGTGGAGCGAGGTGGCCGAGAGGGTCGTCGGCTTGTGCGCTGTCGATGTCGATGATGTGGAGGTTGCTGGGGCCGGTGGCGATGGCGATGTTGTAGCGGCGGTCGCCTGACCACCAGCGCTGGATGGTGTGCGGGTCGGTGGTGGCGTACTGGGGCCAGGTCAGCAGGGTTCCGTCGGCGGCCCGCTCACGAAGAGGAGCTGGGGTCTTCTGACCCGCGCGTAGCGGGAAGACGAACCAGCCGCGATCCGCAGCCAGGAATGCCGCCCGGCGAAAAGGGTTGTCGTTCATCGTTCTCCTTCGATGACCAACGAAGTGACGGAGCGGCCGAGCTCGTCCCCGTGATGGCTCACAGAGAGACTGTTCGCGTCATTGCGGAGCAGCGGCCGCGGTGAGAAAGGCGGCGCAGGCCCTGAAGTGGCCCTGCGCCGCCGACGGGGGAAGGAGTCAGCTGATGTCGATGGTCATCGGGTCGATGTCACCGGCGGCGGCCTGTTCGGTCGGGACGAGGTGGTGGCCGAGTTCGGCGAGGAAGTGGAGGTAGCGGCGGTTGCCGTTGTCCTTGTGGTTCCAGGCTTCCTTCGCGATGCGGCTTTCGCAGGCTCCGAGGGCCAGGCCCAGCAGGATCACCGCGTAGCGGCCGGGCCGCGCCTTGTCGATGGCGTCGAGTAGTTCGGCGCGCCAGCCCTCGATGCCGAGGAGCTGGAGGGCGAGCTTGGTTCCTTCGTAGTCGTCGAACAGGCCGCGGTTGTTGATCAATGCCTCGAGGATGAACCGGACGGTCATCGGCGGGACGGTGCCTCGGTGCAGATAGTTCCGGACGAACTCACGCCGGGCGTCGGTCGCCGCGGCGAATTGCTTGTTGAGCGCCTTGCGAAGTTCGTTGAGCCGCTGGGCTTCTCGTTCTGCCTCCTCTCTGGCCTTCCGCGCGTCCTCTTCGCGGGCCTGTCGTTCGGCGCGAGCCTGTTCGAGCGCGCGGGCGGCGTCCGGGTCGTCGTTCTTCTCGGACGTCGAATGGTCGACGGTGTCCCCGGGTTCGGTTTCCGCGGTCGTGTCGTCGCCGGTGTCGGGTTCGACGAAGGGGTGATATCCGGCCTCGGCGATGACCGCGGTGGGGATGAAGTAGCGCGGTGCCCACACGTCGCGCTCTTCGACGCTGTCGGCGTGCCGTTTGCCTTCGGCGGGTGTCTGCTCGGGATTGCGTTCGGTGCGCCAGTCGACGGTGTCGGAGTCGACGGGCTCGCCGGTTTCCTTGTCGACGAGTTGCATGTGCTCCTCGATGTCGAGGTAGACGAACCAGTGCTCGGCGTCGGCGCGCAGCGTGTCCGGCGTGAGCGGGGAGTCGTCGTCGGCGCGGACCGCGTACGCGGGCAGAAATTCGCCGTCGAGCCCGATGTGCTCGGGCATGTCAGTGAGGACGGCGAACCCGAACGCCGCGTAGGGGAGGGTGGCCTCGAACCGCGCCCGTGCGTCCGCCCGCTCCTGGGCGATCAGTCTCGCCTCGTAGGCGAAGTAGTGCCGGGGAGCGCGCAGGAGCCGTTCCACGGCTTCAGTGTCGCCGTGGTTGTCGTAGTCGGCGAGGATCGCGGCCTGCTCGAAGTCGAGCTGGTTGTCGTCGATGAGCTTGCACGCGGTCGCCGACCTACCAGCGCGTCCGGCTTGGCGGACCTTGTCGAGATCGGTTTCCTGGACGACCTTGGCCACGCGGGTGACCGACAGGCCAAGCTGGAGCAGCTCGGCCATGCCGCGGGCCCGGTCGCCACGGGTCAGAGCGATGCGGCGGTCATTGAGGTTGAGCTGCTTGGTGATTCGGTCAATCTTGCGCTGTTTCTCGGTGGCGTCCGGTGCGGGTTCGAGCCAGACGGGGACCTTTTCAATGCCGACCAGCAGGGCGATGAGGGTGCGGATCTGGCCGTCGATCACGGTGACCCGGCCGTCGGGTTCCTCGATCGCTTTGATCGGGTTCTGCACACCGTAGGTGGCGATGGATTCGCGTTCTTCGGGGTGGTCGTCGAGGTTGAAGTTCTGCCGCACATTGCCGTCGATCTCGAGGTCGGCCGGCTTGAGGAATTCGGCTTTGACTCCCGCCGGAATCTGAATCTTGTGGGCGGCGGCGGTTTCGGTGTTGGTGGTGGAGGTCATCAGTTGATTCCTTACGATGAAAAGGGAACGGCCCCGGCCAGGTAGCGACTGGCCGGGACCGTTCCCGGATTTGTTGGTGAGGGTCAGTCCGCGGGGGCGGTCTGGTATCGGGGGAGGCGGCGTCGCCCGGCCAGCAGGTCGGTGACGAGGTGGTCGTAGGCCGTTTTGAGGTCGGCCAGGGCGGTGTCGAGTTCGTCGTCGACCCGGTTCGGTTTGAGCGGGTGCGGGGTGATCGCCGTGCGGGTCACGATGAGCGCGACCAGCCGATCGAGCACGGCTGCCAGGGTTTCGGTGTGCACGACGGCATCCCACCGCTCGCGCGGCAGGCGGTTCGCGACGAGCCGATCGATGTGTTCGAGCAGCTCGTCGTGGGTGAGTTCCAACTGCTGGGGATCGTCGTCGTGCCCGGTGGCGGGGGAGTGATCCTCCTCGGCCAGCCACGCCAGCGCGCGAATCGTCCCCAGCAGGACATCGGCGGGCCGAGTCGCGCCCGGATCGCAGACAGCTACCACCTCCTCGGCGGAGGGAAGCAACGCAGGACCGGAACCGGCACGGCGAGAACGGATTCGACGGAACTCGACCAGCGAATCGGCCGGATCGAGATCACGGGTCCAGCCGATGCCTGCCCCCAGGATTATCCGCCGATTACGGACGCGGAAGCTGGCCGACACGGTGGTGGATTCTCCGGTGTCGCCCACCGGTTGGAACGTGGTGGAGAAGTAGCTCATTTGGGCTCCTTCCCCCGTGCGGCGACGTTGACCGGCCGCAGCCAAAAGTGCTGTGCCCGAACTGGATCGGTGTCCTCGGCGGGTTGGAATGCCCAGTATTTGGCGGTCCAGTCGGGGTGTTCGGCGCGCCAGCGGGCGACGATGTCGTCGGCGAGCGCGGTCACCGGGCCCGCGGAACCCAGATACTGGCGGTGGTCGTAGTCGGTGCGAGTGAGAACGTCGACCATGATCGTGATACCTCCTGAATTGAGGGGAAACCGTTGCAACGCAACGCTTGAGAACCCTTTGCGGGGTTCGGCTTGGGGGAGTGGTCAGACGAGGGTCATCGCCTGCAGGGCCAGGTCGTCGAGGGTGTCGGCGCGGTCGGGGTCGGGGACGGTTTGGCTGTAGCTGGTGACCGCGTTGGCGATGCCCGCGGCGGTGAGCTGCCCGCCCGCGATGAAATGCGACAGGATCCCGGCGCGTTCGGTGTCGGTGAACCCGAGCTTCTTCGACACCACCTCGAGCGCCTGCTCCGGCTGCCGCACCGGGGCACCGGCGTGCTGTTCGAGTTCGTCGACGCGGGCGGCGAGGAACTCCGGAGACAACCATTCGCTGACCTTGTCGCGGGTCTCGGCGGTGATGACCGACAGCTTCTTGCGCAGAGTGTCCTGCGACCAGCCGACGGTCCCGGCGTCGAGGCGCTCGCCGAGGTGGCGGCGGGTGTGCGCGAACAGCGGCAGGGTCAGGCCGTTGCCGCAGATCTCGATCACCAGCTCGGGCTTCAACGTGAGCGCGTGGTGGCCGGTTTCGGAGTTGGCGAACCGGAACCCGGCGAACACGATCGGCTCACTGCCCGGCGCGTAGCCGCGGCCTTCGCGGGCGGCGACCGGGCGCCACCGGTCGAGCTCGCCCGCGACCCGCTGGCGCTCGGCGTCGAGTTCGGGATCGGCGAAGGGGGTGCGGTAGTTGGCCAGCAACCGCGGCGCCAGCGCTTTCACCTGCGGGGAGTACACCTTGCAGTGCATGGAGGTGTCGCTGACATCGCAGGAACGGATGCGGGTGTCGGCGTCGACCAGCCGGATCCCGTCCAGGACCGCGGAGAGCACGTCGAGGTTGTCGATGATCCCGTACCGGTCTGACAGCATCGCCCGCAGCACGCCCGGTTCGTCCGGGACACCGGAAGTGAACAGCCGCAACAGAAACGACCGCGGATCCGGTTGCGGCGGCCGGTCAGGGTCGGTGCGGCCGTGCAGCAGACCGTTGACGTTGGCGTCGTAGAGGTCGAGGCGGTCCTCCTCGCGCAGACGGCGCAGGTAGCGGCCCGGAATCTCCAGCTTCGCGGCGATCTGCAAATCCGCCGCGGCCGTCGGACGGTAGTCGCCGTCGACCGGGGTGACACCGCGCTCATCGATCACCGGTGCCACACCGCGTAATTCGATCAGCCCATCGCGGGCTCGCAGCGCCGACGCGGGCGCGACGACATCGACCTTGGCGGCCTGCTGACGTTCGAGCAGCGCCACCATATCGGCCAGCTCGCCATGACGAAGAATGGTGGAAACAGACACGGTTGAATCCCTTCGAGTGTGTGAACCGTGAAAATCGTTGACAGACAACGGCAATGGGCTGCTCACCTAGTTGGCGGTAAGGTGTTTCCCAGCTATCCATCTGCGCCAAGCGCCGTCGATCGAGGGCCGGGAGGCGCCGGAGGCGACGAGCATCGAGAAGGCGCGCGCGAAATCGACGGCGTCGCCGGATCCGCGCTGGATGGCGTCGCAGTAGCCGCGCGCGTAACCGAGTGCCTCCCAGCACATTCGCTGGGCCTCCGGGCTGTCAGTGATGGCCTGATGCCACTGCTCCAGCGACGGGACGCGCGGATCGTTCATGATCCACCCCCGGGCGCGGGGGGATCGATCTCGCCGCGGTCACACCACGCCGTCCACGCTCGTCCGAGACTCGAGCACGGGCCGCGGGTGCCGCGGTGGTAATCGGCGGTGGCGATCGCGTAGGTGCGTGCGAACGCCGTCGCCTGATCGGTGTCGAGGGCGTCGGGTCCGCGCGCGTCCTGGTAGCCCCAGGCGTAGCCCTCCGCGCGCAGATAGGCTTCGACAACCTCTGGCGCGACTTGCAGAGCGTCCCGGAACCGCTCCACGTCGATCATCGCGCGAATGACAGCGTCGTCAGTCATGCCAGCCTCCTCCGGACGGGGTTGTCGAATGCGGGATCATTTGCCGCAGGCGATAGCCGGTCACGACGGCCGAGCGGTCGTGGTGGACCGTGGGATCGGTGAAGTCGCAGACGACCACTTCGGTGTCGGGCTGTCTGAGCCGCCAGCGGTTGCGGAACAGCGAGGTATCGACGCCCTTGGCCGGTTCCAAGATGACGCCGGTGCCCGCGACGAACCGCTCGTATTCGCTGTCGCCCGTTCCGGTCACGAGTCCTCGCTCGCCGCTGAAATGGAAAGGTGCCGCGGACTGCGGGATCAGGAACACGCCGTGCCGAGCGATCTGCGCGGCGACGGCGATCGTGTGATACTCGAACCGGAACCCAGTGTAGCCGTGCGCGTTTCGTGAACGCATGGTGCGGCCGTAGGGTGGGTTCGCGATCGCGGTGTCGAATTCGCGCATTCTCCGCGCGGGCAGGGTGAGCAGGTCGGCGCACACCCAGGTGGCCTCCGGCAGGATCTTCATACCCACGCGGACGAGGTCGGGATTCCTTTCCACGCAGACCAATTCGGGCTCGCAACCGCCGCCGTGGCGGTGCGCGAGCAGGTTTCGGCACGTGTAGGCCAGATGTCCGATGCCCGCGCCGAGGTCGATGATCCGCGTTCCGACGACATGCAGCGTCATCGCTCGTGCCAGCGGGAGCGGGGTGAAGATCGCGCTCCCGACGACGCTGTCGGTCGGGCCTCGCCAATGGGTCAGGACGAACTGCTTCTCCTGCTCGTCCAGCTCACGACGGAGCTGGACCAGACGCGCGGCCTCGCGATGAGCCGCGATACACGGCCCAGGATATTTCGACATGACATCAACTCCTTGAAAAATGTTGGAAGGCAAGGGAATTCACGCTCGGATTGAGAATCCGGCGAAACCTGCTGTCACCGAGGCAGAGAGCTGCGACCGCGCCGTTGCGGTGGCCGGTGGGCGCACCGCGTCGACACCGGCGGCGCCCGGGAGAACACGCTTGCTGGGCGTTTCCCGCCTCGTGTTCGGATCCGCCGCCGGTGTAGCGTGCGCCCGACCACCGGCCACCGCAACGGCCGCGATCACGGTTCGACCATTCCGGGCTTTCGTCACCCAGAATTCTCGCTGGCAGTTCCTTGTTGCCCTCGACATCGACTGCGGCTCAGAGCCTTTCGATGGGCCTCCACGTGCGACTCACTCGCGGTCGCGCTACGGCCGCCGGGGAGGTTATCGGGGCGCTCGATCGGGACCATGCATTTCATCGACACGTCGAACAAGCGGCCGGAACCTCGCAGCCACGCCAGCACCTCGCCCAGGCTCGCAGCGGCCAGCACCTGCCGTCCGTCGACCGATACGTCCCCTGGATAGGGGACGACGAGACGCGCGAATCCCGCGGCATCGCTCGCGATCGCGACCGCCGTTCCCTCGATCTGCCGCAGGCTGCCGTCCAGGCCGAGCTCACCGAGCAGCAGTGTGTCCTCGAGCCCCTCGCGGACCGAAGCATCCACTGCCGCGACAATCGCCACCGCTACGGCCAGATCAACTGCCGAGCCCGCACGCACGCGCCCGGGACTGTCACACGAGATCTGCACTGCGCCAGCAGGATAGGGTTCACCGCTGTTGAGCAATGCCGCGCGAACACGATCGCGCGATTCGGCGGTGATCCCGGTCGTGGAGGCGGTCGCACCCTGGTTGGACGCGATCGTGACCTGGACCGTGATGGGCCCGTTCGGCCCTATCGCATGTGCCGTCATCGCCGCGCCTCCTCGACAGAGGTTGCGGCGGTCGGCGGATCCCCGCAGTCCGCCAAGGCGGTATTGATCACCTCGCCAAGGCAGGTGGCCAGTCGGGCGTCGCCGTGGCGGATCATCGCATGACAACCGACCGAGTTCGGAGAATAGACCGGACCCGGCACCGCATAAGCTTGGCGACCAAGCAGTTTCGCCCAGCGCACGGTATTCCTGGTACCGCTGCGCACCCCGGCCTCGACCGCGATCACGGACCGAGACAGCGCCGCGATAAGCCGGTTCCGTGCCAGGAAATCGCCGCGGATCGCCGCATAACCCGGCGGGATCTCGCTGACCAGCAACCCGCCCGCCGCCACCAGATCCGCGAGCAGCGGACTCAACTGGGCGGGATACGGTCGATCGATCCCGCCAGGCAAAACCGCCGCCACAACACCGCCCGCCGCCAAGGCCGACCGCATCGCGGCGGCGTCGATCCCGAACGCGGCACCCGACACCACCGTCCAACCGGTCCGGACGGCATCGACCGCGAAATCGTGCGCGACACCCTCGCCGTATTCGGAGCAGGCTCGTGCGCCGACCACCGCGATCGCCCGCTCGACCACCGACCGCAACGAGGGCGTCCCTCGTACCCATAACGCCAGAGGCGCAACAGGTTCCGCCCCAAGCGCAGGCGACGTCACCACGGGGAAGGCCGCGAACGACGCGGTCGGCCACTCGTCGTCATCCGGTGTCGCCAGCCGGGCCCCGATGCGTTCGGCGATTTCGAGACCGCGGCGGGCGCTGGAAAGGTCAGCCCGCTCGAGCACGTGTCGATCCACCGCGACCGGCACATCGCCCGCGAGGACGGCTTCGGCGGCGGCCTCCACACCCTCGGCCGCGACGAGGCGTCGGAGCGGAGCCGACGGTCCGCGTGCCGCGCGCGACAGGACGGCCCAGGCTGTTTTGCGGTCATCGATGCTCATGGCGATACCGCCTTTCGGGAACGGACGGAATGGTGGACGAAAACTGTTGCGAGACGGAAGGTTTCATTTGAGCTCCTAAGAAAGTTGTTTGATGGCACGGTTTGCCCGCACGGGTGGACGCTGGGCAGAGTGAAGTCGTTCGGTCGGTGGTGCGGCGGGCGCGCGCCACCGACACCGGCGGCCGAACGAGGGAGGAGCCGACCGTCAGTCGAAGCCCGGCCCAGGGCCCAGAACGACGCCGAGTTCGAAGGCGACGTCGAGACCGTGTTCGGCCATCCTTCGGACCTCGTCCGGGGGGAGGCCTACGCGCAGTGCGGTATCCAGGAGGCCTGCCAGGGAGTGTCGGTTGTTGGAGGCGAGCGCGGCCTGCAGAGCGATCCCGGCCGCCGGTCCGTCGCCGGTGACATAGGCGCTGTAGCCGAGGAGCGTGGCCGCGTCGGCACGGTAGGGATCGGGCAGACTTCGTGTGAGCAGAGCCCACAGATTTTGCGCCGCCACCGCCCGATCGGTGAGAGCGAGCGCTAACAGGCAACTCCGGACCTTCCCGTCACCCAAAACCAGTGCGATCTCCGCTATTTGGCGCACAGTGGGTGGGGTGTCCAGATCCAGCCTGTCGACATGGTCGATGAGGAGCCGAAGCATCGTCGAGCGCTGTTCATCCAGCTCGGCTTCTGCCGCCTCGGAGTCCGGGTCCCTCAGCGGCAGAGTGGGATTCGTGTCGATCAGCTCTCGGACTTGGTCGGCGGTCTCGCGATCGGGGTGGATCATCCGGGTGAGTTCGGTTCGGGAGTGGAAGATCGGCCGGCCTTTCACGACGTGGGCGACCGCAATAGCCGACGCGTCGGGATCGGGGATAATTCCCGTCTTGCTCGGGTCGAAGATGTTCCACCACGGTGACTTCGGCGCGATCGAGGACGTGGCCCATGCTCGCGGCATCGCGATGTTCTCGGCGGTGAAACTCTGTTCGAACGTCTCGGCGACGCTCCGATGCACGTCGGAAAGCTCAGGCGCCGAGTGTGTTTCGCTGTCGATGAGGACAAGCAGAACGCCTACGGCACCTTGAGTCGCGCACACCGCGGTCGCTTGGCGAGCGAGGTCCCGCAACGGGTTCCCGGGAACGGGGAGATCGTGGCGGGCGACGGCGCCGACCTGGAGTCGGCTGGGATCGTCGGATGGTTTGAGCATGACCAGGACGAGCGAGTCGGTGGGATAGAACCCGAGCAACGCGGGGATGGCGGCGAGAAGTTCGCCCGGATCATCGGGAAGTGTCCAATCGAACATGCGAAACCCCTTCGGTGAGTGCGTAATTGGAGTCCGACGCGCGTATTGGCGACTACCTCATCGAAGAGGAGGTACAGGCGCAGCACACGCTTGCCGAACAGCGTGCTCACCGACCCGTATCGACGGTTCCGAGCCCTGGGGCCGGTGGGCGCACTCGATCCACACCGGCGGCGCACCGGTACCCAGGTTGTTTTCGGGGTTGTCGAATTCGGTTAGGGCGCCGCCGGTGTAGAGTGCGCCCGCCCAACCGGCCCCAAGGCACGGACCGGTCCTACATGAAGCGCTTGGCGGATTGCTAAGACCGTGTCTCACATGGATGTGATTCGTTTTCTGTGCGTTGAGATGGGTTGTGTTGCATCATGATCAGTCGTGGTTGATGCGTTGTCGTTGCGGTTGGTGCCGGATGAGTTGTGGGAGTTGGTGGAGCCGTTGTTGCCGGAGTTCCGGGTGCGTCCGCAGGGGGGTGGGGTGTCGCCGGTGGATCAGCGGGCCGTGTTCACGGCGGTGGTGTACGTGTTGACCAGCGGTTGTGCGTGGCGGATGCTGCCGCCGTCGTTCGGGGTGACGGTGCCGACGGCGCATCGGCGGTTCACGGTGTGGACCGAGGCGGGGGTGTGGCGTCGGTTGCATCGGGCGGTCCTGGATGAGCTGGGTGCGGCGGGTGTGGTCGACTGGTCGCGGGCGGTGGTCGACGGGGCGAGCGTGCGGGCGAAAAGGGGGGTGGCCTGCTCCCCGCACGCGCGGGGACGAGCCCTGTGCCAATCGTGGAGGGTGGAATTCGGAACACCATGCTCTTTGCACGTGCAGCAACCACCCCTGAGCGGCGTTGCGGTCTTTCGCCAAGTACCGGTTGGTTTATTATGTTGCAGCCCAATAGGTTTCGCTGGACGGTTGTCGGAGTGATTGTGGCTGTGTTTGTCGGTGGGGCGTTGTAGGCTCCCGCTCATTCTCAGTCTCTGCGTGAAGGGTGGGTCCCGGGGGTGTCGGTGAAGTTGTCCGAGGCGACGTGGTCTGCGTGGGCGAAGAGTGATCGTGATGGAGGTCGTTTGTCGTTGGTGCGGCATTGTGCGGATGCGATGGCGGTGGCGGGGTTGGTGTGGGATCGGTGGTTGCCGCGGCGGACGCGGGAGGCGATGTCGGTGGGGTTGCCGGGTGGGGTGGCCGATGGGCGGGTGTTGTTCGTGTGGTTGGCGGCGGTTCATGACGTGGGGAAGTTGACTCCGGCGTTCGCGTGTCAGGTTCCGGTGTTGGCGGAGGCGATGCACGACAAGGGTTTGCGGATGGGGGGTGCGTTGGCGAACCGGAGGGCGTTGCCGCACGGCCTGGCGAGTGGTGTTGAGCTGCAACGGTTTCTGTGCGAGCAGGGGTGGAAGAAGTCGGTAGCTCTGACGTATGCGGTGGTGGTGGATGGTCATCACGGGAAGCCGTCGAGCCGGGGGGATGTGGGGCAGGCGCGTTTTCAGGCCGATCTGTTGGGGGCGGGGGAGTGGAAGCGGTGCCGGGATGAGTTGTTGACGCATTTCACGTGTGTGTCGGGGGCGCAGGAGCGGTTGGAGGCGTGGCGGGAGGTGCCGTTGTCGGTGCCGGTTCAGGCGTTGCTGACCGCGGCGGTGATTGTGGCGGATTGGGTGGCCAGCAATCAGGATCTGTTCCCGCTCAACCAAAATCGAACGTCATCGACGGAGGCGGTGGAGGCGTGGGAGGCGCTTGGTTTGCCGTCGGCCTGGGTGCCGGTGCTGGATCGCTCTGCTGACGGTGGGGATGGGGAGGGGTTGTTCCGGTCGCGGTTCGATCTTCCTGGAGAAGCCCGGATGCGGCCGTTGCAGGCGGGGTGTGTGGCGGCGGCGTGGGAGGTGCCGGAGCCGGGGGTGATGGTGGTGGAGGCGGCGATGGGGGAGGGGAAGACCGAGGCGGCGTTGTTGGCCGCGGAGATTCTGGCGTTCCGGTTCGGGTTGGGTGGGGTGTTCGTGGCGTTGCCGACGATGGCGACCTCGGATGCGATGTTCGGGCGGGTGCGTCGGTGGGTGGGTCGGTTGCCGGGGGAGGTGGGGAGCATGTTCCTCGCGCACGGTAAGGCGGCGTTGAATCCGGAGTTCGCTGAGTTGAAGCGTGCCGGGTTCGCCTCGATCGGCATCGATTGTGATGACAGTGGGGTGATCGCGCATTCGTGGTTCGTGGGGAAGAAGGGGCCGTTGGCGAATGTCGTTGTGGGAACGATTGATCAGGTGTTGCGGGGGGCGTTGAAGACGCGGCATTTGATGCTTCGTCATCTGGGGTTGGCGAACAAGGTGGTGATCGTCGACGAGGTTCACGCGGCCGATAGCTACATGTCGACGTATTTGTGTCGGTGCTTGGAATGGCTTGGCGCTTACGGTGTTCCGGTCATCCTGTTGTCGGCAACTCTGCCCTCAGCGCAGCGCCGATCGCTGCTCGCTGCCTACCGGCGCGGGCGATCGGGCGCGACGGAGACAGAACCCATCGACACGGCGACCGGTTATCCGCGGTTGACGGTGTGGCCTGCGCCGGAGGCGATGCCGGAGATCGCGTCCTCGGGTCGAGAGAGCGTCGCGGTGAGTATCGAGCGCCTGGATGATGATGTGGCCGTTGTCGTTTCGGCGGTGAAAGCGGCGTTGGCCGACGGTGGTGTGGTGGGGATCGTCTGTAATACGGTCGGGTGCGCCCAGGAGATGTTCGAGGCGCTGCGCACGAGCGGTGTGGTGAACCGGGACGAGTTGCTGCTGGTGCATTCGCGGTTCGTGGCCACGCACCGCACCGAGTTGGAGGATGACCTGCGGCGGTTGTTGGGACCGCCGACCTCGGCGGGAAGCGTTCGGCCCGGCCGGTTCGTGTTGGTCGGTACGCAGGTGATCGAGCAGTCGCTGGATATCGACGTGGATCTGCTGATCACCGATTTGGCGCCGATCGATCTGATGTTGCAGCGGATCGGACGGTTGCATCGGCATCAGCGGGCCGACCGGCCACACCGGGTGGCGCAACCGCGGTGTCTGGTGCGAGGGGCGGATTGGTCGCAGCTGCCGCCGAACCCGGACCGGGGGTCGGTCGCGGTGTATCAGAAGGCGCGGCTGCTGCGCGCGGCCGCGGTCCTCGATCAGCGGGCTGAGTTGCGGATTCCGGAGGATGTGCCGGAGTTGGTGGAAACCGCTTACGCCGAACCGTTTTCGCCGCCCTCGGGCTGGGAGGTGTCGCTGGCGGAGGCGGACGCGCAGTGGGAGGCGTTTCGCGCGGAGCAGCGTCACCGCGCGGGCGCGTATCTGGTGCGCAGTCCGCACAGCGAGATGCCGACCTTGCATGGATGGGTGACCACTGACCTGCCCGACGACGATGATCGTGTCGGCGGCCAAGCCCAGGTCCGCGATGCCGAGGACAGCATCGAAGCGATCGTGGTGCGGCGCAAGGGTTCCGAAGTGCGCGTCCTTGACGTCGTGAAGGACTACGCAGATCGTGGGATCCCGACCGAGGGGCCGCCGGAGCCGGAGCTGGCAAAGGCGGTGGCGGCGTGCACGATTCGGCTGCCCGCCACCTTGACTCGCTACGGCGGGATGGGTCGGGTGATCACGGCGCTGGAGGACACCTGGTACCCCGGCTGGCAGCAGTCGCATTGGCTGGCGGGGGAATTGGTGCTGGAACTGGACGAGAACCTGTCGACGGAACTCGCCGGATACCGGCTTCGTTACGACGACACTCTGGGATTGCTCGTGCACCGGAGCGGAGAATCGAAATGACCTGTGCTGACACGGATTTCGATCTCATCGAGCAGCCCTGGATCTGGGTCATCGATCGAGAGGGACGTGCACAGGAGCTGTCGCTGCGGGAGACCTTCGCACAGGCGTCTGTGTTGGGTGCGTTGACCGGGGAATTGCCGACACAGTCGTTCGCGATTCTGCGCGTGCTGCTGGCCATCGCCCGTCGCGCGGTTCGAGACCAGCCAGGAAAGGCCGTGGAGGTCTGGGAGGAGCTGTGGTCGGACGACTCGGGCGAGCGGCTGCGGGGGATGGTCGACTCGTACCTGAAGCAGCACGCCGATCGTTTCCGGCTGTTCGACTCACAAGTGCCGTTCATGCAGGTCGCCGAGCTGCGGTCGTCGAGGGACGCGGTGAGTTCACTGGACAAGCTGATCGCCGATGTGCCGAACGGGGAGAAGTACTTCACCACCCGAGCCGGGGCGGAGGTCGACCGCATCGACTTCGCCGAGGCAGCGCGGTGGCTGGTGCACGCGCACGCGTTCGATTCCTCGGGCATCAAGACCGGCGCGGTCGGTGACGGCCGGGTGAAGAACGGCAAGGGCTACCCGATCGGCGTGGGATGGGCCGGGGCGCTCGGCGGGGTGTTCCTGGAAGGGGAAACCCTGCGAGAAACCCTGCTGCTCAACCTGGTCCTGCTCAACGAGAACGGCGAACAATTCCCCGAGAGCGACCGGCCGGTGTGGGAACGCGAGCCCGACGGACCGGAACAGCGACTGACGGTCCGGTGCCCGGACACGGGAGAGATTCTGACGCGGCCCTTGGGACCGGCGGATCTGTGCACGTGGCAGAGTCGCCGAATCAGGCTGGTGCGCAACAACTCTCATGTCACGGGCGTGGTGTTGTGCAACGGGGACGCGTTGGAGCCGTTCAACCAGCATCTGATCGAACCGATGACCGGGTGGCGCTACAGCGAGGCTCAGTCCAAGAAGGCGGGGACACCGCGGCACTATCCCACCACGCACCACCCGGACCGGTCGCTGTGGCGGGGCCTGGCATCGCTGCTCGGCGAGATCGCCAACCCCGCCCCGAAGGAGGGCCGCGCGATCGCGCCGGGCGTGGTCGAATGGGCGCGATCGCTGATCGACGCGGACGTCCTGGACCCCACGCATCCCCTGCGGTTGCACGCCATCGGGATGGATTACATCAGCAACCAGTCGGTCGTCGGTGAAATCGTCGACGACACCGTCGGTTTCCAGGCGGCGATGCTGGCGTCGGATCCGCAGTTGCGGGTCTGCGCGCTCAATGCCGTGCGTACCGCCGAGGACGCCGTCACCGCGCTGGCCGGGCTCGCCGGAAACCTCGCCCTGGCCGCGGGCGGTGAACCGGACGGCGCGCGCAGCCGGGCGCGGGAACGGGGATACTTCGCCCTCGACGTGCCGTACCGTCGCTGGCTCGCGGATCTGACGCCGCACGAAAAGGGTTACAGCGCAGAAACTTCCGAATGGCACACCACGGTGCGGGCGATCGTCGAACGCCTGGGCGCTGATCTTGTCGACGCCGCTGGTCCCGCGGCGTGGGTGGGCCGGGAAGTGAACAACAAGTACCTCGATTCCGGCCGAGCCGCGATCTGGTTCCAGGCGCGTCTGCGTGAGGTCCTGGCCGCAGCCCATCCGCGCAATCCCCCACAAGGAGGCACTCCCGCGTGACCACACCCACCTACCCACGCCGCGATGCCACGTTCTATCGAGCCCGCGACGAAGCCCTCGAACAATTCGTCGGAGCACGCGTCGCAGCCCTCCAAACCGGTTATCTCGCAAAGCATCCCGACGCGGTCGCCACCGTGGCCAAGCTGCGCCGCGGCTCCGGGCTCCCTGCGGGCAGCCGCCCGGAGATCTGGGCCATGCTCTTGGAGAAGATGCCCGAGATCCTCAAAGACGAGAGCGGGTACACGCGGCGCGAGCGTGACGGCGCCGCGACAGCCTGGGAGCAGGCCGCGCACGACGCGCTCACGCTGTATTCCTGGCACCAGCGTTCCCGTGACGAACCCCTTCACCGCCAGGGCCGTCGCTTCGGAGCGGCCGTGCGCCACCTCGGCGAACGCGCCGGATCGACCGACGCGGTCCGCGCGCGATTCCACGCCCTCGGCACCGCCAGCACCCGCGCGGGCCGCACCGTGCACCTGCGCGCCCTGATCGGCCTGCTCCGCGATCACCGGATCCCCTTGGACTACGGACGATTGGCGCGCGACCTGCGCCGACTCGACCACCCGGTCTCCGCGCGCGCCGTGCTGCTGCAGTGGGGACGCGACTACTACAACTCCGCCGGTGACAGCAAATCCCCCGAAAACCCCACTGCCCCAGACGCAACCACCACGACAGGAGCCGACCTGTGACCCGCTTGTTCGTCGATGTGCACATCTTGCAGACCGTGCCACCGAGCAACATCAACCGCGACGACACCGGAAGCCCCAAAACCGCTGTCTACGGCGGAGTTTCCCGCGCCCGCGTATCCAGCCAGGCGTGGAAACGCGCCACCCGCAAGATGTTTCGCGACCTGTTCGACCCCGCGACCCTCGGGGTACGCACCAAGCGCGTGGTCGAACTGCTCGCCGAACGGATCAGCGATCTCGCCCCCGAAACCCCCGACGCGCACGCCTCGGCGGTCGCGGTGCTGAAGGCTGCGGGGATCGAACTGGAAAAGCCGCGCCGCGCCAAGAAGGGCGAGGACGCCAAGGCCGCGGACCAACCGGTCGACGAGCTCGAGCAGTCGAAGTACTTGCTGTTCCTCAGCGCCACCCAGATCGACCGACTCGCCCGACTCGCTATCGACGCCGCGACCGCGGGCACGCCGATCGCGAAAGCCGATGCCCGCGCGGCGGCGAACTCCACCAACAGCGTGGACGTCGCCCTGTTCGGGCGCATGGTCGCCGACGCCGCCGACCTGAACGTCGACGCCGCCGCCCAGGTCGCCCACGCGATCAGCGTGCACGCGGTCGACACCGAATTCGACTACTTCACCGCCGTCGACGACCGCGCCCCCGACGACAACTCCGGCGCCGGGATGATCGGCATCGTCGAATTCAACTCCTCCACCCTCTACCGCTACGCCACCATCAACGTCGCGGGCCTGCGCGACAACCTCGGTGACGACACCGCGACCGTCCGCGCGGTGGCGGCGTTCCTGGAAGCGTTCACCCGCAGCATGCCCACCGGCAAACAGAACACCTTCGCCAACCGCACCCTGCCCGACGCGGTCGTGATCAGCCTGCGCACCGACCAGCCGGTCAACCTGGTGACCGCGTTCGAAGAACCGGTCAACGCCGCGGGCACCGCCCGCGCGGCCGCCGCCGCCAAGGCCCTCGCCGACCGGTACCGCGCGATCGAGGACGCCTTCGGCGACGGCAGCACCGAACTGTTCGTCGTCGCCGCCGGGGACGGCGCCGATGCCCTGGCCACACTCGCCGCCCCGGCACCGTTCACCACCGTGGTCGGACACGTCACCGATCGCGTCGCGGCCGCACTCGGCGAGACATCATGAGCGTCCTGCTGCTCAAACTCGCCGCCCCACTCCAATCCTGGGGCGTGGCAAGCAGATTCGCGCGCCGCGAAACCCAGCAATACCCATCCAAGAGCGGAGTGCTGGGACTGATCGCCGCCGCCCGCGGCCACCGCCGCACCGACCCGATCGAGGAAGAACTCACCGACCTGGCCTTCGGCGTCCGCGTCGACCAACAGGGCACCCTGGTCCGCGACTTCCAAACCGCGACCAGCCTCGACGACCGCACCAGATACCCTCTCTCGCAACGGTATTACCTCGCCGACGCCGTGTTCGTCGCCGCGGTGCAAGGCGACCCCGAACTGCTGCGCGGTATCCGTGATGCCTTGCGTCACCCGCGGTACCCCCTGTACCTCGGACGGCGATCATGCCCGGTAACCGAATCTTTGGTGCTCGGCGACATTCTCGACGCCACCCTTCCTGAGGCGTTGAAAACCGCTGAGTGGCAAGCGTCTTCGTGGTATCGCAGGCGCCAGCCTGCCATCGTGCGCCTCCCGATCTATCGGGACCGGCTGCCCGGGGAGGCACCCGACCCGCTGCCCGAACGTGTGCGGGACGTGCCGGTGAGTTTCGACCCGGTTCGCCGCGAATACGGATGGCGCGAAGTCCGAGCCGAGCACACCCAGATCGACAACCCGGACCCGGCCCCCGGGCACTCTCCGATGGCCGTCTTCGGAGGCTCATGATGTATCTGTCGCAGCTACCGCTCAACCCCGCCCGCCGCGGCACCAGCAAATTCCTGTCCTCCCCACACGTCATCCACGGCGCCGTGGAAAAGTCCTTCCCGCCCAGCGCCCACGAACGTCCACCGGGCGAAGGCAGGGTGCTATGGCGGGTCGATCAGACCGGGCACGCGATCCACCTCTACGTCGTCAGCCCTTCCGAACCGGACTTCACCCACATCGTCGAACAATGCGGATGGCCGACCACCACCGCGTGGGCCACCCGCAAATACAGTGACCTGCTCGACACCCTCACCGCGGGACAACGCTGGCACTTCCGGCTCACGGCCAACCCCGTCCGCTCCACCCCCAACCCGCGCGGCGTCACCGAGAACACTCGCGGAAAACGCTTGGGCCTCAACGCCACTGACCAACTCGGGTGGCTGCACCGGAAGGCAGCCCAGCACGGTTTCACCGTCCCTGAATGCGGGCCCGAGCACGATCGCGAACCGGACGTGCGCATCATCGACCGCCGCGGACTGAAATTCCGGCGCGGATCCGCCACGGTGGCCTTGTCGATCGTCACCTTCGAGGGCATCCTCACCGTCACCGACCCCGCCGAACTGCGCACCGCGCTGGTGAATGGAATCGGCCGGGCCAAAGGCTACGGCTGCGGCCTGCTGACCCTGGCGCCCGCCCGATGAAGGAGATCCCCGGCATCCGGCCGGTGCGCATCGGCGAACTCGTCCGCGCCCAGGACCGGATGTCGTTCATCTACCTCGAACGCGCCACCGTGCACCGCGACGCCAACGCCATCACCGCTACCGACGAACGCGGCGTGGTTCACATCCCCGCCGCTACCCTCGGCGCGCTGTTGCTCGGGCCCGGCACCCGCGTCACCCATCAAGCGATGATGCTGCTCGCCGAAAGCGGATCGACCGCGGTGTGGGTCGGTGAACGCGGAGTGCGCTACTACGCCCACGGCCGCTCACTGGCTCGCAGTTCCCGCCTGTTGGAAGCGCAAGCCGCTGCCGTATCGAACCAGACCCTGCGCCTGGCGGTGGCGCGGGCGATGTACGAGATGCGGTTCCCCGGCGAGGACGTGTCCGCGCTGAGCATGCAACAACTCCGCGGCCGCGAAGGCGCACGGGTTCGTCGGCTCTACCGCGAACACGCCGCCCGCACCGGCGTCGAATGGACCCGTCGCGACTACGACCCGAACGATTTCGCCGGAGGCGACCCGGTGAACCAGGCCCTGTCCGCGGCGACCACCTGCCTGTACGGCATCGTGCACGCGGTGATCGTCGCCCTGGGCTGCTCACCCGGCCTCGGCTTCGTCCACACCGGCCACGACCGCTCCTTCGTCTTCGACCTCGCCGACCTGTACAAGGCCGACTACGCCATCCCGGTCGCGTTCGACGTGGTATCCGAAGGCGCAGAAGACATTCCGGCCGCGACCCGCCGCGCGGTCCGCGACGCCGTCCACGCCGGGAACCTGCTCGAACGCTGCTGCAAAGACATCCACGCCCTGCTGCTGCCCGACCAACCCGACGCCGTCGAGCAGTGGGACACCGACGTCGTCGAACTGTGGGACCGCAAAGGCACTGTCGCGGGCGGCATCTCCTACACCGACGACGACGAAGTGCCGTGGTAGTCCTCGTGCTCAGCGCCTGCCCGGCAGGCCTCCGCGGGCACCTGACCCGCTGGCTGCTCGAGATCAGCCCCGGAGTGTTCGTCGGCGTACTGCCCGCCCGGGTTCGTGAGCTGGCGTGGCAACGGGTGGTGGAACTGTCCAAGGACGGGCGCGCGATCATGATCTACTCGACCCGCTCCGAACAACGTCTCGCGTTTCGGGTGCACCGCCATGAATGGGAGCCGGTCGATATCGATGGCATTCATCTCATGCGGCGGCCGCATACCGGTGCGGTTACACCGACCGGGCCGCGTGCGGGGTGGAGCAAAGCCAGTAGGTATCGCAAAGGGGCCCGGAGAGCGAACCGGGGCCAGCGGTCGGCAGGGGAGCATCCCGACGGTGAGGAATAGGTCATCGTCGCAGAATCGCAGCCGTCGGTTTCCCAGGTTGGCGTCTTGTATCGACACGCCGAGATTCTGGACACGCCGATGATCAGGTCAGGCGGATGAAAGTGAATGAAATTCTTCGTATGGCGCTGCAACGTCGCAGGTCAAGAAGTGTGCTCCCCGCACGCGCGGGGATGAGCCCGTCGCCAAATGATCACCGCAGGTCAAAGACATGTGCTCCCCGCACGCGCGGGGATGAGCCCACCGACTGGGCCCGGACCGGCTGCGCGCTCTGGTGCTCCCCGCACGCGCGGGGATGAGCCCTCGCCCAGCGCTAAGTCCGGTTTCCTACTCGAGTGCTCCCCGCACGCGCGGGGATGAGCCCTGGCTCACCAGCCGCTCGAAACGGGCGTATTCGTGCTCCCCGCACGCGCGGGGATGAGCCAACCTGCGCACCTCGGCCGAGGTGCGCAGCGCGCCGTGCTCCCCGCACGCGCGGGGATGAGCCCGGGGAGAACTTGCAGACCTCCACTAACAGCGAGTGCTCCCCGCACGCGCGGGGATGAGCCCCTGGTGTATTCCAGAAGGTCTCGGAAGAAAACGTGCTCCCCGCACGCGCGGGGATGAGCCCGGGGGCCGACCGCGCTACACCGACACCGACTAGTGCTCCCCGCACGCGCGGGGATGAGCCCAACACCCGATACGACTGCGCCACCGACCCGATGTGCTCCCCGCACGCGCGGGGATGAGCCCGAGTGCAATCTGCGCTGCCTGTACTGCCATCCGTGCTCCCCGCACGCGCGGGGATGAGCCCTGAATCCCCGCCGCCCGACCGTTTGCCGCATCGTGCTCCCCGCACGCGCGGGGATGAGCCCGCGACGCTGCACAGCAGAGCGAGCCCGACGAGGTGCTCCCCGCACGCGCGGGGATGAGCCCACTCGCCCCGCAGGGCCACCGACCACGGCGCCGTGCTCCCCGCACGCGCGGGGATGAGCCCCCGTCGAATACCCGTCCTCAATTCGGACATTTCGTGCTCCCCGCACGCGCGGGGATGAGCCCTCTACGAGGGCGGGCTGGTCTGCGACCTGGGCGTGCTCCCCGCACGCGCGGGGATGAGCCCGACGACGTCGGCGTCACTGCTGCGCCTCCGCCGTGCTCCCCGCACGCGCGGGGATGAGCCCACCAAGGCCGCCCGTGAGGCGCGCGACGCCGCGTGCTCCCCGCACGCGCGGGGATGAGCCGGATGCGCGGCTCGCGTACCAGGACACGGCGCTGTGCTCGCCGCACGCGCGGGGATGAGCCCGTATTCGACTACCGAGGGGGTCACCAGTGACTGTGCTCCCCGCACGCGCGGGGATGAGCCCAGCACTTTCACGCCACCGAGCAACTCGCGGGCGTGCTCCCCGCACGCGCGGGGATGAGCCCGCCCCAGCGGTGGTTGCGGACAAGTCCCTCACGTGCTCCCCGCACGCGCGGGGATGAGCCCGGCACCCTCGACTTGGAGACGTTCGAATTGCGGTGCTCCCCGCACGCGCGGGGATGAGCCCATGGGCGGCCCCGGCTGGGTCGGGCCGGCCATGTGCTCCCCGCACGCGCGGGGATGAGCCCTCGCGCACGAGCCGTTCGAACCGGGCGTATTCGTGCTCCCCGCACGCGCGGGGATGAGCCCAACACCCGCGGCCCCAAGCTCGACCGAGCCCGGTGCTCCCCGCACGCGCGGGGATGAGCCTCCTCATACGAGCCGTAGAGCATCTGCGCGGCCGTGCTCCCCGCACGCGCGGGGATGAGCCCGTCACCTCGTCGCTGGCGCGTGATCCGATCGCGTGCTCCCCGCACGCGCGGGGATGAGCCACTGGCCCAACAGCACCACCTGATCCGGGAAATCGTGCTCCCCGCACGCGCGGGGATGAGCCCCTCGGTGCGACGGCGCAAGAATCGGGGCATGAGTGCTCCCCGCACGCGCGGGGATGAGCCCGCCGCCAACCCGAGCCCCGCCGCCGGGCCGCCGTGCTCCCCGCACGCGCGGGGATGAGCCCTCCGTCGTCGTAAGCGACGGACCTAAAGCGCTGTGCTCCCCGCACGCGCGGGGATGAGCCCGGCTGGACGATCGCGCCGGACGAGGTCGCGAAGTGCTCCCCGCACGCGCGGGGATGAGCCCGCCAACAGCGGATCCGGCAAGAAATAGCAACAGTGCTCCCCGCACGCGCGGGGATGAGCCCTGCCTGCCGGGTTGGTGGTTCGCCAGTTACGTGTGCTCCCCGCACGCGCGGGGATGAGTCCCCGCAGTACGGATTGTTGCAGTACCAGCGCTGGTGCTCCCCGCACGCGCGGGGATGAGCCCCCCGGCGAAGACCGCGCCGGAGATGGAGGAGTGTGCTCCCCGCACGCGCGGGGATGAGCCCTGTTCGCGTGCCGCGGCCGCGCGGCGGCGGACGTGCTCCCCGCACGCGCGGGGATGAGCCCGGGTGATCCGAAGGAACCGGGGGAATGCGGGTGTGCTCCCCGCACGCGCGGGGATGAGCCCAGCCGCGCGGCCGTGACGCAGCGCCAGAACGGGTGCTCCCCGCACGCGCGGGGATGAGCCGGTGCCCGGCGCTAAGGATCTCAAGGGGGGCAAGTGCTCCCCGCACGCGCGGGGATGAGCCCAAAGATCCGAAGGCCACACCTTCGGATAGGCGGTGCTCCCCGCACGCGCGGGGATGAGCCCTGAAAGCGGACGCCGATCTGGATTTCCTGAAGGTGCTCCCCGCACGCGCGGGGATGAGCCCTGTTCGATCAGGGTGCGGGCGGCCAGGGCGTGGTGCTCCCCGCACGCGCGGGGATGAGCCCGCGACCTTACGGCGGGTGGTGACCTGGTACTCGGTGCTCCCCGCACGCGCGGGGATGAGCCCCGGATCCACGGTCGGGCCGCTCGGATCGGCGCGTGCTCCCCGCACGCGCGGGGATGAGCCCAACACGACGCCGACGATGAGGATCAGGGCGCCGTGCTCCCCGCACGCGCGGGGATGAGCCCTGAAAGAGATACCGTGGCAACGAAATCGGATCGTGCTCCCCGCACGCGCGGGGATGAGCCCGGCTGGCCCACAGCCAATACGGGTTGTGCCACGTGCTCCCCGCACGCGCGGGGATGAGCCCACCAGCTCGCGGAACGCATCCGAGGTCAGCAGGTGCTCCCCGCACGCGCGGGGATGAGCCCTTCCCAGCCGGTACAAGAACTTCACCAACCTGGTGCTCCCCGCACGCGCGGGGATG
The DNA here is from genome assembly GCF_042874315.1 of Nocardia sp. NPDC004068. NCBI lineage: Bacteria > Bacillati > Actinomycetota > Actinomycetes > Mycobacteriales > Nocardiaceae > Nocardia > Nocardia sp. NPDC004068. Next base: position 33,676 of record NZ_JBIAMW010000023.1, read on the forward strand.
TGCCCCACGAAACCCGAATCGTGACGCTGGAAAACGGGTGCTCCCCGCACGCGCGGGGATGAGCCGTCGACACCCCGAACACGCGGATTGCGTGGAGGGTGCTCCCCGCACGCGCGGGGATGAGCCCTTCTCGTCGGGCGTGTGCCGGGTCTCGCCTTCGTGCTCCCCGCACGCGCGGGGATGAGCCCCGCAAGAACGTAAATTCGAAGTGCTCCGAAGGGTGCTCCCCGCACGCGCGGGGATGAGCCCGTCCCCACGGGCCTGCGCGCCCAGCTCTCCGGGTGCTCCCCGCACGCGCGGGGATGAGCCCGGCTGCGGCCAGTGGGCGCGAAGGCCGTAGTTGTGCTCCCCGCACGCGCGGGGATGAGCCCTGATGCCCGTACCGTAAGCACCTCAAGGCGGCCGTGCTCCCCGCACGCGCCGGGATGAGCCCGCGGTGACCGCTGTCAGCAGCACTCCCAAGACGTGCTCCCCGCTGGCGCGGGGATGAGTTCCCGTCCAACAGCCAATTCAGGATGCCGGGCAAGTGCTCCCCGCACGCGCGGGGATGAGCCGGTGTATGAGGACGCGCTCAAGCGCGCCACCAAGTGCTCCCCGCACGCGCGGAGATGAGCCCCGGGCGTGCTCGCGCGCGATCCGGCACCGCTGGTGCTCCCCGCACGCGCGGGGATGCGCCGCGTACGTTCGAGAGCATCACCCAATCGCCTCGCTACGTCGATGTGCACAGCCACCGGGTACGCCGCCTCGGGGCAACTCGCCAGCGCGCTGGCGGGCTGATCGCGCTGGCCCACGATCCCGCAGGGGGAGAGGTGATCACCAACTTCTAGGACCCACGACGGCCGCAACGGTCGGCGACACGACGACTCCCTGCCAGAGGGCAGCGTGTTCGCGCTGCCCTCTGGCCGAGAGTTGCCGACGGGCGTTGCAGAACTAGGGGCGCGACCCGACATAGATGTTCCGGTATTCATCCGATCCCCGCCGTTGTCCCGCGTGGTCCGGCGTGCGGTCGTGACAATGGTGTCAGGCGGGTTGTGGCGCGGGGAGGAGCGATATGGCGAGCGAGACGTCGCTGCGGTGGGCCGTGCTGATCGACGCTGACAACGCCTCACCGACGATCGCCGAGGCGTTGTTGGCGGAGGTGGCGAAACTGGGAACCGCTCATGTGAAGCGAGCCTATGGAGACTGGACCAGTACGAACCTGACCGGCTGGAAATCGCGACTGTTGAACCTCTCGATCCAGCCGGTGCAGCAGTTCCGTTGGACCACCGGCCGCAACGCCACCGACGCCGCGCTGATCATCGACGCGATGGACCTGCTGTACTCGGGCCGATTCGACGGCTTCTGCCTGGTCAGCAGCGACTCCGACTTCACGCGCCTCGCCGCGCGGTTACGCGAATCCGGACTCACCGTACTCGGGATCGGAGAACGGAAAACACCGCGCGCCTTCGTCTCCGCCTGCGACCGATTCGTCTACGCCGAAAACCTCGCTCCGCCTGGACAATTCGGCGCCAGCCGCGTCCGAACCCCCGCACCCGCCGCCGATCCCAGCGTCGTCGCGCTGATCACCGAGGCGGTGGACGCGTCCTCGGACGAGGACGGATGGGCGCATCTGGGCGCGGTCGGGCTGTATCTGTCGAAAACAAAACCCGACTTCGACACCCGTACCTACGGCTACCCCAAACTGAAACCCCTCGTACAAGCCCTCGACATCGCCGAAATCAGCCAGCGTCGCCCCAGCGCGGACAAACCCCCCGTCACCTACATCCGCCTGCGCACCCGCCCAGCCCCGACCCACCCCGACCCATCAGACACGCCGTCAGCCCTCCTAGGTCCGAGGGAATCGGGGGCCGAACCCACCACTCCGAACGCGGCCACCCAGCTGCCGATCCTCACCACCCATCAGCGCCGCGACGCCCTGTTGCGCCGGGTCTACACGGCCTGGTGCGCGGGCGAAATCGAGACGATCGGCGCCCTGGACACGCTGATCCGCCAACACGAACCCGCAATACCCAACTCCGCACGCAACCTCGCGATCAACAGCCTCATCCACGACGACACAGCCCTACTGCAGGTCCTCGACCCGACCGCTCTCCGCCGCGCCGAACGACGAATCGCACCGCACGCCGACCAACCCGAACACACGTGGATCCACCACGGACACATCGCCTGGCTCGCCTACCTCCTCTACCGCCTCCCCGACCCCGACCCCACCCCGCATCTTCTCCACACCCTGTTCGACGACCAAGATCAAGAGCACGGCCGCACGCTGCTCACCGCCGCCAAAGCCGTCGCCGCCGCACGCAAGACCACCACCACGACACCCGATAACCAAACCGAATCCAACCCCGCGTTCCCGCCACCCGCCAGCGATCCAACTCGACACGCCGAGGTTCTCGACACACCGACTATCCGGACGCTCGAAGGAAAGTGAATGAGATTCTTGCAATGGCGCTGCATCGCCGCAGGTCATTAAGTGTGCTCCCCGCACGCGCGGGGATGAGCCCGGAACGGCAGCCGAGCAGTCCACCGCGGCCGAGTGCTCCCCGCACGCGCGGGGATGAGCCCCCCGACCCCAGCCACCGGCCGGGCGATTCCCCGTGCTCCCCGCACGCGCGGGGATGAGCCCCACTGACCCCTGGGTGTCGGTGCGCTGCGCCAGTGCTCCCCGCACGCGCGGGGATGAGCCCGGCGGTTCGTCGTCGGCGGTGTGCGCCCCGAAGTGCTCCCCGCACGCGCGGGGATGAGCCCGACCCAACCGGCGCAATCGGGGCCCTGCTGTCGTGCTCCCCGCACGCGCGGGGATGAGCCCCAATATGGTTCGGCGTGCCTACTTCATCAAAAGTGCTCCCCGCACGCGCGGGGATGAGCCTCGTCGGTCCAATGCCCGTCGTGCAGATGCGGGGTGCTCCCCGCACGCGCGGGGATGAGCCCCCGCAGCTGTGGGGGATCAGCGACGAGGTCGGGTGCTCCCCGCACGCGCGGGGATGAGCCCGACCGGGGCGCGGTCTGCGGCAGCGCCAGCCGGTGCTCCCCGCACGCGCGGGGATGAGCCCGAGGTCGACCGGGCCGTGTTCGCTCGCCGGGCGTGCTCCCCGCACGCGCGGGGATGAGCCCCAGGCGACGGCGACGCGTTCCTCCCCGACCTGGTGCTCCCCGCACGCGCGGGGATGAGCCCCTCGGAGATGTTGTCCAGGAACTGCTCACGCTGTGCTCCCCGCACGCGCGGGGATGAGCCCGCGGCTACGGCAAGTAACCCCCTCACCAGGAAGTGCTCCCCGCACGCGCGGGGATGAGCCCAACCGCCCTGGCCTGGTCGAATCCTCGATAATGTGCTCCCCGCACGCGCGGGGATGAGCCCGGGTCGATCCACGTTCCCTCGGTCATCTTGTGGTGCTCCCCGCACGCGCGGGGATGAGCCTCGGGCGGTGAGAAAGAGCCGTAACCCGGTGGGGTGCTCCCCGCACGCGCGGGGATGAGCCGTTCGGATGGTATTGGCCGGGCAGCCCGCTCTCGGTGCTCCCCGCACGCGCGGGGATGAGCCCGCCGGGACCCCCCAGAGGCGAGCGGGGGGTTCGTGCTCCCCGCACGCGCGGGGATGAGCCCTCGATCGGGGACCTGCTCATCGGCCTGGCCCTGTGCTCCCCGCACGCGCGGGGATGAGCCACGACAACCGGAACTCCCCACGAAAAACCTCGTAGTGCTCCCCGCACGCGCGGGGATGAGCCCGGACGCTTCTTGGGTGGTGCCATCGGGATCCCGTGCTCCCCGCACGCGCGGGGATGAGCCCAGGTGGTTCCCGCGGATCATGAGCCGATACGAGTGCTCCCCGCACGCGCGGGGATGAGCCCGCCAGCGCCAGCACCGCGAATGCGGCAAAGAAGTGCTCCCCGCACGCGCGGGGATGAGCCCAAACAGCCGCATATGCCTCACGCAAATCGGAGGTGCTCCCCGCACGCGCGGGGATGAGCCGTCCGCCCTTGTCGCCCAAGGCATTTCGATCATGTGCTCCCCGCACGCGCGGGGATGAGCCCTGCGCGCCGCTGATGCGGGCGGGCAGCCGCTCGTGCTCCCCGCACGCGCGGGGATGAGCCCTGGCTCACCCACACCACCGAACCGCTGTTCATGTGCTCCCCGCACGCACGGGGATGAGCCCCGCAATCCCAAGAGGCGACGGCGCTGACCGGCGTGCTCCCCGCACGCGCGGGGATGAGCCCTGTGTCCATTTAAGCTCTCTGGGATGCGAAGAGTGCTCCCCGCACGCGCGGGGATGAGCCCCTCTGGTGGTCTTGTTGCGTGAACTCCACACGGTGCTCCCCGCACGCGCGGGGATGAGCCCGAGCGCCGCTACGACGAACAGCGTGGGGAATGGTGCTCCCCGCACGCGCGGGGATGAGCCCGCCGCCTGGACGATCGGCCGCAGCACACCGTCGTGCTCCCCGCACGCGCGGGGATGAGCCCAGCCCGTCCCTTTGCCTGGCGTACAGCGATTGGTACTCCCGGCACGCGCGGGGATGAGCCCCGCCTGGCGCGGCCGACACCTGCACCGGCCCCAGTACTCCCCGCACGCGCGGGGATGAGCCCCGATCTGGCCGTACGTGGTCGTGACCGAACTGGTGCTCCCCGCACGCGCGGGGATGAGCCCTGGCCGACGGCACCCCCGCCCGCGTCGCCGTGGTGCTCCCCGTACGCGCGGGGATGAACCGGACATCGACTATGAGAAGTACGCCGTATTCGGCGGTGTTCCCCGCCCGCGCGGGGATGAGCCGTAGGGCGGGGGTGCGGACGGCGGGCCTTTCGAGGCGCTCCCCGCAGGCGCGGGGATGAGCCCGCGGACTGCACGATGGGGCCGTCCACGATCACGTGCTCCCCGCACGCGCGGGGATGAGCCCATCTCGATCAGCAGGGCGCACACCAGGACGGCGTGCTCCCCGCACGCGCGGGGATGAGCCCCGATCCGCTTGTCTCCCTTGGGATGTGGAGATGTGCTCCCCGCACGCGCGGGGATGAGCCCCACTCACCGAGCGCCAACGCGACGTGCTCGCCGTGCTCCCCGCACGCGCGGGGATGAGCCCGCCTGGGACGGGCTGTTCGACTGGTCCGGCTGGTGCTCCCCGCACGCGCGGGGATGAGCCCAGCTTCAGGGACGTGCCGCGGTCGATTCGGCGGTGCTCCCCGCACGCGCGGGGATGAGCCCGTGTCGAGCGAGAGCAGCACGATGGCGGGCATGTGCTCCCCGCACGCGCGGGGATGAGCCCGCCGCGATGGACGCCAATTCGATCGGACTCGAGTGCTCCCCGCACGGGCGGGCGCGAAAGCAATTGATTGCCAGTAGTTCGCCAGCGTCGAAAAGTCGTCGGCGTGTCGCCCTCGGACACGCCGACGGCCTCCGGATCGAAGCGGGGCACTGAGGGCTGGGAGAGGGTCCGGAAAGTGTCCGAAAATTTCGACCACAACTCACCATCGAAGCCCATTTGTGGGGAACGTTTCAAGCATCGGAATGGTTCTATCAGCGGTTATGTAATGCCATGTTCAATAATGTTCTCTATTTCAATTCCCCTCATAACCCAGAGGTCGCAGGTTCAAATCCTGTCCCCGCTACAAGCGGCCCGGGTCTGGGAGACGGAAGTCTCTCAGACCCGGGCCATGTTCATGCTCGGGTGGTCACACCGCGGAGATCCTCGCATCGTTGCCGACTATGGGCTCAGGGTGTGAGGAAGCTGAAGTATTCTGAACTCGTTGCGGGACGCAAGAGATTTGAGCGCGGACACGACTCGTCGCAATCGCGGTCGAGCGGCGGATGCCCGCTAGAGGGGGGGATCAGAGGCCCGCTGAGCCCATGCCCCCTACAGGACGATGTATCCGGTGTAGCTGCCCCCCACACAGATACTGCCCTCCACAGACCCGCCATTGTCGATGCACACCCCCGGGTCGATAGCGGTATGGTCACCCTCCCACTCGTCGCCATCCGCGGATGCGATGCCGCCACCGAGGCCGAGTGTCAGTGCGGCAGCCGCCAGTACGACGCCGAATCCGGCTGTGGTCCTCATGAATAACCTCCGTGTGTCTGTCCGTTCGCTCATGCGCCGACCGAATGCCTTCCATGCCAAGGCTATTCGTCGCCAGCATCGTAAATCGTACGAGTAAGCCCAGCGTCGCAAACGAAAACTGGTCTGGCACTCACGAGATGCTCAGCACCGCTTTACCTTTCACCCGCCGCTCCGCCAGAGCGCGCAACGCGTTGGGCAGATCTTCCCAGTCTCCCGCATAGCCGATCCTGGGATGCAAAATCCCCTTCGCGACAAGCGATACGAGCAGCCCGAGGTCCGCCCCGAAAGGCCCACTGGCGTACGAGAGGAACGATTGGATCCGTGCACCCTCGTGACCGATGAAGTCGTAGATGCTGACCGCACCCGGCTCACCGGAGGTAGTGCCGATGAGGAGGACCAGGCCGCCGGGCTCGACCTTCGAGATCGCCGTGGACAGGGACTTGCCGCCCACGGATTCGCTGATCACATGGAACCGGCCGTGGGCGTCCTCGATCGAGGAGACGACGGTCGTCGCGCCCCGATCGGTCAGTTCCGCGGCGTATTCCGGTGCAGCGACGGCGGTTACCTCGGCACCCCGGGCGGCGGCGAGTTCGACCTGGAAACGCCCCACCGCCCCGCTCGCGGCGGTCACAAGCACCCTTCGACCCAGGAGATCCCCGGCGAGCCGCAGAGTCCGCAGTGCGGTGATTCCCGCTATGGGCAGCGTCGCCGCGATGTCCAGGCTCACCTCGTCGGGCACGGCCGCGAGCTGATCGGTGCGAACCGTCACCGTCTCGGCCCACCCACCCTCCTCCGCCGCTCCGACGACCGGGGTTCCGGCCGGGGGCCCGCTGCCGTCGGCGGCGGCCTCGACCACCACTCCGGCGATGTCCTGGCCCGGGCGCCAACCGGCCGGGCGAGCCTTCAGCAGGGCCAGTTCGCCGCGGTTGATCGAGAACGCTCGGACGGCTACGACGGCGTGATTCCGGGCTGGGGTCGGATCCGGAACATCCTGGAATTCCACGAGATTCGGTGTACCGGGGGCATTGACGATCGATCGCATCGTTCCTCCTTGTATTCGGTGACGCGCACGGTCAAGATAGGAGCGGCCGGTCTCTGTCGGTAAGTAGGAACCGGAAAGTGCCTAGCGCACCGAGGGGTGTACGCGCTGGTCCGGAGGGTGGAGGCGAGGAGTGACAACGCGAACCGCGGCGGAGCGGAGGCAGCGGGCGAAGGTGGAGTACGACGCGTTCGTCGCCGCCTGCCCGACGCGCGAACTGCTGGCGACGATCAGCGATAAATGGGTGACCCTCGTCCTCACGGCCCTTGCCGACGGTCCGAAGCGGCACGGCGAGCTGCGCGTCCGCATCGCGGGGGTGAGTCAGAAGATGCTGACGCAGACCCTGCGTTCGCTGGAACGGGGCGGGTTGGTCGACCGCGCGGTCACTCCCGAGGTGCCCGTACGCGTCGACTACTCACTGACCCCGCTCGGCCGCAGCCTGCTCCCCGTGGTCGCCGCGGTGAAAACCTGGGCGGAGGAGAACATGGACATCGTCCGCGCCGCGCAACGCCGCTACGACAGCCGCACACCCGGCCTGAGCGCAACCACGCCCCGCGTGTAAATGCCGACAGCTCAACGGGTTTCGCGATGAGGCACGAAAAACACTGTCACACAACGATTTCGGCGACCCACACCATTCGTCACTTCGAATCCGACTCCCGCGGCATCTCCAACCCCACCCCCAGCCGATGCGTCCGCGACAGCACCTCCTCGCAATACGACGCCACAGCCTGCGCCCGCCGCGTGAGCTGAACCTCCTCGGCGCGCGCCAGAACGACGGGGAGGGGGTCGACGGGGTCGGAGATCGGCATCGCGGCGACTGGTCTGCCCTCGTAGGAGTAGTCGACCTGGGGCTTCTGGATCAGTAGGGAGTAGCCCAGGCCGCGGCCTACCAGGGAGCGGACCATCTCGAATTCCCTTGTGACGTGGCGGATTCGGGGTTCGACACCGGCCGCTCGCAGCAGGCCGGTGAAGTAGGCCAGGCTCGGGTCGACGTCGAGGGCGATCATCGTCTCGTCGGCGAGGTCGGCGAGGGCGATCGAATGTTGCTGTGCCAGGGGATGATCGCCAGGGACGATGACGTGCGGGCGGGTCGCGTACAGCTGGGTGCACCGGACGCCGGGGAAGATGCCGGTCTCGTACAGGATCGCCAGTTCGAATCGGCCCGTCAGCAGATCCTCCTGTAGCTCGTCCTGGGAGCCCTCGCGGAAGTGCAGGTGGATCGGGGGCGTCGTGGTGGCCAGCTGGGTGACCAGTTCGGGCAGCACGAAGGGGGCGATCGTGGTGAAACAGCCGACGGTGAAGTCGCCCCCGATAGATTCGCCGAAATGCCGTGCGGCGACGACCAATTCGTCCGCGCGGGCCAGCAGCGCCCGCGCGTGCGGGAGCAGTTCGCGACCGGCCGCGGTCAGCGTCAGGCCCTTGGACTTGTGCCGGACCAGCAGCTGGCTGCCGACATCGCGTTCCAGTTCGGAGATGCCGATGGAGATCGAGGACTGGGAGACGTGCAGCGCCGCGGCCGCCGCGGTCATCTGCCCGCTCTCGGCGGCGAGAGTGAAGTACTGCAGCTTCCGCAAGCTGAGGGACATGAATTTATTTTATGTGGTCGTCCGATTAATTGCAATTGACTTATGTATGCCCCGGGCGCACGCTGGTTGTGTATCCGAATGACGATTTCGACAAGGTTTTGTACTGATGATTATCATGCCCGACGTCCGTACCTGTCCTATCGATGCGGACTTCGATCCCCTTTCCGAGGACTACCTCGACGACCCGTACGCGTATCAGAACGCGGTGCGTGAGCGCGGCCCGATCTTCTATTCGCCGCGCCTGGACATGTACGTCCTGACCCGGTACGACGATATCGAGGCGGTCTTCAAGAACCCGTCGGTCTTCTCGGCCACGATTCAGCAGCAGCCGGTCTTCGATCTCGCCCCCGAGACCAAGAAGATCCTGGTGGAGAAGTTCACCACCACGGCGGTCATGTCGGACTGCGATCCGCCGATGCACTCCCGGATCCGGGCGCTGAACATGAAGGGCTTCTCGGCGCGGCGGATCGCCGCCCTGGAACCGAAGGTGCGGGAGAAGACCGTCGAACTCATCGACAAGATCGAACCCGGCCCGGTCGACATGGTCGCCGCGCTGTCCTATCCGCTGCCCGCCTTCGTCGTCTCCACCCTCATCGGCTTTCCCGAAGAGGACGCCGATCAGATCAAGGAATGGTGTGGCAACCGGATCGAATTCAGCTGGGGCGCCCCGTCCGAGGCGGAGCAGGCGAAGGTCGCGAACAATATGGTGAACTACTGGGAATACTGCCAGCGGTTCGTCGAATACCGGAAGAAGAATCCCGCCGACGACTTCACCAGCTATCTGCTGGCAGCGCACCGGGACGATCCCGAAAGTATCTCCGAATACGAGATCGCGAATGTGACGTTCGGCCTCAGTTTCGCGGGCCACGAAACGACCACCAGCCTCGCGGGCAGCGCGCTGCGCCGATTACTGACGCGCCGGTCGCTGTGGGAGGAGATCTGCGCCGACCCGTCGCTCATCGGCGGCGCGGTGGAGGAGATGTTGCGCTACGACAGCGCGGTCATCGCCTGGCGGCGGCGGACCACGCGAGAGGTCACCGTCGCCGGTGTCGATATTCCCGAGGGAGCGACGGTGCTGTTGTTGCTCGGCGCGGCGAATCACGATCCCTCGCATTTCGAGAATCCCGACGACATCGATATCCGCCGGGCCGACGCCAAGACCCATCTGGCGTTCGGCAAGGGCATCCACTTCTGCCTGGGCGCGGCGCTGGCCCGGGTCGAGGGCCGGGTCATCCTCGAGGAGCTGACCAGGCGCGCCCCCGGGATGACCCTGCTCCCGCAGAAGTTCACCTTCCCGCGCAACATCTCCTTCCGCGGTCCGAAGGAGCTCTGGGTCGAATGGCCGAGCCGATGATCGACGAGCTGCCCGGCTCGTTCTTCATCCCCGTCGCGGGGGACGACGACACCTTCGACAGCACCCCGGCGACCGCGGGCCCGTGGAGCGCGCAGGCGCAGCACGGGGGACCGCCGTCGGCGCTGCTGACGAGGGCGCTGGACCGGGTGGCCGGGGAGCACGGCCTGCGGTTGGCGCGGGTCACGGTCGAACTGGCCGGACCCGTTCCGGTCGCTCCCGTGCGGCTGTCCACCCGCGTGGTCAAGGCGGGGTCGCGCACGGCGATCCTCGAGGGCACGCTGTCCAGCGGCGGCAAGGACCGAATGCACATGCGGGCGTGGGCGATTCGCGAGAGTCCGGCGGACAGCCCGCGCATCGATCACGAGCAACCCATGCCGCCGCTGCCCGGACCGCAGGAGTTCCGCGGCATGAGCAAGGCCCACGTCGACGGCTACGTGTCGGCGATGGAGTGGCGGTTCCCCGCGGCCGGATCCTCGTTCGACTCGCTGGGTCCGGACTGCGTCTGGGCCCGGCAGCGGGTGCCGTTGCTCGCGGGCGTGCCCGACGAACCGGTCACACGCGCGCTGGTCGTCGCCGACAGCAACTGGGCGGCGGCGTTCGAACTGGATCGGCACGAGCTGTTCGTGGTCAATGTCGATCTCACCGTCACCTTCGCCCGCTGGCCGCGCGGCGAGTGGATCGGGCTGCGTTCGCGCACGCGCGCGGAGCCGTCGGGGACCGCCTATGCCGTCGGAACCCTGTACGACACCGCGGGACCGTGCGCCCTCGTCACCCAGAGCCTCCTGGTGGCGGACCGATGAAGACGGCCGGATCCGTTCGCATCACGTCAGTTCAGCCACTTGTCCGGGCGGAGGGCCCCGGAGAGGCTGGAGAAGACATCGAAAATCGTCAATTCTCGACGCAAGGAGCGATGTTCATGCAGACGTCAGACATCAGCGCCTCCCGGGTCCCTCGCCAGTGGATCAAACCGGCCGCGGCGGTGGCGGCCGCGGGTTGGGGCGCACAGCAATTCACGCCGCTGCTGCTGGTCTACCACGACCGGCTGCACCTGACCGCCACCATGACCCAGCTGACCTTCGCGGCGTATTCCGCCGGTCTGCTCCCGGGTCTGCTGCTGGGCGGACCGTTCTCGGATCGCTTCGGCCGCAAGGCGGTCATGATCCCGACCATGCTCGCCGCCCTGCTCGCGTCGGTGCTGCTCATCGCCGGTCCGTGGGGCATCGGCTGGCTCATCGCGGGCCGCCTGATCACCGGTGTGGCCAGCGGCGCGGCGTTCAGCAGCGGCGCGGCGTGGCTGAAGGAGCTGTCCAACCGCGAATCCCACGACGTGACCCAGGGCGCCCGCCGGCTCACGGTGGCGATGGGCATCGGATTCGCGTTGGGGCCGTTGATCGCGGGCGTGCTCGCCCAGTGGGCGCCGTACCAGACCTTCGTCCCCTACCTGCCGCATCTGCTGCTCGCGGGCACCGCGCTGGTTCTCGTGGCGCGGACCCCGGAGACGCTGACCAGGAATCCCGACGCGGGAATCCTTGCGGCACTGCGGATTCGGGAGGTCCGGGATCGGCGGTTCCTGATGATCGTCGTGCCCCTGGCGCCGTGGGTGTTCATCCCGGTCGCGCTGATCCTCGCCTACGTCCCCTCGCTCATCCACGACAGCACGCGGAACTGGGCGCTGCTGTTCGCCGCGGTGGTGACCACCTGCAACGCGGGCGCGGGCATCCTGGTGCAGAAACCGGCCAAGACGATCGCCGCGCACGGGCGGCAGTACCTGATCCTGACCGGATTCTCGCTGACCGTGGTGGGTCTGCTGCTCGCGGCCGCCGCGGTGCGCTTCACCAGTCCGGTCACGGCGCTGGTCAGCAGCCTGGTACTCGGTGTGGCGTACGGATGCCTACAGGTGTGTGGGCTGCTCGAGGTGCAGAGCATCGCCGACCCGGCGCGCCTGGGCGGGTTGACCGCGGTGTATCAGGCGCTGACCTACGTCGGTTTCGCCGCGTCGTTCGTGCTCGCGCTGCTGGCTCCCCTGGGCAGTCCGGTGCGCCTGCTGCTGTACACGGCCGCGGTGGCGGCGCTGTTCTTCGTGTGGTTGATCCGCGCGCAGCGGGTGCTCGACCCGAAGGTGGTCCCCGCGCCCGCCGGGGTGGCGGCCGTGCCGCCGATGGCGGCGGAGGTCCGGCAGACGAGGGAGCGGGTCTGACCGTTGCCGCACCGAAACCGTGTGCTGCCCGGCGGCGAGATCATCGCCGCCGGGTTTCGCGGCGCCTGGATGGGCAACCGCGGCGGCCCGATACCCGAGTCCCCTGCGCGCCGACCGTGGGCGAGCACGCACTGGATCTATTGCCATCTCGCGTTCAACGGCCGCGAGCGCGTCTTCCGCCAACCCGGCCGCCGCTACACCGAGCTGTTCTTCTTCGACGAGGCGGTGGCCCTCGCGGCCGGGCATCGTCCCTGCGGGGAGTGTCAGCACCACCGCCTGCGCGAGTACAAGGCCGCGACGATCGGGGTAGCGGGGACCGTCGGCACGCTCGACGCGCTGCTGCACCGCCAGCGCCTGTCCGCGGAGGTGCACGCCGAGGCCGACGGCCTGCCCGCCGGAACCTTTGTGCGACACCGGGATCGAGACGTGCTGCTGTGGGCGGGCACGGCCTTCGCCTGGGACGCCGAGCACGGCTACCGCGAGGTCGCGCTCCCCGCGGCCGGGACCCGCGTGCGGGTACTGACCCCGCTGCTGACCCGCCGGGCGCTCGCCGCGGGTTTCGCGATCCGCCCCCGGCTGGGCGCCGACCTCTGATCCCGGTCAGCTCGTCGTCGCACCCCGGAAGGTCCGCCGATAGGCGTCCGGGGCGACCCCCACGTGTTTGACGAAATGCCTGCGCAGATTCGCCGGGGTGCCCATGCCGGTCCGCGCGGCGATCTGCTCGATGCTCAAATCGGTTGTCTCCAACAGGTTCTGGGCGGCGAAGACGCGCTGGGAGTGCAGCCACTGCAACGGCGGTGACCCGGTCGTGGAGACGAAGCGGCGGTGCAGCTGCCGCGGACTGATGTGCGCGTGCGCGGCCATGTCGGCGATCGTCAGCGGCATGTCCAGACACGACATCAGCCAGTCGCGCACCCGGACGATGATCTCGTCGTCCTCGTCGTCCTCCAGGGGAGCGATGAACTGGGCCTGTCCGCCCTCGCGATGCGGCGGGATGACGAGGTACCGCGCGAGCGCGTTGGACACGCCGATGCCGACGTCCTTGCGGACCAGATACAGGCACAGATCGATTCCGGCGGCTTTTCCCGCCGAGGTCAGAACCATCTTCTCGTCGACGTACAACACGTCCGGATCGACCGTCACGCGCGGGTAGTCCGCGGCCAGCCGGGCGGTGTGTCGCCAATGCGTGGTCGCTCTCAAACCGTCGAGAATTCCCGCCGCGGCGAGGGTGAACGCGCCGGTGCAAATGGACACCACGCGGGCCCCGGACTCGTGCGCCGCGCGCACCGCGTCGACGAGTATTTCCGGTTGGGAGCGATTCTCGTCGCTGCACGCGGGGACGATCACGGTATCCGCGGAAAGCAGGCCGTCGTAGGTCTCGTCGACCTCCGCGCGCAGCCACGCGCCGACGTGCGCCGCGGGGGTTCCGCAGGTCTTCACGGTGTAGTGACGACGGGCCGCGGGCGCGGAGAACACCTCGTACGCGGAGGCGACCTCCAAAAGCGACATTTTCGGCGCGAGCGCGATCGCCACGCTGTGTCGAGACTTCTCGTCTGGGGTGATCGCAGTGCCGTCCGTCAATTCGGTCATGGATTCCCCCGGAGATGAACAGGCTCGATGCCTTCAGCCTAGCGGAACTCGGACATCCGCCCGCTGTAGTCTATATCACACCAGGAATGTGTGCCACAACTGAACTTTCAGGCCGGGTCCGACGTCCACAATGAATTCGACCAGCGCGTTCGCTCCATTCTCCAATGCGCACCGCTGACGTGCTGGCAAGGGGTTACCCAAGACTCTGTATTCGAATCCTCCTGCTTATCGGTCATTAGTCGCATTCGATTCGCCGGCGTGCCCGTGACCGATTCATGACCGCGCATTCGAATAATGCCGTTCATGCCCTCCGGCCATGGCCTGATTCGTTCGACTGATGTCAGTATTGGTTGTGGTGAATGGTTCAACGCAGTCGTAGCGTGAGAAACCGAGAGGCGGATGAAGCCCGGAGGATAATTCCAGATGAATGAAAGATGTTATGAGGCGGTCACCGATACGGATGTGATCATCATCGGTGGCGGGATAGCGGGATCGGCTCTCGGCTATGCGCTGGCCTCTTTCGGAATAGAAACCACCATCCTCGAGCGCCAGACGGTCCATCAGGACCGCGTGCGCGGTGAGGTGATCAACTGCTGGGGCGTGCGCGAAGCCCAGGAATTGAAGGTCCTCGAAATACTCGAGGCAGCGGGCGGCAATTACGCCGATCGCTTCGTCGCCTACGACGAGACCGTGACCCCGGAACACGCCGACGCCGTGGCGCTGGATGTCGGATCCATGCTCGAGGGCATCCCCGGCGTGCTCGACGTGGGCCATCCCGAGGCGTGTTCGGCGCTGCTCGCGGCCGCGGAGTCCGCGGGCGCCGCGGTCATCCGCGGGGTGACCGACACCGAGGCGAGCGCCGGCGCCGCGCCGCTGGTCCGGTTCAAGGCGCGCGGCCGCGAACTCCTGCGCACCGCGCGGCTCATCGTCGGCGCGGACGGCCGGGTCTCGGCGACGCGCAGACAGCTGGGCATCGAGCTCACCCAGACGCCCGCGAACTCGCTGGGCGGCGGCCTGCTCGCCGACGGCATCGAGGGCTGGCGTCAGGACACCAGCGGCATCGGGACCGAGGACGATCTGCTCTACTTCGTCTACCCCCGCGCGAACGGCCGCGCGCGCCTGTATCTGCTGCACTCACCGCATCAGAAGGGCCGCTTCTCCGGCGCCACGGCGGCCGCGGACTTCCTGTCCGCCTTCCGATTCCGGTGCATTCCCGACAGCGCCGCCATCTTCGGCAACGCGCGGCCCGCCCTGCCGAACACACCCTGCGCGTTCTTCCCCATGAACGACTCCTGGTGCGACACCATCACCCGCCCCGGCGCCGTCCTGATCGGCGATGCCGCCGGATGGAGCGATCCCGTTGTGGGACAGGGCCTTTCGATCGCGCTGCGCGACGCCCGCCTGGTTCGCGATGCGCTGCTGGGACATTCGCGCTGGACCGAGGACATCTTCCGCGACTACGTCGCCGAGCGCGAGGTGCGCATGCACCGACTGCTGCTGTCGGGCAAGGTCCGCACGGCGATGGGCCTGACGTTCGGCGAGTTCGGCCGGCGCCGCCGCGCCGCCTACGCCCGGGCGTGGCCGAAGGACGAACTGCTGGCCGGTTCGCGGCTCGCGACGTTCAAGGGACCGCACAACGTCCCCGCCGAGTCGTTCGAACCCCACGTCATCGATCGAATCCTGCGGCTCGGGCAACCGAGCGAGTAGTGAAAAGTACAGAGAGGAAATCAGTTTCGATGTTTTACCGTACTGCCGAGTCCGATGTGATCACCCGGGAGAACAACTGCGACCTGCGCAGGTTGTACCCGTGGCACGACGTCGTCGTGCCGCCGTGGAACAGCTCGCTCGTCTCGATCCGACCGCAGGAGTCCAGCAAGCAGCACCAGCACGCCACCGACGAGACCTTCATCTTCACCTCGGGTGAGGGCACGGTGACCGTCGCCGGGGAGCAGCGGACGATCAAGCCCGGCGACGTGATCTACATTCCGCACGGTCAGGACCACATCGTCACCAACACCAGCACCGAGCGGCCGCTGGACTTCGTCAGCATCTACTGGTTGCAGCCCGAGGAGGTGCGGGCATGACCGGCGCGCTCTACGGCTCCACGTTCTCCCCGCCCACCCCCAACGGCGACTTCCATCTCGGCCATTTCGCGGGCCCGGTGCTCAGCAGCGACGTGTGCGCGCGGGCGCTGCGCCGCCGCGGGCACGAGGTCCGGTTCGCGTGCAGCACCGACGACAATCAGACCTACGTCGTCACCACCGCGCGGCGGCTCGACACCGATCCGCGGGCCCTCATCGCGCACGCGTTCGAGCAGACCTCGGCTTCGCTTGCGCTGGCGGACATCTCGGTCACCGGGTACACGATGACCGACGCCGCCTACGACGAGTTCGTGCGCGGATTCTTCACCGACCTGTGGCGCGCCGGGGCGTTCGATCTGCGCACGGTCGAGCTGCCCTACGACACCGCGGCCGGGGCCTATCTCACCGAGGCGTTCATGACCGGACGCTGCCCGCACTGCCTGGCGCACGCGCGGGCCGGGGTGTGCGAGGCGTGCGGCCTGTACAACCTGCCCGCCCAGTTGCTCGACAACGCCGAGCGCGCCGTGGAGTACCGGCCCGCGCGCATCTGGATGCTCGACCTCGAGCGGCATCGGGACGCGATCACCGAGGAGCTGCGCACCCACCACCGCGCGGGTCGACAGTCATTGGCGCGCATTATCGACAAGACGCTGGCCGCGCCGCTGCCGTCGATCCCGGTGACCTACCCGATCGAGTGGGGCATCCCCGTCGAGTGGGACGGCGTCGCGGGCACGATCAACGCGTGGCCGGAGATCTTCGTCGGGCATCTGTACTGGCTGGGGCTGACGAACCCGGCCCCGGGCATGGCCGAACTGGTCCAGTTCATCGGCATCGACAACGGCTTCTACAACGCGTTCGTCTACACCGCGCTGGCCGCCCTGGCGCGCCGGGCCGGGATCGCCGATCCGCCGCCGCGGCGCACGATCACCAACAACTACCTCCAGCTGGGCGGGCGCAAGTTCTCCACCAGCAAGGGCGATGTCATCTGGGCGCGGCGGTTCCTCGCCGACGTGGGCCGCGACCGCGCCCGGTTCGTCCTCGCCCTGAAGGCGCCGGACTTCCAGCACGCCGAATTCACCGTGGAATCGGCGCTGGACACCCTGGCGGAGCGGTTCGACACCCCGCTGCGCCGGCTGGCCGAGGCGTTCGCGGCCGTGCCGCCGCGCCTGGACGCCCGCGATCACCCGGATCCCGAGCAGTGGTGGCTCGCGGCGCTGGCGGCCTCGACCGCCCGCTTCGACGAGGCCTACGACCTGGACACCTTCAGCACCAAGGCCGCCGCCGAGGCGTTCGCGCTGCACATCGAGGTGCTCCTGCTCGGATACACCACCCGCGACATGAACCGGATCGAGGAGCAGGCCGGGGCCGTGCGCTTCCTGCACGCCCTGGCGACGCTGGCCGATCCGATCGTCCCCGACATCGCGGCCACCGTCGCGTCGCTGTTCGAGTCGCGACCCGCCGTGTCCGCCCCCGTCGCCGTCTGACCATCTCGAAATCGCAAGGAACACACCATGCTTCGCACGTTCATGAATTCGAAGATCCACCGGGCCACCGTCACCGAGAGCAACCTGCACTACGTCGGCTCGATCACCATCTCGACCGACCTGATGCGGGCGGCGGGTATCGGCGTCCACGAACTCGTCCAGATCGTCGACATCGACAACGGTCAGCGCTTCGAGACCTACACCATCGCGGGCGCGCCCGGCGCCGGGCAGATCTGCGTCAACGGCGCGGCCGCGCGCCTGGTGCAGCCCGGCGACAAGATCATCATCATCTCCTACGCCCAGCTGACCGAGGAGGAGATCGACAAGCATCGCTCCGCGGTCGTCCATGTCAACGGCGCCAACGAGGTTCAGGAGATCACCACCCTCGAACCGGCGAACACGCTCTACGAGACGGTCTGATCGGCGGCACCATGGCTATCACGCAACGCATTCCGATCCATCCGGTGCTGGGCATCGGGTTCGGCCCCGCCAATCTGTCCACCGCGATCGCCGCGCGGGACAAGGGCCTGCTCGAGGACTGCCACTTCATCGAGCGCGCACCGCGTTTCGAGTGGCAGAGCGAGCAGATGCTCAGCGGCGCCGACATCCAGAACAACCCGTTTCGCGATCTGGTGATGCCGCGCGATCCGGGCCACGAGTACACCTTCGTGCGGTACCTGCACAGTCGCGGGGCGCTCACCGAATATCTGCACTACAACACGAAATTCGCGCTCCGCAACGAATACGCGGGATACCTGGAGTGGGTGGCGTCGCACTTCGCCGACCACGTGACCTACGGGCAGGAGGTGCGCGGGGTCGAGGTGGTGCCGGGACCCGGCGGCGAATGCTTCGAAGTCGTTACGGCCGACCGGATCTGGCGGGCCCGGCACCTCGTGGTGGGCACCGGGCGCTCGCCGAACATCCCGGCCTGCTTCGCGATCGACGATCCGCGCATCTTCCACGCCAGCCGCTACCTGTCGACGATGCGGCGGCTGGCCCGGGAGCGGACCGACCTCCGCACCGTCGCGGTGGTCGGCTCCAGCCAGAGCGCGATCGAGATCATTCTCGATCTGCTGGCCCGTCCCGATGTCGGCCGGGTGGTCTCGATCCAGCGCGGTATCGGGTTCCGGCTCAAGGACACCAGTCCGTTCTCGCGCCGGGTCTTCCTGCCGGAGTTCATCGATTACTTCCATCCGCTGCCGCTCGAGACCAAGAAGCGGCTGCGCGAGCAGCTGCGGGCGGTCAACTACGGCGCCTGCGATCAGGACGTGATCGACCAATTGACCACGGTGCAGCGCGATTACGAGCAACGCGGCTCGGATCGCTTCACCCTGGCGTCGTTCTCGCAGGTGCAGACCGTCGTCGGGCACGGGCGGGCGCTGGCACTGACGCTGGCCGACGTCAACAACGGAGAGACCTCCTCGCTCGACGTGGACGCCGTCGTCCTCGCCACGGGATACCGCGATTTCGGCACCGGCGCCGACGACGAGCTGTCCCATCCGCTGCTGCGGTCGGTGCGCAATCGCATCGCGTGCGAGGCCGACGGCACCCCGGTCGTGCACCGCGACTACTCGCTCGAGTTCGCCAGCGCGGGCGACTCGCTGTCGGTGTACCTCAACGGAGTGTGCGAGGCGAGTCACGGCATGGGTGACGCGGGGGCGCTGGCGGTGCTGTCGGCGCGGGCGCAGGACATCGCCGAATCCCTGCGTGCCCGCCTCCGCACCGGGGCGCGCCCGGAGCCCGTCCCGGCTCGGAACGGCCTGCTGAGCGTGTCATGAACGCCGACATGGTGATCGTGGGCGCCGGCATCGTCGGACTGTGCACGGCCGTCGCGGCCGTGCGCGGGGGCCGCGCCGTGGTGGTCGTCGATCCCGGTTCGGCGTCCACCGCGGTGTCGGCCGCCTCCGGCGGACTGATCCGGCGCTTCGATCTCGGCGGTGGCCTCGGCGATCTGGTGTCGGCCGGTTTCGACCGGATGCGGGAGTGCGCCACGGCGTGCTCGGCGTACCAGCCGACGGGCGCGCTGACCCTGCAATATTCGAACGATCCGCTGCCCACCCACGTCCGCACCCGGACCGTGCCCTACGCCGCGCGGTCCATGCGGCGGCGGTGGCCGCAGATCGCGGTGCCGCCCAATGTGATCGGCGTGTTCGAGGAGGGCGCGGGCTGGGTCGACGCGCCGGTGCTGCTGGCCGCCATCCGCTCCGAACTCCGTTCCCGCGGCGTGGAATTCGTCACCGATCGGGCCGACCACCTGGTGACCGATCGGGGTCGCGTCCGCGGCGTGGTGACCAGCGCGGGCCGGGTGATCGCGGCGCCCCGGGTGCTGGTCGCCGCCGGGATCGGCTCGACCCGCCTGGCCGCCACCGCCGGGGTGGACTTCCCGTTGCGCACCCGCCGGATCGGGTACTGCCTGCTGCGGATCGGCCGGGATCGCACCCGCGGCCTGCCCACCATCGTCGATCGGGTGGGCGGCACCTGGGTGCGGCCCTGCCGGGATCCCGATCTCGTGCTCGTCGGCCGACGACAGGAGGTGTTCGGGGTACCGGCCGAGATCCGGCACGACATCTCCGGCGCCGACGTCCACGAGATTCGCCGGACCATCGCGCAATTGCTGCCCGCCGCCGCCGACGCGCCGCTGGCGGGCGGGGTGACCGCCTACGATGTCGCGCGCCCCGCCCCCGGCGACCCGCGGGTCCGGCACTGTCCGGATCCGCGCGGACTCACCATCGCCGCGGGCTGGAACGGCGGCGGATTCAAGGCGGCCCCCGCGATCGCCGAGCTCGCGTTCGAGCCGCGAGTCCTCGTCGAGGAGGAGGTATGACCGCCCGAACCCGGCTCAACGCCACCGATGAAATGCTCGCCGCCGCAACGAGTTCGGTGGGCGCGTCGCGCCGGATCCAATTGGTCTGGGCGCTGCCGCGCGGGCTCGACCGGGCGCGGGTGGAGGAGTTCTGGCGGCGGCTCGACGACGGTGTCCTGAGCCGTCGGCCGAGTTCGCCGCTGATTCCGGGCGCCCGCCGCTGGTGGGCACCCGCCGCCAACGCGCTGCCCCCGATCGTGGACACCGACGTCGCGCCGGGGGCGCCGGTACTCGACTGGCTCGATCGCCAGGTGCGCGTCCCGCTCGGCCCGGACGGACTCTGGGCGCTGGCCTGTCGGCCCACCGAGGAGGGGTCGATCGTCGCGCTCACCGTTCCGCACGCGGTGGTCGACGGCGTCGGCCTGCTCCGCGCCGTCGAGGCCGCCGCGGCGGCGAAATCGATTCCGCCACAGGGTCGCTCGCGTTGGTTGGACGACGTGACCGACATCGCGGAGCAGACGACCGGGGGTCTGCGCGACACCGCGCGCTGGCTGGGCGAGCTCGCCCGGAAGCCGGGTCTGCGGGCCGACCTGGCCGCGGCGCTCCGGTCTGGCGGGGCGCGACGCGCGGAACCCGATGCGCCGCAGTTCTTCTCGACGGCATTCTGCACCGTTCCCGCTCCGCGCTGGCGGGCGACGGCGGAGGCCGCGGGTGGTACCGACAACAGTCTGTTCCTCACCTTCGCCGAGCGGCTGTACCACGCGGCGTCCGGCCGAAACGGTCTGGGGGAGTTGGACATCGGGATACCGGTCAGCCTGCGCGCGGGCGCCGACGATCTGTCCGCCAACGCGCTCGTCGTGGTGCCGATGCGCGTCCCGGCGGCCGGTCCGACCGTGCGGGACGTGCGCGCGCTCGCCAAGGAGCGGCTCGAACGCACCGGACCGGAGGACATCACCCTTGTGCCGCAAGCGCTCTGGCACCACCTGCCGCGTCGCCTCGCCACCGCGCTGAAGACGCCCGGGGCGCAGTTCACCGACGTGGTCGCCTCGAATTTCGGGGCGGCGAGCCCGGCGGTGTCGCACGCGCTCGACGGAGCGCCCGCGACACGGGTGTTCGTGCGCACCATGAGCATTCCGGGAGTCGTCCCCGCCCGCGCGCGACTGCGCCTGTCGCTGTGCGTGATTCGCATCGGCGACACGCTGTCGATATCGATCACCGGAATCCCCTGCCGGTTCGGCGATTCCGCCGCACTGGCCGACACCGCCGACCGCGTCCTGCGCGAGCTGGGCGTCCGAGCCGAGAAATGGACCGTCACATGATCCCCGACCGCTGGTTCCGGACGATGCCGGATTCCTCCCGCCTGCCCAACCCCCGCATCCTGTCCCGCGTGCTGGTGCCGCTGGACCGGCTCGACCGGCAGATCGCCGATTACGAAGCGCTCCAACGCTGCCGGGCCGATCTGCGGATGCCCATTCCCGACTTCGGCGGCCTCGAACTCGCCGCGGTGGGCGGGGTCCTGCTCATCGCGAGCGAGCGCCCCTTCACCCCCATGCAGCGCGCGACGCGTTTCTCCCTGATCGTTCCCGACCTGGACCGGCAGATCGCCATCGCCGCGGACATCGGCGCGCGAATCCTCGAGCCCGTCGAGCCGATCCTGCCCGGCCGCCGCGCCCGCCTGCTGTACCCCGGCGGCGTCCTCGCCGAACTCGTCGAGCATCGGCCCCTTCCCGGGGAGACACCGTATTCGCCGGTCCCGCAACCGGATTCGACCCGAAGCCACCGGATCGACCCGCACCTCGAGGTCCCGCTCACCGACCTGCCCGCGGCGGTCGACGTCTTCGCCGCCGTCACCGGCCGCCGTACGGAACCTCGGCCCGGCTCGGACGCCCACCACATCCGCGTGGGCGACCTGCTGATCATCGCCCGCCCACCCGTTCCGGGCGTGCCCGCCGAGGACGATCGGCCGCTCGCCCACGAGGGAGCCGCGCACGGCGGATAATCGCCGCATGAGGTCGCGACCGTCCCCGAGGTGGCTGGTCGGCGCCGTGGCCGTGGTGGTCGTGCTCGTCGCCGTGTGGGCGTGGTGGCCGGGCGAGCCGCCGGTGCGCCGGGTGACCGGGTGGCAGACGCAGACCGATCTGCCGATCCCGGTGAGCGGGGCCCTCGTCGTGGACGACAACGGCGATGTATACGTGCTGAACTCCGAGGAGATCTACTGGCTGCCCGCCGGGACGTTCCTCCCGCGACGGATCCGCGTTCCCGATATGAAGCACGCCTCCGCCCTCGCGCTCGGCCCGGCGCACGAGATCGACGTCATCGACTATCCCCAAGGCCGGGTGTGGCAGATCGCCGCGGACCGGACGACGATCACCGACCTGCCGTTCCCCGTCCTGGCCGATCCGGGTCCCGCGGGGACCGGCCATTCGTTCGACGCGGCCGTCGCGGTCGATCGGGCGGGCACCGTCTACGTCACCGATACCGACAACGCCCGAATCCTGCGCCTGCCCAAGGGTTCCGCAGCCCCGGAGGTGCTGGCGCACGTCGCGGATCTGCGGGCCCCCATCGCGGTGTCCGACGCGGGCGACGTCATGGTCACCGTCGCGAATCCGGCTCAGGCGCTGCTCACCTTCCGCGGGGGCGGCGGGCCCGCGGTGACGACTCCGATTCCGGATCTGACCCTCGTCCAGGCGCTCGCCTTCGATCATCGCGGCACCCTGCTGCTCGGCGTGAACCATTCGGATCCCGACCCACCGTTCGAGCGGGTCGCGTCGTTGTGGGAAATCGCCCCCGGCACAACGACACCGACGCGACTGCCCTACACCGATCTCGGTCTGCTCGAGAGTGTCACGTTCGACTCGAACGGCACCATCTACTACACCGAGGACCATCGCAGTGGCCGGGTGGTGCGCTTGGCCCCCGTGCGCTGACCGCCCCTTCGGTCATCCGCAGGTGTCGCGATAGGGAAGTTCCCGGATGTACTGTTGCCAGCCGTCGCGATCGAGGCCCGTACCCACTGTCGCACAGGCGATTTCGTCGATGTGCCGGAGCAGTTCGTGGATCCGGCGCAGATCCCACACGACCACCTTGCCCAGTTCGTGGCCGGTGAGGAGCCGGGTGGAATCGGCGGTGAAGCTCGCCGCCATGATCTCCCCGGCCCCCGCGTCGCGGGCCTCACCGATCCGGGTGGGATGCGCCGGATCGGCGACGAGCCAGATCTGCACCCGATCGTCGCCGGTGATCGCGAGCATCGTTCCGGTGGAATCGAATCGGGGCTCGAACTCTCCGAACGGCGACCGCACCACATTGCCGACGGGTTTGGCGTGCGCCGGATCGGTGACGTCCCAGAACTGTCCCGCGTCGTTCGCCACGACCACCAGCACCCCGGTGACCGGTGAGTACGCGACGGGTGTGTTCTGCGCGAGCGGGATGCCGCCGAGCCGGATCGGGTTGTCGGAGTCCGTGAAATCCCAGAACGTCAGTGTCTTGTCGACCCAGCCCAGGGCGAACGCGCGGCCGTCCGCGGTGAACGAGATCTGTCGCATCGTGGCCTCGATGCCGCGGCCCAGCCGACGCGGCGCGTCGCGGTTCGTGATGTCCCACATCAGCGAAGTACCGTCGCTGCCCGCCGCCAGTCGCCTGCCGTCGGGGGAGAAGGCGAGGGACTGCGGTGTGCCCGCTATGCCCGTCAGCGGCACGCCGAGCCGCCGGGGACGCCGGTGATCGCGGACGTCCCACAGCGCCACGGTCCGGTCGGGACCACCGGTGGCCAGGATCGTGCCGTCGGGTGACAGCGCCACACAGCTGATCCGCAGGTCGTTGAGGGGATCGAAATGCTCGGTGTCGAAGGCCGCCGTGTGCACCGGGTCGTCCGGGCGGCCCGTCTCCCAGAGATCGACCCTGCCGTTCCGCCCGCCCGTCGCGGTGAGGTCGCGACTCGTCGCGAGGCCGCAGGGAGCGGCGACCTTGTCGACCTCGCCCGAGAACGGTTGGCCCATCGGCTGCGGCTGGGTGTGCGCATCGATGGTCCACAGGACCGTCCGTCCGTCGGGCTCGCCGACGGCCAGGACGCCGTTCGTCGAGAACGCGACCGCCGTCGTCCGCGTGAGCTGCCCGACCAGAGAGAACGTCGCGGGGTCGTCGCCGTCCGCGGCGCGGAAGTCGTAGAGCGTGGTGACGTTTCCGAATTCCTGTGCGGCGGCGACCACATCGCCGGACGGAGCGAACGCCCACCGGCCTCCCGAACCCAGGTTCGCGACCGTGCGCGGTCGCACCGGATCGGTGATGTCCCACAGCTGGCCGCCGGTCGGGAACACCGTGACCGCCACGCGGCGGCCATCGGGTGCGAACGCGATCTGCTGAATCGACTGCCTGGGTGGCAGGTCCCAGCGCGCGATCGGTCGCGGCGCTCGGCGATCGCCGACGTCCCACAGCGTCGCGGCGGTGTACGTGCTGGTCACCAGGCGGGTGCCGTCCGGGGAGAAGGCGGCGGTGAGGAGATTCTCCTCGGGCGGCAGCACGGTCGCGGTCGGCGCCGGATGCTCCGGATCGGTGAGATCCCACAGCTGGGTCGGCTCCTGGAACCGATGACTCAGCGCCAACCGGGCCGCCGGGGCGAAGTCGAATCCCAGCGTCTCGGAAATGGCAAGGGACGCACGCGCTTTCAGGCGCGGGTGGGCCGGATCGGAGACATCCCACTGGAGCAGACCGTCCACGCTCGCCGGATAGTGCCTCGGCTCGGCGGACACCGACAGGCCCAGGCGCGCGTCGCGAGCGTTGAGGTCGAGGGCCGATCCGGTGAGCAGGGTCTTGCCGTCGGGCGTGAAGGCGATGGGGATGCCGTCGTTCACATCGGCCAGCGGCTCCGCGAGCCGCCGCGTCCGGCCGGAATCGGACACCTCCCACAGCTCGACCGTCCCGCCCTCGTGCTGCACGGCGATCGTGCGCCCGTCCGGCGCGAAGGCGAGCGACCGCACCGCTGTGGTCGCGCCGTCGATGCTGCCCGCGTACCTGCTGGTGGAGAGCATATTGAGCAACCACTGCCGGGTCTCGTCGCTCGGGTCGACGCGATCGGCCGCGAGCCCGAGCCGGATGGCCGCGCGGGGATCGATCGGGCGCAGCTGATCGGCCTGCGCCAGCAGTTGGCGGGCGACCGCGGTGTGCTGCCGCGCCACCGCCGCCCGCTGCTGCACGATCGCGACGAACGCCGCGACCAGCGCGGCGCACAGCAACGCGGACAGCACCGCCGTCGCCCGCCCGCGCCGGAGCCGATCCCGACGGTAGCTTCGCTCCAGGAAAGTCCTTGCGCGCGAACTGATTTCGATCCGAGCCGGGCGCAGGCGACCCAGTCGCGGGCGGGAGCCGATATCGTGCATCGCCACGCTCAGCCGATCGCGCTCCCACAACCGTTCGGGTTTGCGATCGGCCTCCCACTCCGCCGCCGCGATCTCCACGGACCGCCGGGCGCGCAGGGCGGCGCCCTCGCGAGCGATGGCCTCGCGCAACGGCTTCCAGTTCAGCAGGAACGCCTCGTGCGCGGCCGAGACGACGACGCGGCCGTCCTCCTCAGCGGTGGTGAGCAACCGATCGTTCACGAAGATGTCGGCCACCGACCGGGCGGCGTCGGTCAGTTCCGCGCGCGGCACCCGATCGCGGGTGGGCACGCCGCTCTCGTCGACGGTGACCAGGCGCAGCAGCATCGCGACGATCTCGTCGTCCGATCGGCCGGTGGTCGCGCGCGCCTCGGCCAGCGCGGCGTCGGCCTGCCGCCCCAAAGCGCCTCGCACACCGCCGATTTCGTCGAGGCGGCGCAGGGTGAGCGATTCGCCGCGCCGCACGCCGTCCGACAGCCGCGCCAGGGTGAAGGCCAGCATCGGCAGCGCCTCACCGCTCTCGGTGTCGGCCACCAGCGCGTCCACCAGACCGTCCTCGAGGGTCAGGCCCGCCACCCGCGCCGGTCCCTCGATGATCTCGCGCAGCGCGGTCGTGCGCAGCGGTGGCAGGGAATGGGTCCGGACGGGGAGGCGGGACAGCGCCGGGTCGGCCCCGAGCGCGTCGAGGAATTCCGGTCGCAGGGTGGCGAGGACCTGGACGGACGCGCCCACCGCGGGGAGGAGCACGTCGACGAATTCGGCGCGTCGCGGTGGGGGTGTGCGTCGGAGCAACTCCTCGAACTGGTCGACGACCAGGAGGAGCCTGCATTCGGCGCCCGCCTTCTCGGCGGTCAGGATCTCCTCCGCGATCTCGCGAAAACCCTTGTCCAGCAGACGTTCTCGCGCGGAATCCGACGGCGGTTCCAGTCCGGCGCGCTGCCGGGCGACCGCCAGGGTGCGGGTCAGCGCGCCCACCGGATCCGTGCCCGGAACGATCGGGTCCAGCGGCACCCACAGGGGTTCCTCGGCGATGAGCGGGAGCACGCCCGCCCGGATCAGCGACGACTTCCCGCACCCCGAGGGGCCGATCACCAGCTGGATCGCCGGTTCGGCGCGCGTCGCGGGTTTGCGCAACAGCTCGGCGATCTCCGCGGCCTCCCGCCCGCGGCCGAAGAAGACGCGGTGCCGGTCGGTGTCGAAGGCCGCCAGGCCCGGATACGGCGAACGGTCCTCCGGCCACCCCAGGCCGCCGCCCACGTCGAGCCGACGCAGCGCGACCGCGAGCTTCGCCCGCGCCGCCGCCGGGTCGGCCGCGGCATCGGACTGCTGGAGCGACCGCAGCAGCGGATGGGTCGCCCCGGCGACCACGCGGACCGGAAGCAGCCGGGAGCCGTTCGCCTTCGCGATACCGACCTCGGCCGCGCACCACACCGAGCGGAGATAGTCCGGGCTCACCACGCAGACCACCGCGTCGGCCCAGCGCAGCCGCCGGTACAGCGCGCGCTCCCACTCCTCGCCGACGATCAGCCCGTCCGCCGGATGCAGATCGAGGAACACGTCGTGCCCGTCGGCGACCAGCCAGTCCCGAATCCGATTGGCCCACACCCGATCCGCGCTCGCGTGACTGATGAATACCCTGGCCACCAATCCCTCCGAACGACGGCCGCACCGTCGTTCCCACGGTACCGGCCGCCCGGCGATCACACGGGTTTTCGGATCGGGGCGGGCGGCACGCTTCTTGACTGCCGATCAAGAGAGTTCTAGTCTGACGTCGACAGTTTTCTTGATCGCCGATCAAGAGCGGTGCGGTGGAAGGGCCATGCGATGGGTACGACCGAGGGCGCGGCGGCGACCCGGCGCGAGGTGCGGTTCACGTCCGGGTCAACGGAATGTGTTGCCTGGCTGTACACCCCGGCCGGGACGGGGCCGCGGCCGTTGGTGGTCATGGGGCACGGGCTCGGCGCGGTGCGGCAGATGCGGCTGGACGCCTTCGCCGAGCGGTTCGCGGCGGCGGGCTGGTCGGCGCTGGTGTTCGACTATCGATATCTGGGCGACAGCGGCGGGCAGCCGCGGCAGCTCATCGATATCGAGGCCCAACTGGCGGACTGGCACGCCGCCCTCGCCTACGCGCGCACGCTGCCGGATGTCGATGTCGAACGAATCGCTGTGTGGGGCAGTTCATTCGGTGGCGGACATGTGTTGCGGGTGGCCGCCGACGACGGGGGAGTGGCCGCGGTGGTGGCGCAGTGCCCGTTCACCGACGGCCGGGCGTCGCTCCTGGCCCGGATGCGGACCAGCGTGCTGAGCACCCTCGTGCTGGCGGCGGCCGCGATCGTGGACACCGTCGGGTCGTGGCTGGGCGCGCGGCCGGTGCTCGTGCCGATGGCCGGTCCATGGTGGCTGCCCGCGTTCCTGGCCTCGCCCGACACCCTCTCCGGCGCGTCGGAACTGGTCCCGCCGGGGACCCGGCTGTCGGCGCGGACCAGTGCCGCCCTGCGTCGGCTGCCGGGATTGCGCGCGCGAGTGTCCGGGCATGTGGAACTTTCCGACGCCGAACTCCCCTCGGGCATCGGGCGCGACACGATCTGGGGTGTGCTCACCGGTCCCGGCGGCGACTACTCCGCCGCGAACGCGCTCTCGGCGCGGCTGGCGTTGTGGTTGCCGCTCTACCGTCCCGGTCGGGCCATGGCGCGAATCCAGGCGCCGACACTGGTGTGCGTGTGCGACCGCGACGCGGTCGCCCCGGCCGCCGCGACCATCCGCCACGCGGACGGTCTCGCCCACGTCCACGTGCGCCACTACCCCTGTTCGCATTTCGAGATCTACGTCGGCGACGAATTCGAACGCGCCGTGCGCGACCAGATCTATTTCCTCGCAACACATTTCAACGAGGCCGCCGTCGCCCCGCGCTGACGGCCCACGGGTCAGGGGGCCGTCACCGCGAGCCCCCGGATACCGCGCACCAGAGCCGACAACACCGCGCGCTTGTCGGCCGCGCCCGGGGAATGCATGAGCAGGCCCTCGATCACGAAGACCCCCATGGCGATCACCGCGTCGAGATCGGCGTCGCTGAGGCCGAGTTCGGCCAGCTCGATCCGGAACATCCCCTCGGCCAGCAGGTGGAATCGGTCGTGCCACTCCCGCACCGCCGCCGATTCCTTCGATCGCGCGTGCACCGTGGAGACCAACCGGCTCACCTGCTCGAGCTCGTCGACCACCCACACCAGCCGATCGACCAGATCGGCCCGCGCGACCGCGTCGAACCGATCCAGCGAATCGGCCAGCACCTCGTCCAGCACCGCGATCAACACCGCGTCCTTGTCCTGGAAATACCAGTACACGGTGTTGGACACGACCTCCGCCGCGCCCGCGATCCGCGCCACCGACACCGCCTCGTAGCCGCGCTCGACGAACAATCGCCGGGCCGCCGCGACGATCTCGGCCCGCTTCTCCTCCCGATCCCGCGGCCGCCTGTTACGAGGCATCGCCGCTCCGACCGCTCGTGTCTTGATGACCCATCAAGAACAGTATGCCCAATGATCTCCGACGGTCTCCTATGGGCAGGGTCATCGCCCCGCCGCTCACATCTTGGCGAACCGTGCCATCACGAAGCAGTACAGCCCGTAGAGGATGATCCCCACCGCGGCGACGATCAACAGCACCACGCCGTACGGTTGCGCGCCAAGGGTTTTCAGTGCCGCGTCCAGACCACCGGCCTTGTCGGGCTGCGAGCGGGTGACGGCGAGGATCACCAGTGCCCCGACCGCGGCGACGGCCAGCCCCTTCGCGATGTACCCGCTCATGCCCAGCCGTCGCACCAGCGTGCTCGGCGAACCCTGCAAGTCACGCAGGAACTTTCGGCTCGTGTCCTTGTAGACGTGATATCCGCCGACCCCGATGATGATCGATCCGGCGATGACGAGGACGACCGTGCCCGCCGTGTGCTGCATCAGCCGGGCGGTCATCCCCGTGCTCTGCCCGCTGCTCGACTTTCCGCTGCCCCGAGCGAAACCGAACGCCGACACCGCGAAGGCGAAGTAGATCACCGCCAGCGCGAACGCCTTCACGCGGTGGAACGCCTCGCCGGAGGCACTGTCCTTGTCCGGTTTGGACGCGCTGCCGAACGCCGTCTCCGCCAGGCGCCACAGGCCCATCAGCACGAACGCCACGGCGCCGATCCAGAGCGCCACGCGCCCACCGGGTTTCGCCGCCATCTCGGCCATGGCCCCCGACTGGTCCGCGGTCCCGCCGCCGCCCCCGAGCGCGAGGCGGATCGCGATGTACCCGATGATCAGATGCACGATCCCGGTCATCACGAATCCGGACCGGGCGAACCGCTCGAGCACGCTGTTCTGCGCGACCCGGCTCGCCGAGCCCGACGTCGATCCCTCACCTGACAGCACGCTCATCGAATCCTCGTTCCCGTTCGCGTCGAACGTGCGGCGAATACCCGAGGCGCGCAGGGTGAAACGGACAGGGTCAGGACAGGACGCCGTCGTACGCCGCGAACAGCACGTCCAGCGCCCGCGCGTACCCGTCCGCCCACCGCACCCGATTCATGGTGTACGCCATGGACATTCGCGCGTCCGCGTCGACGAAGACCAGCGACCCGCCCCAACCGCCCCAGGAGCAGGTGCGGTTCTCCAAGCGGTAGCCGAGCCCCCAGCGGATCGGTTGTCCGAGAACCCGATCGGTGCCGCGGAACTGCTCCTCGAAGACCCGCTCGCAGGTGGCCGGGGCGAGCAGCCGGGTGCCGTTCACCGTCCCGCCGCAGGCCAGCAGCGATTGCACCAGCGCGACCGAGCGCGCGTTGCCGTGCCCGTTGATCGCCGGGATCTCGGCGCGCCGCCACGCCGGGGTGTTCGCGTCCCGGACGCCGACGAAGAAGTCCTCGGGCCGATCGCCCGCCGGATCGGGGAGGAGCGTGGCGACCCGGTGATCGTGTTCGGGCGCCAGCCCGATATGGAAGTCGGCGCCCAGCGGCGCGGCGATCTCCTCGGCGAAGAACCGGCCCACGGAACGACCCGAGACCCGCGAGATCACCTCGCCCACAAGGAAACCGAACGTGATCGAGTGGTACCCCGCCGCCTCGCCGGGCGGCCACGCCGGGGCCTGCGCGGCCAGCGCGTCGGTGACCCCGCGCCAGTCGTGGAGGTCGGCCGCGGTCAGCGGAACGTCCCAGGTGGGCAACCCCGCGGTGTGCCCGAGCAGATGCCGAACCCGCACCCCGGATTTGCCCGCCGCGGCGAACTCCGGCCAATACTCGGCGACGGCCGCGTCGAGATCCAGTTCCCCCCGATCGGCCAGCAGCAGCGCGCACACCGCCACCATCGTCTTGGTCGTCGACCACACATTGACGATCGTGTCCCGCTCCCACGCCGCCGAACCCTCGGCATCGCGATACCCGCCCCAGACGTCGAGCACCGGCCGACCGTCCACGAACACCGCCGCCGACGCGCCACCGTCCCCCTCGTCCAAGGCCCTGCCGAAGGTTTCGGCCGCCCCCGCGAACCGCGCGTCCCACGAACCGTCGATGCCGCTCATGCTCGGGACCCTAGCCCCGCCGAAAACGCCGACGCCACCGGTTTTCCCGTGGTCCGCGCCCGTAGACCGACGCCCGCACACTGAGATACTCTGTGTACAGTCTTAGATCCACTGTATGTATTCGACGGGGGATAGGTGGTACGGGCTCGATGCTGACGAGACTGGGCGAACTGACGTCGCGATGGCCGCGGTGGATCGCGGGCGTGGTGCTCGTCTTCACGATCGGCGCGGCGGCGTACGGGCTGCCGGTGAGCACCCAACTGCTCGCGGGCGGATACGACGACCCGGGGTCGGAGTTCACCGCGGCCGAGCGGGTGCTCGCCGAGAAGTTCCACGCCGGCGGGTTCTCGCTGATCTTCACGGTCACCGACCCGGCGGGCGCGGACAGTCCGGCCGCGGCCGCCCGGGGCAGGGAAGTCGTTGCGGCGCTGAATGATTCGGGGACCACCACCCAGGTGATCTCCTACTGGACCACACCTCCGAAACTCGCCGGATCACTGCTCGGGAAGGACGGCCGGACCGCGCTCGTGGCCGCCCAGGTGGTCGGGAACGATCGCGACGCGCCCCGGCTGGCGCACGAGATCGCCGAGCGCGTCTCCGGCACCCGCGACGGCGTGACCGTCACCGCGGGCGGCGAGGCCATCGTCCAGTACGAGCTGAATCGGCAGTCCCGCGTCGACCTGGTGACCCTCGAACTCATCGCGGCGCCGTTCACCTTTCTGGCCCTGGTGTGGATCTTCGGCAGCGCGGTCGCGGCCATGCTGCCGCTCGCGGTGGCGGCGTTCGCCATCGCCGGGACCACGGCGACGCTGCGCGGCCTGTTCGCCGTCACCGATGTCGCGGTCTTCGCGCTGAATCTGGCGACGGCCCTGTGCCTCGCCCTGGCCGTCGACTACACGCTGTTCATGATCAACCGCTACCGGGAGGAACTCGCCGCCGGCGTGCCCCGCGATCGGGCGTTGCTCCGTACGATGAACACCGCGGGCCGCACGGTCGTCTACTCCGCGGTGACGGTCGCGGTGACGACCTCGGCGATGTTCGTGTTCCCCATCTACTTCCTGCGCTCGCTCGCCTACGCGGGCCTGGCCGGGGTGGCGTTCTCGTTGCTCGGCGCGCTCGTCGTCGCCCCGGCGATGATGGTGCTGCTCGGCGATCGGCTCGACGCGGCCGACATCCGAAAGCCCGTGCGGCGCTTGCTGAGACGGCCCGAGCCGCGCGCGGTCGCGCCCGAGCACACGTTCTGGTACCGCGTCGCCGTATTCGCCATGCGGCGCGCGACGCCGGTGATCGCGGTGCTGGTGCTGCTGTTCCTGTTCCTGGGGACGCCGCTGCTGGGGGCCAGGCTCGGCTACCCCGACGATCGGGTGCTGCCGACGTCGGCGTCCTCGCGTCAGGTCGGTGAGACGCTGCGCTCGCAGTTCTCCGAGGGTGAGCTGGGCGTGGTCCACATCGTGCTGCCCGCGGGGGTGACCTCGGGACGGGCGCTGACCGAGTACGCCGGCGCGCTGTCCCGCGTCCCCGACGTCACCACGGTCGCCGCGCCCGGCGGCATCTACGCGAACGGGTCGCTGATCAGCATCGTCACCTACGACTCGGCACAGAAGGGCGACGCCGCCTACCTGGCCGTGTCCACCAGCCGGGATCCGTTGTCGCAGGCCGGACGTGATCAGCTCGCTGCGCTGCGGCAGGTGCCCGCGCCCGCGCCCACCCTGTTCACCGGGCTGGCCCAGCGCGACATCGACGACGTGCACGGGATCATGACCCGGCTGCCGTGGATCCTCGCGCTGATCGCGGTCGCGACGCTGGTGCTCATCTTCCTGATGACCGGCAGCGTGCTGCTGCCGATCAAGGCGTTGATCATGAACATGCTCTCGCTGACGGCCGCCTTCGGCGTGATCACCTGGATCTTCCAGGACGGGCACCTCGGCGGCCTCGGCACGGTCGCGACCGGCTACTACAACTACACGATGCCGCCGCTGCTGCTGTGCCTGGCGTACGGATTGTCCATGGACTACGAGGTTTTCGTGCTGTCGCGGATGCGCGAGGAGTGGCTGCGGTCCGGCCGCACCACCGCCGACAACGAACGCGCGGTGGTCCTCGGGCTGGCCCGCACCGGCCGCATCGTGACCGCCGCCGCGTCGGTCATGGCGATCGTCTTCGTCTCGATCACGACCGCCCAGGTGTCGTTCATGCGCGGCCTCGGCGTCGGCCTCGCGGCCACCGTCCTGCTGGACGCGTTCCTGGTGCGCCCGTTGCTCGTCCCCGCGCTCATGCGCCTGCTCGGCCGCGCGAACTGGTGGGCCCCGGGCCCCCTCGCCCGCTGGCACGATCGCCGCGGGTTCGGCGAGGGGGACCCATCCGAACCCACGGCGGCCGCGGACGGCGAGAACCTGGAACTGGGGCGCGTCTGAACCCCTGACGGCGAGAACCTGGAGCTGGGCGCGTCCGCCCCCTGACGGCGAGAATCTCGAGCTGGGACGCGTCCGCCCTCTGACGCCCCCGCCGCCCGGTCTGATGGGCGAATCAGGGGTCGCTCGCCATACTTCGCCTCGAGGTCGCCACCGGCGAAAATCGCAGGGGCGCAACGGATCACGCGATGGGCACCACTTTATATGCTCAGTCGGCGGGGGTGTATTCGGGCCGCCGCAATCCGGTCAGCAGTCGCCGCAGCAGATCCGAGCACTCCTCGCGCACGCGCGGTTGCTCGTCCGCGGGCGCCTCGGCGATCGCGAGCCCGGCCCCGCCGAGCACCTCGTAGAACATGCGCACGGTCGTCTTCTCGGCCTTGCGCTCGAGGAAGCCGATGTGCATCAGCGCGCTGACCATCCCCTCGACCAGCGCGTAGGAGTGCTCGTGCTCGCAGCGTCGCCAGCCCTCCCAGCCCAGCGCGAGCGGGCCCTCCTGCCAGACGAGCTTGCCGTACACCGGATCGCACGACTCCACGAGGAAGGCGTCCAGCGCGGCGAGCGACCCCTCGACGGGGTCGGTGTACCGGCCGGCGATCGCGCCGACCCGCGCGACCACCTCCGCGCCGAGCCGGTCGAGGACGGCCTCGAAAAGCGCCTTCTTGCTGGCGAAGTGGTGATAGACGGCCCCGCGGGTGAGCAGGCTCGCCGAGGCCACCTCCTCCAGCGACGTCCCCGCGTAGCCCTTCTCCGCGAACAAGCGCGTCGCCTCTTCGAGCAGGGCCTCGCGCGTCGCCTCGGAGTAGAGCTCTCGCCGACTCTTGACATTTGACACACGACAAGCATACTCACATACATTGAGTATGTGACAGACGTCGGATAGGTGACTTTCTGTGAGTATGAACGCAACGGCGACCACCGCAGCACCCCACCGCCGCCGCCCGACCCTTCTCGACCAGGCGGAATCGTTCTGGCGGGAGCATCCGAGACGAGCCCTGGACACCTTCGGTCGACAGCTGGAGATGGCCGGTGAACTCCTCATCGGGCTTGTGGTCTCGATCGCGCGCGGCACCTTCGAATGGCGCGAGTTCGTGCGGCAGTGCGCGTTCATGGCGAGCGTGTCGGCCATCCCGACGGTCATCAACGCCGTTCCCGTCGGCGTCGTGATCGCCCTCCAGGTCGGCGAGGTCATCGAACAGGTCGGCGCGGACTCGTTCGTCGGTTCGGCGGTGGGCATCGGCGTGCTCGAACAGGGCGCGCCGCTGGTCGCGTCGATGATGATCGCGGGCGCGGTCGGGTCGTCGCTGTGCGCGGACCTGGGGTCGCGCACGATCCGCGAGGAGATCGACGCGATGAAGACCATGGGCGTGGATCCGCTGCAACGCTTGGTCGTGCCGCGACTGCTGGCGGCGATGGTGGTCAGCGTCCTGCTGTGCGGGCTGGTGGTCTTCGTCGGATTCTTCGCGACCTTCGCGTTCTACATCTACGCGAACCACGGCACGCCCGGTTCGTTCATCGCCGCGTTCGTGGGGTTCGCGAACGTCAAGGATCTGCTGCTGGCGCTGTTCAAATCGCTGCTGTTCGGCTTCTTCACCGCGATCATCGCGAGCTATCACGGGCTGCACGCGCGGGGCGGACCCAGCGGCGTCGCGAACGCGGTCAACGCCTCGGTGGTCCAGTCGGCGCTCATCCTGTTCGGGACCAACGTCGTCATCTCGCAGATCTACAACACCCTCGTTCCCGGGCAGGTGGGCTGATGACCACGACGACGCGACCCGCGATCCGGTTGGGCGCCAGCATCTTTCGTCCCCTCACGCGGGCACTGGGCACCTTCGGCAACCAGATCGTGTTCCTGTTCCGCGTGCTGACCTCGATTCCGCTGACGCTGCGGCACTACTCCAAGGAGGTGACCCGCCTGGTCGCCGATGTCACCTGGGGCAACGGCACGCTCGTCGCCGGGGGCGGGACGATCGGCGTGGTCCTGGTGATGTGCGCCTTCGGCGGCATGACGATCGGGATCGAGGCGTACAACAATCTCAGCCTGGTCGGTGTCGGCGAGCTGACGGGTTCGATCTCCGCGCTGGGCGGCACCCGCGAGATCGTCCCGATCCTCGCCACGCTCGCCTTCGTCGTGCAGGCGGGCTGCCGGTTCACCGCCGAGCTCGGGGCGATGCGGATCTCCGAGGAGATCGACGCGCTCGAGTCCATCGCCATCCGGCCCATGCCCTACCTGATCACCACCCGCGTGCTCGCGGTCCTGGTGGTGGCGCCGCCGCTGTACCTGTGCGCGCTCGTGGTGTCGTTCTTGTCCACCGAGCTGACCACCATGGTGATCGGCGGCGTGACGGGCGGGACCTACGCGCACTACTTCAACCTGTTCCTGGTGCCGAGCGACATCGGCATGTCCATCCTCAAGCTGATCGTGCTCGTCACCCTGACCACGTTCATCCAGTGCTATTACGGTTTCTTCGCCGCGGGCGGCCCGGTCGGGGTGGGCGTCGCGGCCGGGCGGGCCATCCGGCTGTCCATCATCACCATGGTCTGTACGAATCTCGCGCTGTCCCTGGCGATTTGGGGATCCGCGGCCGGGTCGGCCCGCATCTCCGGATGAGAGGACGGATCCGATGACCGCGCAACTCGATCACCACCACGTGCTCGACGACGTGCGAGCGGTGCTCGGCACGCTCGACCGCGCCGTCGTCGGGCGACGCGCCGCGCTGACGACGATCCTGCTGGCCGTGCTCGCCGACGGGCACATCCTGATCGAGGATCTGCCCGGCCTGGGCAAGACCATGCTGGCCCGATCGCTGGCGACGGTGCTGGGGCTGGAGACCGCCCGCATCCAGTTCACCCCGGATCTGCTTCCGGCCGACGTCGTCGGGGCCACCAGCTACAACGTCGTCACCCGCGAATTCGAGTACCGGCCGGGGCCCGTCTTCACCAATGTCCTGATCGCCGACGAGATCAACCGCACCTCGCCCAAGACGCAGGCCGCACTGCTCGAGGGCATGGCGGAGCGGCAGGTCAGCGTGGACGGCCGGACCCGGCCGCTGCCCACGCCGTTCGTGGTGCTGGCCACGGAGAACCCGATCGAGCACGAGGGCACCTATCCGTTGCCGGAGGCGCAGCTGGACCGTTTCGCGGTACGGCTGCGGCTGGGCTATCTGAGCGCCGACGGCGAGACGGAGTTGTTGCGCCGCAGGGTGGATCGGCGGCGCCGGGAACCCGAGCTGCCCCGGGTGCTCGATCCCGCCCGGGTGGTGGCGGCGCAGCGCGCGGTGGAGGACGTCGCGGTGCACGACGACGTCCTGCGCTACGTCGTGGTCCTCGCCGAGGCCACGCGCCGGCATCCGCAGGTCGAGGTGGGCGCGAGCCCGCGCGCGGAACTCGATCTGCTGCAACTGTCCCGGGCCCGGGCGCTGCTCGCGGGCCGCGACTTCGCGCTGCCCGACGATGTGAAGGCCCTGGCGGTCCCGGCGTTCGCGCATCGCCTCGTGCTGCGACCCGAGATGTGGGCGCGGCGCGTACCCACCGACGCGGTGGTCGAGGAGATCCTCGCCCGCGTACCCGCACCGCGCACCTCCCGAGGAGACGGATCATGATCGGCACCGTATCGACGCGCCCGCCCCGGCGGCGGTTCACCGTGAGCGTCGTATTGTTCTGCGGCGCGACGGCTTTCAGCGTCGTCGCGCTGCGCAGCGGCCTGCCCGGCGGCGCGCCCGCGCCCGAGCCGGGCACCGGC
The DNA here is from genome assembly GCF_042874315.1 of Nocardia sp. NPDC004068. Classification (NCBI taxonomy): domain Bacteria; kingdom Bacillati; phylum Actinomycetota; class Actinomycetes; order Mycobacteriales; family Nocardiaceae; genus Nocardia; species Nocardia sp. NPDC004068. The sequence goes on from NZ_JBIAMW010000023.1 coordinate 70,920, forward strand.
GCACCCCAGTCCGCGGCGCCGCTGGTGGCCCTCGCGGCCATCGCGGGTCTGACGATCGTGGTGGCGCTCGCGGGTTTTCTCCGACGGGTCCGCCACGACCCACCGGAAGGCGCTGTGCCGCAATCGGATCGGGCCGCGCTCCCGCGCCCGACCCCCAGGCAGCTGGTGGCCGCGGTCGGCGTGGCGCTGGTGCTCGCCGGAACCGCCTGCGCGGCACCGTTTCTCGGGGTGCGGGTCCCGTGGGCCGAACGACCGGCGGTCACCGAGCGGAGCGCGGACCCGACGGATACGGCGGTCCGCGAACGCCCGGCCCCGGTCCCGCCTCCGCACACGGACCTCGCCGGGGCGGGCATCGCGGCGGGCGCGCTCGGGGTGCTCGCGCTCGCCGGTCTCGGGATCGTGACGGTCCGGTCCTCCCGGCGGCGGACCGCGGCGGACGCGGATCCGTCGCCCCACGACGCGCACGAGGTCGTGCGACGGGTGATCGAGCGGGGACTCGACCAGGTGCGGCAACCCGATCAGGACCCGCGGCAGGCCATCATCGCCTGCTACACCCAGATGGAATACGCGGTCGCGCAGGCGGCGCGGACGGTGTTCAGCGCGTCCGACACGGCCTACGAGGTGCTGGCCAAGGCGGTGGATGTGGGTGCGGTGCAACCGCAGATCGCCTCGGAACTGGTGGACCTGTTCGCCGAGGCCCGCTACAGCGAACACCCGATGACCGACCTGGACCGGGCCACCGCGGCGGCCCTGCTCGCCGGAATCCTCGACGACCTGGAGAGCCGGACATGAGGTTGGCATCGACGCTGTGGACGGCGATCGTGGTGGTCGCCGGCGCCGAGTCGATCGCGTTGCTGATCGCGCGGCCGCTCCTGCTGCCGGTGAGCGGATGCGCGCTGGCGGCGGCGGAGTTCCTGCTGGGCCGCGAGATCGCCCGTCGCGCACCGGAACCCGAGCCGGACACCACCGAGACGACCCTTGTGGAGCAGCGCCTCGCGCGGGTGGCGACCCTGGCCGCCCGCGCGGACGGCACCCGGGGCGACTGGGATCGCCATGTGCGCCCGTTGGTCTCGCGCGAATTCGAGTTGACCCTCGGCGTCCACGCCGGCGATCGGAGCGCCGCCGCGCGCGAGATCGGCACGGGCTATTTCGGATCGGAGCTGTGGCGGTGGGTCGATCCGGCGAATGTGGCCGGGCCGCACGGCGACCGCGACGCACCCGGACCGGGCCGGGACACGCTGTGCCGCATCATGGACCGCCTGGACGGGCAGCCGGTGTCATGAGCGACCGGTTCACCTCCGACACCGCGCGCGTCCGGTGGCGGCTCTCCGCCGCGGCCGTCGCCGTCATCTGGTGCGCCGGAACGGTTTTCGCCATGGCCGTCGCGCTGAACCGCCCGCAGCTGGTGGTCTTCGCCGCGCCGCTGGCCGGGGTCGTGCTGGCCGCGCAGTGGCGGCCGCCCGAGACCGTCGTGCGCGTCGTGGCCGACCCCGCCGACGATCTGGGACACGGTATCGCGCACTGCTTCGAGACCGACACGATCGTCGTGCGGCTGCGCCTCGTGTCCGGCGGCCATCCGGGCGGAGTGGCCCTGGAACTGCCGGTGGTCGAGGGCCTGGCCTCGCGGGTGATCGACGAGGAGGCGGCGCGGACGACGGTGGTGCGGGTCGAATGCGTCCGCTGGGGCCGGCACCGGCTCGCGGTGCGAGTGCACGCGCGCGCGAGATGGGGTCTGCTGCGCGGCGCCGAGGTCGTGCGCCCGATCGAGGTGCGGGTGTTCCCCCGGGTGCACCCGCGGCGCTTCGATCCGGTGCGCTCCACCCCGGCGGTGCTGCGACATGCCGGGACCCACCCCTCGAACCGGTCGGGTTCCGGCGTGGAATACGCCGATCTGCGCCAATTCTCGCCGGGCGACAGCCTGCGGACGATCAATTGGCCGGTCAGCGTGCGGCAGGGCAGCCTGTACGTCACCGACCGCCGCGTCGAGCAGTCCGTGGATCTGGTGGTGCTGCTCGACACCCACACGGGGCCCGACGGTCCCGTCGCGCGCGCACACGATCGGTCGGTGCGGGGCGCGGTCGAGATCGTGGCGAACGGGCTGCGCAGCGGGGACCGGGTCGGGCTGGTCTGCCTGGGCGCGGACGTGCGCTGGATCGAGGCGAAAGGCGGCCGCTCCCAATACTTTCGGGCGCTGTCGATGATCCTCGGCGTCGACGACGCGGGCGCCGCCCGGTGCTCGGGTTCGCTGCCGCCCCGCGCCGCCGCGCCGCCCGGGGCCATCGTCATCGCCTTCTCGACGCTGATCTCCACCGCGTTCTTCCTCGCCCTCATCGAACTGCGCAAGCGTGGTCATCCGATCGTGGTGGTCGACGTGCTCGCGGGCGCGGATCTTGTTCGGCCATCGGATGATCCGCTGTGCCGCAAGCTCTGGGACTTCGAACGCCGGGGCATGTATCGGGACATGCGCAGCTCCGGTCTGGAGGTGGTGGCCTGGCCGCCGGAGCACGCGTTGAGCGAGGCGTTGACGGTGCGCGGGCCACGCCGGGGGAGGCCCTAGATGGCGATCGGCCCCGTGCTGTCCGTCCTCGCCGTCGCGCTCGCAGTCGCCGGGCTGCGGTACCGGATCGTCGCGATCGCCGCCGTGGTCTGCCTGGCCGCGGCGCTCACGCTGTCCGGGCACGTCGATGTGTGGACCTACGCGGCGGCCGGGGCGGCCGCCACGCTGTATCTGGTACTGGCGCACGGCGGTTCGCGCCGTTCGGCGGGCCGGGACGTCCTGGTTCCCGTCGCCGCCGCGCTGGCCACCCTGGTGACGGTCCTGGCGTTCGTCGTACCGATCCGCCTGCCCTGGCTCGGGGCCGTCGCCCCGCCCGCGGTCCTGCTGCTCATCGCGCTGCCGTTGCTGGCCGGGGGAACCGACGAGGACCCGCGCGACCCCTGATCCGATTACGTCGAACCGACCGTCACCCGACGGATGCCGCGGGTCACCCTCGCGACGCACAGTGGGACGGCATCATCCCACTCGCTCGAAGGGCGGAAACCCATGGCCCCCAAGGAATCTCGTCGCACCCGGGTGGCGCTCGCGCTCACGGCCGCCGTCGCCGCGGGCGGCCTGGCCGTCGCGTGCACCGCGAGCACCACCGAGGCGAATCCGACCCCGGACGGCCCCGGCCGACCGTCGTCCTCGAACACGGCGCGTTCGCCGACGGTTCGAGCTGGAACGACGTGATCGAGAAGCTGCGCGCCGACCACTATCCGGTCGTGGCCGCGGCGAACCCCCTGCGCGGTCCGGCCGCCGACGCCACCACCCTGCGCGCGCTCATCGATCACCTCGACGGGCCCGTCGTCCTGGTCGGCCACTCCTACGGCGGTTCGGTGACCAGCGCGGCGGCGGCGGGCAGCGACAAGGTGAAGGCGCTCGTCTACGTCGCCGCCTTCCTGCCCGCGCCCGGTGAGACCGCGCTGGAGCTGACCGGCCGCTTCCCCGGCTCGACCCTGCCCGCCGCGCTGGATCCGGTGCCCTCCAACGGAATCGGCGGCGCGGGCACCGACCTCTACATTCAGCGGGACAGGTTCCGCGACCAGTTCGCCGCCGACGTCCCCGCCGACCGGGCCGCCCTGATGGCCGCGACCCAGCGCCCGATCGCCCAATCCGCGCTCGAGGAGCGGGCGACCGCGGCCGCGTGGACCGAGAAGCCCAGCTGGGACGTGATCACCACCGAGGACCGCAACATCCCCGTCGCGGCGCAACGCTTCATGGCCGAGCGCGCGCACGCCCACGTCACCGAGGTCCCCGCCTCCCATTCGGTCGCCGTCTCCCACCCCGATCGGGTGGCCGAGGTCATCGAGGCGGCCGCCCGCTCCTGAACACTTGTCCGGACCGCGAAAACCCGCCCCCCGCAAGGCTTCTCGCGGGGGGCGGGTTTCGTGTCGGAGGTCAGCGCGCGGCGCGCAACGGTCCCCGGAAGGACTTGCGCAGCGACGACGGTCCGACCAGCGGGAGCAGTGCCGCCAGCAGTCTGCCTCGCAGCGTGGTCGGGGTCCGGGTCAGCTCGACGTCGACGCGGCTGCCGGTCGCGTCGGGGGAGGCCCGGAAGACCCAGCCGCCGCCCGCGCCGAACAGCTTGGAGTCCAATGTCGTCACGGTCACCGTGTCCCCGGCCGGATCCCACTCGTAGCGCGCCCGTTCCCACGCCGCCGCGGTGCCCTCGGTGACCTCGGCCCAGCCGTCGCCGCGATCGTGCACCACGAAGTGCTCGGCGTCGATCGACGACCAGGCGTCCGGGCGCCCGGGCCCGAAGTCGGTGAGCACGCGCACGACCTCGGCGGGGGTCAGCGTGGACAGCAGATGGAAACGGACGGTGGTCATGGCAGCGCTCCTTCGGAAAGCAGTGGTCACAGCTGGTCGGCGTCGATGACGGCCCGCGCGAACGGATGCGGCGCCTCCTGCGGGACGTTGTGCCCGATGCCGTCGAGGACGCGGTGCTCGTATCTGCCGGTGAACTTGGCGCGGTAGGCCGCCCCGTCCTCGGCCGCCCCGTCGAAGTCGCTGCCGATGGTGATGGTCGGGACGCCGACGGTCGCGCCGTCGAGCCGCCGCTCGTACTCGTCGTACCGCGGTTCGCCCGGCGCGAGCCCGAGCCGCCACCGATAGTTGTGGATGACGATGTCGACGTGATCGGGGTTGTCGAAGGACGCGGCCGTGCGGTCGAAGGTGGCGTCGTCGAATGTCCACGCGGGCGAGGCGCGTCGCCAGATCAGCTTGTTGAAGTCGTGCCGGTTGCGGCTGTAGCCCAGCCGCCCGCGCTCGGTCGCGAAGTAGTACTGGTACCACCAGCCGAGTTCGGCGTCCGGCGACAGCGGCTGTTGATTGGCGGGGATCGAGCTGACGAGATATCCGCTCACCGATACGAGGGCCTTGCACCGCTCCGGCCACAGCGCCGCGACGATGTCGGCGGTCCTTGCGCCCCAGTCGTATCCGGCGAGCACGGCCTTGTCGATACGCAGCGCGTCCATGAGGTTCACGAGGTCCTCGGCGATCGCGGTCTGCTGACCGTTGCGCATGGTCCCCGGCGACCGGAACGTCGTCGGCCCGTACCCCCGCAGATACGGCACGATCACCCGGTACCCGGCGGCGGCGAGCAGCGGCCCGACGTCGGCATAGCTGTAGGCGTCGTACGGCCAGCCGTGCAACAACACGACGGGTTGTCCGGTGGCCGAACCGAATTCGGCGTAACCCACGTTCAGCACCCCGGCATCGACGTGTTCGATCGGGCCGAGCGTGGTGTGCAGTCCCGCGCCCGCGCGCGGATCCGCACCCGGCGCGGGCCGTGGTTCGTCGTCGGCGCAGGCCGCCAGCGACCCCGCCGCCAATCCGGCGGCGCCCATCGCCAGCGCCCCGCCGAACAGTCCTCGTCTGCTGAGTGTCATCGCGCCTCCTGCCACCTGTCCGTATGCCGTGGATCCGGGCCGATCCACCTCACCGACGCTATGGCGCACCGTCGAGCCCCCGCGTCCGTCGGGTGACGTAGTCGACGACGGTCGTCGTCGGGCATCGGCCGCCGGAATCCGGGGCGAGCGTCCGGCCACCGGTCCCGGATACCATCGGTGCCGACTGCGGTGGGCGCCGCACGGCGGCAAGGGAACACGAGGAGGGCCGAGCGGCGATGCGGAGCGCGTTTTTCGGGAACTTGGATCAGGGACAGCCGGGGCAGTTCGCCCTGCAGAACTCGAAGATGCTGCGGGTGCAGCTGAACGGGGACGTGTTCGCGCGGCAGGGGTCGATGGTCGCGTTCCAGGGGCAGATGGACTTCCACTATCAGGGCGCCGGGGGGATCGGGAAGTTCATCAAGAAGGCGCTCACCGGTGAGGGTGTCGAGCTGATGCGGGTGTCGGGGCAGGGGGCGCTGTTCCTCGCGCACGACGCGCACGACATCCACCTGTTCTATCTGGAGAACGAGGGCATCACGGTCAACGGCGAGAACGTCCTCGCCTACGAGCCGCACCTGGACTCCGACATCAAGCGGGTGCAGGGGGCGGGGATGGTCACCTCCGGTCTGTTCAACACCACGCTCACCGGCACCGGCTGGGTCGCGGTCACCACGCACGGCGCGCCCGTGCTGCTCGATGCCGGGCGCGCGCCGACCTTCGCCGACGGGCAGTCGGCCGTCGCCTGGAGCACCAGCCTCCAGGTGGGCGTGAACCGGACCTTCAAGGTGGGCGCGCTGATCGGGCGCGGCAGCGGGGAGGCGGCGCAGCTCGCGTTCCGCGGTCCGGGTTTCGTACTCGTGCAGGCCAGCGAGGGGCCGACGGTGCCGCCGCACACCCACGCGGGCTCGTAGTTTCCTGGCGGGCAAGGCAATTCGATAACGTTGATCGAGTGATCCGTACGTTCCTGGTGTTGCCGCTCGATGCCGCCCCCGCCGAATCGGACCTCGCCGCGTACCTGGAATCGCAACAGCCGCTACCCGTCTCCGACGACGACCCGTCCGCCGCGATCCGCTCGACGGTCGAGGCGTGGAACCGGCAGGTCGTGCTGGCGGGCCGCGGCGAGGCCCTGATCCGCTGCGACCCCGCCGGAACCATTGTCCGCGTACGGATTCCGCACCAGTTCCTCGCCCGCGTCCTGCCCCTCCTGCGCGACCACGCCCGCCCCGCCGCCTTCTACGACGCCGACCGCCGCACCCTGCACCGCTTCGGCCCCCGCCGCCCCGCCACCCTCCACATCGGCGACCACCCCGTCGCCCGGTCCATAGCCCTGGACGAACTCCGCTCCTACATCGAGACTTTGACCACCCCCCAGATCCTCACCGTCACCAAACCCGACGAGGACCCCGCCACCTTCATCCAGACCTACCCCACCCCACCCGCCCCAGCCGAAACCCCCACCTACACAGTCGAAATCAGCGACGCCTCCGCCGCCCGCCGCTACCGCACCCGACTCGACACCCCCACCATCGTCGCCGACCTCGTCTGGGACTGGCTCGACGCCCGCTGGAACCGCCTCTACCAACACACCTGGCGCCTCGACCCCTCCGCCCGCGACACCCACCTGCCGTGATCACGGACGAGTCCGCTGATTGCGCCGCAACTCCGTCGACACCGCCGCCCCGACGAGGGACAGCGCGGCGATGGCGCCGAAGGCCAGGTGGTAGCCCGACAGGGCGGCCCAGCCGGAAAGGGCTGCGCGGGAGAGGATTACCGCGACGATCGCCACTCCGACCGCTCCGCCGATGCGCTGGAGGATGTTGACGAAGGCGGCGGCGTCGGGGAGTTGGTCGGGGCGGACGGCGGCGTAGGCGGCGGAGACCAGGGGCATTCCCGACAGGGCCGTGGCCACGCCCGCCGCGAACAGAAGCGCCTGCACCACAACGGGATTCGCGTCGGCGGGGAGGAAGGCGAAGGGCAGGATGGTGGCGGTCACCGCCAGGCCGCCGCAGATCGCCACCGCGCCGCCGCCGATGCGGTCGGTGAGGCGGCCGCCGAGGGGGAGGGTGATGACGCCGCCCGCGCCGAAGGAGATCAGGGCGACGCCGGTGCGAATCAGGCCGTAGCCGTGCAGTTCCTGGAAGTACAGCGGGAGCAGCACCATCACCCCGAACATGGCCGCGCCCGCGAAGAAGCTCGCGGCATTGGCGGCGGCGAACACCGGATCGGCGAACATGCGCACGTCCAGCAGAGCGCGCGCACTGCGCACCGACCGCGCAACGAACCCCGCCACCCCCACCGCGCCGAGCACCACCGGCAACCACACCGACACCGCCCCCACACCCCCGCGCTCACCGATCTCCGACAACCCGTACACCACCGCCGACACCCCGCCCCCGGCCAGCACCAACCCGAGCACATCGAACCCCTGCCCGGCCACACCCCTGCCCAGCGGCAGATACCGCAGCCCGAGCCCCAACCCGATCAACCCCAGCGGAATATTGATCAGGAACAACCACTCCCAGCCCCAGTGCGCCAGCATGAGCCCGCCCACGGTCGGCCCGATCGTCGGCGCGCCGACCACGGCGATCCCGACCACACCCATCACCCGGCCCATCCGCCGCGGCCCCGCCGCCTGACCGAGGATGGTCTGCCCGGCCGGAAGCATCACCCCGGCGGCGAGGCCCTGCAGGATCCGCAGCGCGATCAACCACCCCGCCGACCCCGCGAGCGCGCACAGTCCCGATGTCACCGTGAACGCCACCAGCGCCCCGATCCACAACCGTCCCACCCCGACCCGGCGGGCCAGCCAGCCGCAGACCGTCAGCGAAACCCCCAGTGCCAGTAGGTAACCGCTGGCGATCCACTGGATCGTGGCCAGATCGGCGCCCAGATCCGCGCCGATCTCGTGCAGGCCGATGTTCACCAGCGAGGTGTCGAGCATCCCCATCACCGCCCCGAACACCACGACGGCGGCGGTGCGCCACACATGCGCCGGAATCGTGTCGGACGTGGGGGACGCGGTGTCCGTGCGCGTCTGCGTCATCGGACCCCTCCTTCACTTTCGATTGAGCAACCCAATTGCGGAGACTAACAATGATTGGGCTACTCAACAATAGTTAGAATCGGAAGGTGACCGAAGACCGCGAGCTGCACCCGCGTGGACTGCTGCGCTACCCGACCTATGCCCTGGGCAAGCTGCACAAGGCCATCCACGCCGAGGTCGGCACCTCGCTGCGCGAGCACTGGGTCCTCACCCACCTCGCCGAACGCAGCGAGATCTCGCAGCAGGAGATGGCCGAGGCGCTGAGCATCGACCGCAGCGAGGTGGTCCGCCTCATCGACGCGCTCGAGAAGGCGGGCCTGGTCACCCGCACCCGCGATCCGGAGGACCGCCGCCGCTACCGCCTGGCCATCACCGCCGCGGGCCAGAAGCTGCGCGCCGAGACCGACACCCGGATCGAGGCGGCCACCGACGGCGTCCTCGCCCGCCTCACCCCCGCCGAACGCCGCACCCTGCACCGCCTTTCGCTCAAGGCCCTCGGCTTCGACGACGACAACCTCTGAGCAGCGGCGGACGTGGCGCGCGCCACTGTCGGCCACGCCGCTGCAATGACGAATCCGGGGTAGTCGCCTTGTGACGGAACCACACTCGAATTCGAAGGGGGCCTGTCATGGGTGCGACCCACGCGTTTCGGCAAACCGGCGGGGAGACGCCGGATCTCGACACGCCACGCTCGGCGCGTCAACTGCTCGTCGTCTGGGTACTGCTGGTCGCGACGGCGGCGACGCTGCTGGTGCTGCTCTGAATAACAATGGAAACGTTCCTCCGTTAACGATGGAATTAACGTCGCTAACGGGGTGGTGTTACCGTTGAAAACATGGACACCGTTCGGTCCGCCGCTGCGGATAACACCCGGGAGCGCATCATCGCCGCGGCCATCGAGCTGCTGGCGGAGGGGGGCCGCGACGCCGTCTCCACCCGAGCGGTGAGCGCGGCCGCCGGAGTGCAGGCGCCGACGATCTACCGGCTGTTCGGCGACAAGCAGGGCCTACTGGACGCGGTGGCCTCGCACGGCTTCCGGGCCTATCTGAACAGCAAGACCGCGGTGAACAAGGATCTCGATCCGGTCGACGATCTGCGCGCGGGCTGGGACGCGCACGTGGAATTCGGCCTGGCCAATCCGGCCCTGTTCGCCCTCATGTACGGCGAGGCGCGGCCCGCGGAGTCGCTGCCGCCCGCGGCGGTCGCGGCGCTGAAGGTGTTGGGCCGCAAGGTCAAACGCGTCGCCGAGGCCGGGCGCCTGCGGGTCGAGGAGGAACGCGCCACCCACCTGGTCTACGCGGCCGGACTCGGCACCACCCTGACCCTGATCTCCATGCCCGACGAGGCCCGCGATCCGGCGCTGTCCGAACTCACCCGCGAGGCCATCGTCGCCGCCATCACCGCCGACGCCCCGGCGGCTCCCGTCGCGGGCCCGATCGGCGCGGCCGTCGCCCTGCGCGCGGTGCTACCCCAGACCAACGCCCTCACCGACGGCGAACGCAGCCTCATGGAGGAGTGGCTCGATCGCATCGCGGGCCGCCCCGACGCCGCCAAACCCCGTCGCGCGCACGGTGTCTCGCCGCGCGAGGTCACGGTTCCCACGCGGCGAGGGGCCGTGCTGCCCACCCCGCGCTGAGGCGCGCTCGCCTACGCGGGTACGGAAACCCTTGCGTCCCAACCGGATCGGTCCAGGACCCGCGCCAGACCGGTGAGCATCGCCGAACACCCGTTGTCCAGTTTCAGGGTGGCGTACTCGTCGCCACGGGTGGGGCCTCGGTTGATCACGACGACCGGGCGACCCGTCTTCGCCGCGTGCCGGACGAAGCGCAAGCCGGACATGACGGTCAGCGAGGATCCGGCCACCAGCAGCACCTCGGCGTCGTCCACCAGCTCGAACGCGGCGGCGACGCGCGGCTTGGGCACGTTCTCGCCGAAGTACACGATGTCGGGTTTGAGCATGCCGCCGCAGCGGGCGCAGTCGACCATCCGGAAGGAGGCGGTGTCGGTGAGCACCGCGTCGGCGTCGGGCGCGACCTCGAGTCCGTCGGTGATCGCGGCCTCGGCGAATCCGGGATTGGCGGCCTCGAGCCGATCCGCGAGCGACATGCGCGAGACGAGCCCGTCGCAGGACAGGCAGCGCACCCGCGCGTAGGTGCCGTGCAGATCGATCACCCGCCGATGCCCGGCCTTGGTGTGCAGCAGGTCGACGTTCTGGGTGATCAGGCCGCCGACCACGCCGAGCCGCTCGAGGCGGGCCAGCGCCCGGTGACCGTCGTTGGGGCGGGCGGCGTCCATGCGCCGCCAGCCGACGTGGTTGCGGGCCCAATACCGTTGCCGGAACACGGGATCCGCGACGAACTGCTGATAGGTCATGGGCGTGCGCGGCGGCGAGCCGGGCCCGCGATAGTCGGGAATTCCGCTGTCGGTGGAGATTCCCGCGCCGGTCAACACCGCCACGCGTCGGCCGACGACCAGATCGGCCAGCCGATCGAGGCCGGGTAGCCGGGAGGGATCGCACATGAGACCAGCGTACGACCCCTCCGATCCGGCTAGCGATCCTGGAAACCGGCCTGCCGCGCCTTGTTCACCTCGGCCTCGGCGCGGGCCTTCTCGGCGGCCGCCTCCTTCGCGGCGGCGGTGCGCTCGGCCTCGGCCTTGTCCTGCTGGGCGCGTCCCTCGCCCTTCAGATTCTCGTTGCCGGTGATGATCCCGGCGACCTCCTTGGCCTTGCCCTTGACGTCCTCGACGACGCCCTCGACGGCTTCCCGGGGTCCACTTCCGTGCTGGGACACTTCCACCTCCGAATTCGGAACTACACGAGACGTTTCCGGCTTACCCGCCACGCCGCCGTCGAATCGGGCGGCGCGCGTCACAGCCGGGGCGGCGCGATCGGGCCGGTAGGGTCGATTCGGTGAGTGGGTGGTTGCGACGCAGATTCTTCCTGGTGGGCCGATGGGATCGGGCCGTGAGCGCCGGTGTCGCGCGGCTGCCGGTGACACCTTTCGACGAGGGCATGAAGCGGCTGACGCACACGGCGGATCACGGCGTGCTCTGGTTCACCGTCGCCGCGGTGCTGGCGAGCCGCAAGGGCGCGCCGCGCCGGGCCGCCGTGCGCGGCGTGGCGTCGCTGGCCGGGGCGAGCTTCGTGGCCAATGCCGTGTTGAAGTCGGTGTTCGCGCGTCGCCGCCCCGCCGCCGAACTGCTGCCCGAGCGGCGGCGGCTGGTGCGCAGGCCCACCTCGTCGTCGTTCCCATCCGGGCACAGCGCCTCCGCGGCGGCGTTCGTCACCGCGGTCGCCATGGAGTCCCCGCGCAGCGCGGTGGCGGTCGCCCCGCTGGCCGCGACGGTCGCCTACTCGCGCGTGCACACCGGGGTGCACTGGGGTTCGGACGTGCTCGTCGGCGCGTCGGTCGGCGTGGGGGTGGCCCTGGCGTCGCGGCGCTGGTGGCCGCTGCGCGAATCGGCCACCCATGCCCGTCCGGTGCGCGAGGTGCCGCGGCTGGTCGACGGCAAAGGGCTTGTGCTGCTGGTGAATCCGAACTCCGGCGATCCCGGGCAGGATCCGGCCGACGAACTCGCCGCGGTGTTCCCGGCCGCGCGGATCCTGCGCACCGAACCCGACCGCGACTGCGTCGAGCAGTTGGAACAGGAGCTGGCCGAACGGACCGAGCACACCGCGGCGATCGGCGTCGCGGGCGGCGACGGCACGGTGGCGGCCGTGACGGGAGTGGCGCTGCGCCACGGGCTGCCGCTGGTGGTCGTGCCGACCGGAACCCTCAATCACTTCGCCCGCGATGTCGGCGTGGACACCGTCACCGAGGTCGCCGCGGCCACCGAGGCGGGCGAGGCGGTGTCGGTGGACGTGGCCAGCGTGCGACTCGACGGGGGTGAACCGCGCTGCCTGATCAACACCGCCAGCGTCGGCGCGTATCCCGAACTCGTGCGACTGCGCGAGCAGTGGGAGGACCGCTGGGGCAAGTGGCCCGCCTTCGCCGCGGCGCTGCTGGTGACGCTGCGCCGGGCCGAGCCGATCCGGATCCGATTCGACGAGCGCTGGCACGACGTGTGGTTCCTGTTCGTCGGCAACGGGCCGTATCACCCGCACGGCGCGGTGCCCGCGTTCCGGCCGCGCATGGACTCCGGGCTGCTCGACATCCGTTGGCTGCGTGCGGATCTGCGGTTCTCCCGCGCCCGCGCGATGATCGCCCTGCTGCTGGGCGCGATCGGGCACAGCAAGGTCTACGGCGAACGCATCGTCCGGGAGCTGACCGTCGATCTGTCCACTCCGCAGGCGCTCGCGACCGATGGCGAGGTGGTCGGCGAGGCGCGTCGTTTGAGGTTCGGGGTCGCCGGGTGCCTGGCGGTCTATCACCAGCACGAGCCGGGGGACTGAGTCCCGGCCCGAAGATGCTTCGGCCGCAAGCCCTTCGATACCGCCGATTTCGATGATTCGAATGATCGAGCGGCGCGGCTGAGAATTATCTTCGAGGAACTGGACCGCTCGCCGCACGAAATTCATACTCGCTTCCGAGACCCTTCCGACCGGAACACGAGGAGCGCAGGTGAAGATCGGGATTCCCCGCGAGGTGAAGAACCACGAATACCGCGTGGCGTGCACGCCCGCCGGCGCGCGCGAGCTGGTGTCGCGCGGGCACGAGGTGTTCGTCGAGTCCGGGGCGGGTGCGGGTTCGGCCTTCGACGACGACGCCTACACCCTGGTCGGCGCGCGGGTGCTGCCGACCGCGGCCGAGGTGTGGGCGGTCGCCGATCTGGTGCTGAAGGTGAAAGAGCCGGTGGCGCAGGAGTATTCGCGGCTGCGCGAGGATCAGGTGCTGTTCACCTATCTGCATCTGGCCGCGTCCGCCGAATGCACCGATGCCCTGCTGGCCTCGGGCATCACCGCGATCGCCTACGAGACCGTCACCGGCCGCGACGGTTCGCTGCCGCTGCTGGCCCCGATGAGCGAGGTCGCCGGTCGCCTCGCCCCGCAGGCGGGCGCCTACCACCTGATGCGTTCGGGCGGCGGCCGCGGCGTGCTCATGGGCGGCGTGCCCGGCGCCCGCCCGGCGAAGGTCGTGGTCATCGGGGCCGGGGTCGCCGGCCGCAACGCCGCCGCCGTCGCGGTCGGCATGCGCGCCGACGTGACCGTCCTCGACCTGAACATCGCCCCGCTGCGCGACCTGGACGCCCAGTATCAGGGCCGGGTGCGCACGGTCGTCGCCAACGCCCAGGAGGTCGAGAACTGCGTCCGAGAGGCCGATCTGGTCATCGGCGCGGTCCTCGTCCCCGGCGCCAAGGCCCCCAAACTGGTCTCCAATTCCCTTGTGGCGCAGATGAAGCCGGGCTCGGTCCTGGTCGACATCGCCATCGACCAGGGCGGCTGCTTCGCCGACTCCCACCCCACCACCCACGACGACCCCACCTACCGCGTCCACAACTCGGTCTTCTACTGCGTCGCCAACATGCCCGGCGCCGTTCCCTACACCTCGACCGTCGCCCTCACGAATGCGACTCTGCCGTACGTGATCTCGCTCGCCGACGGAGGTTGGCGCGCGGCGACTGCGGCCGATCCCGGTCTGGCGTCGGGGTTGAGCACCCATCGCGGGCTGCTGCTGTCCGAATCCGTCGCCGCGGCACATGGTTACACGGCGCATTCGGTGTCCGAGGTGGCGGCTGTCGAGGGGTGACTCCGGTCGGCGGGATGGCCTGTGCCGCTGGGGGTTCGGCGGTGGTCCCCGTGCGATACCCTTCGTGCGAACGGCAGGGTGGTCGGCCCGGTTCAGGTGCGGGTGGGTGGGGTGCGGGGGCGGACGTGTTCGAAGATGAGGATGGTTTCGGTGCGGGCGACGGCGGGGTGGGCGCTGAGGTGTTCGAGGACGAACAGGCGGAGGGCCTCGGTGTCGGCGGTGGCCACATGCACGAGGTAGTCGTCCGCCCCCGCGATGAAGTAGACGTTGAGGACCTCGCCGAGAGCGGCGAGGCGTTCGCCGAAGGCGGCCAGTTGCGGGCGCGCGTTGGCGTGCACCAGGACCGAGATCATCGCCTGGAGGCTGCGGCCGAGGGCGGCGGGGTCGATGTCGGCGTGGAAGCCGCGGATCACCCCGCGTTCGACGAGCGCGCGCACCCGGCCCAGGCAGGTCGACGGCGCGATCCCGGCCGCGGCGGCCAGCGCGTTGTTGGTGATGCGGCCGTCGCGGGCCAGCTCCTCGAGCAGGATGTGGTCGATCTCGTCGAGCGCCGGGCGATTGTTCCTCACCCGGCCCAACGTACCGAACGTGATTCGGCCCAGCGCGGGCCTCGAGGAATTATCTTCGCCCCGGCCCGGGTCTGGAAAGATTGCCCGGGTGAGTGCCACCGGCGATGATGTTCGTAGTCTCGCGTTGTCCCTGCCGGAGACGACCGAGCAATTCCAGTGGGGGATGCCGACTTTCCGGGTCGCGGGCAAGCTGTTCCTCACCCTGCCGGAGGAGGAGTCCTCGATGGCGGTGCGCTGCCCGATCGCCGACCGCGACGAACTGGTGCTCGCCGAGCCCGACAAGTTCTGGATCGCCCCGCACGAGGCCGGCAACGCGTGGGTGCGGGTGCGGCTGGCCGCCCTCGACGATCGCGACGAACTCGCCGACATCGTGCGCGATTCGTGGCAGCAGGCCGCGCCCCGGCATCTGGTGCAGTGAGCTACCCGGTCTTCTTCGGCAGGCCCGGCGGATTGATGCGGGTCTCGGTGACGGCCTCGCTCGTCAGTCCCCAGTGCTCGAGCACCTTCTGGTAGGTGCCGTGCGCGATGGCGTATTGCAGGGCCTCGTGGACCGGTCCGATCAGGTCGTTGTCCTTGCGGGTGAGCACCGCGATCTCGGCCTGTAGGGCGTCGCCCGCGCCGGAGAAGTTCGCCACGATCTTGGTCTGGTTCGCCGTCGCGACGTGATAGACCGCGACCGGGTTCGGCCCCAGGTAGCCGTCGAGCCGATGCGAGGCCAGCGCGAGATAGTAGTCGGTCGCCTGCTGGTAGTAGGCGATGTCGATCTTCGGCAACCCCTCGGCGACATTGCGATCGTTCCACTGCACCAGCAGCTGCTCCTGATTGGTCCCGCTACCGACACCGATCCGCTTGCCCGCCAACGACTTCCGATCGGTATAGGTCCAGTTCGCGTCCTTGGCCACCTCGAGCGCTAGATTGTCGAGCCGATAGGTCGCGAAGTCGTACTTCTCCTTGCGCTCCTCGGTAACGGTCACATTCGAGATGAAGGCGTCCACCGCCCCGGAATCGATCGCCACGAAGTTCTGCGCCCAATCCGCCGCCCGCAGTTCGACTTTCAGCCCGAGCGTATCCGCGATCAGATACGCGAAGTCGACCTCGGACCCGATCAACGTCCGATCATCATTGGCGAAGAACCGCAGCGGCCCACCGGTATTCGCCGACCCGGTGACAATAAGCGTCCCCCGATCCCGAATAGCCTGCGGCACCTTAGCCGCGATAGCGTCCACCTTCTCCCCCCGAACCCGTCCCGGCTGCTGCGGCGTCAAATCAAACGTCTGCCCATTGACCGCCCGAACCTCGGTCTCGGGCTCCGCCCCTCCACACCCCCCAACCACCAACGCCGTCGTAACCAGCGCGACAGCAACCCCCACCATACGGCGACGACCCCCGCGTTTTCCGAACATGACCACGCCCTCCTACCACTAAGGCGAGGAAACCCCCACGCCCAAACCAACTTCGGCGACCGT
Organism: Nocardia sp. NPDC004068; assembly: GCF_042874315.1. Lineage (NCBI taxonomy): Bacteria > Bacillati > Actinomycetota > Actinomycetes > Mycobacteriales > Nocardiaceae > Nocardia > Nocardia sp. NPDC004068. The sequence goes on from NZ_JBIAMW010000023.1 coordinate 87,115, forward strand.
AGGCCCTCCCCACCCCCATGTCCCCCCTCTGACTCGCCCTGAATCCAATCCTTGTAGTCCCCACCCCCACCCCAATACCGAATCCGCCCCGCCTCCAGCGCCTCTCACCCAGCACCCCATCCAGTGCCTCCCAATGCAGCGCCGCACAACCGAGGACCTCGCAATCCAGGGCCTCCCGATGAGGGTCTCCCAAAGGTGCGGTTTCCGTGGTTCGGGCAGCCCAGCCGCACCCTTTGTTCGGATCCGCACCCTTTGCAGGGCTGTGCAAGGGGTGCGGATTCCAACAAGGGGTGCGGCTGGGGTGCGCAGTGGTTTCGCTCACGCTGATCGTGGAGGGTGGCAAGGGGGCGGTGGGGGAGCAGAATTCGTGGGAAAAACCAGTCGACCGAGGCAGGAGCGCAGTGACCACGTCGGTGCCGGTGAATCTCAAGCACGCCAAGGACATTCATCCCGCGGTGGATGTGCCGTGCTTACACGAGGCGATCCGGCCGGAGCGCACTCTCTGGTCGCCCGCCGAGCTGCACGAGCTGGTCGGTGAGGTGGCCACCACTCTGGCGACTCCGCTACTGGATCTGGTGCGCTTCGATCCGACCCAGCGTTGGTGGGCGCGGCTGGCGCTGACCATGGGCGTCGAGCTGTGGTTGCTGTCGTGGGCGCCGGGGCAGGGCACCGAACCGCACGATCACGGCGGCGCGTCGGGGGCGTTCGCCGTCACCATCGGCGAGCTGCACGAGCGGTACCTGCACGCGGGCGCGACCCCGCGCACGGCGACCTGGTCGGCGGGCGATACCGTGGCCTTCGGCCCGCAGCGCGCCCATCAGCTCGGCAACGCCACCACCCGCCCGGCCGCATCGGTGCACGCGTACTCCCCGCCCCTGCGACCGGTCCGCGAGTACCGCGAGCTGACCGATTTCACCGGACTGTGAAGGAGCCCCCGTGACCGCCGAGGATCTCCTCGCCCGTGCCCGCGCCCGCCTGCTGCGCGTCGACCCGCAACAGGCCGCCGCCCTGCAATCCGACGGCGCCCTGCTGATCGACCTCCGCCCGCACGCGAATCGCGCGGCGGAGGGCGAGATCCCCGGCGCGCTCATCGTCGAACGCATCGTCCTGGAATGGCGCCTCGACCCCTCCGGCGACCACCGCCTCCCCGGACTGGCCCCGGACACCCCGGTGGTCCTGATCTGCAACGAGGGCTACGCCTCCAGCCTCGCCGCGGCCGACGCCCAGCATCTCGGCCTCACTCATGTCACCGATGTGATCGGTGGTTTTCGAGCATGGCGGGCCGAGGGGCTGCCGGTGGTTCCGGGAGGGTCCCCGGCGATACCGTAATCCGTTCTGCGTCAAGGGAGTTCGGTTTCCGGCCGCAGTTTCGGTCCTGGTATCCGCATGGAACAGTGTCGTTGTCGACTGGTCGATTCGGTGCTGTGCCTAGGCTTTCGGAGTCCAGTAGTCGGTCTCGTCGCGGATGTGGAAAGGGCGTAGCCGGTTCCTAATTGCCCCAAGGCTTTTGGACCGGCGCCTACGTCGTAGATCTAGTCGCGTGTATGGGGCTGGAAGTGCAGCCGCCGAATCAACGCTGCGCCAAGGCTTTCAACGCCCGATCCACATCATCGGACCCATTGTGAATATGGAACGAGAACCGCAACCCCCCATCCCGCGCCGAGGTGATGATGCCGGAATCATCCAGCCGCCTGGCAAATTCGCCCGCTCCCGGAAGCGTGACGATAGGGGAGTCACCCGGAACCGGCGTCAGCCCGAGATCGGCCAGTCCGCGACGGAACCGGTCGGCGAGGGCACGATCGTGGCGCCCGACGGCCTCGACGGTCAGCTCCTCGATCAGACTCAGTCCCGCGACGGCGGCCACCACACCGAGCCAGTCCGGGGTGTCGTCGAAGCGGCGAGCCGTCCGCGCGAGTTGTTGTGGCGCATACATTTCCGCCCACTTGTCCGCGGCCGCGTACCAGCCCGGCGTCACCGGCCGGACGGTGTCGGCGAGCGCGGGTTGCACCGCCATGAGGCTCACGCTGCGGGCGCCCAGCAGCCATTTGAACGTCCCGCAGACCCAGAAGTCGGCATCGTCGAACCGCAAGGGCAGCCACCCCGCGGCCTGCGTGGCATCGAGCAGCAACCACGCGTTGTGCGCCCGCGTCGTGGCGCGCAACGCGGCCGGATCGATGGCCCGCCCGTCCGCCGACTGCACGACGCTCGTCGCCACCAACGCCGTCCGCGGCCGCACCTCCTCGGCCAACCGCTCCAGCGGCACCGCCCGCACGCTCAGATCCCCCCGATACCGAAAGGGATTGGGCACCGAGGCGAACTCCCCCTCCGGAACCAGCACCTCCGCCCCCGGCGGCAACGCGGCCGCCGCCGACCCCACCAGCGACCCCACCCCGTGTCCCACCGCCACATCCGCCCCCGTCGCCCCCGCCAGCAATCGCGCGAACGCCGCCCGCAGCACATCCACCTGATCATCGTGAACCGACGGAGCCCCCGCCCCCACCGCCCACCGCTCGGTGACCTCCCGCACCGCGGCCAGCCCCCGCTCCGGCGGCAACCCATAAGACGCCGTATTCAGATAGACACTCTCGACCCGAAACTCGCCACCCGCCAACGCATCCATCCCCGAAGTCTGACCCGACCCCACCCCCACCGTCCATAGCCAACCCGCCCCCAATGGCCTGCAACCCAGCCGCACCCCTTATCCGGATCCGCACCCCTTCCAGTGCCCCACAAGGGGTGCGGATCCAAATAGGGAGTGTCGGAATTTTTGTGGGCAGAACGGTGAATTGTCCTGCTAGTTTCCGGTTATCCGCTCACCATAGTGCAGGGCGAGCGTGTTGAGTAT
>NZ_JBIAMW010000024.1:0-81494 GCF_042874315.1 Nocardia sp. NPDC004068
GGCTCCACACCTACAATCACCACCGCGGCCACACCGCCCTCGGCGGACAACCACCCGCCAGCCGCGTTCCCAACCTCTCAGGTCAGTACAGCTAGGTCAGCGTGGTCACCTTCAGTTCGCCGTTCCCGTAGCTCGCCCGTAGCCGCTTCTTGTCGAACTTGCCGACGCTGGTCTTGGGGATCTCGTCGATGAACGTCCAGTGTTCGGGCAGCTGCCATTTGGCGAACTTGTCGGCCAGGAACTCGCGCAGTTCGTGTGGTTCGGCCGTGGCGCCCTCCTTGAGGACGATGGCGACCAGCGGGCGCTCGTCCCACTTCTCGTCCGGCACGCCGATGACCGACGCCTCGGCCACGGCCGGGTGGCCCATGACGGCGTTCTCCAGATCCACCGACGAGATCCATTCGCCGCCCGACTTGATCACGTCCTTGGACCGGTCGACCAGGGTGAGGAAGCCGTTGGGGCTGATCTTGCCGACGTCGCCGGTGCGCAGCCAGCCGTCGTCGAACTTCGCCGGATCGACCACCGGGCCGTCGGGCGAGTAGTAGGACCCGGTGATCCACGGCCCGCGCACCTCGAGCTCGCCGAGCGACTCGCCGTCGTTGGGGACCACGCTGCCGTCGTCGGCGACCAGCCGCGCCTGCACGGACGCGGGGAAGCGCCCCTGGCTGACGCGGTACTCCCACTCCTCGTCGCCCTCGGCGTCCCGGGGCGGATGCGCGACGCTGCCCAGCGGGGAGGTCTCGGTCATGCCCCAGGCGTGCAGCAGGCGCACCCCGTGCTTCTGCTCGAAGGCCCGCATCATCGCCGGGGGCAGCGCCGACCCGCCGACCACCACGGTCCGCAGATGCGAGATGTCCTGCGGATTGGCCTCGAGCCCGGCCAGCACGCCGCCCCAGATGGTCGGCACCGCAGCGGCGAAGGTCGGCTTCACCTGCGCCATCATCTGCAACAGCGGGCCCGGCTGGAGGAAGCGGTCGGGCATCAGCACATGCGCGCCCGACATCATCGCGGCGTAGGGCAGACCCCAGGCGTTGGCGTGGAACAGCGGGACGATGGCCAGCACGGTGTCGCGCTCGCTGAAGCCCATCCCGCTCGGCGAGATCACCTGCATGGCGTGCAGCCAGTTCGAACGATGGGAGTAGACAACGCCTTTCGGGTCGCCGGTGGTGCCGGAGGTGTAGCACATCCCCGCCGGGGCGTGCTCGTCGATCACCGGGAAGTCGTACTCGGCGGGCTGGGCCGCGAGCAGTTCGTCGTAGGCGTGCACGGTCACCCCCTCGGGCGCCTGCAAAGCGGCGGCGTCGCCGTTGACCACGATCACGTGGCGCACGGTTTTCATACTGGGCAGGTACTGCCCGAACAGCGGCAGCAGCGAGCCGTCGACCAGGACCACCTGATCCTCGGCGTGGTTGGCCACGTAGACCAGTTGCTCGGGGAACAACCGGATGTTGAGCGCGTGCAGCACCGCGCCCATCGCGGGCACGGCCGCGTAGACGACCATGTGCTCGTTGTTGTTCCACATGAAGGTGCCGACCCGGTCACCCTCGCCGATTCCCAGACCCCGCAGCGCGTGTGCCAGCCGGGCCGATTGCTCGCCCAGTTCCCGATAGGTCATGGTGCGCAGCCCGTCGCCCGTCCACGTCGAGACGGTGCTGTCGCCCTGGAATGTCGCCGCATACCGGAGCAGCGTCGCCAACGACAGCTGCTCGTCCTGCATCGTGCTCCACATGTGTACCGCTACTCCTTAACCGGTGAACTGAGTCACACATGCGCGAGGATAGCGGAATCCGTTACCGCTGGTGGCACGTACCAAGGGGATGGCCGATCGCACGCGACGAGCCGCTGCTCGCCGCGTGCGATCGCCTCCGTCCCGGGGCGCCACCCGCCTGCGACGACACCCCCTGCGGCACCGCCGAAGGCCCCAAAAGCGCACCGGGACAGGCTTTTTCGAAAAATGGTTGGTGCGCAATACTAGTGGGTAACCGGAAGGGTTGTCCACCCGGCGGCGAACACCGGTGTTCGCCGCCGATTAGCCACGAGCGCCGCCTAGAGTGCGAGAGGGAATCTCGTGGAAGGACCGCCATGCCCGTCGAACGCCTGCTGCCCACCCCCGAAGCCCGCGATCTGCTGGACCTGACCCGCGAGATCGCCGACAAGGTGCTCGAACCGTATGCCGCCGAGTACGAGCGCGCCGAGCGCTACCCGGCCGAGGCGTTCCGGGCGCTCGGCGCGGCGGGTCTGCTGAGCCTGCCGTACCCGGAGGAGTTCGGCGGCGGCGATCAGCCCTACGAGGTGTATCTCCAGGTGCTCGAGGAGCTGGCCGCGCGCTGGGCGGCGGTCGCGGTGGCGGTCAGCGTGCACAGCCTGTCGTGTCATCCGCTGTTCGTGTTCGGTTCCGACGAGCAGAAGCGGCGCTGGCTGCCGGACATGCTGGGCGGCGGCACGATCGGCGCGTACAGCCTGTCCGAACCGCACGCCGGTTCGGACGCCGCCGCGCTGCGCTGCCGGGCCGTGGCCGCCGACGGCGGGTACCGCGTCACCGGCTCCAAGGCATGGATCACCAACGGCGGCAAGGCCGATTACTACACGCTGTTCGCCCGCACCGGCGAGGGCTCGCGCGGGGTGTCGTGCCTGCTCGTGCCCGCCGACACCGAGGGCCTGTCGTTCGGCAAGCCGGAGGAGAAGATGGGCCTGCGCGCGGTGCCGACCACGACCGCCGCCTACGACGACGCCTTCGTCCCCGGCGACCGCCTCATCGGCGAAGCGGGACAAGGGCTTTCGATCGCCTTCAGCGCCCTGGACTCCGGCCGCCTCGGCATCGCGGCCATCGCGACCGGCCTGGCCCAGCGCGCCCTCGACGACGCCGTCGCCTACGCCCGCGAGCGCGAGGCGTTCGGCAAGCACATCATCGACCATCAGGGCCTGGGTTTCGTGCTGGCCGATATGGCCGCGGCCGTGGACTCCGCGCGCGCGACCTACCTCGACGCCGCCCGCCGCCGCGACGCCGGACTGCCCTATTCGCGGCAGGCCAGCGTCGCCAAACTCGTCGCCACCGACGCCGCCATGAAGGTCACCACCGATGCGGTGCAGGTCTTCGGCGGATACGGCTATACCCAGGACTTCCCCGTCGAGCGGTACATGCGCGAGGCCAAGGTCATGCAGATCTTCGAGGGCACCAACCAGATTCAGCGCCTGGTGATCGCGCGCGGGCTCGCGGGCTGAAAATTGGCCGGAAATATCGATCGAATGTCCGCTGTTCCCTTCGTCCGCCGAGGTGAGCGACCTACTCTTTCCGGTATGAGTGAGTCACCGTCCATTCTGATCATCGGCGCCGGATTCGCGGGCCTCGGCCTGGCGCTGGAGTTGCGCCGCGCCGGGATCGAGAGCTTCACGATTCTGGAGAAGGCCGACGATCTGGGCGGGGTGTGGCGGGAGAACACCTACCCCGGCGCGGCGTGCGACGTGCCCTCACCGCTGTACTCGTGGTCGTTCGCGCCGAAATCCGATTGGCCCCGGCGCTTTTCGCAGCAGCGGGATATTCATTCCTATATGCGCGGCGTCGCGGAGAGGTACCGACTGCCGGAGAAGATCCGCTTCGGCACCGAGGTCACCGACGCGGAGTTCGACGAGCGACGCGGGGTGTGGCAGGTGCGCACGGGCGACGGCACGGTACTGACGGCCGACGTCCTCGTCTCCGCGGTCGGCCAGCTGTCGCGCCCGGCGCTGCCGAACATTCCGGGATTGGACACCTTCGCCGGGGAGTCGTTCCACTCGGCGGAGTGGAATCATGATGTCGATCTGACCGGGAAGCGGGTGGCGTGCATCGGCACGGGAGCCAGTGCGATCCAATACATTCCGGAGATTCAGCCCGTCGTCGGACATCTGACGCTGTTCCAGCGCTCGGCGGCATGGGTGCTGCCGAAGTGGGACACGGTGTACAGCCCCCTGCATCACGCGCTGTTCAAGTACTTTCCGCCGTCACGGTTGGCCGAACGGTTCCTGATCTGGTCGACGTTCGAATTCCTGGCATTGGCGCTGACGGATGTGCCGGTCATCAAGTACCCGGTCATCGCACTGGCCGACCGGCACCGCGCGAAGCAGGTCCCCGATGAGACGTTGCGCCGCAAGCTGACTCCCGACTACGCGGCGGGCTGCAAGCGCGGGCTGTTCTCCAACGACTACTTCCCCGCCCTGGCCCAGCCGAATGTCACGGTGGAGACGACGGCCATCACCGAGGTGACTCCCCGCGGCATCCGCACCGCCGACGGCGTCGAACACGAGGCCGACGTCATCATCTTCGGCACGGGCTTCAAGGGCACGGAGTTCCTGGCCCCCATGAACATCTACGGCTCCGGCGGCCGCAAACTCTCCGACGAGTGGTCCCCCGAGGGCGCCCGCGCCTACCTGGGCATATCCGTCCCCGGCTTCCCCAACCTGTTCCTCATGTACGGCCCGAATACCAACGTCGGCGCTGGTTCCATCATCTACATGCTCGAATCCCAGGCCCGCTACATCCGCCAGGCCGTCCGCCACCTCGGTTCCGATGGCCGCCCGCTCTCCGCCCGCCCCGAGGTGGAACAGTCCTGGGACGACTGGCTCCAGCACCGCCTGAAGAACACCCCCTGGAACTTCTGCTCCAGCTGGTACCGCAACGCCTCGGGCCGCATCACCAACAACTGGCCGGGCGCAACGGTCCTCTTCCGTTGGAAGACAAGACGTTTCGCCCCCTCCGACTACGAGTCCCCCGCATCGCCCCCAGCCTGACCCACCCACCCCACCCCTACGATGCAACCGATCGACTCGCCAACAGGTAAACTCCGGCGAAGGCCCAGCCTCCGTAGCTCAGGGGATAGAGCAACCCTCTCCTAAAGGGTAGGTCGCAGGTTCGATTCCTGCCGGGGGCACTTCCTGCACACATGCTTGCGCAGTTCCGTGAGCTCAACGGATACTCGCCCCCCTCTGGGAATCCCGAACGTCCAGGTCAGACTGTCGTCCCAATACGACTCCTCAGAGACACACAAACAAGGGGAACCAGACCCGCAACTCGTCAAAATTCAGGACCCACCAACTTCGGAGCAACCCGCCTGCCACTTCCACAGGGCGGCGATCGCTTTCGCCTGTACCGCAGCAAGACACCCGCTTTCCGCGCCGCCGACATACTGGACCTCATAGGACACGGTAAGCTCGCCAACCACCACACCCGGCTCGACAGGGACCACGAGCTGACCATCGTCTAAACCGGCTGGCGTGTCGGCACCGCAGCGCACCCCGTCATGGATTGGGGTCCCGCACCCCGGCACGTCCGACGTGTGCACCACTATGCCGACGGGGTCACCCCCATTGATTGCTTTCATTCGCGAAATTCTCGACCAGATCCTCCCCCGCCACGCAGGACACCCTCTCTGACGCGCCGTTTGAAATCCACTCTGTGATGGGTCGACTGGTACAGCAATACCCGATCGCACTCTTGAGGCGGCTACCTCACCCAGCCGAGCACGAGATCACCTTTCTACCCCCAGAATTCGCCACGCCGACCAGCGCTGGTCCGCTTCTGAAGACGGGCTTCAATCCTCGACGATTCAAGGTCCGCGCGGATCAAATCAGCTTCCACAACCCAGCTACCTCGACCGCCCCTCCGATTTGGTCAGTCTGGCCCGGATTCTGGTACACGCCCGTTGGTTTTACGAACGGAGGGCGCCCCCTCCAGCGCTCGTCAAGTCATAGATCGTTAGAAATGTCACATAGCCGCAAATCGATGACCTGCGGCTCCGTGATGAAGTGGGACAAAGAGAAATACACGCCCCCGACTCCGGCGAGAATAAGGTAACGGTGAATCAACCCCTAACCCGCCCGAGCTTTCCCGCCCGTTTAATTATATCTTGTTACGAAGAAGTAGTTCTTTTTCCACCACGGCCAGTAATAGCTGGAAGCACTGAGCGGTATGCCATGTAGGCGGTAGATTTCAGGGCCGGTCCACCCGAGAACTTACTGCTGTCAATGTCCGTCTTAGAGCGAAATGCTTTCCATAGCCCTGAAAATTCGCCACGGTCGTCGGCCCATGTGCCAGAAAGCCTTCCCTCATCAATCCAACGCCCCAGCAGTACCTCGAATAGAGATTGGTTAAAAGATCTCAATGTGGCTGCGACAACCGAAATTATTTCATGGATAGCCGCCGGAGAGCCGAAGGAGATCCAACTGCCCGTCGGAACACCGAGTGACCCGGCATTTCGGGTGGAAACATACCCGCCGGCGTGCATAGCGCAATGACGAACATGACAGACCCGTTCGAATTCATCCAGCGCCACGCTCAGTGATCTATTCCCGGAAAGCTCCATGCCGGCAATTTTCTTGGCCCACTCTTTGATCGTATCTCTGCTAGAAAAGCTCTCCCGGTCCAGTAGTCCTCGCACCGCATCTTCCACAGAGCCAGAAAAAACGTATTCCATACGCGTTTCGAGTATTTTAACTCGATTGGCACAAATCTGGCATACGCCAACAACATCGGTAAGAATCGACCGAAAATAGTCCTCTGCAACTGCCACAGCAGACGAACAGAGAATCAGGCCGTGCTGCGGTTGCCAGACGCTGGCCGCTTGCACGGTAAGTTGCGTGACTACAAGCAACGATGAAAAGGCGTTATCCAACGCCGAAAAGCCGGCCGTGTCGGGCCTATTGGCACTGATGGCACTGCTGGCTAGCCTAGTAAGGGTCCCGGGACCCACGTTAGAAGCAGAAGCCATGCAAATTTGAGGCAGAGAATGCGGCATCAGAGTGTCACAAACTCGTCGGCGCTTGCTTTGATGCGCGCTGACCACGCCTTGCCAATGCTAGGAACTGACCTGAGTTGCGTACCCCCGTCGTCCAAGATAACGTCTTGAACTGTCCGGAGATTTGTCAGGGTTAGGATACGCTCCAATTTCAGGGGAGGTAGTCGGAGCCTCTCGATGCTGGATGCGAGCAATTCGAGATATACTGATTGCTCCGTAAGGGCAGTACCGCATCGGAAGCAGAAAACTGCATCTTCGCTTATTCTTGGGCTTTGACACTTGGGACAAGGCGAAAGGTTTAGGCGACAACGTTCTCTTTGGGACTGAGAAAAAATCCCTTTGGACTGCCGCCTGACGAAGTCATCAGCACTCTGTCGGGCAAGTGCAGTGTTGTAGTCATCCGCAGATGGTGTTCTAGGAAGACCGAGCGCGTTTTCTGATATCAACAGCGATGTGTGCAGTTGAACCTTCTCGTAACGATCGCTCCCTCGCGAAGAAGGGCCAATCCTGCGGACCACACCAGCGTACTCCATCAGGGAGAATACCTGATTTAGATCAGTATCCCATGGCTGAGCTACTGCCACGCCAATGTACTTTGCCTTATTCTCAGACCTATTACGATTCGTTACCCGGATCTCCGAGATCATCGCGGACTGAACTTCCAATCCCACGGAAACGAAGTTCTCATATCGAGGTAGCTTTCGAGAGACCTCCTCGAAGAGTGATCGCACTCGTTCAGCGTTTACATTTATAGCATCTCGCACCTGTCGCAACGTTGGGGCCGTAATTTTACTGCTCAACGTTTCGTCGTCGGCATCCCCCAAAGAATCAGAAAGGATGTTCAAAAAATTTCTCGGCAGTCCGAACGATGCATGTGCAGCCATATCAACGAGCTCTCGACGCACAGCGCCTTGGAGAGCCTGGGGGAAACGCGCTTCGAAAATTTGGCGCATGGATCTTAGATAATCTGCTGAGTCAGGCCTAATCCAGACCTCAATTTCTTCTGCCTCATGGCCTACGTTGAAAAACGGACTGTATGAGGTCACTCCCGGATAGATGGCCGCCTTGCATGCAACTGTACGCGACCGCAGAGCTCTAAAAACCTCGAAAAATTCACGCTGCTGCTGCTGCATGAATGCATGCGCAGCGTCGTCCATCAGGAGAATCGCGCGGGTACAGTTCAGCTGCGAGCACCAGTCTTCGATCATATGCAAAAGCTCTGTGGGCGCGATAGATGGCGGTACGTTTACCGGGTTATTGCCGACTGACGTTTGCAGCTCGTTAATGAACTTGCTACCAATTGATGACAACCGCAAAAGATCCTTTGGGCAATCCTCGGTCAGCGACTCAGCCAGCCCAACAATAATTTTGTAAATCAACCACTGCCTGAAATGCTCAAGAGCTCGCTCTGAACGGAGCATCAATGGCTCTAGCGCGAGATGCTGTGAATAATTGATGTAAGCAACAATAATTCCATCTTTGGCCTTCAATTTATAGTAAGCCCGCTTGAGGTAATTAGACTTACCGGACCCGCGAGGACCGTTCAGCAACTTTGGCCCTGGACCCATGAGCCTCCGAAGGATCGACTCATCACCGGGGAAGGCAGCGGTGAGCCGTTCCAGCTCCTCTTCTGTAAGATCCTCAGCCCGAAGAGTGTACAAGGCTTCAAGTTCCGCGTTTTGAAGGTTTCCAGGCACGAGCCAAGATTACCCCCGAGACTGACCGGCGCCTGCCAACCCTCGCATGGGGACGGTGCCAAGCTCCATGCACGAGCGGCGGCAGCATGCAACCATCGACTGGATCAGATCGGCTGCCGAGAAACGCGCGAACGTGAACGGAGTCCCTCGAAGTACTTAGCTCCCTAAACGGTAGGCCCTCCCACGTCACCAACACCCGTCCGTAGGCGTTTTCCTAGCTCGCTACGTCGGCGACCCTCGTCTCCTCCCACGTGTTCAAGATCGCCATATCGAGAAACTCGGTTCGGCAGCGAGTGCTGGCGTGCCCGAACGCCAGAGCGCGTGGACTTCCCTGTCCTGATGACCCGGTTCTCCAGCTAGGGAAGGTACAAGTGCCTGCTGCCATCGGGGCCCGAGCGACGCAGTGCACGTGCAGGATCCGGTCGTGGCCTGGAAGGCAAGGCGACCCCAGACCCGACCGCTGCGCTCGATGTGTATCGTTCGATAGAAACAGCAGGCGGTACCCAAGCCAGGGCTGGGGCCTAGCCTTCGACCGGTAGACCGCCTATGAACGGCCGTTTCCACTCGTCCAGGTTCTGCGTGTCCTGCCGGGGGTATCGAGGTATGACACTATCCTGGTCAGGAAGCTGAACGGTCATCAGATCAAGAACGCTTTCGACGTTCCCAGCAGATCGACGACGCAAAGAACTCCGATCCGAACCTCGACGCTGTCGTCATATGGTGGCTGCCCGACACCTACGACAGCCCTCATCGCCAACCACTTCGGCGACATATGGTTCAGCCTCTGGGAGCACAAGGGCGACGAACAACTCATCACCCCCGGCATGCCGGTAACCTGGGCCGTCAGCGACGGCGAACACGGACAGTACCGCAAGGCAAGCGAAGTCCGGCCGGTCCAACCGTAACAGCCGGACTCACTTTCGGACCGACAGCGATCAGGGCCGGTTCGGTTGTCCTACAACAAACTCCGCGACCTGTGCAAGAGTGGGTACCGGGCCTGACCCCAGCGGCGGGCCCGAGGGTCCGGCCTCGGTCACCTACCGAATCACGAGGATGGTTCGCTCGTGCCGCGCTACAGAAATCAGCAGACCACAATTCCTCAGCTTCCCAGGGACGGGGTAATCGGACCAAATCGAACAAGATCACCCCGAACTGATCCACTACACCAAAACGGCTCTCCGCAAGTTTCGAATCGCGCCCCGCCGCCAAATTCTCCACCAAACATTCCCACCCGCCGGTTTTGCCCCACAACGACCATTCCCAAATTCCCCCCCATCCGGAACCACCCCAGCTCCGAAGACTCAATGACACGGCCACCCCTCGGTGCCCGAGTCCACAAACTGCCGGTCCACAGACCAGGCAGTATTCCACCTACACGAGGAGAACCCATGCACAACGTGCAGTTTGTCGGTCTGGTCAGCGATCTGCTCGGTCCGGTGAAGAACCTCGTTTCCGGGCTGCTCGAGCTGCTTCTCTGAGCATCTATTTTTCGGACGACGATGTCGCGCACGGGGGCGGGCAGCCGCTGCCGTGTGCGGCGCGACGAATACCGAATTCCAGGGAGTAGGACAATGGTCGAATTGGTGGCGCGGCTGGTCGTGGGCGGGTATCTGATCGCCCGGTCGGTGGGTGTGTTGCGCTCGGTGTCGGTGTGGCGGCAGGTCTGGCTGGCGGTGGCGCAGCTCGTGCCCGCTCGGCTGGTCGGGCCGGTGGCGACGTTCGTGCCGATCGCCGAGTTGATCACCGGAATCACGGTGGTGCTGGGCGCGTTTCGTGTGGTCGCGGTGCCCGCGGCCGCCGCGCTGCTCGCCCTCTCCACCGCGGCGTTCGGCGTCGCGCACGCGCGCGGGCTCGTGCTCGCCGCGGGTCGGCTGTCGCGGCTGCGGCCGCTGACCTCTCGTTACGCCGTGCTGCGCAATGCGCTGTTCGTCGTCGCGCTGGTGGCGACGGTCGGGCGGGGTGGCGATTTCGCGACCCTGGCCCGGTTCGATTCGCTGACACAGGCGGTCACGGTGCTGGCCGTGCTGGGAGCCGTGAGCGTCCTGATCGTGATGTCCCGTCGCGCTCGGCGGGAACGGCTTCCGGCCGAACTCGTGAGCGCCTGAGCGAGAAGGAATGGCAATGCTCTCCCGACGCAATATGTTCCGATTCTCCGGTGCGGCCGCGGTCGCGGCGGTGGCGGTCGCCGTATTCCCGGAATTCGCCAATGCCGAACCGGCGCAAGAGCTGGTGTACCGCGAGACGGCGAAACCGTACGGAAAGGGTACGTATGCCTACAGAACCGGCACTGATCACAAACCGAAGAAGAAGCTCTGACCCACCGTGTGAACCCGCCGTCCGCCCGCGTCGCCGAGGCGCGGGCATCACCCTGATCGGCGATTTCACCCATACCGACGGCTACGCGCGCACACACGAATATCTGGCCCGGGGAATGCACCGGGCCGGTTTTCGTGTCGACGTGGCGCCGTTGCGCGCGGACGACCGCGACCATTCGGCCGAGTTCCGCCGGATGGTCGCGGCCTCCTCCGCCCGCGTCGACGGACCGGTCCTCTACAGCGGCTGTCCCGGCCGTCCCGAGGTCGACACCCTCCTCGGCACCGACCTGTTCATCCGGGCCACCTGCGACAGTTCCCGCATCCCGTCGCACTGGATCGCCCCGCTGAACCGGGCCCGCGCGATCATCGTCCCCAGCCCGTACGTGGCCGAGGTCTTCCGTTCCTGCGGCGTCACCCCGCCGATCCACATCGTGCCCAGCGGCGTCGACCCGCGGTTCTGCTCGCCCTGTGATCGCTCGGGCCGAAAGACGTTGACCACGTTGATGATCGGCATGATGGAGTCCCGCACCGACAACTACCGCCAGGGCATCGAGGCGTGGCAGGAGGCGTTCGACGACGATCCGGACGCCCGCCTGGTCGTCAAGTCCTGGCAGGGCTGGCCGGACTGCCACACCGCCGCCGACCCCCGCATCCACATCGAGACGCTGTCCGGTCCCGCTCGCACCTCCCCCAACTGGTACGACGAGGCCGACGTCCTGCTCGCGCTGGGAAACGAGGGCTGCGGCACCTCCGTGCTGGAGGGGATGGCGGCCGGACTCCCGGTGATCGCCCTGGCCGCCGAGGGGCAGGCCGACATCTGCCGCGCGGCCGCCGACGCGATCCTGCCGGTCCCGCCCGTCACCTGGCGGCCCTACGAACACCCCTACGGTGAGCCCGAGCACGGCGTCGTTGGGGTTCCGGAGGTCGACGACATCGCCGCGCGGCTCCGCTGGGTCGCCGACAATCGCCGCGCGGCAACCGAACTCGGTCGCAGGGCCGCGGCGTGGACGCGGCGGCATCGCGACATCTGGAACTGCGCACCCGAGGTTCTCACGGTGATCGCCGAACACACCCATCACAAGCGCTTCCCGTTCCGCGACCGCACCCTACCGCCCTCCGCGCCGCCACTCCTCACCAAAACCTCTCCGCGCCAGAAGGTTTCACAAGTCGGCGCTCCGCCGCTGTGGACCTACCGCCCATCCGAACCGACCCCGCTCGGCCTCGTCACCCTCTGGTCGCCGGATATCGACCATTGGGCCCGTCCCTACGCCGAGGACAAGCAAAACTATTGCGAGCGACACGGTTTCGCGTTCTACGGCTACACCGACGTCTTCACCACCGACCGCGCCCCGCACTGGTCCAAGATCCCGGCGGTCGAACGGCACCTGGGCGAGCACGACTGGCTCTACTGGATCGACGCCGACGCGGTCATCACGAATTTCGACTTCGATTTGCGCGCGTTGTGCGACGACGACTACGACCTGATCGTCACCCACGACGAACTCGGCTTGAACTCCGGCAGCTTCCTCATCCGCAACAACGACGTCACGGGCGAACTCCTGCGCCTGGCCTGGAAACAGGATGTGACCGCGCTGTTCTACGAGCGGACGGCCATGACCCGGGCCATCGCGCTGCTCCCCCGCCTGCGGGTGAAGGTGCTGGAGAAGCGCACGATGAACAGCTTCTGGAACGAACACCGCCCGGGCGACTTCATCATGCACGCCGCGGGCCAGCCCACCGACGTGAAGATCGCGCTGCTCAACGCCTTCCGCGATCACGCGCTGGGTCGCTGACCCGAAACGAAACAACCCGCCTCGGCCAGCGAGGCGGGTTGTTTTCGTGCACCGGCCCTACCGCCGGAACCAGCGGCCTTTCGTCCCGACCAGGAAGCGCTCGCGCGGCGCGAAGCACCACGCCCACATCCGGCTGAGCACCGCGACGGCGAGACAGCACAGCAGAACCCCCAGATACCCTGTCATGGAGTCGGTTTCGAGCGGACGCCGGGCACCGGTCCGTACCGGATCGCCGGTCACCGTTCCGATATCCGTGGCGGACACGTACTTCCGCTCGTCCACGGCCACCGGAAGGGGATCGGTAGCCGAATCATGCTGCGGCACCGCCGTTTTCGGCGGTGCGGGGGCGGCCAGCCGCGGACCCGACAGGTCGTGCGCGGCCGCCGTCAACCAGTCCGTCACGAACTGCGTCGCGGACCGCCCACCCGCGATCCCGAGCACATAGGACCCGTGCAGCCGCCCGGTATCCAGATAATGCGCCCAGATCGCCGGATCCGCGGTACCGGCCGTCTCGTCCAGCAGCTGCCCCACCGTATCGAACAGCTGCGTGAACAGGCGAAACGGCGGCCGGTCCGGCGCCGGCCGGTGCACGGCCGTGACGATCTTCTCCGCCAGCCGCCGCAACCCGTCGAGCGGATCGGCGGCCGCCAGCACATACGCGACCTCGTCCGGCTTCAACACCGCCCCGGTGAGCGCGACGACCGTGTTGAGCGCCCGGGTCGCCAGTTTCAACAGCGCGCCGCGCGCCTCCGCCTCCTTGGGCTCGGCGCGCGGATCCGACATCTCGGCGAGCCGCCGACTGAGCGGCTTCTGCGGCGAAAGCGCCAGCGTCCCCAGCGAATACCCGGTCAGATCGTGATCGGCGACCTGCACGGCCGTTTTGGCGGCGGTACTCGCCAACGCGTCCGCGATCGATGCGAGCGCCGCCAGCGGATCGGCCGGGTCGAGATCGGCCTGCCCCGCGATATTGACCGCCATCCGCAACATGGGCAGATCGGGCGGCGCGTCGCAGGCGAGATCCCCCGGCAGGCACATCGAGGCCACCCGGCCGTCGAGCGCGCCGAAATCCGCGACGATGTCCTGATCGGGCCCGATGCCGCCGCCCGGCAGCGCGGGTTGCGGAAACGCCTGCACCCGTTGCACTTCCGTCCCCGATGTGCCCGGCGCCGGGGCCGGGGCGTGCCGCGCGGGAGCGCCCGGGAACAGCGGCGCACCGGGTTGGCGGGTCGGATCGGCGATCAGGGCCACGGCCGCGACCCGGTCGGCCGGAATCCGCCCGCGTCCCCGGCCGATCTCCCGGGCGAAGATCGAAACCACATGCGCGCCTTGCGAATACCCGACCAACGCCAACTCGCTGTGCGGGCACTCGCTCGTCACCGCCGTCGCCATCTGTCGCAAGGCGTCCAGACCACCGGTCACCGACATCGAATAGGGCACCGGCCCGCCCGGCACCGCGCCGCCGAAGGCCGCCGCGTAGGGCACATAGGCGCGGCCGACCAGATCGCGCGCCGCGCTCACGACCGGTTCGAGCACGGTGCCCAGCATTCCGGAATCCGCGGCGACGGGTGCGTCGGGAGTCGACTGGCCGGTGCCCTGCACCGCGAGCACGTACAGCCCCGGACAGTTCTGGAGCGGAAGGGAGATCGGGGTGGGCTCGGCGCGTGCCAGGGTGGGCACGGCACCGAGAGAGACCGCCGCCAGCGCGACGGCAAATCCTTTACGCATTCTGCTCCGCCCCTGGGATGGATTCGGTCGCGAGATATTCGGAGCATTCCTCTGTCCCGGATGGAACGAATTCCGTCCGGTCGCGTTTGCTCGGGTTACGGAACCAGTATCGAAACGACCGAATCCAGTAACAATCCGACAAGTCGCCCGACAACGCTGAACAGCATTCGAATCTCCTCCTGCGCGAATTGGTCAGGGACGGAAATTTCCGGCCGATACTACATTCGAAGCCCGGCCGGGTTCCGGATGGGTGCTCGCGTGTCTGGCGGACCCGGCCACCGCTCGGTATGTTGCACCCATGTCGCGTCGACGTTGGGGCCGTTGGGTTCTCGGCCCGTGCGTCGTCGCGCTGACCGCCACCGGCTGTATCGGCGCGGTCGACCGGGCCGACTTCGAACAGGTGGTGCGGGCGCGCGGCGGGGGCCTGGTCGCCGCGCTCCCGGCCGGGGCGGTCACCGCGCTCGCCGACCGGCTCGGGGTCGCCGATCCGGAGGCCACCGTCATCCTGCTGACCGCGCCGGAGTCGGAGCGGTTCGAGATCGCCATGATCGACCAGCCCGCGCACGTCACCCGATTCCTCGGCGACGGTGCCGGACTCGCGAGCCGGAATGCGACGGCGCGCTTGCGGATTCGCGATCCGCGACGGCCCGACCAGCTCGACGACTACACCTACACGCTCGGCGCCCTCGGCGAGCCCACCCCCGTGCGCGTGTACGCGGGCGATCTGACCGACACGGCCTTCGCGATCGGGGAGGTGTCGGCGCTGACGCGACTCGAGGAACTCGTCGACACCTCCGTCACCCGCAGCGGTCTCGAGCGAGCGTCCGCATCGGCGGTACTCGTCCACCGATCCGGCGCGAACGTCCTCGTCACCGTGAACGTCACCGCGCCCCGCGGCGCGGCGATCGCCCAATTCGACGCCGCCGGAACCTTTCTCCGATCGCAACGGATCTAACCGTGCTGCCGAAACTCGCCGGACTGGTTTTCGGAATAGCGATGTTCACCCTCCTGCTGTCCGTGATCTGGCCCGCCGAAGCCGAATTCACCGCCCCCCTCTTCTGCTCACCCCCCTACCACGACCCCATGGTCGTCTCCGACACCTTCCACGACTCCGAAGGCACCTCCACCAATTTCACCCTCTACTGCGTCGGCCCCCGAGGCGAATTCACCGACGAGGGTTTCCTCCTCCCCTGGCTCACCCTCGTCGCCGCCCACACCACCGTCGCTGCCCTGATCGTTCTCCTCGTCACCGCCCTGCGCCGCCGCACCGACGAGGTCCCGCGAGACACCGGCCATATCGGCACCGAGCTATAGCCGACGCGGCTCGAAAGCCGATGCGCGCATTCGGGATCCGATCACCGACCTGGCAGAGTGAGGGCCGTGTGGGTTCGATGGATCATCGCGGCGGGTGCGCTCAGTGTGCTCGGCGCGCACGCCGGACTCCGAATGCTCTCGCGCGGAAGGCGTTTCACGGTAGCGACCGCGCCCCCGGCCCCTACCGTCATCGTGCCAGGGGCCAAGGTCGCGCCCGACGGATCACCCCTGCCATACCTCCGCGGCCGCCTGGACGCCGCGATCGACCTGGTGCGAACCGCGAAGGCCGACACAATCCTCATCTCCGGCGACGCCACAGGCGAATCCGGAAACGAGATCGCCGCCATGCACACCTACCTCCTCACCCACGGCATACCCCCCACCACAATCCAATCCGACGGCGAGGGCCTCACCACCCGAGCCACCTGCCAGCGAGCCAGACAACTCTTCGACATAACCGAAGCGATCATCGTCACCCAACCCCAACACCTTCCCCGAGCCATAGCCCTGGCCCGCCATGCAGGCATAGACGCCCACGGCGTAGCCGCCCCCTGTGACTGCCGCCGAAAAACCCTCATCCGCAACACCCTCCGCGAATGGCTGGCCGCCCCCAAAGCCATCCTGACCATGGCATACACCAGCCGCTGACCCCTATCAGCCCCGTATCAGCCCCCTGTCAGCCACCCAGCCGACAGTTCTTCCCATGACCACCCCAGCAATCGCAGCCGCCGCCCTGCGAAAGTCCTACGGCGACAAGAAGGTCCTCGACGGTATCGACCTGACCATCGAGGAAGGCCGGATCTTCTCCCTCCTCGGCCCCAACGGCGCGGGTAAGACCACCACCGTCAATGTCCTCACCACCCTGCTGAAGGCCGACAGCGGCACCGCCCGCGTGGCCGGCCACGACATCGCCGCCGAACCGGGAGCCGTGCGCGCCGCCATCGGCGTCACCGGCCAGTTCGCCGCCGTCGACGACCTGCTCACCGGCGCCGAGAACCTCCAGCTCATGGCCGATCTGCACCGCCTGAAGGGGAAGGCCGCCAAGCAGACCGTCGCCGAACTCCTGGACCGGTTCGAGCTCACCGAGGCCGCGGGTAAACGCGCCGCCACCTACTCCGGTGGCATGCGCCGCAAACTCGACCTGGCCATGACCCTGGTGACCAAGCCGCGGATCATCTTCCTGGACGAGCCGACCACCGGACTGGATCCGCGCAGCCGCCGCACCATGTGGGAGATCGTGCGGGAGTTGACCTCCGAGGGCGTGACGATCTTCCTCACCACCCAATATCTGGAGGAGGCCGATCAGCTCGCCGACCGGATCGCCGTGCTCGACCAGGGCCGCATCGTGGCCGAGGGCACCGCGGACGATCTCAAGCGCAGGGTGCCGGGCAGCCACATCCAGCTGCGGTTCGCCCAGGCGAGCGATCTGGAGGTCGCCGCCCGCGTCCTGCCGGACGCCACCCGCGACGACGAATCCCTGACCCTGCGCGTGCCCGGCAACGGCGGCACGAAAACCCTTCGGGCCCTGCTGGATCGACTCGCCGAGCACTCCCTCGAGGCCGACGAGGTCGCCATCCACACCCCCGATCTCGACGACGTCTTCCTCTCTCTGACCGGTCATGCCACCACGGAGGCCAACGCACAATGATCACCCTCACCGCACCCCTCGCCGATTCCTCGATCATGTTGCGCCGCAACTTCAAACACATCGCACGCAGCCCCGTCACCATCTTCAACGCCGCGCTCATGCCGGTGGTGATGATGCTGATCTTCGTGTACGTGTTCGGCAGCGCCTTCGACGTCGGCGGCGACTACATCGACTACGCCACACCGGGTTTGATCCTGCTGGCCATCAGTTACGGGCTGTCGGGCACCGCGGTCTCGGTGAGCGGCGATATGGCCAAGGGCATCATCAACCGCTTCAAGGTCATGGACGTCTCCCGCGGGGCCGTGCTGACCGGGCACGTGGTCGCCACCATCCTCACCAACGCGGTCGCCATCGCGGCCGTGCTGGCGGTGGCGTTCGCGCTCGGATTCCGTTCGCCCGCAACCGCTCTGGAATGGCTCGGCGCGATCGGCGTCATGGCCGCCACCTCGGTCGCCGCCTCCTGGCTCACCGTCGCGCTGGGCATGGCCGCCAAGACGCCGGAATCCGCGGGCATGTCCGTGGTGCCGCTGATCATGCTGCCCTTCGTGAGCAGCGCGATCGTGCCCGCCGAGAAGATGGGGCAGGGCGTGCGGCAGTTCGCGCAGTACCAGCCCTTCACGCCGATCATCGAGTCCCTGCGCGGCTTCCTCACCGGCCATCCCTCCGGCGGCTACACCGCCGCGGCGCTGGCCTGGTGCGCGGGCATCGGCATCATCGGATTCCTCTGGTCGCGAGCCACTTTCAGCAAGCGAGCGTAGCGGCGACCAGCTCCGCCGGACTCTCCTTCGCACCCGCCCTGGCCGCCTCGGTGAACGCCGCTTCACCGAGGCGGCTTCGTGCCGTCCGCTCGATGCGGCCCGCGTCGGGGATGAACCGTTCCGGCAGGCCGCGGGCCGTCTCGCTCGCGCCGAGCAGCCGCGCGGCCAGCTCGGGCCGGTCGAGGCGCAGCGCCAGATCCGCGACCCCGACCAGCACCTGCGCGACCAGCGGCCCGTACCCCGTTTCGTCGGCGGCCCGGAACGCCGCGGCCCGATGCTCGCGCGCCTCGGCCACGGTCTCGGCGAGATAGCCGAGCAGGGTATGTCGCACGGCAACGACGTACAGTTGCCGCGCGTCGTCGCCCAGCGCGGCGGTCGCGGCATCGAGTTGGCGACGCGCCTCCGCGGTGTCCCCGCGCCACCGGGCCCATTCGGCCTTCGTCAGCGCGAGTTCGGCCAGGGCGTTCGCCCACGCGGAGCGGCTCGCGAACCGATCCGCCTCGGCCATGGCCGCGGCGCTGGCCCGCTCGTCCCCCAGCAGCCAGTACAGCTGGGCCTGCCGCGCCCGCATCAGGAAGACGTCCTCGATCGCGCCGATCTCGGTGACGACCGCGACCGCCTGCTCCAGAGATGTTGCCGCCCTGGCGAATTCGCCGCGGGTGGCCATCCGGTTCGCCAGTTCGGTCAACGCGAACGAGATCCCCCAGCGTTCACCGACGGCCCGGAACTCCGCGAGCGCGGTCTCCAGATACTCGTCGGCCGCGCGCCCCTCGTGCCCGAGCGCGATGCGCGCCTTTCCCAATTGCAGCCGGGCCAGCGCGCGCACCCACGGATCGTCGTGGGCGAGCAGCGGCTCGAACGCGGTGAGGAACGCGTCTCCGCCCCGCAACATGCGTTCCATCGCGTCCACGAAACCCAGCAGCGGGTAGCCGCCGCGGGCGCGGCGACCGTATTCGTGCGCCTGGTGGATGCGATCGGCGATCTGGTGTTCGTCGTTCGGCCCGGAACTCAGGAAGTGCACGATCAGCCCGGCCACCCGCGCCCGGATATCGTCGTCCACCTCGCCCGCGAGATCCGCTGCGGCGGTGAGGAATTCCATGCCCTCGGCCTTGTGCCCGCTGAGCCACCAGTACCAGCCCGCGGCGGCCGCGAGCGCCATCGCCCCGGCCGCGTCCGCCGCCGCGAGCGCGCCCCGCATGGCGGCGGCGATATTGTCGTGCTCGGCCTCGAGGACGGCCAGCCACTCCAGCTGGTCGGCGCGGCGCAGATGCGGTTCGGCGGTCTCGGCGAGTTCGGCGAAGTACGAAAGATGCGCTCGCCGTGCGCTTTCCGCTTCCCCCGATTCGGTCAGCCGGTCCCGGGCGTACTGCGCGATGGTGCCGAGCATCCGGTAGCGCGGCTCGCTATCGCCGGTGGTGACCAGCAGCGACTTCTCCGTCAGCGCGGTCAGCAGCTCGAGCACCTCCCACGACTCGACCGCTTCGGTCGCGCAAACCTCTTCGGCCGCTTCGAGATTCGCGCCTCCCGCGAATACCGCGAGCCGTCGCAGCACGGTGCGCTCGGCGTCGCTGAGCAGTTCCCAGCTCCAGTCGACCACCGCGCGCAGCGTTCGATGTTGCGGTATGGCGGTGCGGCTGCCGCCGGTGAGCAGGCGGAAGCGGTCGTCGAGGCGATGGGCGAGCTGGTCGAGCGACATGGTGCGCAGCCGGGCCGCGGCCAGTTCGATGGCGAGCGGAATGCCGTCCAGCGCCCGGCAGATCCGGGCCATGGTGGTCAGGGTGGCGGCGTCGGCGCCGAGGTCCTGGCGCACCGCGCCCGCGCGGTCGCGCAACAGAGTGACGGCCGCGGCGGATTCGATCTCGTCGGGGGTGGCGTCGGGTGCGGGCAGCGTCAGCGGCTCGACCTGCCACAGCGCCTCGCCGGTGACGCCGAGCGGTTCGCGGCTCGTGGCGAGAATCCGCAGCCGCGGGCATTCGCCGAGCACGCGGTGCGCGAAGGTGGCCGCGGCCTCGATGACGTGCTCGCAATTGTCCAGCACCAGTAGGGTTTCCCGGTCCCGGATCGCGGCGACGAGGCGATCCATCGGCTCCGCGTCGGGCGCCCCGCCGAGCAGCGCGTCACGGAGTCCGAAGGCGGCCAAGGCAGCCTGCGCCACATCGCCGTCCGCGCCGACCGACGCCAACTCCACCAGCCAGGCCCCGTCGGGGAGATCGTCGAGGAGGGTGCGCGCGGTCTCCAGGGCCAGCCGGGTCTTGCCCGAGCCGCCGGGCCCGGTGAGGGTGGTGAGCCGATGCCGGGCGAGGAGTTCGCGCACGG
The DNA here is from genome assembly GCF_042874315.1 of Nocardia sp. NPDC004068. Taxonomy (NCBI): domain Bacteria; kingdom Bacillati; phylum Actinomycetota; class Actinomycetes; order Mycobacteriales; family Nocardiaceae; genus Nocardia; species Nocardia sp. NPDC004068. The sequence continues at coordinate 20,334 of NZ_JBIAMW010000024.1, forward strand.
CCGCGATATCGGCGTGTTTGCCGACGTAGCGGGTCAATTCGGCCCGGATGTTGGTGCGCCGGTCGTTCTCCTGCGCGCCGACCTCCCCGCGCAGCAGCGCGACGTGCAGATCCGACAGCTCCGGCGAGGGGTCCACGCCGAGGGTGTCGGCGAGCGCCTCGCGGGCGCGCTGATACACCAGCAGGGCCTCCGACCCCCGTCCCGCGGCGCCCAGCGCGCGCATGAGCGCGCCGATCAGCCGCTCCCGCACCGGGTTTCGGGCCACCAGTTCGGTCAGCTCGGCCACCAGTCCCGCCCCGCGCCCGAGCCGGATCTCCGCCTCGACCCGATCCTCCAGCGCCGCCAGGCGCAGACCCTCGAGCCGGGTGACGACGGCCTCGAACGCCTCGCTGTCGGGCACGTCGACGTCCTGCATCGGCGTGCCGCGCCACAGCTCGAGCGCCTCGCCCAGCACCTGGGCGCGGTGCTGGTCGCCACCCTCGCGCGCCTGCTCGAGCAGCCGCTCGAACCGCACCGCGTCCACATCCCGCGGCGACACCGCCAGCCGGTATCCGCCCGCCTGCCCGTCCAGCGTCCCGTCCGGCAGCACCCGGCGCAGCCGCGACACCAGCGCCTGCAACGCGTTCGCCGCGTCCGCGGGCGGCCGCTCACCCCAGATCCAGTCCACCAGAGCCGTTTTCGACACCACCCGCCCGGGTTCGAGCGCGAGGGCGACCAACAACGCCCGCAGCCGAGCCCCCGGAACCTCCACCGGCCCGTCGTCCGACCGGACCTCGAGCGGTCCCAGCATCCCGATCTGCACCGGACCATTCTGCCGAATGGGATGAACGGGGAGAGCGGGTGGCCGGACCCAGCACCGAACGGGACCACCAGGGAGAACGGGCGGCCGCCCTCGCTCCACCAAACGGGACCAACAGGGAAACGGGCGGCCGGACCCCTTCACCGAACGGGACCAGCAGGACGTCAGCTCCGCTGTCAGGGCGCTGTCAGGCCGGTATCAGCCGAGGGCTCGACAGTGGTCACAGATCGAACGAAACCCCAGCTCGAAAGGCGAATATCATGACCAGCTTCCAGACCCCTGCCCCGATCGCCGTCACCGTGGACGTGCTCTCCGCCGACGTCACCGTGATCGCCTCGGACCGCGCCGACACCGTCGTGGAGATCCGCCCCGCCGACGCCACCAAGAAGGGCGATGTGCGCGCCGCCGAGCAGACCACGGTCGAATTCGACGGCGACACCCTGACCGTCACGACGCCGCGGGACTGGCGGACCTACAGCCCGTTCGGCGGCAACCCCACCATCGCGGTGACCGTCGCGGTGCCCACCGGCTCCCGGCTCGCCGCCACCGCCGGGGTCGGCCGCCTGCTGGTCACGGGCGAGATCGGGCAGTGCGACCTGGAGATCGCCGCAGGCGACATCATCGTCGAACAGCCCGGGGACTCGGTGACCGCGAAGACCGCCAAGGGCGATATCCGCATCGGCGACGCGGTGCGCGGCGTGCTGCGCCTGGAGACGTCGGTGGGTGAGCTCGAGGTGGGCATCCGCCCCGGCAGCGCCGCGCGACTCGAGGTCAACGCGCTGAGCGGCACCGTACAGAACATGCTCGACCCGGTCGCCTCGAACGCGGAGACCGTGCGGGTGTACGCGCGAAACGCGTTGGGCAACATCGTGATTCGGCACGCGGCCACCGTCTGATCCGCGACCGATGAAGATCCGAGCGGACCGGGAGCGCTGCATCGGCGCCGGCATGTGCGTGCTCAGCGCTCCCGAACTCTTCGACCAGGACGACAACGACGGCCGGGTGCTGCTGCTGAACGCGGCACCCGCCCCGGACGGCGAGGCCGCCGCCCGCGAGGCCGTCCGCATGTGCCCCTCCGGCGCGCTCACCCTCACCCCCTGATCCGAAAGGACTTTCCCATGACCCGCACGGTCCCCGTACCCCACGGCCTCCCCATGCACCGCGACGCGGGGCCGTTCGATCCGCCCCGCGACCTCACCCGGCTGCGCGCCGCCCACCCGGTCAGCCCGATGCTGTTCCCCGACGGCCACGAGGGCTGGCTCGTCACCGGATACGACGCGGCCCGAAAGCTGTTGGCGGACACCAGGTTCAGCTCGCGCCAGGATCTCGGCATCGTGCACGTGCCGTTCGAGACGCCCGGGATGCCGGTGCCGACCGAGCCGTCGCCGACGATCCCGGGCCTGTTCATCGCCATGGATCCGCCCGAGCACACCCGCCTGCGGCGCAAGCTGATCGGCGCGTTCACCGTCAAGCGCATGCGACAGCTCGAGGACCACATCGTCGAGATCACCGAGGGGCGGCTCGACGAGATGGCCCGGCTCACCCCGCCGGTCGATCTGGTCACCGAGTTCGCGCTGCCGGTGCCCTCGCTGGTGATCTGCGAATTGCTCGGCGTGCCCTACGCGGATCGGGCGAATTTCCAGGTCAATTCGGCCAAGTTCCTGGTCCGGGACCAGTCGCTCGAGGAGAAGATGGGCGCCTACGGCGCGATGACCTCGTATCTGACCGACCTGGTCCTGAGCAAGCGCGCCGAACCCGGCGACGACCTCCTGTCCGACCTGGCCCGCGACTCCGACCTCGGCATCGACGAACTGGTGGGCATGGCGTTCCTGCTGCTGCTCGCGGGCCACGAGACCACCGCGAACATGTTGGCGCTGGGCACCTTCGCGCTGCTCGAGCATCCGGAGCAGGCGGATCTGCTGCGCGCCGACCCCGAGCTGCTGCCCGACGCCGTCGAGGAACTCATGCGGTACCTGTCGGTGGCCGACATCTTCTATCGCTACGCCACCGAGGACATCGAACTCGGCGGCGAGACCATCCCCGCGGGCTCGACCGTGGTCGTCTCGCTACTGGCCGCCAATCGCGACCCCGAACGGTTCGATAATCCGGACACCCTCGACATCCGCCGCAAGGCCCGCGGCCACCTGTCCTTCGGCCACGGCGTACATCAGTGCCTGGGTCAACAACTGGCCCGCATCGAGATGCGCGCCGGATTCGGCGCCCTGCTGCGCCGGTTCCCGGATCTCGCGCTCGCGGTGCCCGCCGACCAGGTGCCGCTGCGGACCGATATGAACATCTACGGGGTCCACGCCCTCCCGGTCACCTGGGGTTCTTGACCTTCACACCGTGACAAGGCGTTCACTGGCGGCCGGAGGTGATCATCATGAATTCGGTACTCGAGGCGCTGGCCGCGACGAATTCCTCGACGCGGTTGCGGGCCGCCCTGGCGATCGGGACGCGGCCCGAGCCCGGTTTCCTCGACGCGCTCGTGGACCGGTGCGCGGTCGAACCGGACTTCTTCGTGCGGGACATGCTCACCTGGGCGCTGACCCGGCTCCCGGCCGAGCGCACGGTGCCGCGGCTGCGCGCGGAGCTGCGGTCCGACCGCGCTCAGGCCCGCAGCCAGGCGTTGCATACGCTGTCCAAGATCGGGGATCCGGGTACGTGGCCCGCGATCACGCGGTCGCTGCTGCACGACGCCGACGACCAGGTGGCGCGCAGCGCGTGGCGGGCGGCGGTCGTGCTCGTCCCCGAGGACGAGCGGGCGGCGCTGGCGCGGGAACTGGCGGCCGAGTTCGGGCGCGGGGACCGGGAGACGCGGCTGAGCCTGAGCCGCGCGCTCGTCGCGCTCGGTGAGGTGATCGAGCCGGTGCTGCGAAAAGCCATGGCGGACAACGACTCCGCGGTGGCAGAGCACGCCCGGGCCACCGAACGGCTGTGGCACGATCCGGATGGCGGCTTCGACCTCGCCGTCGACGCGGCGAAACGGGTCGCGGCGCTCGGCCCGGACCGAGAGGAGAGGACCGATGCTGATCGGTGAGGTGGCGCACCGCTCGGGGGTGAGCGCCCGCATGCTGCGGCACTACGACACCCTCGGGCTGGTGCGGCCGACCGGCCGCACCGTGGGCGGCTACCGGGAGTACGCGCCGGAGGACATCCGGCGCATCTTCCACGTCGAGGGGCTGCGCTCGCTCGGGTTGTCGCTGCGCCAGATCGCGCGCGCCCTCGACGATCCCGAATTCGCCCCGGCCGCCCTGGTCGGTGAGCTCATCCGCGACACCGAGGAGCGGTTGCGGCGGGAGCGGGAACTGCTCGAACGCCTGCGCCGGGTCGACGCCGCCGACCCGGCCGGGTGGCCGGACGTGCTGCGCGTGGTGGAGCTGCTGCGCGGGCTCGGATCCACGAATGCCGCACGGCGCCAACAGGTTCTGCTCACCTCGGCCGAGGAGGCGCCGATGCCCGCCGACGTGCTGGCCGAGGCGATCCTCACCGAATCCGACCCCAATGTCGCCGGGGCCCTGCGCTGGGCACTGGCCCGGAGCGGCGACGACGCGGTCGCGAGCCTGTCCCCCGGCCTCACCGCGACCGACGCCGAGGTGCGGCAACGCGCCGCGCTGGCCCTGGCCGAACTGCCCGGCGACGAGTCCACCGCCCTGCTCACCGAGGCACTCGCCGACACCGACCCGGCCGTCCGCCGCACCGCCGCACTCGCCCTCGGCGCACGCGGCGACACCGCCGCGATCCCGACGCTGGTGGCCACCGTCGTCGAGGGCCCGAACGACGTCGAGGCGGCCGAACTACTCGGCACACTGTCCCGAGACCCATTGTGGGCCAACCGAATCCTCACCGCCCTCACCGCCGAACTGGACGCCCACCCCGAACCCCCGATCCGCATCCGCCTCACCCAAGCCCTCGCCGAACTCCCGGGCACCCTGGCCCTGAACACCCTCCGCCGCCTCACCACCGACCCCAACCGAGCCGTCGCCCTGCTCGCCACGTCCCTGGTGTCAGCGCTCAGTCAGGCAGAGTGAGCTGTACCGGCCGAAGGCGACCGCGCTCACCGGGCCGAGTAAGCAGCACCAGCCGAAGCCGACCGCGCTCAGCCGGGCGGAGTGAGCAGCCCTAGCGGAAGGCGAGGGCGCACAAGTGCGCGGAGTGAGCAACACCGGCCGAAGCCGACCGCCCTCAGCCAGGCGGAGTAAGCAGCACCGGCCGAAGGCGACCGCGTTCAGGCGCACGGAGTAAGCAGTACCGGCCGAAGGCGACGGCGCTCAGTCGCGTGGAGTGAGCAGTACCAAAGGAATTCGCCGGGTGGTCCGCGCCTGGTAGGTCCCGTAACCGGGATACGCCTCGAGGACTCGCGGCCACAGCGCGTTCCGCTCGTCCGGGTCGAGGACGCGCGCGGTCATCGGCCGCGTCGGCCCGTGCTGGAACGAGACCTCGACGGCCGGGTCGGCGCGCAGGTTGTGGTACCAGTCCGGGGAGACGTCGCCGCCGCCGCGCGAGGCGACGATCAGGTAGGTGTCGCCGTCCACGACGGGGACGGTCAGAATCACGGTGCGGGGCAAGCCCGTTCGGCGTCCCGTGGTGGTGAGGGCCAGGGTGGGCATCTTCTTGAAGCGGGTGCCGAGGCGGCCGCCGCTGAGGGTGAGCAGTGTGCGGTGGGCGGCGGTCGAGGTCTTCAGGAACAGGTCGGTGGCCGTCCGGCGGCGGCGCGTATCCGTGGTCATGGAGACAACGGTCCGGGTGCGGCTTGTGAGCGACTAGGAGACCGTCAGCGTTCGAGTCGGTCGGTGGCGGCCGCGATCCATATCGGATTCCCGCAACGCCGGGCGACGGCCAGCCCGGCCCGGTAGTGCTCGGCGGCGAGTCCGATGTCCCCCCGCCGGGCGGCCAGATCGCCCAGCACGGTGTCGACCGGTCCGACCGCGTAGGCCCCGGTGTCCGCGCCGCCGAGCCGATCGCGATACGGGAGCAGCTCCGCGTAGACCGCCGCGGCTTCCTCGGCCGTGCCCAACTCGGCGGTGACCATGCCGCGCAGGGTGAGGAAGAACGACCGGAACAGATCGTCCCGCACCGGGCGCGACCGGCGGCGCACCCGCGCGGCCTCGGCGCGGTCACCCGCCCCGAGCAGGGTCAGCACCAGGAAGTCGACGAGGGCGTCGAGGGTCGCCGCGCTGCCCGTGCCCACGAATTCGGCGACCAGCCCGGCCAGTTCGCCGACCCGGCCCTGCTGGAGCCGCACCACGAACATGGCCATGGCCAGAATGCCGCCCGCGTTGAGAATGCCCGCGCGCGTGAGCATTTCGTCGGCACGCAGGTAATGCTGTTCGGCCGCGTCCGGATCGCCGGTGGCGAGCGCGACCAGTCCACGCGCCATCGTGTTGGCCACCTGCGCCTGCCGCCACTGGTAGCGATCGGCGAGCACGGTGGCCGCCTCGAGGTGTTCGACGAGCGCGGGGATGTCGGCGGCGAATCCCGCGGCCTGGATGGCGACGGTGTGTCCGAGCAGCAGGTAGTCCCCGCGCCCGGCGCGCCGCCCGATCTCGATGAGTTCCGCGGCGAGCGGGCCCCGATCGGCGTCGCGGTAGAGCGAGGCGCGGGCCTGCAAGGCGCGGGCGAGCAGGTCGTCGTCGCCGAGTTCGCGGGCCAGGGCCTCGGCCTCGGTGGCGGCCCGCGCCGCCTGTTCGCCCGCCTCGCCACCGATCTCGTCGACCAGGGTGATCAGCAATCGGCAGCGGTCGGCGGGGGTGAGCCCGGGGTGGCGCAGCGCGTCCTCGATCCACCCGATCACGCGGTGTTCGATCACGCCGTACAGGCGATTCATCCACGGGGTCGGGGTGTCCCAGGCGGTGCACGCCCGCACCACCAGATCGGTGCGCCCGGCCTCCTCGGCCAGCGCCGCGGCGCGATCGCGGGCGGTGCGGGCCGCCAGCCCGGCGCCGCCGGAGAGGTGGGCGCGCGCGGCCCGGCACAGCACGGTCACCCGCTCCTCGACGGTATCGACTCCGGTCATCCGCTCGAGCGCCGCGACCGCGCGTTCGTATCCGGCCGCCGCGATGTCGTGAGCGTAGCGCCGCTCGGCGCGTTCGGCGGCGGCCACCGCGTAATCGGCTGCGCACCTTGCCGTTTCGGGAGTCACTGACTCGACGTAATGATGGGCCAGGGCCGCGAGGTCACCGGGATCGATCTCCTCGATGGCGGCCGCGATCCGCCGATGCCAGCGGTCGCGGCGGAGCCGGGACAGATCGCCGAGCAGCGTGTCCCGGACCAGCACATGGGTGAAACGCGCTCGGCCGCTGGCGGGTTCGTCCAACAATCCGGCCAGCACCCCGGCCTCCACCGCGTCCAGCACGTCGTCCTCGGGGACCTCGGCCGCGCGCACCAGCACCGCGATATCGAATTCGCGCCCGATCACCGCGGCCAGTCGCAGCAATGCCACGCCGGTCTCCGGCAGCCGGGAAAGCCTGCGGCGCAGGACATCCCGCACGCCGTCGGGCACCTCGGAGGCCGCGATCACCGCGCCCTCGCTCCGCAGCAACCGTGCGATCTCGGTGAGGTAGAACGGATTCCCGCCGGTGCGCTCGTGCAGAGTTTCCACCACATCCGCCGCCGGTGCGCTGCCGGTGCGAGCGGCGATCAGCCGAGCGCTGTCGTCGATTCCCAAGCCGCGCAATCGGATTCGCGCGCGCACGGTGGTGGCGAGGGATGCGAGCGCCTCGGCCAGCGCGGGCGGTACCTCGTCGGGTCGATACCCGACGACGATCAGCCCCGGCACCCGGGTCGCCACGGCGGCGAGCAGGGCCGCGGTCTCGGTGTCGCCACGATGCGCGTCGTCGAGCAGGATCGCCAGCGGGCCCCCGGCGGCCACCTCGGTGAGATATCCGCACACCGCGCGGTGCAGCAGGAACCGGCCGTGGGCGCCGTCGCCGTCCGGTGTCCCCGCGCCGTCGGTGAGCAGCGGCGCGAGGGCCGGGGCGAATTCGCCCGGGTCGTATTCGCGGGTCAGATCGCGCAGGATCTCCACCCACGGCCAAGCCGACGGGGCGGCGTCGTCCTCGGGACAACGCCCGACCACCACCCGGTGCCCGGACGCGCGCACGGCCGCGCCGAAATGCCGTAGCAGGGTGGACTTTCCGCTGCCCGCCTCACCGACGACGGTCGCCGCACGGGAGCCGGTTCCGGTGGCGGCCTCACGCAGGGCCGCCAATTCCGCTGCGCGCCCGAGCAATTCGTCGTCTGTCTCGGACTGCGTTGGAACGTGAATCCCGCTATCCCCCAACGGTATCCGCTGGGCGCGGCTGTCGCCCTCGAGCTCGACCAGCGCCGATTCCGGATCGATAACGTGGGCGCCGCTATCCCTCAATGGTATCCGCTGGGCGAGGATGTCGGCCTCGGGCTCGACCAGCGCCGGTCTCGAATCGATAACGTGGACGCCCCTGTCCCCCACCGGGATTCGCTGGGCCAGGATGTCGCCCTCGAGCTCGATCAGCGCCGGACCAGGATCGATGCCGAGCTCGTCCGCGAGGACAGCACGCGCCCGCCGCAGCGCCGCCAGCGCGTCGGCCTGACGGCCCGCCCGGTAGCGGGCCAGCGCCGTCAGCCGCCACGCCTCCTCCCGCAGCGGATGCTCCGTGCACAGCACCTCGGCCTCGGCGGCGGCCAGCGCGAACTCCCCCAGGTCGAGCAGGGTGGCGGCGAGCCGCTCCCGGGCGACCAGGCGCAACTCCTCGAGCCGGGCCGCCTCCGCGACGGCCCACGGCTCCGCGGCGAAGGCCGCGTAGGCGGGGCCGCGCCAGCGGGCCAGCGCCCGTTCGAGCACGCGTCGCCGCTCGCGCGGATCCGATTGCCGCCCAGCGGATTCCAGTTCGGCCCCGAACTCCCACGCGTCCACATCCGCGGTGGCCAACCGCACCGCGTACCCCGGGGCCCGGCTGATCAGCACCGTGGCCGGGGCGCGGGGGGCGCGCTCGGGTTCCAGCAGCCGCCGCAGATTCGAGACGTAGGCCTGCAACGCGCCCAGGGCCCGCGGCGGCGGCTCACCCCGCCACAGATCGTCGATCAGGCGGTCGACGGGCACCACCTCACCTCGCGCGACCAGCAGCCGCGCCAGCACGCCGCACTGCCGCGGGCCGCCGAGATCGAGTTCACCACGCTGGTCCGCCGCGGTCAGCGCGCCGAGTACCCGGATCCGAACCATGACCCGCCAAGTCTAAGGACACGGCCCGCGCAGCGCCTTACAAGTGACCCGCAAGCGGCGCGCCGCACAGTCGGAGCCATGCACACCACCACCACCGCGACCGTCCGCCCCGACACCTACGACATGGTCGTCGTCCACAACGCCTTCCGCCGCCACTGCACCGCCCTGCCCGGCCTCGTCGCCGCGGTCGCCCCCGGCGACGTGGCCCGCGCCCGCCGCCTGGTCACCTTCTTCGACGAACTCGGCACCGGCCTGCACAGCCACCACACCGGCGAGGACGAACTCATGTGGCCGATCCTGCTCGACCGCGCGCCCACCGACGCCGGGCTGGTGCTGCGCATGGAGGAACAGCACGAGCGCATCGCCGAACTCACCGACCGCGCCCGGCGCGAGGCGGCCGAATTCGCCACCGCCGCAAACGTTTCCGTGCGCGAGCGCCTCGCGGCCACCCTGCGCGCGCTCGCCGAGGCGCTCGACGAGCACATGGCCGAGGAGGAGCGGCACATCCTGCCCCTGGTCGAGGACGTCATGACCGTTCCGGAGTGGCAGGCGCTCGGCGAACGCGGCCGCGAGCACCTGCCCAAGGACCGGCAGCTGGTCTTCCTCGGCTTCATCCTCCAGGGCGTGCCCGCCGCGGACCGCCGCAAATTCCTCGCCGAGATGCCGCTGCCCGCTCGTCTGGCCTGGCGGTTGCTCGGCCGCCGCGCCTTCGCCAAGGAGTACCGCGAGATCTACCTCAGCGATCCGGAGTGAGCGCTCAGGCGTGCGCGGCCGACATCTCCCACGGCGCCTGCGGCAGCACCTCGCCGGTCTCGAGCAGCGATTTGAGATTGGCCAGCACCGCGGGCCAGCCGCTCGAAATGCCGTGCAGCATCTCGGTATTCGGCAGCTTCTCGTGGGTGACGGTGAGCCGCACGATGTCCTGATGGGGTTCGACGAGGAAGGTGACCACCGAGGGTTCCCGATCCTCGCGCTGCGGGTCCTCGAAGGTGACCACGAGCCGGGTCGGCGGGGTCGACTCGAGCACCTTCCCGACCACGTCGACCGCGCCGGAGCCGTCGACGCGCCGATGCTCCCAGTCCGAACCCGGTTGCCAGTCCGACACATTCGCGTGTCCCCAGTACCGCGCGGTGAGGTCGGCGTCGGTGAGGGCCCGCCAGACCTGCTCGGCGCCGGCGCGGATGTAGGTGACGTAGACGTAGTCGGGCACCACCGGTGTGCTCATGGCGTACTCCTCTGCCTGGTTCTTGATGGCGCGGATCGCGTCCAGCCGGGGCCGGTCGAACTCGGCGATCCAGCGCGCCTGGATGTCGTGAATCGGGGCCGGATTGATGTAGTGCACCCGCTCGCGCCCGCGCCGCAGCACGGTCACCAGCCCGGCGCGCTCGAGGATGTCCAGGTGCTGGGTCACCGACTGCCGGGCCATCGCCACCCGCTCGCACAGCTCACGCAGCGTCTGCCCACTGTGCTCGCGCAACCGGTCCAGCAACAGCCGCCGGGTCGGGTCCGCGAGCGCCTTGAAAACCCCATCGATATCCGGCTCCGCTGACACCACGAAATTATGCAGGTATTTACCTGCATAAGTCAACGGCGCTCAGCCCGCGTGCCGCCGCCCGCCCAGCGCCGCCGCCGTGACCACCCGCACGAGCCGCCCCCCGGCGCGCAGTTCGTACAGCCCGTCGGGCCGATGCTCCTCGGCGGGCACCACCACCAGGGCCACCCGCGGATCCCGGGCGGCGGCCCGGGTCAGCGCCGCCACCGTCTCGCCGTGCGTATTGCGATCGAGAAAGGTTCCGCCCCAATCGAATCCCCACTCGACGGCGCTCACGCGCATCGACGACCCCAGCGCCCAGGGACCGTCCCCGGGCGGAAGATGGCGCGCGTTGATGTAGCCGAGCACAACCAACGCGGGCTCATCCAAGGGCTTGCGCTTCGGGAGCATGGACAACTGCCTTCCAACCCCAACTGTTCGGTCCGGACACGATCGACTGGCCAGACGACGATAGCCGCCGATCCTTCCATCCGGACGAACCGCGTCACCCCTGGTGAAAGGTCACAAAACGAACCGGTCAGATCACTCCTGCGGCCGCCAGGTGGCGACGGCCCAGATGACCACGACGTCGAGGGCGATCACCGCGACCGACCACCACGGGTAGAAGGGCAGCCACAGGAAGTTCGCGAGGATCGACAGCGCCGCGATCCCGATCGCCGCACCCCGCGCCCACGCCGCACCCGTCATCAGACCGAGAGCGCAGACCGCGAGAATCACCCCGAGAACGATATGAACCCAGCCCCACCCCGTGAGATCGAATTTGTACACATAGTCGGGCCCGGTCACGAACAGATCGTCGTTCGCGACCGCCGAGACACCCTGGAGAAACGACAGCACACCCACGGTGAGCAGCAGCACCGCGGCACCGATCGAGGTCCCCGCGGCGATGCCCTGTCGAACCGAATGGTCTTCCGACGTGGTTGCCATAATGTGCTCCTTCCTGATCTCGCGACTGTCGCGCAGCTCGCCCGACCGCGCGTCACCCGAACAGGGTGAGCCGACCGAACTCATCCCGTGCGGATGAGGCGCACCCCCGGCCTCGGCACCAGGCTCACGCCCGAGGAGGTGAACGCCGGTGGCCGATTCCGTCCGATACCAGTTCGTCGTCGAGGGCGAACTGTCCGACCGCGCCTTGGCCGCCTTTCCCGAGCTGAACCGCAGCGAGCGATCGCTGTCGGGTACCACCACTTTGTTCGGGGCGGTGCCTGACAGCAGTGCGGCGCGTGGGGTGCTCGCTCGTATCGACTCATTGGGGTTGACGTTGTTGGAGATGTCGCGGTTGCCGGATTAGCTTGCGGTGCAAGCATTTTCGGCCAGCACTCAGCCGGAGACCGTCGCCGCGATCAGCTCAGCGGTATCCGCGTCACTCAGAGCGACGCGGCGCAACTCGGCAAGGACAGCCATATACGCCTGAACCTCCTCGGTGCGTTCCAGGAACAACTCTCCCGCGTACTCTTCGATGTAGATCACGGGCGGTTGCGTCAGCCGCGTTTTCGGCTGCACCGGAAATTCCAGGAGTGAAAACGAGTTGACCAGCGCACCGATATGGCTTCGCGCATCGAACGGTACGACTCTGATCGAAACATTCGGACGCTTGCCGATTTCGAGAAGAAATCGGCGTTGCTCGTTCATCACTCCGGGCCCGCCCCACTGCTCGCGAATCGCCGCCTCGGACAGCAAGATCTCGGCCGAGAAGGTCTCGTCTTCGATGCGGCGCTGCCGATGCGTCGAGCGTTCCATGCGCGCGGCCACCTGAGTCGCGGGCGCGTTGGGGCACGCCGTCCACGCCACCGCCTGGCGGTAATCCGCGGTCTGCACAACCTCGGGCAGAAGGATCACATGCCACGCGCACAGCCTCTGCGACAGATCACCGATTGTCGAGCGAATATCGATGTCCCCGGGCGCGGAATCCACGCGCGAGCGCCACCACCCGCCCCCGTTTCTCACATAGGTTCGGTGCTCTTTCGCCAGCGCGAGCAACTGTCTACGCGATTTATCGGAAATCCCATAGGCGTCACACAGGGTGTTGACGTAGAGATCGCTCATGGGTTTCGCGTTCACGCCCTCCTCTACACGGGCCATGGTTTGCGGCGAGACACCGAGGAGACGTGCGGCGGCATTCCGGGTGAAGGTGGTCTTTTCTCGATGGATCATCAACTCGCGCCCGAGCGCGCGGCGCGCGATGGTCGAAATAGGCAATTTCAACTGTTCAACCCTTCTGTTCATTCCCCAGCCCCTTTTCGTCACTGCGATGTTCCGCACCCCACCTGTGGGCGCTCCGATTCGCACGTAACCCGTTGGGGCTCAGGGTCGTTCGTCTCCGGTACGGGTGAAGCGCATTCACATGAGGCATCCGATGAAAGTCGCTCGGGCCGTGGGCCTTCGAGTCCGGCGAGGACACGTCTCAAAAGGGCTTCCGTGATCTCGGCAAACCCTTCCGGCGGTGCGAACATACCCGGAATCCGTTGCTGCATAATTTGATTCGTCATACCGCACTCATCCGAGGGCCGTATGACCACACGGTGGTCTGAAACTCCTTCTTGACCTCGTCCCACAACACCCAGAGGCGGGGGAACCGCTCACGGGCTTCGGCCAGGTCCGGAAGGTCTTCTTTCGGGAATCGGACAAGGCCACAGTTCGCCCTAGGAAGCGGCTCGTCAGGCCACCGATACGCCGGGGCGGTTGCGTGGTGGGATCGCCGGAGCACCCACAACACCCGGACCCTCAGCCCTTCCAGCTCCCAGAGCGCGACATCACCCGTGCCAACTTCGGTGCGATGCAACGTCTTCCGATCGGACACCGTTTGAATCAGCATCTCAACCCCTCGGTTGCGCCATCAGCTCGCCGAAGACCTTCATTCGCCGAAAGCCGTCCGCGACCCTGTTTCGTCCAGCTATCGTGGCCCCCACGCGCCGACGGTGGAAGACTCGGAATGAGAGTTCCGCGGGCGCCCGCAAAGTTCCAGCACGTTTCCCAAAATTCACCTAGGCTGATTCTCACGGCGAGAATCAGCGGATGTGCGATCTGAGATACAGGGGGTACGGATGCCGAGGAAAGCAGGCCTCGCAGGTACGACACTTCCGCGACGACGACTCGGCCGCGCGCTTCGCGACGCACGACAGGCACTCGGCCTGACATTGGATCAGGTAGTGGCAGCTGTCGGCGGCAAGGCGTTTTCTCGCGCCACACTGAGCCGCATCGAAAATGGTCAATCCGAAAACGTGAGTGAGATGGAGGTCGAATACCTGTGTAAACAGTATCTCCTGAACGAGGGCAAAACAGAGTACTTGAAGACGCTGGTAGCAATGACAGATGTCAAAGTTTGGTTCGAGGATTCGAAGCATTTGATTGCTCCAGGTTTCGGAACTTACTTGGAATTGGAAGCGTTCGCTTCCGAGTTTTGGTTCTATCAGCCGATACTGGTTCCGGGACTGCTACAGACAGCGGACTATGCTCGTACCTTGGAGACTCGGAATCCAGCTTACGCTGCCAGCACAGTAGAGACTCGCGTTCAGCTTCGAATGCGGCGCTCAGAAATTCTGACACGCGATAAGAACCCGGCCGCCGCCGAGTTCATAATCCACGAGAATGTTCTGTACTCAGGCGTGGGCTCTAATCATGCTATGCGGGAACAGCTCGGTCATATAATCCGGATGGGCCGTCGCCGGAACATTTCTATTCGAGTTCTCCCGTTTTCGAATAGCGCTCCAACAGGCAGCGTCATACCTCCACACATCATCCTGGATTTTCCCGACGATGAGCCGTCAGTGGTGTACACGGAAGCCGCTATAGGCTCGACCACCTTCGAAGATCAAGACCGAGTGGAACGCTTCCGAGCGCTGAACGATATCCTACGAGAGGCATCTCTGGATGAATCCGTGTCCAGAGATCGTATCAAGTTGATAGCAAGGAGATACCAGTAGTGAGCATGGACCTATCCGGCGCGAAGTGGTTTAAATCGTCGTATAGCGGCAGCGCAAACGAGTGCGTAGAAATCGCTCACCTCGCTGAGGGCATGGTCGGCGTCCGTGATTCGAAGAATCCTAATGGCCCTGCGCTCGTGTTCGGCCCTGCGGAGTGGCGCGCTTTTATCTCGACAGTAAGCGGCGCTCCCGAGTAAGAGGTCAGACCAGAGCCGCGCCAAACCCGCTACATCCGCTACATCCGCTACATCCCTGCTAGGGGCCGAAATTACGTGTAGCGGATGTAGCGGGTCCAGCGCTTCCCCGCAATGCTGCCTGGCGCTCATCCCGTACCGGCCGTTACTCGCGGTGTCCGGTATCGAACCGCGCCAGGGTAGGACCAGAGGGGACGGATTCGCATGGGACTGAGGCAAATTCGCGTCCTGGTGCTTTGGGACGTCGACCACACGTTGCTCGAGACGCGGGGCGTCGGCGGCGCCTCGTTCCGGGCCGCTTTCGAGCGAGTCACCGGGTGTCCTGTCCAGCAGATGCCGCACATCACCGGGCGAACGGAACCGGACATCTACCACGCCACCGCACAGTTGCACGGGATCGCTACCCCGCCCCCATTCGACGTGTTCGCCCGGGCGCTTCTGGATGCCTACACGCTTCGACAGAGTGAACTCGCGGAACGCGGTCGGGTACTTCCGGGAGCAAAGGATGCGCTGATGCGTCTGGCCGAGATTCCGAATGTCCACCAGTCCGTGCTCACCGGCAATACGCGCGCGGTCGCACGATTGAAGCTCGAAACTTTCGGTCTCACAACGCATCTCGATCTGGAGTCTGGCGCGTATGGCGATGATGATGGGTTTCGCCCGCCTTTGGTCGCTATCGCCCGATCGCGAGCAGCGAAGCAGAGTGGGACCAGCTTCGATCAGCGCAATACTGTCCTGATCGGTGACAGCCCCGGCGATATCGACACAGCTCGTCGCGGGGGTGCGCGCGTGATCGCCGTTGCGGCTGGGGGTACTCCAGCCTCGGAACTCATGGATGCTGATGCCGTGCTGGGCGACCTTACTGATCTCGATGTGCTCGTGAAGGCATTGCGGGTGTGATGGGCTCCTAGCCCCTGCACTCGCGCTCCGCGAGGCCATAGGGCGTACTACGTGGTGCGCGTGCCCGCACCGAAAATAGATCAGCAGATCGGCGCAGAGTTTCCCTCGAATGTCAGCACCACGCAGAAGGTGCTGGCCGAGACCTTCCAGCTTCCATCGACTCGCACGGCCGAGCCTCGTTGCCCCGACAGAGCCGGTCTGCCGTCGATAACGAGGGTAAAAGTGACCTCCGCGCGGTCGGATTGAGTTTCGGTGACCTGCTCGACGATCGCCGTGCTGCCCTTGACCATCGGAGCGTCGGCCCGCGCCCGGAGGGTGTCGGCGAAGGCCCTGCCGTTCTCGACCAGGTCGATCTTCTCGTCGGTGGGGCTGTGGCCGTCGAAGAAGCGCTGGTAGGTCTCGGCGACCGTGAGGGCGGGCGGGCGTTCGGCGGGGCTGGCACAGGCGGAGATGAGCGCACACGCCAAAAGCGTTGTGCGGGTGGGGAATCGGCGGAGCATCGCGCGGGGTCCCTCGGAGGAGGCGGGGAAGCGGGGTCGGGCGCGAGAGTACCCGCGCGGACCGAATCGGTGAATCCGACATCACCACACTTCTGTAACGTGTTCTAATTCCCTGGTACCCCCATGATCGTCCGACGGAGAGTGTGATGGGATTTGTCGAGCCCGAACTGCCCGTGGTGGATGTGGCGCAGTGGAGCAAGGGCACGCGGAGTGAGCGGATTCGGCCGATGGCCGAGCACTGGGCCCAGGTGGGGTTCGGGACGCCCGTGGTGCTGCATCTGTTCTATGTGGTGAAGATCTGTCTCTACGTTCTCGGGGCGTGGCTGGTCGTGTTGACCACGGACGGGATCGACGGGTTCACGCGGGTCGGGGTGTGGTGGTCGGAGCCGATCGTGTTCGAGAAGGTCGTGCTCTACACGATGCTGTTCGAGGTGGTCGGGCTCGGATGTGGGTTCGGGCCGTTGAACAATCGGTTCTTCCCGCCCATGGGATCGGTTCTGTACTGGTTGCGGGCGGGAACGATACGGCTGCCACCGTGGCCGCGGTACGTGCCGTTCACCTCGGGAGATGGCCGCACGCCGGTGGATGTCGCGCTGTACGCGGCGCTGCTGGTGACACTCGGGTGGGCGTTGGTGGCGGACGGGACCGGGCCGTCGGCGGAGCTGGACAGCGCGGTCGGGCTGCTGCCGTGGTGGCACGTGGCGATCGTGCTCGGCGTGCTCGCGGTGCTGGGGCTGCGCGACAAGGTGATCTTCCTGGCCGCGCGCGGCGAGGTCTACGCGTCGCTGGCGGTGGCGTTCCTGTTCGGCGGGACGGACGCGATCGTGGGCGCGAAGGTCGTCTTCCTCGTCATCTGGATGGGCGCGGCGACCTCCAAACTGAACAAGCACTTCCCGTTCGTGGTGTCGACGATGATGTCCAACAGCCCGGTGGTGCGGCCGCGGTGGCTCAAACGCCGGTTCTTCGAACGCTTTCCGGAGGATCTGCGGCCGGGCCGATTGTCCCGCGTCGTCGCGCACGCCAGTACCGCCGTCGAGATGCTCGTGCCACTGGTGCTGTTCTTTTCCGGCGGCGGCTGGCCGACCGCGGTGGCCGCGATCCTCATGGTGTGCTTCCATCTGGCGATCCTGACCGCCATCCCCATGGGCGTGCCGCTGGAGTGGAACGTCTTCATGATCTTCGGCGTGTTCGCGTTGTTCGTGGCGCATGCCGACATTCGACTCGAGGATCTGCATCGTCCGCTGCTCGTGGCGCTGTTGTTCGTCGTCCTGGCCGGAACCGTCGCCGTGGGAAACCTGTTCCCGCGCAAGGTCTCCTTCCTGCCCGGCATGCGCTACTACGCCGGGAACTGGGACACCACCCTGTGGTGCGTGAAACCCTCGGCCGCCGCGAAGATCGGCACCGGCATCGTGGCCATCGCGAGTATGCCGCAGGCCCAGCTCGAGCGGTACTACGGCAAGGACCGCGCCCAGATCCCGCTGTATCTCGGCTATGCGTTCCGCGCCATGAACACCCACGGCCGCGCGCTGTTCAGCCTCGTGCACCGCGCGCTGCCCGCCGGTCGCCAGGACGAGTACACGATCACCGACGGCGAGCGCATCTGTAGCACCGCGATCGGCTGGAACTTCGGCGACGGCCACATGCACAACGAACAACTCATCGCCGCGATGCAGAAGCGATGCAATTTCGAGCCCGGTGAGGTGCGCGTGATCCTGCTCGACGCGCAGCCCATCCACCGCCAGGAGCAGCGGTATCGGTTGGTGGACGCGGCGACCGGGGAGTTCGAACGCGGTGTGGTGCGGGTGGCCGACATGGTGACCCGGCAGCCGTGGGCCGACGACGTGCCGGTCCACGATGTGAAGGAGACGCGTTGAGCGACAATCGAATTCCGGTCATCGTCGGTGTGGGTCAGGTGTCGGAACGTTTGGACGATCCGGATTACCGCGCGCTGTCGGCGGCCGAACTGGCGGCGCGGGCCGTGCGCGCGGCGGTCGCCGACACCGGCGCGGCGGACGCGGAGATGATCGCCGCGCTCGACACGTTCGTCGCCGTGCGCGCCTTCGACGCGTCGAGCCCGTACGCGCGGGCGGTCCTCGGCGCGCCCGACAATGTGCCGCGCGCGGTCGCCGCCCGGATCGGGGCCCGGCCGCGGCGGGCGATCCTCGGCCCCACCGGCGGGCAGGGGCCGCAACAGTTGGTGACCGAGTTGTGCGAGGCGATCGCGGCCGGAACATCCGACGGCGCGGTGCTTTTCGGCGCTGAGGCGATCTCCACGGTCCGCTCCCTCGCGACCCGTCCGGCCGACGAACGTCCGGATTTCACCGAGCGCGTCGCCGGGTCGCTCGACGACCGCGGTTACGGCATCGAGGGCATGACCCCCGCCCAGGCCGTCCTGCACCAACTGGTGGAGCCGGCGGTGTCTTATACCGTGCTGGACAATGCCCGCCGGGCCCGGCTCGGTGTGTCGCGGGCCGACTACGCGCGGGCGATGGGCGAATTGTTCAGCCGCTTCAGCGCGGTCGCCGCCGCCAATCCCCATGCGGCGTCGCCCATTTCGCGCGACGCGACCGCTTTGATCACCGTGGACGATCGCAATCGGCGCATCACCGACGCCTACACCCGGCTGCTGGTCGCGCGGGAGCAGGTCAATCAGAGCGCGGCGATCGTGCTGGTGTCGTTGGAAACCGCGCGGCGGCTGGGCGTTCCCGAGGACCGGATGGTGTTCCTGCGCGGCCGCGCCGACCTGACCGAGCGCGAACTGTTGCGGCGCCCGGACCTGAGCCGTAGTCCGGCCGCGGTCGCCGCGGTGCGGACCGCGCTCGACATGGCCGGGATCACGCTGGACGACGTCTCGGCGCTGGATCTGTACAGCTGTTTCCCGATCGCGGTGTTCAACATCTGCGACGGGCTCGGCCTGGCTCCCGACGATCCGCGCGGGCTCACCGTCACCGGCGGGCTGCCGTACTTCGGCGGGCCCGGCAACAACTATTCGACCCATGCGATCGCGGAAATCGTTGCGCGCGTGCGGGATCGGCCGGGAAGTCACGGGCTGGTGGTGGCCAACGGCGGGATCCTCAGCAAGCATTCGGTGGGCGTCTACTCGACCGCGGCCGGGCCTTGCGAACCGTCTCGTTCGGCACTCGCGCAGGACGAAATAAACTGCGCGCCAATGGTTCCGGTGGTGTTTCACGCGGACGGCGCGGCGACGATCGAGAGTTACGCGGTCCGCTACGAACGGGACGGCACGCGGGTCGCTGTCGTGGTGGGCCGGCTCGACGACGGCCGCCGGTTCCTCGCCAATCCGGCCGATGACGACCTCGCCGACGCCCTGGCCGGGGACGGTGAGCCGATCGGCACGCGCGTGGTGGTTCGCGCCACCGACGCGGGCAATCGGGTCGCCCGTACCCGGGCCGTACTGGATCAGCGCCTCGGCCGTCCGAACCCGGTGATCCGGGACGACTACGCCCATATCGCCGTCTCGCGCGCCGAGCATGTGCTCGAAGTGGTGATCGATCGGCCCGACAGCGGCAACGCGCTCACCGCGGCGGCGCAGCGCGAGCTCGACGAGATCTTCACCGCCTTCGAGCGCGAGAAGGACCTGTGGGTCGCGATCCTCACCGGCGCGGGTGAGGAAACCTTCTGCACCGGAACGGATTTCGACGAGATCGCGTCGCCGTTGCAGCTGTTGTCCCGCTCCCCCAACGGTTTCGGCGGACTCGCGGCGCGGCGGATGTCCAAACCGATCATCGCCGCGGTGAACGGCCGCGCCGACAGCGGCGGCCTCGAACTCGCCCTCGCCTGTCATCTGATCGTGGCCGACGAGTCCGCGTCGTTCGCCTTGCCGGACACCGCCTTCGGCCAGGCTCCCGGTCCCGGCGTGCTCGCCCGGCTCCCCCGCGCGGTCGGCCGGGCCCTCGCCCACGACATGATCCTCACCGGCCGCCGCCTCGACGCCACCGAGGCCGCCGCCGCGGGATTGGTCGCCCGCACCGCCCCCACCGGCAAGGCCCTGGCCGTCGCCCGCGACATGGCCGCCGACATCGTAGCCCGCTCCCCCATCGCCCTTCGCGCATCACTGACCTTCCTCTCCGAGACCGAGACCACCGATCCAGCCGAAGCGGCAGCCCACCCCGAGCCCCTCCTCGACACCCTCATCCCCCACCACGACCCGGTCGAGGGGCTCGCCGCCCGCCGCCAAGGCCGCGAACCGCGCTGGCGGAACAGCTGAACGCCCCTGCCCGCCCGGACGGAGCTTGGTCCAGCCGCTGGCCGCCCGACCGCAGCCCGGGAACCGCGCTGGCACAACAGCTGAACGCCCCTGCTCGCACCACTCACCCGGATACGCTTGGAGCAGCGCCGGTTTCGGCGTGTTCGCACGAGTAGGGGGTGTGACGGCGTGCTGGTCGTGAATGGTGAGCGCCGTGGGATTCCGCCGACCGAGCGTATGGTGCTGGATTGGCTGCGTGGGTGGAACGGTACGTACAAGATTGTCGGCGTGGCTGTTTCGGGGTGTTATGTGCCCGATCGGCGTGGTGGGACGCGGGCCGACGAGACGGATCTGGTGGTCATCACTCCCGAGGCGTGTGTCGTCGTGGAGGTCAAGGGGATTACCGCACCCGTGGGCGGGATCCTCGACTGTCCTCCCGGTGGGCCGTGGACGCTCGAGGGTTTCGACGGGAGCCCGCTGCACGTCCGCGCGGGCGACCAGAATCCGCTGGACCAGGTGAGCGGCGCGATGTACGGCCTGAAGAACCTCACCAAACGGCTGGGCCTGGAGACCTTCGTATCCGGCCTCGTCCTGATCATGACCCAGCCGGGCCAGGAGATCACCCTGCGCAAGGAGCAATCACGCACCGGCATGGACGTTCTCGTCGCCGACCCCGCCGAACTCCGCGCCTGGTTCCGCCGCGCCGCCCGCCGCAAATCCGTCCGCGGCGCGGAGCAGACCCACGCCCTCCTCGAGGCCCTGAACTTCGGCCGTTCACTCAGCATCGCCGACCTCGTCGCCGAGGGTTTCGGCTCGGAATCCCCTGCGCCGCAACAAGACTGGCCTCTCCAGCCGCCGCACCCCACCGACCAGTCCCCACCCATCACCCGCCTCCCGACCGGCGAACCCTCCCCCCAGATCCCACCTTCCGCCACCGCAAACCCCGATCCGGAACCATCCGCCCACCGCCTGACGAACCCACCCGGCCTGAAATCCACCCCGACCCCCGGCCCCTCACCGAGGGTGACCACCCCCACCGACAACCCCGCCCGCCGCCTGACAACCCCGCCCGGCTTGAGATCCTCCCCACCACCCGAACCCCCGCCGCCCACGACCCCACCCGCCCGCAGCCCAGCCCGCCGCCGCGTCCCGGGATTGCGGGCCGTGGTGGCCGTCGTACTTCTCGCCGTGGTGGCCGTCGTCTTCTGGCTCGTGGTGCACGGCCGCGTCGGAGTCGGCCCCGGCGGTGCGGGTACGACCACACCGGTCACCCCGTCGGTCGTGGAGCAATCCCCCCAACCACCGCAGGCACCCCCACCCCCACGGCCGACCGCGTGTTACCCCTTGCAGCCGAACTGTTGAGCCGACCCTCGACGATCGAACCGCGACCGTTTCGAATTCGCGATCCGAGGTAGCCGGGCCCCGAAGGTTCCAGAGCGGCCAGGAGGTCAGGCGTGTTCCGTCATACCGATCATCTTCAGTTCGACGTCAAGCCGGAGAAGCCGGACCCCGTGTACGCGCGCAAGTTGCAGGAGCTGATCGGTGGCGCCTACGGCGAGATGACGGTGACGATGCAGTACCTGTTCCAGGGCTGGAACTGCCGGATGCCGGGCAAGTACAAGGACCTGATCATGGATGTGGCCACCGAGGAGATCGGCCATGTCGAGATGATCGCCACCATGGTCGCGCGCCTGCTCGAGGGCGCCCCGGCCACCCACGCGACGCAGTCCGCGCTGAACGATCCGGTGATGGCCGCGGTGCTCGGCGGAATGGATCCTCAGCAGGCCATCGTCTCCGGCGGCGGCCCGGTGCTGGCCGATTCCAACGGGGTGCCGTGGAACGGCCGCTACATCGTGGCGAGCGGCAATCTGCTCGCCGACTTCCGGGCCAACGTGGCCGCCGAGGCACAGGGCCGGATCCAGACCGCGCGTCTATATCACATGACCGACGACCCGGGCGTCAAGGACATGCTGAAGTTCAACCTGGCCCGCGACACCTACCACCAGAACATGTGGTTGTCCGCGATCGCGCAGCTGAAGGCGGACGGCGTGGAGGACACGGTCGCGCCGAACGCGCTGTTCGACGAGGAGTACGCCGAACACGCCACCAGTCTGTGGCACCTGTCGGACGGCGCGGCCGCCGATCAGGGCGCGTGGGCGCACGGTACCGCCCCCGACGGGGTGCACGAGAACGGCTTCATCCCGAATCCGGAACCGTTGGGCGAGAAGGCATCCGCACCCGCGCCGGACCCGAAGCTGTACGCGACCTACGACGGTTCGATGGGCAAGCCGCGCTCCACCGCGTTCGGCACCGAGGGCGGTCTGATGGGCAAGATCAAGGACGCCCTCGACCCCGAGAAGCCTTGAGCGACAAGGCGATACGATGCACGGCTCACAGGAGATGAGAGACCCATGACCGACACACCTCCGCTCGCCCTCGTCACCGGCGCGTCCAGCGGTATCGGGTTCGAGATCGCCAAGCAGTTCCAGGTCCGCGGCTACGACCTTGTGGTGGCGGCCGAGGATGTGGCGATCGAGACCGCGGCGGCGGCGCTCGACGGGGGGACCGCGGTTCGTCCGGTTCGGGTGGATCTGCGTACGCCCTCGGGGGTGGAGCAGCTCTACGCGACGGCCGTCGAGGGCGGGCGCAGGCTGGACGCGGCGGCGTTGAACGCGGGCGTGGGGCGCGGTGGGCTGTTCGCCGAGACCGCGCTCGCCGACGAACTCGACATCATCGATCTCAATGTGCGTTCGACCGTGCACCTGAGCAAGCTCGTCGTGCGGGACATGGTCGCGCGGGGCGGGGGCAAGTTGTTGTTCACCGCGTCGATCGCGGCCACGATGCCCGGGCCGCGGCAGGCGGTGTACAACGCGTCCAACTCGTTCGTGTTGTCCTTCGCCGAGGCGCTGCGAGACGAGTTGCGCGACAACGGGATAACGGTCACCGCCCTGCTGCCGGGCCCGACCGACACCGACTTCTTCCGCCGCGCCAAGATGCTCACCACCCGAATCGGCCAGGGCCCCAAGGACGATCCCGCCGCCGTCGCCCGCCAGGGCGTCGAGGCGCTGTTGCGCGACGACCGCAAGGTGGTGGCCGCCTCGGTCGCGGTCAAGGCCGCCGCCCTGATGAACCACGTCCTCCCCGACCCGATCAAGGCCCGGATGAACCGGATCGTCTCGGCCCCGACCGATAGCGACCGCACAGAGGGGTAACCGGTCGCTGTGATCGACTGGGAGGCCCTGTTCGCTCCGCAGACCCCGCCGCTCGAGATGGTGCTGCGGGGCACGGTCATGTACCTCACGCTGTTCGCGCTGCTGCGCGTGGTCCTGAAGCGGGAGACGGGCGCGACCGGTATGACCGATCTGCTGGTGGCGGTCATCGTCGGCTGGTCCTATCTGCTGAATTACGCGGCGTACCGGTGGCATTGGGCCGCCCGGCTGATCCGGCCCGAACCGCTGCGTCTGGTCCGCGACGGCCGCCTGCTCCGTCGCAACATGCGCCAGGAATTGATCACCGAGGCCGAACTCCTGGGCAAGCTGCGCGAACAGGGCATCGACGATCTGACCGACGTCCACCAGGCGTGGATGGAGTCCGACGGCCAGATCAGCCTGATCACCCACTCCCGCGACCAGCATGCGCGCCGCCGGCGCCCCGAACTCTGAGCGGGCGCACGGCTTTCACAGCTCGCGTCCAGTCGGCTTGCAGCCGAGCTCCATCCGCGGCCTCGAAGATCGGGGCGTGGGCCGAGAACGGGCCACCCGAGCCGGACCGGGAATCCGGGTGATGGAGGAATGCGCATGAGGATGAGGGCGAGACTGATGAGCGTCGCCGTGGGCGGCGGAGTGTTGCTGGCCGCGCTGGGCGCCGGGGTGGCGAGCGCGGATCCCGCGCCGGGCCAGCCCGACGGCCCGGGGACCGGGCAGTGCCCGCCGCCGGGCGATCCGCAGGGCCCACCCCCGGGTGATCCACAGGGGCCGCCGCCCGGTGACCACCAGGGTCCTCCGCCCGGTGACCACCAGGGCCCGCCCCCGGGCGACCCCCAAGGCCCGCCGCCGTGCCCCGCGCCCGGCCACTGAGACACGACGCAGCGAAAGGCCCCGCACCCGCGGGGCCTTTCCCGTATCGCCCCTACACTGGACGACATGCTCGAATTCGGTTCGCGGACACGAACTTTGCCGCCACCTCCACATGTGGTGTGGGAGTCGCTGACCGAACCGCGACGTCCGGGCGCGCGCCCCTGGCTCGACTTGCTGGCCGACGAGACCGACCCCGCGGTGCTGACGGCCGTCGCCCCGCACCTGGTCATGTGGTCCTCGCTGTGGCCCGCCCGACCCGACGTCCGGCTGCGCTTCGATCTCGCGCCCGCGGGCGGCGGCACCGCACTGCGCTTCACCCTGCTGACGCCCGGCCCGCCGCCCGACGAGAGCGCGATCGGGCACCTGCGATACCGGGTCAACACCCTGCTGTTCGCGAATCTTCGCTATTCGTACGGCAATTAGCCGAACAGCGCCGCCAGTTCGGCCGTGCCGGTCACCCGGGCCTGCCGGGGGAAGATCCGCTCCACCAGGAACTCGTGCACCTCCGCGTCGCGATCCGCGCAGGCGTCGGCGAGGACGGCCAGCCGGTAGTCGCGGTCGGCGGCGTCGCGGAGGGTGGACAGCACCGCGCCGCTGGTGGCGACCCCGGCCAGGATCAGCGAGTCGATCTCGGCGGCGCGCAGTCGCTCGTCGAGGTCGGTGGTGGTGAACGCGCCGACCCGCGTCTTGCGCACGACGATGTCCTCCGGTTCGGGCGCGATCCGGTCGTGGATCGCGGTGGTCGGCGCGTCGGCGTGCAGGGCGGCGCGGCGTTCGGGGGTGGCGGCGGCCGCCATTGCGCTGGTGGCGGGCATGGTGTCGTAGTCGGCGTCGGTGAAGGCCATGCGCACATAGCCGATCCGGCCGCCGCGCCCGCGCACGTCCGCGATCGCGGCGGCGGCCGCGTCCAGCAGCGCCGGGGCCTGGTCGAGGGAGCCGAGGATGCCCGGCTGGTAGTCCAGCACCAGCAGGGCGGTGCGGCGCGGGTCGAACGCGTCGGGCATGGGAAATCCTTTCGGGGACAACGGTTCTCAGTCGACGGCGAGATGCCGGAGGCTGCGGTCGACGACGGTGACGAGGAAGAACAGGGCCGCCGCGGCGACCATGAACCAGGCCAGGTGATGCAGTCCGGCCGCGCCCGAACCCGGCGTCAGGAAACTGCCGCTGGCCGCCGCCGACCCGATCGCGCCGAGGTAGAAGAACGTGCGCTGCAACCCGGCCGAGGACGCCGTACGCGCAGGATCGGCCTGGTGGTAGACGGCGTTCTGGATGGCGAGCGTGTTCAACCCCTGCGGAACACCCATGACCAGCGCCGCGACCAACGGCAGCCACAGCGGCGTGGCCGGTGTCATGAACAGCAACAGCGAGCACGCCACCAGCTGCCCCGCGCTGCCGACGAGCAGTTTGCTACGAATTCGGTTGCGCCGCCCCGTGATCGCCGAGACCCCGATCGCGGTGAGCGACATCGGCAGCAGCATCAGCCCGGCCACGGTCGGGTTCAGCCCGCGCCCCTCCTCGAGCCATTGCGTGAAGCCGTACAGGAAGCAGTACGCCACGGTGGCCGTCAGCAGCGACCGCAGATAGGTCACCAGCAACGGCACGCTGCTCGCCAACGCCCGGACGTCCAGGAACGGCGAGGCGGCCCGCACCTCCCACCCGGCCAGCGCGACCAGGAGCACGACCGCGAGTGCGGCCGAATACCACTGCGCCGCTTGCGGTTTCATCAGGAACAGCAGCAACGCGACCAGCATCCCCGCGAACAGGACCATGCCCGGCACATCCAGCCCGGCCCGCGCCGTCCGCGGCGCGACCCTCGATTTCGGCAGCCACAGCGCGCCCACGACCAGACAGGCGACCGCCAGCGGGATATTGATGGCGAAGGTCGTGCGCCAGCCGCCGAGGTGGATGAGCAGCCCGCCCAGCGTCGGTCCGATGACGGCGATGGTCTGATTGGCGACGGCCAGCACCGTCATCACCGAGGTCTGCGCCGGGCGCCCGGTGCGGTCGGCCTCACTGCGCAGCAGATGCATAGCGGCGGGATAACCCGCGCAGGTGCCCAGCCCGAGGATCACCCGGGCCAGCACCAGCACCCACAGCGAGGGCGCGGTGACCCCGAGGACGCCGCCGAGCCCGGTGAGCGCGGTCCCCGCGAGGAACAGCGGGCGCGGCCCGAACAGATCGATCAGCCGCCCCATCGCGGGCTGCCCGACCGCCGTCGCCACGTACAGCCCCGACACCAGCCACGCGGTCTGCGCGGGCGGCGCGCCCAACGCAATGCCGATCGGCACCAGCGAGACGGCGAGGATGGAGGTGTTGATCGGGTTCAGGATCGACCCGAGCACCATCGGCAGCAGCAGTTTGCGGTCGAACCCGTCGGGCCGCTCGGCCACGCGCGGTGTGGACTTCACGGCCGCACCGGCCCCGCGTGTGCCGCGTGGTGTGGAGGTCACTTCCGCACCGGCCGCGCGTGCCCCGGGTGGTGGGACGTCACTGCCGCACCAGCCCCGCGTAGCGCGTAAGTCACTGCCGCACCGGCCCGGCGCACCCCGCGTAGCGCGGAAGTCACTTCGGCACCGGCCCCGCGCACCCCGTGTAACGCGAAAGTCACTGTCGCACCAGCCTTTCCAGCAGCTCCACTGCCGTAAGAACGTGCTGGCGTTCGGCCTCGGTGAAGCGCTGGTCGAGTTCAGCGGCGAGCCATTCCTGTCCGGCCTGGGCGCGGCCCTCGATGAAGTCGCGGCCCGTCGGGCTCAGCGACAGCAGTTGGCGGCGGCGGTCGTGCGGGTCGGGACGGCGCTCGACCAGGCCGCGCTCGTCCAGCACGGTCAGGCTCGCGGCGATGGCCTGCGGGCGCACTCGCTCGGCGGCGGCGATATCGCTGGCGGAGGCGTCGCCCTTCTTCAAGCGGCTCAGCACCGCCATCTGCGATGCGGTCAGCTCGCGGCTGTCGGACGCCTCCAGGAAGCGGCGGCGCAACCGGCCGATGAGCATTCGCAGTTCCCGCGCGGCCGAGGTGGCCGACGGGGAGAGGGGCCGCGCGTCTTCGGTCATGCGGCCAGGATATTCCTTCAATCCAGATTGTTCAATTCAGATTGAACAACCGGGGTTGGCGGTTCAGCCCGGCACGTCGAGTTCGGCGAGCGGTGCGCGCAGCAGTTTGCCGGTGGCGTTGCGCGGGAGTTCGTCGAGGAAGATCACCTCGCGCGGAACCTTGTAGCGGGCCAGGTTCGCCTTGACGTAGTCCTTGATCTCCTGGGCGTCACGCGAGCTGTCGGGCGCGGGAACGACGAAGGCGCGCAGCCGTTTTCCGAATTCGCGGTCGTCCACGCCGACGACGGCGGCCTCGAGGACGTCGGGCCGGTCGGCGATGAGGT
This sequence comes from Nocardia sp. NPDC004068, assembly GCF_042874315.1. Lineage (NCBI taxonomy): Bacteria > Bacillati > Actinomycetota > Actinomycetes > Mycobacteriales > Nocardiaceae > Nocardia > Nocardia sp. NPDC004068. The sequence continues at coordinate 48,059 of NZ_JBIAMW010000024.1, forward strand.
GCTCGACTTCTTGGGGGAAGACGTTCTCGCCGCCGGAGACGATCATGTCGTCGTCGCGGCCGTCGAGGAACAGCAGCCCGTTCTCGTCGAAGTGCCCGACGTCGCCGGAGGAGATCATGCCGTCGACGGTCTCCTTGCCGCGCCCGTCGGTGTAGGTGCGGTGGGCATGCGGATTCGCGATGAAGATCGTGCCGGTCACGTGCGGCGCGGTGATGCGCCGACGGTTCTCGTCGTAGAGGGCCAGCCGGATCCCCACCGGCGGGCGACCGGCGGTCGTCGGCGCGGACCGCAGCTCGGCGGGGGTGGCGACCGAGATGACGGTGCATTCGGTGGAGCCGTACATATTGTGGAGGATGTCGCCGAAGTGGTCGAGCGCGCGGATCACCAGATCGGGCGCCATGGCCGAGCCGGAGGCGACGATCACCCTCAGCGACGAACAGTCGTGCGCGGCAAGCCTTTCCGGATCGAGGTTCAGAATGCGCTGCAACATGGTGGGGACCAGGACGAGCGCGTCGGCCCGGTAGCGCGCGACATTCGCCAGGGTACGCTCGGCGTCGAATCGGCGCTGCTGGAACACGATTCGATTACCGAGGGCGAGCCCGAGGGAGAACTGCGACAGGCCGGTACCGTGGAATATCGGCGCGGCCATCACGATCGTGCCGTTGCGCGGCAATGGAATTCGATCCACGAACTGCGCCGAGGCGAACGGGCTGGTCTTCTCGCGGGGCGTGCCCTTGGGGGTGCCGGTCGTACCGCTGGTGAGCATAACCATCCCGCCCGGCCGGGGTGGTCTGGGCACGGGATCGGTGGCGTGCCCGGCCGCCAAGGCGTCGATGGTCGGGGTGGCCGGGTCGATCTCGTCCCCGTCGTCGACCCAGGTCAGCACGCGCGGCATCGTGGCGGGGAGCGCGTCGGTCAAGGGGGTGAACTCGCTGTCGTGCAGTACCGCGCGCACCCGCTCACGGGCGGCGACGGCGGCCAGTTGCGGCGCGGCGAAACCGGTGTTCATCAGCACCGCGCGCACCCCGAGTTTCCCCGCGGCCAGCAGGGTCAGCACCATGCCGCGATGATCGCGGGCCAGTACCGCCACCACATCGCCCGGCCCCCAACCGTTTCCGGCGAGCCCGCGAGCGAGGGCGTTGGAGCGCCGATCGAGTTCGCCGAAGGTCAACTCACCTCGTTCGTCGACGATGGCCGCCGCGTCCGGGGTGACCCGGGCGCCCTGCATGACGACCCCGGCGAACGGACCGTAGCGGGTGACATTGCGCGCGGTGCCGAGGGCGTGGCCGGGCCGCAGCGGATCGAACAGTCCGCGGCGCCGCATCACGTCGACACCCCGTGCCAGATCGGCCAATGCGCGGAGCGTGCCTGCCATGTCTCGACAGTCGGCGAATTCCCGCGCGAAGGCATTAGCAAATACTTGCCACGCCGGAGACATTGCCCCGGAATCGCTTTCGATAGAGCGTTGTAGGCGGGCTCTCGGCCCGCAGCCATCCGAATTCGAGGACCAGATATTGCGCGCCTTCATTATCGGTCTCGGCCATGCCGGGCGGAATCTGCATCTGCGCGCGCTGCGCGGTATTCCCGAGCTGTGCGGCGGGGTCGAACCGCTGGGTTACGACCCGCTCCCCCGGCCGGTGGCGGGCGTGCGCCCGGTGGGCTCGCCGCGCGAGGCGCTGCGCCACACCGATCCTCGCGAGACCGTGGTCCATCTGTGCACCCCGCCCGCCGTCCGTGTCGAGCCGGTGAGCGAATTGGCGGCGCTCGGGTTCCGGACCTTCCTCGTGGAGAAGCCCCTGGCCCCAACCGGGGAGCAGGCCCGCGAACTCCTGGCACTGGCGCGGCGGCACGGACTGCGCGTGACGGTGGTGGCCCCGTGGCTGTCCAGCGCTGTGACACAACGGATTCGGGACATCGCCGCGTCGGGTGAGCTGGGCGCCGTCCGCCGCATCGCCTTCCGGCAGACCAAACCGCGCCTCGCGCACACCGCCACCTCGACCGCCCACGCCGACGCCTTCGAGGTCGAACCGCCGCACAGCGTCGGCGTCGCGCTCGCCCTCGCCGGGGACGCGGAACCCGTCGCCGCGTGGCTGCGCGACACCCCGCCGGTCGACGGCCGTGTCTTCCCCGGAATGGGCGGAGCCGGACTGACCCTCGCCCATCACGGAGGCGCGGTTACCGAGATCGTGTCCGATCTGACCGATCCGCTCCGCACCCGCCGGATCGAGGTGGACTTCGAGCGCGGCCGCGTGACCGGCCACTACTCGCCCAGCGCCGACGACCTCACCGGACGAGTGGAGATCGGCGGCACCGTCGAGACCTTCCCCGACGACGCCCTGCGCACCCTGTTCACCCGGGTCTACACGCGCCCGGACCACGACGATCCCGCGGATCTCGAATCGCAGTGTCGCGTGGTCGAACTCCTCGAGGCCGCGCGTGCGCTGGCCCGTTCCGCCGTCGACGAGGGAGGGCATCGTGCCGCCCGCTGAGCAGGACCCAGCCGACAACGGAGGCAACGCCCCATCCGCTGAGCAGAACCCAGCCGACAAGGGAGGCAACGTGCCACGCGCCGAGCAGAACCCACCGGACATGCGCATCGCCGGAATCGGCGACGAGGCGCACGCCGAGCTGGGACAGCAGATCGCCGCCGTGCGGAAACTGGGCTGGAACCGGCTCGAGCTGCGCAGTATCGGCGGGGTGCCGCTGGCCGATCTGCCGGGCGAGCGATTCGAGCGGTATGCCGAGCAGATCGCGGCCGCGGAAATCGAGGTGGTCTGTCTCGACTCTCGAATCGGCAACTGGGGCCGCCCGATCACCGATCCGCTCGCCACCGACCTCGATGAACTGCGCGTCCTGCTCGGGCACGCGCGCACCCTCGGCTGTCCCCGCATCCGAATCATGTCCTACCCCAATGACGACCTCTCCGAACGGGATTGGCGCGCGGAGGTGATCCGCCGCCTGACGGAGCTGGCCGCGCTGGCCGCCGACCACGGCGTGGTGCTGGTGCACGAGAACTGCGCGGGCTGGGCGGGCACCGATCCCCGCCGCGCGCTCGACCTGCTGCACAGCGTCGACTCCCCCGCCCTGCGCCTGCTGTTCGACGCGGGCAACGGCCCCGCGCACGGCTACACCGACGTCGACTATCTCGCGCCCGTGGTCGATCGCGTCGAGCACGTGCACGTCAAGGACGCGATCGAGACCGACGAGGGGGTGCGGTACGTCCTGCCCGGCCACGGCCGCTGCCGGGTCGCCGACAGCGTGCGCATGCTGCTCGACCACGGCTATCGCGGGGTGTTCTCGATCGAACCGCATCTGACCCTGCGCCCGCACGAGACCATGACCGAGCTGACCGACATCACCGAATTCGTCGACTACGGAACGTGTTTCGAGGAACTGCTCGCAGCCGTCGTGGCCGGGAGACCGTCGTGAACACCCCTGCCTTCGGCCCCGCGGATCGGGATCTGCTGCTGGATCTGCTGGCCCTGCCGACCGCCGGACCGCTCGAACATCCCGACGGCCCCCCGCCGCGCCTGTGGGAGGCGGGGCAGCGGATCGCCACGCACGCAGCGGGTTTCGGCTTCCACGTCGAACGGCACGCCCCCGCCGACCCGGCCTGGCTGCGACGGCCGGAAGTCCCCGAGATCGTGCGCCGGGCCGCCGCCGAACGCCCCGATTTCCTCGCCTGCCAGCCGAATCTGGTGCTGCGCTGGGGAATCGACGCCCCACTCGACCGCACGCTCATGTTCAACGTGCACCTGGACACCGTCGCCGATGTGCCCGTCCCGCGCGTGGAGGGCACGCGCGTGCACGGACGCGGCGCGATCGACGCCAAGGGCCCGGCCGTCGCCCTGCTGGCCGGACTGCGGGCCGCGCTCGCCGATCTGGATCCCGAACGAACCGGTATCCGCGTGCTGGTGCAACTGGTGGCCGGCGAGGAGGGCGGGGCGATGGGCGTTTTCGGCACCCGCCCGCTGGTCGCGGATGGTTACGTGGGCCGGATCAATGTGTTCTGCGAGCCGACGGGCGGTCGGCTGCTGCCGCGCAGCACCGCCGCCATGACCGCGCGCATCCGGGTCCGCGGCGAGGACGCCATCGACGATCATCCCGAGGCCGGGCACAATGCGACGGTCCTGCTCGGCTACCTGGCCCACCGCCTCGCCCTCACCGAGCCCGACTGGGCGGCCGGGGCGCGGGTGTGCGTCGCGGGGTTGCACACCGGGCACCTGCACAATCGCGTCTACGGGCGCGGCGATCTGCTGCTCAATATCGCCTACCGCGACCAGGACACCGCGCGGCGCGCCCGCTCGGGTCTCGAAAACCAGTGCGCCGCGGCGGTTTCCGAGTTCACCGCCCTGCACGCCTCCCGTCCCGCCCTGGCCCGCACCGCCGCCGACGCCGCCGAGCTGGTCGGCGTCGACTGGCTCAAAAGCGGTCTGCCGACGCTGGATTCGGCCGATCCGTGGGCCGCCGAACTGGTCGCCGGATCGGACCTCCCGTGGTGGCCGCCCGACGCGGACCCCTTCACCTGCGACGCCATCTGGCTGGGCGAGGTCCCCGGCACGTACACCGTGGTGTTCGGCCCCGGCGACCTCGACCGCAACCGCGCCCACGCCGACGGTGAATTCGCCGACCTCACCGACCTCGCGGCCTATTCGGCCGAAATCGCCGCGCTGGTGGGCCGTTTCGTCGAGGCCCACGCGCCACACCCTGTACCCGCTGCCGAACGAATGGATGGGAACCGATGATCGAAGTCGAGACCGCCGACCGGCTGTCGGTCGACCACGACGAGTTGGTCGGCTTCGTGGCGAAGATCTTCGCCGGACGCGGGGTGCCCGCGGATCGGGCCGCGCTCGCCGCGCGCGCCCTGGTCTACGGCGACGCCGCCGGGCTCGGCTCGCACGGGCTGGCGAATCTGACCCGGCTGTATCTGCCGTTGTTCGACGATCGGCGGGTCGCGCCCGCCGCCGATCCGACGGTGGTGGCCGATCGGGGCGCGGCCGCGGTGGTGGACGCCCAACGCACACTGGGACTCTGGACGGCGTCGGCGATGCTGGACGACGCGGCCGAACGGGCGGCGCGGCACGGGGTGGGAGTGTGCTTCGTGCGCAACGCCACCCACTTCGGCTGCGCCGGATTCCACACGCGCGCACAGGCTTTGCGCGGCCGCGTGGCGCTGCTGTCGTCGAATTGCGGGGCGCAGCGCATCGCCCGGCCGCCGGGGGGCCGGTACGCCATGCTGGGCACCAATCCGCTCAGCATCGCCGCACCTGCGGGCGGCGCCGACCCGTTCGTCCTGGATATGAGCACGACCGCGGTGCCGACCGGCAAGATCCGGGCCGCCGCCCGGCGCGGCGAGCCGATTCCGGAGGGCTGGCTGGTCGACGCGGCGGGCGAGCCGACCACCGATCCGGCGGCGCTGGATCGCGGCGACGGATTCCCTACCTGGCTGGGCGGGCGGCCGGAGACGGGCGCGTACAAGGGTTACGGGCTCGCCCTGCTGGTCGAGGTGCTGTCGGCGCTGGTGTCCGGGGCGGCGCTGGGCCCCGACGCGGCCGCGTTCACCGGCTCCGGCGGACCCACCGGCCGCGACGACGATATCGGCTATTTCGCCATGGTCATCGATCCACGTGCGCTGCACGGGAATTCGTCCATGGCCCCCGCCGCGGGCGCCATGTTCGCGGCACTGCGCGACTGCGCCCCGATCGATCCGGCTCACCCCGTCGGCTATCCGGGGACGCGGGAGGGCGAGCGGGTGCGGGCGGCCGAGCGCGACGGGATCGTCCTCGACGCCGCGCTGTGGACCGAGATCATGGACGTCGCCCGCGCCGAGGGCGTGGACGCACCCGCCGGGACGCTGCGATGAGCGGCCCGCTGCGCGTCGGCCTGGTGGGTCTGGGCGTGATCGCCCCGTACTACATAGCCGCCTTCGATCATGTCCCCGCCGCCGACCTGGTCGCGGTGTGCGATCTGCGACCCGATCGCCTCGACGGCGTCCGGGCCGACCGCTACACCGATCATCGGACCCTGCTGGCCGAGGCCAGGCTGGACGCGCTGATCGTCAACGTGCCCAACGACGTTCACGCGACGATCTGCGCGGACGCCCTCGCGGCGCGGGTGGCGGTGTGCGTGGAGAAGCCCCTCGCCACCGAGGTCGCGGCCGCCCGCGAGCTGTGCGCGGCGGCCCGCGCCGCCGACACCACGCTGTTCACCGCCTTCCATCGCCGCTACAACGACAATGTGCTGGCCCTGCGCCGGACGGGCCGCGCGCACGGTCCGGTGCGCGCGGTGCGCGTGCACTACGACGAGCTCATCGAGGACCACGTCGGCGACGACCGCTGGTATCTGGACATGGAACGCTGCGGCGGCGGCTGCGTCGCCGACAACGGGCCCAACGCGCTCGACGTCGTCCGCATGTTCCTGCCCGACCTCGCGGTGAAGGACGCGCGGATCGAGCGCGACGCGGCGGGGGTGGACCGCACCGCCGACATCACCCTCGCGGGCAACGACGGCGCCACCGCGCGGTTGCTGCTGGATTGGTCCTATCCCCACGGCGAACGCAAGACGGTGGACGTCGAATACGCCGACGGCACAATGCTGTCCGCGGATATGTTGGCCGGATTCACGGGATTCAAGAGTTCGCTGTGGCACGAATACGTCGGCATTCTCACCGATTTCACGCGCGCGATCGGCGCGGGCGGCGAATACGGCGACGACGGCCTGATCGCCCTCGAATTGGTGACCGACAGTTATACCCGCGCCCGATGAAGGAATGACACGATGAACGTATTCGAAGACGGCGCCAAATACGCGGTGTCCGGCGCGCTGGTGAAGGTGTTGCGGCACCGCCGCGACGATCGGGGCATGTCGGTGTCGGAGTGGGCCAGCCGCTGCGTCACCCGCGGCGAGGTGCACGAACTGGTCACCACCGACCACAGCGACGCGAGCACGGGCGCGCGGGTGGATCGGGTCGGTTTCCTCGGTTTCGCGGAGATCACCTCGGCGGGGGTGATCGATCGCGGCGACGAGGTGCGGGTGGACGGCATCGTGATCGGCTCGGTGCTCGGATTCGACTGCTGCCACTACCCCAACCACTACAACGTACTCATCCACACCGACCAGCCGCTGACCGGCGTGGGCCTGGGCCTCGCGCCGGGTTCGTCGGTCACCTTCACCCAGCCGGAAGCGCCCTGATCGCGCCGGGTTCGTCGATCACCTTCACCCGACGGGAAGCGCCTTGATCGCCCGCAGGTCGCGGTGCAGCAGATGCCAGACGGTGTGGTAGCTGTCGAGCAGCGGGGAGGCCACGTGATCGAGGTCCCCCGCCTCGACGGCCGCCACCGCCCTCCGGAAACGCTCCGGATATCCGGACCACAGCACGCTGGCCGCGCCGATCCGATCGATGAGATCGGTTCTGGCACGGTGGAATTCGACGATCGCCGCCGCGCCCGCCGCGTCACGGGTGCGCTGGAAGGCGGTGACCCGCTCCTTCAGCACCGGATCGGAGCGTTCGAAGTCGGCGAGCAGGTCGGCGACGACCGACGCGGCGGGCACATCCACCGCGCCCGCCGTGAGCGCTGAATCAACTTGGAGCACAACACCTTCCGCGAGCCCGAACAATCGCCCCTGCGGCGTATCTACCGCCTTGAGCAGTCCCCGGTCCACGAGTTCCTCGATCGCGCCCGCCGCCTCCGGCACCCACGCCGCGATCCGCTCGGCGCTCAACCAGCCGCCGACCCGAACCGCGTGCAGCACCCGCACATCCAGCGCGGCGATCTCGATCTCCGTCGTCATCGTTCCTCCTCGATACCCGCCGCGGCGAGCACCGCCCGCAGCCGCGTCAACCGGTCGCCGTCGGCCGGGGCGGGGCCGAGCAGATCCTCCGGCCAGTCCACGGCCGGACGGGAGACGGCGGGAACCGTTCCCGCCCAGACCTTTCCGGTGGTGCCGCACACCGTCACCGTCGCCGATTCGCTCTGCCAGTCCGGGTCGGCGAAGCGCGCGCCGACGACCGCGGGGCGGCCGAGTTCGCGGGCGACCACGGCGGCGTGCGAGCCGAAACCGCCCTCGAGAGTGATGATCCCGGCCGATTGCGCCATGCCGAGGAAGTCCTCCGGTTCGGTGGTCGGCCGCAGCAGCACCGTCGGCTCACCGATCCGGTCGAGCACCTCGGCCACGGTCCGCACGACCGTTCCCGTCGCCACACCGCTCGCGGCCCCGATGCCGGTGGCCAGCAACGTCCCGTGGCCGGGCGCGGCCTCGCGACGGGTCTGCGTGCCCAGCGCCTCGGGTGAGAGCCGCGCCAGCGCCGTCGCGCGATCGAGCAGCCCGGCCCGCCACGCCTCGATCGTGATGGTGGTGTGCACCGCGGCCGAGGCGGTGGCCGCGCGCAGTTGCACCAGCCACAACCGCCCCCGCTCGACGACGAACTCCACCTCGATCAACACCCGCTGCCAGGCGAACAGCTCATCGACCACGCGCGCCAATTCGGCGTAGGCGTCCGGACATTCGCGGGCCAGCCCCGCCAGACCGTCGGGTGTGGCCTGCCCGCCGACCAGCGCCGCGCCGGTGCTGGCGGCCAGATACTCACCGTGCAGGCCGCGTTCGCCGGTGAGCGGGTCGTGGCTGAACACCACCCCGCTCCCCGATCGCGCCCCGAGCCCGAAGGCCATGGCCTGCACCACGACAGCCGGTGCCAGCTCCTCCGAAATGCCGTGCGCGCGACGGTATTCGCGGGCGCGATCGTTGTGCCAGGAGTCGCGGACCGCCGCGACGGCCGCGTGCACCCGGTCGATCGCCGCCGTCGGCACGGCCGACCCGAGGTGGGTGCGCAGGTCGCGCTCCCCGATCGCGAGCAGGTCGTGCGCGAGTTCCGCGCCGCCGAGCCGGTCGGCCAGCGCGGGCACCGCCGACTCGTCCACGCCCAGGCCGAGCAGGGTGTCCATCATCCCGGGCATACTCACCGGCGGACTCGACCGGACCGCGAACGCGACCGACTCGGGGTCCACGCCCATCCACTCGGATGCCCGCGCCCGCAACCGGTCCAGCAGTCGCGCGACGGCCGCCCGGTCGATTCCGGCCCGGACCGCCGGGCCGTCCACGACCTCGAACGGCGGCACCGGATAGCCGCGCTCCCGCAGCTCCCACAGATGAAAACCTTTGTTGCCCAGCCGTTCCCGCGAGATCTCCGGCGCGCTCATCCCAACGCCTCCCGCAGCGGCGACCGCGCACCCACATGACACACCCGCGCCGCCACCGCCCCGATCTCCAACAGCCGCCACAGCTCGGCGCGTTTGGGTTTGCCGCTGGTGGTGCGCGGCACCGCGCGCGGCGCGATCACGGTCAGCGCCGCGCGGTCGGCGGGCAGACCCATGCGGGCGAGCACACCGAGCGCGGCCTCCACCTTGTCCGGCGGCACCCGCTGCTGGAAGATCAGCAGCGCCGCCACGGCATTCGGTTCGCCGAGATCGCGCAGCACCGCGGTCACCTTGTCGTGATGCAGCCCGAGCCGCTCGGCGAGCGCCATCTCCACATCCTCGGCGGTGACGAAATTGCCGTTGATCTTCACCGAATTGCCCAGGCGGCCCAGTACATAGATCTGCCCGTCGAGCAGGAACCCCAGATCGCCCGTGGGATGACGGGTGGGTTTGGCGGCCGCGTCGTCACCGAGGTAGCCGCTGTAGATCGCGGGCGACTCGACGACCAGCTCACCGACCAGGCTGTCGGACAACGGTTTTCCGTCCTCCCCCGCGACCGTGACCCGCACGCCCGGCAACGACTGCCCGCAGCCGACCACCCGCACCGCGTCGGCGTCGGCGTTCCCGGGCGGGTCCAGCGTCTCCCGGCCCACGATCGGCACCTCGACGCCCTCCCGCAGCCGCGTGCCGTCCACCAGCAGCGCGTGCGGCGATTCGCCGGGGCCGATGGTGGACACCGCCAGGGTGGTCTCGGCCATGCCGTATCCGGGTTTGAGGCAGTCCGCGCGCAGGCCGAGCGGGGCCAGCAGGTCGTACAGCGCCCGCAGCGCCCCGATATTGATGCGGTCGGAGCCGACGATGACGGTGCGCCAGGTGCTGAAGTCCATGCCCGCCAAAGTGTTCGGGCTCACCACCCGCACGATCCGCTCCAGCGCGAAATTCGGTGAGGCCGAATGGTTCACGCCGTGGCGGCCGAACAGCTCCAGCCACAGCATCGGCCGCCGCACGAACTGTTCGGGCCGCATCAGCCACAGATCCTTGCAGTGACTCACCGGCGTCAGAAACGTTCCGATCAGGCCCATGTCGTGATGCATGGGCAGCCACGACCCGAACGAGTCCGGATCCTCGGCGGGCCGATCGTGGAACACCGTCTTGAACATCTCGATGTGCGCGACCACCGCCGCCGAGCTCAGCCGCACCGCCTTGGGCGCGCGCGTGGAACCCGAGGTGAACTGGATGATCGAAATGTCCTCGCCCAGTGCGGGATCGATGAGGGTATCCGAACTCTCCACCACCGGCTCGCTCGCATCAATCCGCAACGCGTCGGCCCCCGGCCGCTCCGGGAGCAGCGCGAGCGTTTCGGGTTCGGCGATCACCGCCCGCGGCTCCAGCGCGCGCAACAGGGTCGCCGCGTAGTCGCCGTAGTCGGTGCTGCCGTGCAGCCCCGGCGGCGCGATGACCGTGGGTATGGCGCCGACGGCCAGCGTGCCGAAGAAGTACCGGACGAACGCGCGCCCGGTGGGCAGGATGATCGCAACCCGATCGCCCTTGCGAATGTCGCGCTCGCGCAACGTCTCCGCGACACCCAGCGACTCCCGCGCCAGGATCGGGTAGGCGGTGCTGCGCCATTCCGCGCCCTGATAGAAGGTGAGCGCCGTATCGGGGACGGGTTCGACGACCCAGTCGACGATCGATTTCATCAATCCCCCTCGGCGCCCACGGCCTCGCGGCGCACGCGCTGGATCAGCGCCACCATATCCCCGACGGTCCGCACGCCGCCGATCTCCGGGTTGTCGATGAGTTCGATCCCGTAGTGGTCCTCGACCCGGGTCAGGGCCTCCATCAGCGACAGCGAATCCAGGTCGATGTCGTCGCGGATCGAATCGGTCATGCGCAGATCCGGCCGGGGACGGCCGACACCGAGCTGGTCCTCGATCACCGACAGCACGGCCACGTCGTCCTGCTCAATCAAGAATCGTCACCTCTCCCTTGTCCCCGTCCACGTGGACGCGTTGTCCGGATTTGATCTCCGCGGCCAGCGGATGCGAGACGACCGCGGGGATCCCCACCTCGCGGCAGATGATCGCGATGTGGGAGTACTGGCTGCCGCGCGCGGTGACCACCGCCGAGACGAACGGCAGCAGCGGCATGATGTTGGCGTCGGCGCTCTCGCACACCAGCACCGCGCCCGGCGCCTGCGGCAGCTCGTCGAGACCGATGGCGATCCCGTCGTACACGCCCGCCGACACCCCGCGCGGTCGGCGCACGGGCCGGAAGTGTTGCGGCGCACCGGGAGTGCGGTCCAGGTAGTCGGGCATATCGATGGCCAGCGCGTCCTCGCAGGCGAGTCGGCGCGCCTCGAGTTCGTCGGGTCCGGGCAGGGTGCGGGCGCGCAGTTCGGCCATCGACAGGTACGGCCACTGGTCGGCGCGCAGCCCGCGCAGCTCCGCGAGCCGGGGCACGAAGCGGCGGTGCGCGTGCAGCAGCCGCATCGCCAGCGACTTGCTGTGCTCGCGCAACGCCATGACATCGCCGAGGAACAGCACGGTCGCGTCGATGCCGAGTCCGCGCCAGCGGCCCTGCATGCCGACCAGCGCCTCGCGGGGCGAGACCTCCACGGCCTCGCCGCCGCCGCGGGTCACCTCGCCCATCGGCGGCAGCGTGTAATCGCACCAGGGCGCCTGGGTGTCGGCGACCTCGTAGAACGGATGCCGCACGAAGTCGGCCGGGCCGCCCGCGATGGGCGCGAGGTCGGCGAGCGGACCCCACGGCAGCTCGGCGGGTTCGCGCAACCAGTTGAGCAGCGAATTGCCGTGCGCCGCAAGGCGATGCACGGCCGTGCGTTGCAGCACGTCGGCGGCGATGGAGCCGGAGGTGCCGATGATGTGCAGGTGCCAGGCCCGTTCCAGCAGGGTGTTGCCCACCTCCGCGAGTTCGCCCAGCCGCCAGTTACTTTCGCCGCCCACCACGTCGTCCACGAGATTCTCGAAGTCGAACACCCGCTGCTCGAGTTCGATCACGCGTGGCCGCAATGTGATCAGCTCGCGCATCATCCGATATGTTGCGCGATTGCGGCTGGCCCGACCCGGTCCGCGCCCCAGCACGGTGCGCGGCGGTTCGATGCCCTCGAAGTAGGCGGCGGTCACGTCCTCGGGCGTGAGCAGGTCGACGTGTTCGGCGATATGGCAGTAGGCGCTGAGATTGTGGTACGGGCGGCAGTTGAAGTAGCCGGTGAACACGTAGTGGGATCCCGTGGCCCACACCGGATCCCGCAGGATGTCGGACACGAAGGTGCGGGTGCCCAGTTCCATCGGGCGGCCCACCAGCGACCACGACATCGGCGAGAGCCGTTCGGGCGCGATCTCCCCGAAGTTGCCCGCGGAGTACACCCGCAGCACCGGATGCGCGGCGGTGTCGACGCGGCACCGGTCGGGCGCGGTCGTGACATCAGCTGAGGACACGATCGGCTCCCCTCTCCTCGGCCGGGGCCGCGTCGCGCAGCACCCGGCCCGTCGCGGCCAGATAGTCGGGGGTCGACGGCACCGGCCCACAGGGCAGCGCGTCGAGGATGCCGGGCTCGAAATCGACCAGCGGGCGGGCGTATTCGACGACCTCGGGATCGACGCCGAAGCGGCGGGCCAGCCCGCGCTGCACCACCCGCGCCAAACCCCCGGTGTCCACGAGTTTCGGGGTCACGCCCCACGGGCGGCACAGCTCGGTGAGCACGCGGGCCATGGTCGGCAGCTCCGGATCGAAATAGGTGTAGGTCGCGGGCGGCGCGTCGTCGACAAGCAGGCTCGTCACCACGGCCGCGGCGGCGGCGATGTCGGTGGCGTAGACCGGATACTCGCCGCGGCGCTCCAGCATGGCGGGCAGCCCGCTGAGCACATGCGGCAGCACGGCCACCGGACCGCCGTGCCGGGGCACGAGCGGCGCGGGCGCCGCCCCGAGCAGCGTGCCCAGCCGCAGCACGGTCACCGGCAACGCGCGTTCCCGCCGAATCGCTTGTTCCGCACGGTATTTCGCGTACTCGTACCAGTTGCGGAAGGTCTGTCCTCGCGCCAGGTCGCGATTGCCGAGTTCGCCGCTCGCCCGGCCCAGCGCGAGCACGCTCGACACGTGCACCACCCGCCGCAGCGCCGCGCACTCGCGCGCGAAGTCGAGCACATTGCGTGTCCCGGTGACGTGCACGGTGACCACCTCGGCCGGATCGGCGCCCATGCCCACCGAACCGAAGCAGGACACGATGCCCGCCACATCCGCCAGCCGCACCCGATCGTCGGGATCGAGTCCGAGGCCGGGCATCAGCACGTCGCCGCGCACGCCGACCCCGACCCGGGCGCGACCGGACCGGCTCAGTTCGATCACGTCGTGCCCGGCCGCGCCGAGCGCGCGCACGACCGCGTGCCCGAGATAGCCGGTGGCTCCGACGACGAGGACCCTCATGCGAACCTCCCCAGCGGCAGTCCGGCGAAATCGTCTGTGACCGGGGCGGAGTCGAGACCGAAGGCGATGTCGAGGATCTCGTCGACGCCCACCGCCGGGGTCCAGCCGCCGGTGAGCGCGCCCAGCCGGGTGCGTTCGAAGACGCGGTCGATGGACACGTAGCGCAGCCCGTGCAGCCGGTTGCCCATCTCCCGGCTCCACCGCGCGTACTTCAGCACCACGTTCTCACCCAGGCGCAGCACGCCCGGTGACGCGGTGACCAGACGCGGTGGGCGGTAACGCTTCTCGACGTCCTTGGATTCCAGCAGCGCCAGCAGGGCGGCGAGGGTCGGGGCCTGCTCCCCCGCGCACAGATGCACCAACGCGCCGCCGCGCCAGGCGCGGAAGTCGGTCGCGGCGGCCCGGGACAGCAGGCGCACCAACCCCTCGCCCACCACATCGCGCGGGAGGATGTCGACCCGCGCGCCCGGCCGTACCGGCAGCACCGGCAACTGCCCGCGCGACAGCGGCGCGACCAGCTGATACAGCGAGCTGTACCGGGTGGTGGAGCGCGAGGCCGAACTGCCGATCACCCCGCCGATCCGGGCCACGAGCACCGGATGATCGGTCTCGCTCGCCGCGCGCAGCAGATGCCGTTCGGCGAACCATTTGCTCAGTTCGTAGGGAGTGCGGTCGGGGTGCGGGGCGTGCTGCTGTTCGGGAATCCGCCCGCCGAGGGTGCCCGCCACGTAGGCGGTGCTGGCGTAGACGTAGGGCACGGGATGTCCGACGCGTTCGGACAGCGCGCGGGCCACCTCGAACCCGGTGACCGCGCCGAGGTAGTTGATCCGGTCCATATCGGCCTGCGACGCGGTCCAGTCCACGATCCCGGCGAGATTCACCACCGCGCGAATGTCGTCCGGCGCGGCCAGCTCGTCGAGGTCCAGCCCCCACGCGGGCCGGGTGACGTCGCCGAGCAGTTGGGTGATGCGGGTCGTGCCGGGCGCGTACTCTCCGCCCAGGTTGCGGCGTTGCCGCCGCCGCACGAGCGCGCGCAGCTCGAAATCCGTTGCGGCGTCGCCGGTTCCGGTGAGCGCGGCCTCGGCGAAGCCTTGGCCGACCTGACCGCTCAGCCCGGCGACGAGGACGCCTCCGGCGGCCGTCATCGGCTGATCCTGATCAGGCGGTCGTACATCTCGGCGTCGCCGCGCAGGGTGTCGCTGACGATGGCCAGCATCATCTCGTCGGTGCCCGCGCCGATCCGGGAGACGCGAATATCGTTCCAGTACTGGCCGAACGGGGTCTCGGCGGTGAGATAGCCGGGGCCGCCGAAGGTCTGCATGGCGTCGCTGATCACCCGCTCCCCCGCCCGCGCCGCGCACAGCTTCAAACCCGCTATCCGCGAGATCAATTCGCGATCCAGCGGCCGGGTCATCAACTGACGGGCCACATCTCGCACCGCGCCGCGCAGCACCTCGATCTCCGCGCTCAGTTCGGCGAGGCGGAAGGCGAGATACTGGTGGTCGCGCAGGCGGCGGCCGAACTGCTCGCGGCGTTCGGCGTGCTCGACCGCGAGCCCGATGGCGGCCGCACAACCCCCGGCCACCTGCGCGGCGATGGCCAGCCGTTCGAAGGACAGGCCGTAGTTGAGGTTCAGCACGCCCAGCCCGCGGCGGCCGAGCAGCGCGTCGTGCCCGATCTCGACGTCCCGGAACTCCACGGCGACGGTGTCGAGCGCGTGGGTGCCGAGCTTGTCGTGTTCGCGCACCCGCACGGCCTTCGACAGCTCGACCGCGAAGGTGGCGTGCCGGTCGGTGGGCGTGCCGTCGGCGGCGGCCAGTCGGCACAGCACGATCGCGAAATCGGCCACCGCGCCGAGGGATACGTACTTCTTGGCCCCGGTGACCACCCAGCCGTCCGGGGTGGGCCGGGCCAGCGTGGTCACGGCCGACAGATCGCTGCCGCCGGTGGGTTCGCTCGCCGCGATCGCGCCGACCATGGTGCCGTCCAGCGCCGCCTCCCGCAGCCGGTGCAGGTATTCGCTGGTCCCGGCGAAGCGGTGCAGCAGCGACAGCACGGTCTCGGTGTGCAGCGACACCCCGATGGCGATGCCCGCGGGCGCGCGGGTGCTCAGCGCGTCGCCCAGGGCCACACCGTATTCCACGTCACCCGCCGGTCCGGCCTCGGTCCGCCAGCGCCGCCGCAGCACGCCCGCCGCGCCCAAATCGCGCAGCACCGAGCGCGGAAAGCGCCGTGCCGCAACGGCATCCGGTACGCGGGACATGGCGTCGTCCACCAGCGCCGCCAGCTCGCCGGGACGCGTGTCCTTCGTCTCGACCACTCCGGTCATCGTGTTCCCTTCCTCAGGTCCAGCGGCCGGTGCCGTACACGGCGTCGGTGCCCAGCACCGAGGCGCGCAGCTCGTGCCTGCGCACCTTCCACGTCGCGGTGCGGGGCAGGTCCTGCCACGGGACGATGATCGGATCGGCCAGCGGCGGCAGATCGGCCACCGCCGCGCACCAGCGCCGCTCGTCGAGCCGGTCGCCGTCCACGCACAGCACCGGCACCGGCAGCTGTCCGGGCACGCCGAGCACGGTCACCTCGGTGGCCTCCGGAATCCGGTCCAGCAGCGTGCTCTCCAGCGCGAGCCCGCTGGTGCCGGGGATGATGTCGACCTCGCGGTCGACCAGCCGCAGCCGCCACAACCAGTCGCGGTAGCCGATATCGCCGGTGTTCCACCACTTTCCGCCGTCCTTGCGGTCGTGGCGTTCGCTCTCGCCGAGATAGTTCAGGCAGCGGGCCCGGCTCGACGCCATGAGCAGTCCCGGCCGCCCGAGGCCCCGGCGTTTCCCGGTCTCGGGATCGGTGACCCGCACCCGCGACACCGTCGGCACGGTCCAGCCGACATCGCTGGTGACGGGGTTGCCCAGGCGGCGCAACCGGCTACGGGTGAAGATGGCGCTGGAGATCGGGCCGACCTCGCTCTGCCCCCACGACGCCACCCACAGCGGCAGTCGCCGCCGCGAGACCTCCAGGAACGACCGCACCGTCGGCGGGTGCACCATGTCGAAGGTGCTGATGTACAGGCGAACTCCCGCCAGGGCGTCGGCGTGGGTGCGGGTCAGGCCGCGCCAGCGCTGGAAGATGTTGGGGCACGCCTCCATACACGTCGGCCGGTACCGGTCCAGCAGTTCACCCACCCGCTCCGGTTCGTGGTCGGCGACCGCGACGAGGGTGTGCGGCGCGAATTTCGCCTGGGCGATGGCCCAGGTGATCGCGCGCCAGTGCGCGAACGAGATCGACGACAGCACAACGTCTTTGCGGCGGCTGACCACGAACGGGATCGGCATGAGTTCCAGGCGGCTCGCCGCGCCGAGCGTGCGCGGCGACTGCACCACGAGTTTGGGGACGCCGGTGGTTCCGGAGGTGTGGGTCATCAACAGCGGTTCGTCGTCGCCGACGAACCGGACGGGCGCCGCGGCGGCATTGCGGACGTCGTCCAAAGGCGTTGCCGTGCCTGGTATTTCGGCGCGCTCGACGTGCGCTCTCGCGCTCGGCAGCACGATCGCGCGACGCCCGCCCAGCACGTCGTCCCCGGCGTCGATCGCGCGGCGCAGCACGCTCGCCGACAGCACCACCAGCGCCGGATCGAGCCGCTCCAGCAGCGCGCGCACGGCCGGGAGGCTGTTGGCGGCGGCGATATTCGCCGGGACCGCGCCGATCCGGGTGGCCGCGGCGGCGAGCAGCACGAAGTCGAAGTGGTTGTCCTTGACGACGCCGATCCGGTCGCCCGGCCGCGCCCCGGCGGCGTACAGCGAGGCCGCGGTGTCGTCGACCAGCCGGGCCAGCGCCGCGCCGTCGTAGACCAGGCCGCCGTCCGGGGCGATGTCGAACGGCCGGTCCAGATGCAGGGTGGTCTGCTTCGCCTGCTCGGCGTGGTCGTGGAAGACCGTGCCGATATTGATCGGTCGTGCCATGGCGATTCACTCTCAGAGCAGTTCGACACGCGGGCGGCCGGGTAGCCGCCGCCGGGTGTCCAGGACGTAGGGCGCGTGGTCGGCGACGAGGTCGTAGTCCACGTAGTCGTGATCGGTGAGGATCACCACGGCGTCGCTCGCGGCCAGATCCTCGGCGGTCACCTCGCCGCGGGCGAGGCCCGACAGCTCGGGTTTCTCCGCGATCAGCGCGTCGGCGTAGCGCACCTCGGCGCCGGCGGCGACAAGACGGCGGCACACCTCGAGCGCGGGCGAGCACCGCACATCGGCGACATTGGGTTTGTAGGCGAGCCCGACCGCGAGAATCCTGGCCCCCGACAAGGCGATTCCCCGGGCATCCAGCCCGCGCTCGATCCGGCTCACGACATAGTCGGGCATCTCCGCGTTGATCCGGTCGGCCAGCTCCACCATCCGGAACGGCCGCCCGGTCTCCTCGGCCACCTTCCAGTACAGGTAGACCGGGTCGATGGGCAGGCAGTGCCCGCCGACCCCCGGGCCGGGCAGGAACTTCATGAACCCGAAGGGTTTGGTGCCCGCCACCTCGAGCGCCTGCCACACGTCGATGCCGAGCCGGTCCGCGTGCACGGCGAGCTCGTTCACCAGCGCGATGTTCACCTGCCGGAAGGTGTTCTCGAAGACCTTCGCCAGCTCCGCCACCCGCGGGGTACCCGCCGCGACGATCTCGGTCAGGAAGCCGCCGTAGAAATCCCGTGTGCGCGCGAGGGATTCGGCGTCGACGCCGGACACCACCTTGGGCGTGGACTCGATCGTCCAGGTGACATTGCCCGGATCGATCCGCTCGGGGCTGAACCCGAGCGCGAAATCGGCGCCCGGCTCGAGCCCCGACTCCGCGCGCAGGATCGGGGCCACCACCTCCTCGGTGGTGCCCGGATAACTGGTGGATTCGAGAATCACCAGGCAGCCGGGCCGCAGCCGCCGACCCACCTCGGTCGCTGCGGCCCGCACATGCCCGAGGTCCGGGAGCCGGTCGGCGTTGAGCGGGGTCGGCACGGTGATGACGGCGATATCGAAGCCGGACAGTTCGTCCGGATTGTCGGTAGCCCGGTACCGGCCCGCGTGCAGCAGGCCCGTCAGGCGCGCCGAGGTGACGTCCGGGATCGGCGACAAGCCCCCGGCGAGAGTGCGCACGCGTTCCGGGTCGGAGTCGTAACCGATGACGCCGTAACCGTTTTCGGCCGCCGCGACGGCGAGCGGCAGACCCACGTGTCCCTGTCCGAGCACCACCACCTTCGCGGTCATGACACGAACTCGCAGACGCTGTCGGCGATGTACTCCACCTGGGCGTCGCTCAGGTGCGGCCAGATCGGGATGGCGAGATTGCGATCGGACACCGACCTCGCGCGCGGCCACGCGCCGTCCCCGGCCCAGGCCGCGAAGGCGGGTTGTTCGGGCAGCGGCACGGGATAGTAGACGTGCGTGCCGATCTCGCGTTCGGTCAGCCACGCCCGCAGGTCCTGGCGGCGGTCCACCAGCAGCGAGTACACGTAGTAGCAGCGGCCGTTGCGGCCCGGCGGCGGGGCGAGGATCCCCTTGTCGGACAGCTTGGCGAAGCGGTCGGTGTAGTAGTCGGCGATCCGCGCGCGGCGCTCGAGACGCTCCTCGAAGCCGTCGAGCCGGGCAAGCTGGAAGGCGGCGATGATCTCGTCGAACCGCTTGTTCTGCCCGATGACGTGGTGCAGGAAGCGGGTCTTGCCGTCCTGGCCGTGATTGCGGTGCATCCGAACGGCGTTCGCCAGCGTCTCGTCCTCGGTGAGCACCATGCCGCCCTCGCCCGCGGAGCCCATCGCCTTCACCTGGAAGAACGAGTACACCCCCAGATCGCCCCAGCGCCCGGCCGGGACGTCGTCGAGAACCGCACCCTGCGCGACCGCGGAGTCCTCGATGAGCGTCAGCCCGTGCCGCCGCGAGATCGCTTGCAGCCGTGGCATATCCGCCATGATCGAGAAGACGTGGGCGGCCATGATCGCCCGGGTGCGCGGGGTGATCGCGGCCTCGACGGCATCGGGGTCGAGGACCATCGTCCACGGGTCGACATCCACGAAAACCGGTGTGGCACCGGCGTTCACGACGCAGCTCGCCACCGGCTGACAGCAGAAGGCGGGCACGATCACCTCGTCGCCGGGGCCTAAACCCAGTGCGGCGATACACAATTCGAGGCCGCCGGTGCCGCTGGAGCAGGCCACCGTGTACCGCGCGCCCGTGCTGCGCGCGATCGCCGCCTCGAATTCGGCGGTGCGGTCGCCGAGAATGAATTTCTGCTGTTCGCCGGTCCCCAATTCGAACAGCGCCTCCAGCAGCGTGCCGCGATCCGGTTCGAAGAGATCGGGTGGAAAGAAGGGAATCATCACCGGCCCCCTCGATAGAATTCGGAAATCGCCGAGCACACCGCGTCGATGTCCGGCTCGGTCAGATCGGGATAGAACGGCAGCGCGATGGCCCGGGACGCGGCCGCCATCGCGTTGGGGAAATTCTCCGGCCGATTCCGCTCCCCGGCGAAACAGGGTTGCAGCGGAAGTGGTCGGGGATAATAGATTTCGGTGCCGATTCCGCGCGCGGTCAGATATTCGGCGAGTTCGTCGCGGCGTTCGACCTCGATCAGGTAGACGTAGTAGACCGGCGCGGTCGGCCGCACCACCCGCGGCGTGCGCGTCACCCCGTCGATACCGGCCAGCCGCTGGTCGTAGGCCGCGGCCAGTTCCGCGCGGCGGGCGATGTCGGCGTCGAGCGTGGCGAGTTTCGCCAGCAGCACGGCGGCCTGGATGTCGTCCATCTTGCTGTTGGTGCCCGAGACGCCGGACAGGTTCGAGATGCCCGCGATGTGGTCGACGGTGCGGCCCATCCGCCCGTGATGCCGCAATACCTGCACGTCGGCGGCGATCGCGGCGTCATTGGTGATCACCATGCCCGCGTCGCCCAGCGCGCCGAGGGTCTTGGTGGGGAAGAACGACAGCACGCCGCCGCGGCCGTGCAGTCCGGCGTGAATCCCGTTCCAGCGCATGCCGATCGCCTCGGCGCTGTCCTCGAGCAGGTCGATGCCGTGCCGGTCCGCGAAGGCGGTCAGCGCGTCGAGGTCGGCGAGCTGGTGGAACAGGTGGACCGGCATGATCGCGCGGGTGCGCTCGGTGACCAGTCGGCTCGCCGCGTCGAGATCGATCGCGTAGTCGCCGGTGTCGGTGATGTCGGCGAAGACGGGGGTGGCGTGCACCAGGGCGACCGCCGACGCCGTCGCGAAGAACGTGTAGGCGGGCACGATCACCTCGTCGCCCGGCCCGATGCCCGCCGCGCGCAACAACAACACCAGCGCGTCGGTCCCGCTGTTCACTGCGACCGCGAATTCCGCTCCCGTGTATTCGGCGACGGCCCGCTCGAACTGCGCGACCTGCCTTCCGTGCGAATACTTTCCGCGATCGAAAACCGCGTCGACGTTCTTCTGGATTTCCGGCCAGGATTCACGGAACGAACGCGCCTGAGAAAAGAACGGTACCGGGTGCATCTCAACGTCCGATCCTGATCATGTGCCCTCCGCGAACTTTCGCCTGAGTTAGACGTTATGTCCGCGGGTTGTACGGGTGCACTAGCAAGAAACTGCCGTTGCTGGCGTGTGGCCCCGGTGACGTGGTTGTATCTATCCCATGAGGACGTCGGCCGCCCTGCTCCGAACCCCCACGCGCGCCGGTCGATTCAGGGCCGGGCGGGCGGTGGCGGGAATGCACATCGTCATCACCGGGGCCTCGTCCGGGGTCGGGCGGGCGGCGGCACTGGAACTCGCCGGGCAGGGGGCGCGGGTGTACCTGGTCGCGCGGCGCGGCGACGAGCTGGAGCTGGTGCGCAAGCAGATCGTCGAAAAGGGCGGGGAGGCAGCGTGTTTCGCTGCCGATCTGTCGGTGCCGGACGAGGTCGACCGGGTGGTGGGGTGGCTGTCCGAGGTGCCGGTGGATGTGCTGGTGAACAATGCCGCGCGGTCGATCCGGCGGCCGGTGACCGAGTCGCTGGACCGGTTCCACGACTACGAGCGGACGATGGCGATCAACTACTTCGGGGCGGTGCGGCTGACCCTCGGCGTGCTGCCCGGTATGTTGGCGCGGGGCAGCGGGCATCTGGTCAATGTCGGGACGTGGGGGGTGGGCTTCGAGACCTCGCCGTACTTCTCGGCGTATCTGGGATCGAAGGCGGCGTTGGTGGCGTTCGGGCGCTGCCTCGACGCCGAATTGGGGCCGCGCGGGGTGACGACGACGGCGGTGAACTTCCCGGCCGTGCGGACGCCGATGCTCGCGCCGACCGCGCACTACGCGAAGCTGCCCGCGCTGACCCCGGAACAGGCCGCCGGGTGGATCGTGACGGCGGTGCGGAAGCGGCCTGTTCGGATGGAACCCTATGCGGTGCATGTAATTCGGGTGGTGTCGTTGTTCTCGCCGCGGGGGGCGGCGCGAATGTTGTTGCGGTTCGGGATGTGAGTTCAGCTCCCGTCTGATATCGCCAGGATCCGGGCAGCGGAATCGCTTTCGCTCAGTGCCACGCGCCTGAGCTCGGTGATCGCGGATTTGTAGCGGTCGACTTCCGCGGTGCGTTCCAGGTAGAGGTCGCCGGTGTACTGCTCGATGTGGACGATCGGGCGTTCGACGAAGCGGGTGTGGGGCAGGAGGGGGAATTCGAGCAAGGAGAAGGAGCCCACCAGAGCACCGAGGTGACCGCGGGTTTCGAAGGGCACGAGACGAATCGAAACGTTCGACCGCTCACCGATCTCGATGAGGTGGCGACGTTGTTCGGCCATGACGGCCGGGCCACCCCATTCCTCCCTGACCGCGGCTTCGGACAGAAAGATTTCCACGGCGAACGCGGAATCCTCCAGTCGGCCCTGCCTTTTCGCGGACCGTTCGAGGCGCTCATCGATCTCGCGCGAAGGCAGGTTCGGGC
Organism: Nocardia sp. NPDC004068; assembly: GCF_042874315.1. Taxonomy (NCBI): domain Bacteria; kingdom Bacillati; phylum Actinomycetota; class Actinomycetes; order Mycobacteriales; family Nocardiaceae; genus Nocardia; species Nocardia sp. NPDC004068. The sequence goes on from NZ_JBIAMW010000024.1 coordinate 70,608, forward strand.
AGGCGGTCCAGGCGACCGCGCGCTGGTAGTCGAGAGTCTGAACGATCTCGGGCAGCAGGATGACGTGCCATGCCGTCAGGCGCAGAGCGGCGTCGTCGAGAAACACGCGCGGATCGAAATCGTCTGCGGGACGGTCCATGTGGGCCCGCCACCAGCCGCCGCCGTTCCTGGACGAGGCGCGAGCTTCCCGGGCCATCGCGAGAATGGTTCGGCGCTGGTCGTCGGGGACGTTGTAGTGGTCACACAGAGCGTTCATGTACAGGTCGTTGGTGGAGGGGACGGACAGGCCGTCTTCGAGGCGGGCCATGGTTTGGGGGGAGATGCCGATGATTTTGGCGGCGCGGTTCTGGGAGAACTCGGCTGCCTTGCGGAGTTTCTCCAGCTGGCGGCCGAGGGCGCGGCGGGCGATGGTGGAACCTTCTGCGGGCATTTCTCATCCTCTCGAATTCGGATTTGATCGAATTACCACCGGACCGAACGGCAATGGTGTGCGAACCCCAACGCGGAAGACTGCCGAACGACGGCTGCCACGACAGTAAGCGGGAACCAACCGGAGTGAGGGACACCGAGGGTGCCCCTTTCCGCCATCTCCCCGAGCTATCGTCGGATCAAGGGCCGACACCGGAGGAATCCCCATGGAAACGCTGGGCACTCGCATCCGCCACGCACGCGGCAAGCTGATCACTCAAGCCGGACTGGCGGAGCTGGCTGGAGTGAGTACGTCATTCATCAAGAAGGTGGAGGGCGGCACGAAGATGCCCTCGACGCCGGTGCTTCAGAAGATCGCCCAAGCCCTCGATGTCAGCATCGACGATCTTGTCGGTAACAGGCCCGCGTTTCCTACGGGGGACCTCGACGCGGGAATCGTCGCCCTGCGCAGAGCCCTCACGCCCATCGATGATCTGACGAGTGACGCCGAGGCCGCTTCGCTGTCACTCGCGGAAGCACAACGCGAGGTGGACAAGGCTTGGGGCGCTTACTGGTTCGGGCGTTTCGAGAAGCTGACCGGCGACCTGCCCGCGGGCATCTCCACTTTGCGCGCCACCGCACGCCGAACGGAAAAGCCTCGCGCACATGAGCTTTACGCCGACATGCTCTATCTGGCGGCATGTACCCTCGTCCATCTCGGCCAGCCGGACCCGGCATGGATAGCCATACGCACGGCCCTGGAAGAGGCGAGGAAGGGCGACGATCCGCTGCTCGAGGCAACCGTACGAGGAAGCATCGGTTGGCAACTCCTGGTGCAGGGCCGGTACCGCGAATCGCAGGACGTCGTGCTGAAGGCCGCGGAAGATACCGAGCCTCGCGGCGACGTATCCGACCAGCATCTGTCAGTGCATGGCGGCCTGTTACTACAGGGCGCCGTCGCCGCCGGACGTGGCCAGCGAGTACGAGAGGCGCTGGCCCTCGCGGGAGAGGCGGACCGCTGGGCGGAGCGCCTCGGTCGTGAAACCAAGTACTACGAAACCAATTTCGGCCCTTCCCAGATCGTCATGCAGACCGTCGATATCCATGTGTCGTCGGAGCAGTATGTAGAGGCGATGACCGCCGCCAAGAGAATGCCGAAAGGCGGCCTGGACATGACCACCATTTCCCAGGGACGTCATCTGATCGACAAGGCCGCCGCCGCAGCCAATCTCGGTCAACATGAAACCGCCCTCCACATGCTGCTGACCGCAGAACGCATCGGCGGCGAGGAATGGGTGAAGTACCAGACATTGCTACGCAACGTCCTCGGTGTCCTCCTGCACCACGACCGGCACAACAAACTGCGCGCCTTCGCTCAACGTGTGGGTGTTCTGGGTAGTTCGGCTCTGTGAGAACCGGACCTGGCATCACGATCGACGTTCGGACTGAAGAGAATTGCTGTTGACGTCCCGTTCAGATCGGTTCACCCTGCTATCAGGCATTGGTCGTGGTTGTCTCCGTGACGCGCTCCGGCGGATCGGCCAAACGGGTCGAACAGGGGGAGGTATCGATCGCTGATGAACGACATTGCGGCCCCGAAGGTTTCGAGAGCTGGTTGTCGACTCCGGGAAGAGATCAAGCGCCTTCGGATCGAGAGGGGGCTCAGCCAGCCGAGCTTGGCGGCTCTGACCGGTTACAGCCGTCAGTATGTGTCCAGGGCGGAACGGTCCCACAATCTCCCGTCCCATGATCTTGTCCGCTCCCTCGACATGGCCCTGGGCGCAGATGGTGGTCTCCTGTCTCTCTGGATTGACGCGAAGGAGGAGCAGAAGGCGCGCCGTCACACTGCGTTGCCGATATGGGCCAGTGGTATTCAATTCGGTGCGGTCGCAACCGAAGGGTTCTCGGGCGGTTCGATCCTTCGCACCCCAGCAGGCCGCTTCTTCTCCGGATCAGTGACACCGCTGTTGTCCGCTCCTGCCGTATGCGATGGCGAGCGCGTGCTGCTGAAGGTGGAGGGCATATCCGGGGAGTGGTTATCGGTTCCTCGTCGGGGGATGGTTGTCGCGACTGCCGATACCGCTGAGGGGACGCGCTTGTACGGCTTGGACCGGCGTCGGGTTCGTTCCAGCATGGGTAAGGCCGGGATGGGTGCGCCGCTGCTGGTCCCGCGAGCATATGAGCTTGATGAGTTCGCATTCGGGATCCTCTGGGCGGTCACGAATCTCGACGACGCCCTACTCGATGACGATCGCGAACTGCATTCGATCGCGAAATCTACCGGTACGTCTCGTACTTGTTCCGGTTTCCGCGCGGCCGCAGACCCGGCTGGAGAGTTATCTGCCGTGTCACGGATGTGGCTCGGGTCGAACGTCTGCGCCCATCACGTTCTGAGCAACCTGACCCAGTTGGCAGGAGTGCCGGTCTACTGGTCTCGCGAGCAGCGAGGCGAGGAAGCCAGCACGTGGCTCTTCTTCGCGCACAAATACGACTACCTGCGGCACACGTCGGCACTTGCGCGATCTGCCGGAGCCGTACCGACGCGAACGTTCTGCGTTCCCGGCCAGGGGGTGGAGGAATCATCCGGGTATGAGCGGGTTCTGTTCCTGCTGGCGGCCGCCCTGAACGAAGCCCTGGGAGTCAGGGTCGCGGTGTGCACTGAGGCGGAGTACACGGCGGTGCACGGTTTCGTCCTGGATCGTGGTCACCGGGCGATCGTCGCCACCTGGGTCAACACCGATCGTCTGTGGCACATCGATGTCACGGACGGGCATCCGACGTTGCGGGAGTTCGGCGATGCCATCGGGTGGGCGGACAGCCGTTCGATTCTCGCTGCTGCAACCCCAGAGGATCGGTTGCGCGGCTTGGCGGAGTATCTGCGGCTGGATTTGCCCTGGGTGGTACGGCGGGCACGAGAACTGGGCGACCACGGAGTCGGCGGCCTGATCCAGCCACGGAGTCGGCTGTTGTCGTTGTCGGGCTTGGAACACGCCTGCCGGTTCCTGGGTGCCGTCGGCATCAGCGGTCGCTAGGCTGCCTGGGTGTCGCACGCTCAGATTGCCCGGCGGGTTGTCGTTTTCGGCCTCGGCGGCACCATCGCCATGTCGGCCGGTCCCAGTCGCAGTGTGGTTCCGTCGTTGACGGTAGAGGAGTTGCTGGCCGCGGTACCCGGACTCGACGCGAGCGATTTCGACCTGGAATACGTTGATTTCCGGCAGGTTCCGGGCGCGTCGCTGACGTTCTCCGATATCGCCGATCTCGCGAAGGAGATCGTCGAACGCGGCGCTGAAGTTGACGGGATGGTAGTCACACAAGGCACCGACACGGTCGAGGAGACCGCGTACCTGCTCGACCTGCTGCACTCGGGCGCGCAACCGATCGTTCTCACCGGAGCCATGCGCAACCCCACTCTTGCCGGAGCCGACGGCCCTGCAAATCTGTTGGGCGCCATCAGGACAGCCGCAAGTCTCGGAGCCAGGAACCGGGGCTGTCTGGTCGTGTTCAACGACGAAATCCATGCCGCTCGCCGGGTCCGCAAGACCCACACCGCCAGCGTCGCCACCTTTCAGTCACCTGATGGCGGCCCACTGGGCTACCTCGTCGAAGGCCGCCCGCGGTTTCTCAACCGCATCGAGGACCGCGTCGTCGTACCCGTCGCGCCTCGGGACGAGCATCGTGTCCTCCTCTACACCATCGCGCTCGGAGATGACGGTGCGGTCCTGGACGACATGGCAAACCACATCGATGGATTGGTGATCGCCGCCCTCGGTGCCGGCCACGTCCCGGCGCGGATGGTTCCCACTCTCGAACGCGTCGCCGACCGGATGCCAGTCGTCCTGACATCCCGCACCGGCGCCGGATCGGTACTCGAAAACACCTACGGCTTCCCGGGTTCCGAGACCGACCTCATCGCGCGCGGGCTGATCCCCGCGGGCTATCTCAACTCGGTGAAATCACGTCTCCTGACTGCGGCGCTGCTGGCCACCGGCTGCGATCACGCCACGATTCGGACCGCGTTCGGCGTGGCAGGAGGAACCACGCCAATTGAACACTGGCCGTGGCCATCGGACTCGAGCAAGGACAGCTGATGCGTGCACACGAACTGACACTCGGGAGAACTTTCGGCGTGGTCTTCGACCACGGCGACGACTTCTTTCCCGTGCTCGCCGAGTTCTGTCGGGAGCACGATGTTCGAAGCGGCTACATCCCTTCCTTCATCGCGGGATTCAGCGAAGTCGACATCGTCGGAGCCTGCGACCGCCTCGACGACCCCACGGCCCCGGTGTGGTCGAAGGTTCATCTGCGTAACGTAGAGGCATTCGGTGGCGGCACTTTGGCATTCGACCCGACCTCGGGTGAGGTGAAACCGCATATTCACGTCGCCGTCGGACTCAAAGAGCACTCCGCGAGCGGTCACACCAGCCACCTTCTCGGTGCCCGGGTCCAGTTCCTCACCGAGATGCTCGTCATCGAAGTGACGTCTCCGCGGCTGCACCGAATATCCGAATCCGAGCTGTTCGACGTGCCGCTTCTCCGTTTCAACTGACCGCTTCGGTCGTACACGAGGCAACGATCGCGGGGGGCAACACAGCCGTCGCGGGTGTTGCCCCCTCCCCGAAATCCCCTGGCTCGGGTTGTCTGATCTGAGCACGAGGGGAGCAGATGGTGGAAACTCATCAGTTGGTCGTGGTCGGATTCGACGAGATCGTGGCGAACAAGTACATGCCGTGCATCACGCGGGCAGTGAAAGATGGCTGTTTGCAGTCATATTCGATAGTCGATCTCGAATCCGAGCGGCAGGCCGTCGAAGAACGTCTGGCTGGCGTGGAAGTGCAGCCACAGAAATGTGTCTTCCTGCCATCGAGAGGCAGAGACGTCTCCAGCGGCCAGGACGAGGTGCGGGCCGCGCTGGCAAGTGCGAAGGTACGCGGGCTGCCGACCATGACCTATATCGCCACCGAGGTCGGCTCACACGAGAAGTATCTGCGGTACTGCGTCGAGGAGGGGACGGCCTCGCTGGTGGAGAAGCCGGTGCTGGCACCGCTGGTGGCCGGGAGGTTCGAGCCGACCGGCATTTCGCGGGCGATGGCGGAGTTGATCGCAGCAGCACAGCGACGGTCGACCCGGCATTCGGTAATGACGCTCAGCCGGTATCACCGCATCTACAACGACAAGCTGATCGCCCCCTTGCGGGAGCGGATGCTGACGTGGCAGGCCCCGGTCACGTCGTTTCACCTGCGTGCCGCAGGTGGGGTGTGGAACCTCGAGCACGAGTACGTGATCCGCGAGGATCATCCGTACCGGTACGGGTACGGGATGCTCATGCACGGCGCCTATCACTACATCGACCTCGCCGTACAGATCCTGGCGTTGAACAAGCTTGTCCTGCCGGATCGACCGCTTCGATTGCAGCTGTGCTCGTTCGGAGCATACCCCTCGGATCAGAGATACCGGGTGCCGCTCCAGGCTACCGCGCGGCTGGGTGATCACTCTCCCTGCCCAACATTCACCCGTGAACAGGGCCGGTACGGAGAAACCGATGTCACTTCGGCTCTCCGCCTGATCGACATCGAGTCGGGGGCTTCGATCACGTTGGGCACGTTGGCATTCGAACAGACGACCCCTTCGATACGCGACTGGTCGATCCTCCCGAACGGCATCTACAACAAGAACGGGCGTACCTCGAGCGTAGACGTGGAAGCACAGTTGTCGACCCTGTATTCGGTGCACGTGCACTGTTACGACAGCCCAACCGGCACGGACGTCGACCGATTCGGGGCGGTCGCCGACATCGTGACCCGATCGAATGCGTCCTTGATGCCCGGCGAGCAATTCGTCACTCAGGAAGGCTTCGAAGGGGTGTTTCACAGCGACAGCAATCGCGAGTTGATGCAGAACTGGCTGCGCGGCACCGAAACTCGCAGCCAGTTGAGCGAGCACTACCTGCCGATGCGCGTGCTGGAGGCGCTCGCACTGTCGCTGCGGGTACCCGGTCAGATCGTGGAAATCGACGAAATCTGAGGAGCGACAAACCAATGTGCGTAATCCGCTCACAGCGCTCGGTACGAGAGTTCTATCTCCAAGCCCTCACCGCTGGCGTCGAAACCGCCGAGCGCCTCGACGCACCGGTCACCGACCGGTTTGCCGCATTTCTCAACGCCCTCGGTCCGCACGTCCCCCGGGCCGCTCTGGAACTGGGATACGGGCACGGCATCTACGCAATCACCCTATCGCGGTTGGGGTTTCGAGTGACGGCCGTCGACCAGGTCCCTGCTGACATCCTGCGAGCGCGAATCGCCGACCAATCCGAGTTGGCCGATCGCATCGAAATCGTTGAGCAACGCCTCGAACATTTCGATGTTCGGCAACAGTTCGGGATCGTGGTGGCTCGGAACGTCCTGCACTACCTCGACCAGCAGCAGGTCCGTTGCCTGCTGACCCGATGTGTCCAGCGCGCACCCGGCGGTGCGGGCCACTATCTGGAAGTGTTCACCGATATCGAACGCACCGACCGCCGGGGTCGGCGCGTGTTCATCGAGGGTGAAGCCGCGTACACCTGCGCTGAGTTCCGCACCCTCATCGACACCCTCTACCACGGCTGGGACGTGCATTTCACCGTGGCCCCCTACGACGAAGCCAACTCTGGCTCCACCTCTGCGGTACGAAAGTACTTCCATGCCAACAGAATTACGGTCATAGCCCGCCGTGGAACCATCGATGCGGGGGGCTGAGGAATGAGAACGGCCTTGCACGGGATAAGCTTCGTCGTGCCGTGCTACAACTGCGGCGGTTTTCTTCTCGACGCAGTCGAATCTCTTGCTGCTCAACGCTTATCGGTGCCAAGCGAAATCATTGTTGTCGACGACGCTTCCGATGACGAGACAACGCTGCGCGCCCTCGCGACCTGTCGCGGCCACAAGGGAGTCCGGATCATTCGTGTGCCGCTACACAGCGGCGCGCAGGCTGCGCGCACAACCGGGCTGCGGGCAGCTCGCTGTGACTACGTCCTGCCACTGGACTGCGACGACCGCCTCGCGACCGAGTCCGAGCTACCGACAGACGGTGGTTACGCACAGCAAGCGGTGCAGATTCTCGCCTCCGACCCGAATGTGGCTTTCGTGCACACCTTTTCACGAATGATGGGCGATTTCGACGGCCTCACCATCTCGGCCTATCCCACCTGCGAAGATCTGATCGTGCGCAAACATCACGCGCCGTTGTCGATCGTCTATCGGCGCCGTGACGGACTGGCCGCGGGCGGCTACGACCCGGCGGTGCGGAAGTGGCAGGACTGGGCCTTCGCCGTCGACCTGCTTGCCACCCGCTATCGACGCTGCGCCGCCAACACCATCCGGTGCGTACCCAAGCCCTGTCACGAGTACCGAATCCACAACAGGTGGCAGCGGCTGTCCGCCGTCGACGTCAGCGAACTGGATACCACTCTGCTCGTTGTCGAACGCAACCTCGACTACTTCCAAGCCGTTCTCGACGATCCGCGCCCGGCCCACAAAATCGCGGAGCTTGTGTGTGCCGCCAAACCCGATCGCCTCACCGAACTGCTGTACATGGCAGCCTATGACCTCGACCAAGCGCTCACCGTCACCCGGCAACGCAGGTTCACCCTCGTCAACCCCTACGACTCGCTCGGAATCCCATGAGCAAAGTATCGACGCCGGACCCGGCACCCGACGGGCACACCCTCGCTCGTGATCAGGCCATATGCTGTGCTGCTGTGACCGAACCCCAGCCCCGAAACGATATGGCCCCTTCGACGCTGCCGACGACGTTCGTACCGGCGGACCTGGAGAGCGAGCTGTACGTACGGTGGGTAGCGGCCGGTTACTTCCACGCCGACGCGGCGAGTGACAAGCCGCCGTACGCGGTCGTGATCCCGCCACCGAACGTGACCGGCCGCCTGCACATGGGTCATGCGTTCGAGCACACCCAGATCGACGCCCTCACCCGCCGAAAGCGCATGCAGGGCTATGAGACGCTGTGGCAGCCCGGCATGGATCACGCGGGTATCGCTACACAGAACGTGGTCGAGCGCGAGCTCGCCAGGGAGGGGTTGTCCCGCCACGACCTCGGCCGCGACGCGTTCGTGAAGCGGGTGTGGGCGTGGAAGAATTCGTCCGGCGGCCAGATCTCCGACCAGATGCGCCGTCTCGGCGACGGTGTCGACTGGGACCGGGAACGGTTCACCATGGATGAGGGCCTGTCGCGGGCGGTGCAGACGATCTTCAAGCGCCTCTACGACGACGGGCTGATCTACCGTGCCGAACGGATCATCAACTGGTGTCCCAGGTGCCTGACCGCGTTGTCGGACATCGAGGTCGAATACCAGGACGACGACGGCGAGCTGGTGTCGATCCGGTACGGCGATGGCGACACCGCCATCGTGGTGGCCACGACACGCGCCGAGACCATGCTCGGCGACACGGCGATCGCTGTACACCCCGACGATGACCGCTACCGGCACCTGGTCGGCACCGAGATCGAGCTGCCGCTGACCGGCCGTCGGATCCCGATCGTCGCCGACGCCCATGTCGATCCCGAATTCGGCACGGGCGCAGTCAAAGTCACGCCCGCCCACGATCCGAATGACTTCGAGATCGGGCAGCGGCACCAGCTTTCGTCACTGACGATCCTCGACGAACGCGGCCTCATCACCGCGCACGGCCCGTTCCAGGGCTTGGACCGGTTCGAGGCTCGCGCCGCGATCGTGGCCGCCTTGCGAGCCGATGGACGCGTCGTTGCCGAGAAACGGCCCTACGTCCATGCGGTAGGGCACTGCTCACGCTGCGGAACCACGATCGAGCCACGGCAATCCCTGCAATGGTGGGTGAAGGTCACTCCGCTGGCGAAAATGGCTGGTGACGCCGTACGCGACGGGCGGGTGCAAATTCATCCCGCGACCCTGAAGGCCCGGTATTTCGCCTGGGTGGACAACCTGCGGGACTGGTGCATTTCTCGTCAATTGTGGTGGGGGCACCGCATTCCTGTCTGGTACGGCCCGAATGGGGAGACGGTGTGCTTGGGTCCCGACGACAATCCGCCGAGCGGCGCGGGCTGGACCCAGGACACGGATGTGCTCGACACCTGGTTCTCCTCTGGCCTGTGGCCGTTCTCCTCATTGGGTTGGCCCGACCGAACCGACGCCCTGGCGAAGTTCTATCCCAACAGCGTTCTGTTCACCGGATACGACCTGATGTTCTTCTGGATCGCCCGAATGATGATGTTCGGGCTCTACGTCAGTGACGGCACCACTCCGCCGTTCCCGGTGATCGCCCTGCACGGCATGGTCCGCGACAAGCACGGCAAGAAGATGAGCAAGTCGTTCGGCAACGTTGTCGACCCCATTACCTGGATGGACAGCTACGGCACCGACGCCCTCCGCTTCGCTCTCGCCCGGGCCGCCAACCCTGGAACTGACGCACCCATCGGTGAGGAATCCGTCGAAGGCGCCCGCAACTTCACCACCAAAATCTGGAATGCGACCCGCTTCGCTCTCCTCAACGGCGCCACCACCACAGGCGAACTCCCCGATCCGAGCACCCTGCCCGCTGTCGACCGCTGGATCCTGTCCCGGCTCAACACCGTCACCGCCGAAGCCGACGCGCTATTCGACGACTATCAGTTCGCGAAGCTCTCGGATCTGCTTTACCACTTCGCCTGGGATGAGGTATTCGACTGGTACCTTGAACTCACCAAAACTACTTTTGCGCATAATGATTCGGCAGCCGACAGGTCACGTCGGATCTTGGGCCATGTCCTGGACACTTTGCTGCGACTGCTGCATCCGATCGTCCCGTTCGTCACCGACAAACTGTGGACCACGCTCACCGGAGGTGAATCGGTCGTCATCGCCGCGTGGCCAACCGACACCGGTTACAGAGATCCAGCCGCGGAAGCCGAAATCGCCGAGCTGCAACAGTTCGTCACCGAAGTCCGCCGCTTCCGCTCCGACCAAGGTGTACGCACCGCCCAGCCCATTCCAGCCCAGCTGGAACTCACCGCTGCGCTCACGACACACGAGCCCGCGATCCGTCGACTGCTGAGACTCGACCCTCCGAACAGTGATTTCCACGCCACTGCCACTTTGGCGATCGGAGAGGCCAGCGTCAGCGTCGACCTGTCCCAGGCGATCGATGTCGAGGCCGAACGCCGTCGGCTGGAGAAAGACCTGGCCGCCGCTCGAAAAGACCTCGAGAGCACGAGTACCAAACTCGGGAACGACGGCTTCCTGGCCAAAGCGCCCGAACATGTGATCGAGAGCATCCGAGCGCGAAAAGACAAGGCTGAAAACGACATTCAGCGCATTCGAAATCAGCTCGCCGCCCTGGAGAGGTATTAGACGCGCGCGCTCACGAACTCACCCTCGGGCTAGTACTCCAGCCGGACTTCGTGATCATGGAGTGAGGTGGGATCGGCGCTGGTAGTGGCTGGTGCGGGCGCGGTGTTGGTGTCGGCGTCGCCATG
>NZ_JBIAMW010000025.1:0-58858 GCF_042874315.1 Nocardia sp. NPDC004068
TAACGCGGAACATCGTGGGGTTCCGTCTGCCCGACCCCCGTTGTCCCGTTTCCGCTGGTCAGCTAGTATGCACTAAATACATGCTGATCGGGGTGAGCACGGATTGGTATGTGCGGCTGGAGAAGGGGCACATCGCGGGTGTGTCCGAGGACGTCCTGGACGCGGTCGCTCGCGCGCTGCGACTGGACGACGACGAACGCACCTACCTGTTCGACCTGGCCCGGTCGGCGCGGCCCGCGGGTCGCGCACGGTCGCGGCGGCGGGATGTCGAGGTTCCGCCGCAGGTGCGGTGGCTGCTCGACGCGATGACACTGTCCGCGGCGTTCGTGCGCAATGGCCGCACCGAGGTGGTCGCCAGCAATGCGCTGGCCCGAGCGGTGTTCTCGCCGATGTTCGCCAGCGCCACGGTCGATCGGCGCGGCCGCCCCAACCTGAGCCGCTACATCTTCCTCGACCCCGGCGCCCGGGAGTTCTTCCCCGACTGGGACGCCGCCTGCGCCGCCACCGCGGCCCTGCTGCGCGCGGAGGCCGGGCGTGAGCCCCGCGACCGTGCGCTGCGCGAACTGGTCGGCGAGTTGTGCACGCTGAGCCCCGAATTCCGCTCCCGGTGGGCCGCCCACGACGTCCTGATCCGCCACGACGGCGGCAAACGGCTGCGGCACCCCGAGGTCGGGGAGCTGGAACTGACCTTCCGCGACCTCGACCTTCCCCTACCGGGTCCGGCCGTGCACAACCTGATCACTTACACCGCCGAACCCGGCACGCCGTCGGAGGACCGGCTCAAACTCCTCGCCAGCTGGGGTGTCACACCGTCGGGGGTCGACCGGACATAGCGCGGCCCACCGGTCCCGTGGCCGCCGCGAAGGCGGACCCCGGACGCGCGGGTGGGTGGGGGCGTACTAGGGTTCGAGCGCGTTCGGATCATCGGCTCGATCACGGAGGAAACCTTATGCGTCGCACCGGGATCGGTGTCTCGATGTTCGTTCTCGTGTTGGGCGTCGCGGGGTGCGGGGGGTCGGAGTCGCACGAGGGGCACAGCGGGCACAGTTCGACGGTGGCGGCGACGGCGACGTCCGCACCGGCGGCGGGTGGGGATTGCGCGACAACCCAGTGGCCGCAGGTGATGCCGGACTTCCGGGGAAAGCGGTTGGGCGAGACGGTGGTCGGCGCGGCGTTGTGTTACGACATCGCGGCGGTGACCGCGCCCGACGGGAGCGATGTGCGGCAGGATCCGAACGCGATGACCACGCCGTGGGTCATCGCCGAGCAGTCGCCCGCGCCGGGCGCGTCGCTCACCGCGTCCACTCCGGTGACGTTCGAAGTGCAAGCGGCGCCGCGCAATTGAGTCAGTGGCCGGTGGCGCGCTGCATGTCCTCGGGGTAGCGGGCGCCCGCGACGGCGGTGGCGGGGGCGGCGGACTCGATGCGCGCGAGATCCTCGGGGGTGAGGGTGAGGTCGGCGGCGGCGACGTTCTCCTCGAGGTAGGCGCGGCGTTTGGTGCCGGGGATGGGGACGACGTCCTCGCCCTGGTGCTGGACCCACGCCAACGCCAATTGCCCTGCGGTGACGCCCTTTTCGGCGGCGAGGGTGCGCAGCGCGTCGACCAGGGCGAGGTTGCGCTCGAAGTTGGCGTCGCTGAAGCGGGGCAGGCGACGGCGCATGTCGTTCTCGGGCAGGTCGGCGACGGAGGCGAGCGCGCCGGTGAGCATGCCGCGGCCCAGCGGGGAGAACGGGACGATGCCGATGCCCAGTTCGCGGCAGGTGGGCACGATCTCGGCCTCGATGTCGCGGGTCCACAGCGACCATTCGCTCTGCAACGCGGTCACCGGGTGCACGGCGTGGGCGCGGCGGATGGTGTCCGCGGACGCCTCGGAGATGCCGAGGTGGCGGACCTTCCCGGCGCGCACGAGGTCGGCGAGCGCGCCCCAGGTCTCCTCGACGGGCACGGCGGGGTCGACGCGGTGCTGGTAGTACAGGTCGATGTGGTCCACGCCCAGCCGGGTCAGCGACTCGTCGAGGCACTGCCGCACGTAGGCGGCGTCGCCGCGCGTGCCCGCCGGGCCGCTGTCGCCCCACACGATGCCGAATTTCGTTGCGAGCACGACCTTGTCGCGGCGGTCGGCGATGGCGCGGCCGACCAGTTCCTCGTTGACGCCCGCCCCGTACACGTTGGCGGTGTCGAGCAGGGTGACGCCGAGGTCGAGCGCGCGGTGGATGGTGGCGATGGATTCGCGGTCGTCACCGCGGTCGCCGTAGGCGTGGCTCATGCCCATGCAGCCGAGCCCCTGCGCGCCGACGGTCAGCGTGCCCAACGTCCTCGTTGCGATCATGGAGTGCGGTCCTCCTTCGTTGCGCGAATGGGTGAATCGTGGTCACCGGCACCGACGCTACGGCTTGGAGTGCGCTCCAGGTCAAGAGGAAACCTAGACGGGGGCGGCCCCGCTCCGGCGGTCGCCGGGGGTTTGCATGATCTTGGTCCACCACGCGGCGAGCGGACTGGGATCGGGCCAGACGACGGCCTCGTCGGCGCTGTCGCCGTCGTCGCGGGGGGATACGGGGGCGGCTTGCGGTCGAACGGTCATCACGGATCTCCTCCGGAAACACCTACGGCTCCGGCTCGCGGTGGCGAGCGGCTCGGATCTATATCGTCAGTGTTAGATTTTGTATAGCAGATCGCGGGAATCGAGCTCAACCGAACCGGTCCCTATAATGCCGTTGTCGGATCGGAGGTGAGGTGTGGAAATGGGTCCTGACCAGGGGCAGCCACTGCCCGACCCGACGGTAGGGGTTTACGCGATCTCCGTCGCGGCCGATTTGTCCGGTATCGGGGTGCAGACCCTGCGGCTCTACGAACGCCACGGTCTGGTCACCCCGGCGCGCAGCGCGGGCGGCACCCGCCGCTACAGCAGCGCGGATCTGGCGCGGCTGCGGCGGATCGTGGCGTTGGTGCGCGACGGGGTGAATCTGGCGGGGGTGCGGCGGATTCTGGAGTTGGAGGACGACAACGCCGCGCTGCGGGCCGCGAACGGGACTGGGGCGCAGCGGGATTCGTAGGCTCTCGTCGGCTTGTAGGCTCTCAGGCGGGTTGCCACAGTTCGATACGGTTTCCCTCCGGGTCGGTGACCCAGCCGAACCGGCCGATCCCGTCCATGTCCTGGATCTCCTCGGCGACATTCGCGCCCTTGTCCCGGAGCTGGGTGAGCATGGCGTCGAGGTCGCGGACCCGGAAGTTGAGCATGGTCTGCTGGGTGCGAGCGCCGAAGTAGTCGGTGTCGGCGGGGAAGGGCGCGAAGACGGTGGGGCCGGGCTGTTGCTGCCACACGGCGTTGTCGGTGGCGTCGAGGCCGAGGCAGTCGCGGTACCAGGCGGTGAGGGCGGCGGGGTCGGCGGCGCGCAGAAAGTAGCCGCCGATGCCGAGGACTCGTTCCATGGCGTCAGTCTGGCACGGCCGCTCTGCGCGCGCGCCGGGCGCGGACCCAGCGCCGGGCGCGAAGAGCCAACCACCACACCACGATCAGCAGGATCAGGACGGCGACGAAGGCCAGGATCGGGACGGCCAGGGCGAGGACGGTCAGGACGAGGGAGGTGCCGTCCTCGGCGGTGGAGACCACCGGGTTGCCCGCGCCCGCGGTGGTCGCGGTGACGAAGGGCCGGGCGACGGTGCGGCCGACGTGCACGCTGCCCGCGGTGAGGGCGCCCAGGACGACGGCGACGGTGGGCGGGAGGTGGGACTCGAGGCTGGTGTCGGCGGCGAAGAGGATGGCGCCGGAGGTGGGGGCGATGAGGGTGCCGACGGCGTGCACGGCCGAGTCGAGGGCGGGGATCTTGTCGCCGATGAGGTCGAGGACGAACAGCACGGCGAGCCCGAGCAGCGCGGGCGTCGACGACAGCCAGGAGTAGGAGTCGCCCAGATCGATCCAGCCGAGACGGTCCGCGCCGCCGACGACGAGCAGGGGAAGCCAGGCGTTGAGCCCGGCGGCGCCGGACAGACCGAAGGCGCCGAGGATGGCCGTGAGGGCCGCTGAGATCTCCACCCCACCAGTGTGCAGTCCGCAGGCGTCGGTGCGGTGTGAGTACGGCGTCAGTGCGGTGTCAGCGGGGCGGGCGACGGTGGCGGGGTGAACGGTCTTGTGACACAGCTTGTCCGGGGTGAGCGCGCGCTGGCCCAGTTGCTGCGCTTCGCCCTCGTCGGCGGATCGAGCAATATCGCCTACGCGCTGGTGTTCTGCGCGCTGGACCGGTCGGGGCCGATGCTGGCCAATATCGTGGGGTCGATCGTGAGCACGGTCCTGGCCAACGAACTGCACCGCCAGCTCACCTTCCGCGCGGCGGGCCGGGTCGGCTGGTTCACCGCGCAGTGGGAGGGCGGGGGGCTCGCGGCGGCCGGATTGCTCTGCAGCACAGCGGCTTTGGCGGGGCTGGCGCGGTGGGCGCCGGGTCTGGGCGCGGCCGGGCAGGCGGGCGCGGTGCTCGCGATCACGGCCGCGGTGGGCGCGCTGCGGTTCCTCGCGTTGCGGGGGTTGGTGTTCTGAGAGGGTGGGTACATGAGTGCTGAATTGCGTTCGGTCACAGTCCGGGTCGAGAACGAGCGCTGGCGCCAGACGGTGCTCGCGGCGGTCGATCTGGTCGCGGAACCGGGCCGGATCACCGCGCTGCTCGGCGGGCCGGGGGCGGGCAAGACGATGGTCGCGCTGGCGCTGACCGGGCAACTGCCCGCCGCCGCGCGGGTGCGGGGGCAGGTGCTGATCAACGGGTCGGTCGTCGGCGCCGGGCAGTGGCCGCGGCTGCGGGGGCCGGTGGTGGGGTATGTGCCGCAGGACGGGGTGCGCGCGTTCGACCCCGAGCAGACGGTGGGCGCGCAGTTGCGCCGCCATCACGACAGCGCCCGCGTCGAACAAGCCTGCGCCGCGGCGTATTACCCGCGCGAGGCGCTGGATCTACTGCCGCATCAGCATTCGGGCGGCCAGATCCAGAGGGCGGCTCTGGCCGCCGCCCTGCTACCCGAGCCGTCCGTGCTCGTCGCCGACGGCCCGGCGAATTCCCTCGACGCCGGAACGGCGTTCGGGGTGTGGATGTCGCTGCGGAGGTACGCCGACGCGGGCGCGACCGTCGTGGCCGTCAGCAACGAGGTGTCGCTGCTGACCCGCCGGGGTATCGCCGACCGGCTGGTGATCCTGCACGAGGGCCGCGTCGTCGCGGCGGGCTCCCCCGACGAGCTCTCCCGGTCGAGCGACCCGTTCGTGCGCGCCCTGCTCGCCGCGCCGTGACACCGGTTGGGCGCCAGCGGGTTTCGCCGGGAGCGGTCGGGTTCCCGCTCGAGCGGTCTGCCTCCCCGCGTGGTGCGGGCGAGCCGTCGGCCGCTGCCCGCCACCGTGTCTCAGCGCACCACGATAGTCGCGGACCCGTGCCCAAACAGGCCCTGGTTCACCGCGATTCCCGCGCGGGCGCCCTCGACCTGGCGGCCGTCGGCCTGGCCGCGCAGTTGCCAGGTCAGTTCGCAGATCTGGGCGATGGCTTGGGCGGGGATGGCTTCGCCGAAGCAGGCCAGGCCGCCGCTGGGGTTGACCGGGACGCGGCCGCCCAATGTCGTTGCGCCGCTGCGCAACAGCTGCTCCGCGGCGCCGGTCTCGCACAGGCCGATGTCTTCGTACCAGTCCAGTTCCAGCGCGGTGGACAGGTCGTAGACCTCGGCGAAGGACAGGTCCGACGGGCCCAGCCCGGCCTCCTCGTAGGCGGCGTGGGCGATGGCCGCGCGGAAGGGGCGCGGCGGCGGGTCGACGGCCACGGCGGAGTCGGTGGCGAAGTCGGGCAGATCGAGGACGGTCTTGGGGAACGTCGGGGTGATCGTGGACAGCGCGCGGATCCGTACCGGATCGGTGCTGCCGTGGCGGCGGGCGTAGTCCATCGAGGTCAGCACGAGGGCCGCGCCGCCGTCGCTGGTGGCGCAGATGTCGAGCAGCCGAAGCGGATCGGACACGATCGCCGAGGCCGACACCTCCTGCGCGGTGACCTCCTTGCGGTAGCGGGCGTACGGGTTGTGCAGGCCGTGGCGGGCGTTCTTCACCTTGACCGCGGCGAAGTCGTCGAGGGTCGCGCCGTGCAGGGCCATGCGGCGGCGGGCGTAGAGCGCGAAGTAGATGGGGTTGGTCGCGCCGAGCAGGTGGAACCGCAGCCAGTCCGGATCGTCGCGGCGCTCCCCGCCGACGGGCTGGAAGAACCCCTTGGGCGCGGCGTCCGCGCCGACGACGAGCGCGACCTCGGTGAGCCCGGCGAGGATCTGGGCGCGCGCGGTGGCGATGGCCTGGGCGCCCGAGGCGCAGGCGGCGTAGCTGCTCGAGATCCGCGCGCCCGACCAGCCCAGCGCCTGGGCGAAGGTCGCGCCGGAGACGAAGCCGGGGTAGCCGTTGCGGATAGTGTCCGCGCCCGCGATGTAGCCGACGTCGCGGTGGTCGATCCCGGCGTCGGCCAGCGCGGCGCGCGCGGCGACCAGGCCGTATTCGACGAAATTGCGTCCCCACTTGCCCCATGGGTGCATGCCCGCACCCAGGACGGCGATATCGCGGTCAGGCATCGACGGGCCTCCACATCCACACGGTGTGCTCGGTGTCGGCGTCGGTGTAGAGCACGCCCACGGTCAGTTCGACCGGCATGCCGACGGCCAGGTCGTCCACGCTGAGCCCGCGCACGACCTGCCCGAGGACGACCATCCGCTCGACGTCGAGTTCGACCGCGGCGACGAGGTAGGGCTCGAACGGGTCGGGGGAGACGTAGGGCGGGGGCGGCTGGTAGCGGGCGTCGGCGTAGGACCAGATCCGTCCGCGCGAGGAGAACCGGTACTCGGCCAGTTCCGACCCGTCCTTGGGGCTGTCGCACTGCGGGTTGCGGCACGCGAGGGTGTTGCGCGGGAAGTACGGCGTACCGCAGACGCCGCAGCGGCTCCCGATCAGGCGCGGCGTGCCGTCCTCGGCGGTGAACCAGTCGGCCACCGCGGGGCGTTGTTGCTTCTGCACGCCACCGACGTTATAGGAACACGTTCTATTTTGGAATGGGAACGGTTCCGTGAATCCGTGCCAACCGGTACGGTTCGGTCGGTGGGCACGAATGACATTGACCCGCAGGCGATCCGCACCGTGACGATCGCCGGGGACCCCGGGGACACGCGGCGGATCGTGCGGCGGCTGGTGGCGACGGGATCGGGCACGGCGGCCGCGCTGCGCTGGCACGAGCACACGATGCACCTCACCGAGCTGTCCACCCGCGCCCCGATCGCCCACGTCGAGCGCGCGATCCGGGTCGCCGACGGGCTGATCGTGCTGGCCGGCGCGGCCGACGCCGATCCGCGGCTCGAGACGGTGCTGCGGGTGGCCGACGACCATCAGGTCGCGAGGCTGTGCCTGGTGACCGACCTCGCCCACCCCGCCGCCGATTTCGGCCGCGCCCTGCGGGTGATCACCGCCGCGCGCGGCGCGGTCCCGGTGCCGGTGCAGATCCCGGTGGGGGTGGGGCCGGGGTTTCTGGGGATCGTCGATCTGGTCACGATGTGGTCGCGGGCGCCGTTGGAGAGCGAATTCTTCGGGGGGCGTTGGGAACTCGCGCGGCGGTGGTATCGCGGTCTGGTGGCGGCGGTGTCCGACGCGCCGGAGGCGGGGGTGCCCGACGACCTGCCCGACCGGATCCGCGCCCGCACGCTCGTCGGGGAGGTGGTGCCGGTGCTGTGCGACGCGGCGCCGCGCAGCGCGGACCTCGCGGCGCTGCTCGACGCGGTGGTGCGGTATCTGCCGTCGCCGATGCAGGTGTGTCAGCCCGAGCACGTCCTGGATTACTGATCCGGGTGCGGGTCAGTCGGCGGCGTCGGGGAGTAGGTTCACGCAGCCTGCGATGACGTCGGCGGCGGTGCAGGAGAGGGTTTGGTCGGTGGCGAAGGCGTGGGCGCGGAGGCGGGCGAGGGCGTCGGCGAGGGTGTAGTCGCTGTGGGCGGCGAGCATGCCGCAGGCGGTGTCGACGTCGTGGTAGACGACCTCGGAGCGGATGCGCCAGGGGGCTTGGTCGTTCTCCTCGGCCAGTGCGCGGCCGGTGAGTGCGGTCAGGGTGGTGGCGTCGTCGCGGGTGCGGTCGGAAATCGCTTGGGCGCCCGCGGAATACAGGTCGAGCGAGCCGAAGGGGGCGGCGCCGAGTCGCAGCGGGAGGGCGGTGACCGCGCCCGCGTTGACGGTCGCGGCGTAGGCGCCGAAGATGGGCCAGCGGGGGTCGCGCTCGATCTGTACGGATTTGACCGGTTCGCCCGCGCGCAGGGCGTAGGCGTCCCGTGCCGGTCCCTCACCGAATCCGTACTGGGCGTCTTCGAGGTTCTGGCCCCAGTCGCAGCTGCTGCCGAAGATCTCGAGGCTGTCGATGTCGGCGCGCAGGGTGACCGCGACGGCGTCGACGCCGGGCAGGCAGGTGACGCAGGCCGCGCAGATGCGGTGTCCCCAGGTCGCGGCGGGGACGGGTTGCCCGATCGCCGCGATCGCGGCGTGCAGGCGGGTGTGGGTGCGCCCGTTCATGGGTCGCTCCGATCCGTGTGGGTGTGCCCGCTGGCCTGGAGATCGTGGGGACCCTCGCGACGCCCGCCCCGGGCGCCTGCTCAGCGTGTTCGTGCCGCGGTCAGGGGAGCGCGACGACATCATCTCGATCGGAGCAGCCGAAACCCGCTTCCACCGCGGGCCGCGTCTCCTGGGCGTGGTCGAACCGAACCCCACGAGGAGTCGGGGGTCGAGGCAACTCGACCGATCGGGCGGGCCACCGGATACACCGGCTTGCTCAGTTTCCCACGAACGGTTCCTGGGCGCATCCCCCGGATTCGGCCGTGCGTGTCTGGAGGGTTCGGTCGGCGAGAAAGCCGTTGTGCCCCAATGCGATTTACCGACAATGCCCGTTCGGGAACGCGCGGCGGCGTGTCGACATCGGGGGGCGACGACGGCGGTGGGTGATGTGTCCAGCAGGTCGAGGTTGCCGGAATTCGCAGGGCGGGGCCGCATTCGGCGATGGGGCGGCGGTTCATACCGGGCGCGCGGCTATGTGTCTGCGGACCTGTTGTGCGCCAAGGTTTTTGGGGGTCGGTTCGTCGTCCGATCTCGGCGCTGCGCTAGGCGATGCCGCCCCCGCGCCGGGATCTCGATCCCGTCCGGGGCTGAGGAAGGCGTGCTCACACCGATCGCCGTACCAGCGGCGCTCAGGGATCACCCCTACAGTTCGACGACGACCTTGCCCTGCACGTGCCGCCCGGCCTGGAGCTCGACCGCGGCGCGGATCCGCTCGACCGGGAAAGTCGCGGCGATCGGAACCCGCAGCTCGTCCGCCGCGACCAGGCGGGCGATCTCGTCGAGAGCGCCGGGGGCGGCGTCGGCGCCGTTGGCCGGGGTGATGCCGTCGATCTGCCCGGCGATGGTGGTGATGCGCGCGTCGGGGACGCCGAGTTCGCGTGCGGCGTAAGCGGTTTCGGTGCCGTGCAGGTCGATCGCGGCGGTGATGCCGTCGGGGGCGAGGGCGCGGACGCGGTCGGGCAGTCCGTCGCCGTAGGTGACCGGGTCGGCGCCGAGGTCGCGCAGGAACCGCGCGGAGGTCGGTGATCCCGTGCCGATGACGCGTGCTCCGGCGCGGCGGGCCAGCTGGACGGCGAACACGCCGACCCCGCCCGCGGCGCCGCCGATGAGGACGGTGTCGCCGGGTGCGGGGGCGACGACGGCGAGTGCGGCGGCGGCGGTGCAGCCCGCGATGGTGAGGACGGCGGCGGTGCGGTCGTCGACCCCGTCGGGGGTGTGGTGGGCCTGGCCGCCGTGCGCGATGGTCCCGGCCGCGTCGATGATGACGTGGTCGGCGATCGCGCGGGACAGGACGCCGCCGAACACGCGGTCGCCGGGCGCGAACGCGGTGAAGCCGTCGCCGACCTGGTCCACCACGCCCGCGTAGTCGGTGCCGAATCCGCACGGCAGGCTCAGACCGAATCGGGCGGCGGTCTGCTCGTCGGAGGTCATGAACCAGTCCATCGGGTTGAGCCCGGCCGCGGTGACGCGCACCCGGATCTGCCCCGGACCCGCCTGCGGTACGGGAACATCTCGGAGCGCAAGGACTTCCGGGCCGCCGAAGGATTCGAGCCGCACCGCTCTGCTCGGGCTCGCCGGTGTCGGGGTGCTGCCGTCGGGCATGCTGGCCTCCTCGGGGTCGGGAGAAACGGACTACGCTCCTGTTCCGTGCGCCACGATAACACAACCGGAGCGTGATCCGTTTTGACCGAGAGGGAGGTCCGGCCCGCGCGCTCGGACGCGGCCCGCAACCGTGACCAGGTGCTCGCGGTGGCGACCCGCTTGTTCGCCGAGGCGGACGCCGAGCCGTCGATGCGGGCGATCGCGCGGGAGGCCGGGGTCGGCATCGCCACGCTCTACCGGCACTTCC
This sequence comes from Nocardia sp. NPDC004068, assembly GCF_042874315.1. Lineage (NCBI taxonomy): Bacteria > Bacillati > Actinomycetota > Actinomycetes > Mycobacteriales > Nocardiaceae > Nocardia > Nocardia sp. NPDC004068. The sequence continues at coordinate 10,432 of NZ_JBIAMW010000025.1, forward strand.
CCACCCGCGAGTCGCTGGTGGACGCCGTGTATCGGGGGCAGGTGGAGCGGTTGACCACCGGCGCTCGCGAGTTGCTCGAGCGGCTGCCCCCGGCGGCGGCGCTGCGCGGGTGGATGGATCTGTTCGGGGAGTGGATCGCGACCAAGAACGGGATGCTCGACACGCTGCGCGCGATGGTCGAGTCCGGGGAGATCGCTCATGCCCGCACCCGGGCGGAGTTGTTGGCGGCGGTGGGTGAGATCCTCGCGGCGGGTCGCGCCGCGGGTGAGTTGCGCGCCGATGTGACCGCCGAGGATGTCGCGGCGCATCTCATCGGCGTGTTCACCGTGGCGCGCCCGCCCGCGCAGGCCGCGCAGGCGCATCGTCTGCTGAATGTGGTGCTGGACGGTTTGCGCCCGCCCGCGGGGGGCGAATGAGGCTGGGCGCGTGGGTGTTCAGCGCGAGTGGGTGACGAGCAGGGCGGCGAGGGCGCGGGCTTGGAGGATGACGCCGACGTGTCCGGCGGTCAGGGTGTGGACGGTGAAGGGGTTGGCGGGGGTGCGCTGGTCGGCGTCGGTGATCATCTTGGTGGCCAGGGCCGGGGTGATGACGTGGTCGAGGGTGAGGCGGATATAGGTGTGGGGGACGCGGCCCCAGGTGGCGGGGTCGATGCGGGCGTCGGCGAGGCTGGTGTGGGCGGCGTCCTCGGGTTGCATGCCGTAGTTGAGGACGGTGAGGGTTTGGTCGAGGGTGGCCTCGGGCATGTTGGTGCGGCGGAAGTCCTCGACGGCCGCGAGATCGGGGGAGCGCAGGTTGAACCGGATCAGGCCGCGCGACACCGGTTCCGGGCCGAGGAACAGGGAGTGGTGGGGGTCGGGGACCGGGACGCCCGTGGTGGCCTCGGGGGTGCGGCTCAAGGCCATGGCGCTGGGGGCTTCGGGGGTGGAGGGGCAGAACGCCGACAGGTAGATCAGGCGGTCGAGGGCGTCGGGGATGGCGTTGGCGACCAGGCCGAGGGTGATGCCGCCGAGGCTGTGGGCCACCGCGACGACGGGGCCGTGGTCGCGGACGCGTTGGACGACGTCGATGACGTGGGAGACGTTGTCCTGCACGGTGATCGAGGCCAGGGGTGAGGGGGCGGTGAGGAATTCGGGGATGTTCCGGGTGTGGTAGGCGGGTGGGATGGGGGCGGCGTCGAGGCCGTGGCCGGGGAGGTCGATGGGCAGGCCGCGGTGGCCGAGGAGGGCGAGTTCGCGAATGACGGGGGTCCAGTAGTAGCTGGTGCTGGTGAGGCCGTGGATGAAGAGGAAAGTGGGTGTGGGCGTGGTGGTTTCGGGCATGGGTCCCCCGGGTGTGATGGCTGTGGCTGGTGGGTTCCTTACCCGTGGGGGGTCGGGGTCAATCTTTTCGCAGGCCCGGGGGCGACCGAGGCCCCGCGATGGTTCGTTCGTTGCCGCGGTCCTCGTGATCGAGTTGCGATGTGTGTGCGACCGATCGTCCAGCCTCTCGAACCTCGTACGGTCGGAGAGGTGTGCGGGAATTCAATCGCTTGTGTCGCAACGGGTTTCGGCGGGAAGCGCCGGAATGTGGTGGTGGAGGCCGTATTCGGTGGCGTAGGTTTCGAGGCGGTCGGCGAGGTCGGTGGGGTGGCTGAGGGCGGGGGTGTGGCCGCCGTCGATTTCGTCGGGGGTGAGGTGGAGGCGGTCGTGGGCGACGCGGCGCAGGTAGGGGGGTGGGAACAGGCGGTCGTCGCGGCAGAGCAGGACGCGGGTGGGGGTGGTGGGCCAGGCGCGCAGGGGGGACGGCTCGCTCATGCGGGCCTCGGATTGGGTGCGTCCGCGGGCGCGGGCCGCGGCGGCGAGGTCGGGTGGGATGTCGTGGTAGAAGACGTCGTCGAAGGCTTCGCGGGGCTCGTCGTGGTATCGGGTGTGGGTCCAGTAGTCGGCGGGCGCCTCGCCGGGCGCGGGGATCATGGGCGCGAGGAGGATCAGGAGTTTCACCGCCGCCCGCTCGCACACCAGGGGCGCGACGAATCCGCCGAAGGATTGCGCGACGACGATGACGTCGCCGCGGTCGCCGAGGGCGTCGAGCACGATGTCGGCGTATTCGACGAGTCCGGCCGAATCGTCGTCACACGGCAGATCGGGCGCGACGGTGTCGTGGCCGCGCGCCCGGAGTTCGGTTTCGACGAGGTGCCAGTACCAGCCGACGTCTCCGGCGCCGTGGATGAACGCGAAGGTCGCCATGGGGGCAATCTACGCGGCGCGCCGAGGGTTTCGGAGTGCCTCAGGAGGAGGGTGCGCCCCACGCCTCGAGTCGATGGATCGCCCTGTCGTGCGGGCTGTCGAAGTCCCCGTGGGTGACTCCCGCTCCCCGTGGCGTGCGGATACGCCAGGCGACCCCGGTCCATCGTCCGTCGCTGTCGAGGAACGCGTGTTCCTCGGCTCCGCCCCGGCAGATCGCGTCGATGAGGCTCGCGACGAACGACAGGTGGCCGGGTTCGGCGATGGTCAGATCGGCGAGACTGTCGATGCACCAGCCTGTCCGGATGCGGACCGTCTCATCGTCGAAGCGTGTGATGACGATGGTGCGCGCGGAATGGTCGGTGGGGACGAACTCCTTCGCCGAGACGATCACCTGGCCGTCGCTCAGATGTGTTGTCCCGCCGTGTCTTATCGCGACGTCGCAGAGTTCGGGAACCAGATCCTCCCATGTTCTTTCCCCCGCCACGGGTCTCCTCCCTCCCTCACACCCGTCGCGAACCGCCCGGATTATCCGGCTGTTCGTCGAGCAACTCCACCAGCCGAGTCAGCGCCCGGGTCAACACCTTTCGGTCTTCGGCGTCGATGGTGTCCAGGGCGGTGGCGAAGCGGTGGATGCGGGCGGAGGTGAGGCCGTTGACGAGGTCGCGGGCGGGGTCGGTGGCGACGAGGAGTTGGGCGCGGCCGTCGACGGGGTCGGCGAAGCGTTCGAGGTAGCCGAGTTTCTCGAGGGCGGTGACGATGCGGGACATGGTGGGGGCGGTGACGCGTTCGGCGGCGGCGAGGTCGCCCAGGCGCATGGCGCCGCCGCGGACGAGGGTGGCCAGGGCGGCGGCCGCGCCGGGGCTGAGCGAGCCGAGGTCGCCGGAGCGGCGTAGCAGGCGGGTGATGCGGCCCAGGGCCAGGTAGAGATCGGCGGCCTCGGCGAGTTCCTCGGCGCTGCGGGTGTGCGCGTCGTGGATCATGGGGGGTCGCTCCTGGTCGAGTCGGGGCCGCGGGGGCCGTTTTCCGTGACGACCAGTATGCCTGGCGTTCGCGGGGCGGGAATGCGACGCGGCGGGGGTCGTGTTGGGGCTGGTATGCGCTACGCGATCTCGATTCCGCAGTTCTACGCCGACGGTGAGTTCGATCCGCGCGCGTTCGGGGCCTATGTGCGCCGCGCCGAGGAGCTGGGTTTCCACAGTGGCTGGACCCAGGAGCAGGTGCTCACGATGAACGCGATGCCGCAGTTGGGGGCGGTGGAGACGATGACCTACGCGGCGGCGCTGACCGAGCGGTTGCGGTTGGGTTGCGCGGTGTTCGTGACCCCGTTGCACAGTCCGGTGCATCTGGCGCGGTCGCTGGCGACGCTGGATCAGCTGTCGGGGGGCCGGGTGGAGGTGGGGGTGGGCAGCGGCGGCACGCGGCGGCCGTTCGCGGCGTTCGGGATCGACCCGGAGGGGTTGATCTCGCGGTTCACCGAGGGGATCGAGGTGATGCGCGCGTTGTGGTCGCGCCCGAGTGTGGATTTCGAGGGCCGGTTCTGGCAGTTGCGGGACGCGCGGATCCTGCCGGGGCCGGTGCAGAAGCCGAGCCCGCCGGTGTGGTTCGGCGGCGGGCATCCCAACGCGCTGCGGCGCGCGGCGCGCTTAGGGGACGGGTTCTTCGGGGCCGGGTCGGCCACGACCGCGGCGTTCGCCGAGCAGGTGCGGACGTTGCGCGCCGAACTGGCGGCGGCGGGCCGGGACGCGGCGGGGTTCCCGATCGCCAAACGCGTCTACATCGCCGTCGACGAGGACACGGGCCGGGCGCGGCGACGGGTGGAGGACGCTCTCGAAAAACTGTATGGGACAACCGCTTTCGCGCCGGTCGCGGTGACGGGGACGCCGGAGCAGTGTGTGGCGGGGGTGCGGGAGGTGATCGCGGCGGGCGCGGAACTGGTGTTGTTCACGCCGTTGTTCGACGAGGCCGAGCAGATGGAGCGGGTGGCCGCGCAGATCGTGCCGGGGCTGGCGTGAGCGGGCGCGGGTATTCGGCCGCGCTGCTGGTGTACGCGTTCGCGGTGGTGATGCTGGGCACGACGCTGCCGACGTCGATGTACGGGTTGTACGGGGCGAAGCTGGGGTTCTCGGTGCTCACCACGACGATCGTGTTCGCCACCTACGCGGTGGGGGTGATCGCGGCGCTGGTGGGGGTGGGGCACTGGTCGGATGTGGTGGGGCGCCGCCCGATGCTGGCGGCGGGGCTGGGGTTGGCGGCGGCGAGTTCGCTGGTGTTCGTGACGGCGGGCCCGGTGTGGCAGTTGCTGATCGGGCGCGGGTTGTCGGGGTTGTCGGCGGGCGTGTTCACCGGGACGGCGACGGTGGCGATCGTGGAGGCGGCCCCGCCCGCGCGGCGCGAGTTCGCGGCGGTGGCGGCGACGATCGCGAACATGGGTGGGCTGGGGTTGGGGCCGGTGCTGTCGGGGGTGCTGGTGCAGTACGCGCGGTGGCCGTTGCAGTTGTCGTTCGTGGTGCATCTGGTGTTGCTGGCGGTGGCGGCCGCGGGCCTGGTCGCGGTGGCGGAGACGGTGCCGGTGACCTCGCGCAGACCGCCTGCGCCGCAGGGGCTTTCGGTGCCGTCGTCGGTGCGGGCGGTGTTCGTGCCCGTGGCGATCGCGAGTTTCGCGGGGTTCGCGGTGCTGGGGTTGTTCACCGCGGTGGTGCCGACGTTCCTGTCGGGGATTCTGGGGGTGTCCGATCACGCGGTGGCGGGGCTGGTGGTGGGGGTGATCTTCGCGGCGTCGGCGGTGGCGCAGGTGCTGGTGCGGCCGGTGCCCACGGCGGTGGCGTTGGTGGCGGGCTGTGGGGTGCTGGTGGTGGGGATCGGGGGGATTCTGGTGGCGTTGCTGGCGGGGTCGTGGGTGTGGCTGGTGGCGGGGGCGGTGGTGGCCGGGGCGGGGCAGGGGGTGACGTTCTCCAAGAGTGTGCGCGCGCTGGCGGAGGCGGCTCCCGCGCAGCGGCGCGCGGAGGTGATCTCGACGTTGTTCGTCGTTGCCTACCTGGCGATCTCGGTGCCGGTGGTGGGTGAGGGGTTGGCGGTGCGGTGGTGGGGGCTGCGCACCGCGGGGATCACCTTCACCCTCGTGGTGGGGGCGCTGGCGGTCGTGGCGTTGGTGGCGTCGTGGGTGGTGAACGCGCCCGCGGTGCGCGCGGCCGGGACATCGAAGGTCGGCGGTGACGCGGCGTCCAGCATGCGCGAATCACGCTGACCGGCAACGGTTTTCGACGGGTCAGGTGCGGGGCCCGCAGGGGTGGAAGGCGTGGGCGCCGACCTGGTCGGGGTCGATGATGTGGGCGATGAACAGTCGCGCGGCGGGGGTGGGGGTGCGGGTGGTGACGGCGTGCCAGGGGCGGTCGAGGGGGGTGCCGTCGACGGGGCGGGCGACGAGGGTGCCCTCGGCGAGGTCGGTTTCGACGGCGTCGCTGTGGATGAGGGTGACGCCCAACCCTTCTCGCGCGGCGGCGAGCACCGCGCCGTGGGTGCCGAGGGTGAGGGCGGGTGGGCGGATCTGGAGACGGTCGAGCAGGGCGAGGGTGGTTTCCAGGGTGCCCGAGCCCTGCCCGCGCAGCAGCCAGGTGGCGGTGCGCGGGTCGGGGCAGCGGTGCGGGGCGCCGACGACGACGAGGCGGCTGGGGCGGCGCGCGCGCACGATCAGCCCGGTGTCGCGCGGCGGGCGCCCGGCGATGACGAGATCGGTTTCGTGGTGCTGTAATTCGATGAACAGCAGGTCGCGGGGGTGGATGGACAGCCCGACCTCGATGTCGGGGTAGCGGTCGCGAAACGACGCCAGCAGCCGCAGCAGCACGTATTCCCCGGCGGTGGCGACGACGCCGATGCGCAGCCGCCCGGTTTCGGCGCGGCGCACCGCGGCGTGGGCCTCGTTCATCAAACCGAGGATGCTGCGGCAGTATTCGGCGTAGACGCGGCCGGCTTCGGTGAGGGTGATGCCGCGCCCGGATTTGGCGATCAGCTTGGCGCCCAACTGTTTTTCGATGTGGGCGACCGCGGCGGAGGCGGCGGCCTCGGTGATGTGCAGTTGGGCGGCGGCGCGGCGGATGGAGGCGTGGCGGGCCACGGCGAGGAAGGTCTGCATGCGGACCGCGCTCACGGTTCCCATCCACAGACGGTAGCAAACTCAACGATTCGGTTGAGCGAGACGAGGAACAATCGGATTGTCCCTCCGACCGGTGCGCCCGCATGCTGAATCGGCACGGTGAGGCGACCCCAGCTCCGGGAGGAACGATGGCCGAGGGAAAAGACCGGTGGGATCCCGGCGTTCAATCCTATGCGTCGATGGGATATTACGATCCGGACTATCAGCCGTCGGACACCGATGTGCTGGCGGTGTTCCGGGTGACCCCGCAGGCGGGGGTGGATCCGGTGGAGGCCGCGGCGGCGGTGGCGGGCGAATCGTCCACGGCCACATGGACTGTGGTGTGGACCGACCGGTTGACCGCGCACGACCGGTATCGCGGCAAATGCTATCGGGTGGAGGAGGTGCCCGGCCGCGCGGGTGAGTACTTCGCCTATGTGGCCTACGATCTCGATCTGTTCGAGGAGGGGTCGATCACGAACCTCACCTCGTCGGTGATCGGGAACGTGTTCGGGTTCAAACCCCTGGCGGCGTTGCGGCTCGAGGACATGCGGATCCCGATCGCGTATGTGAAGACCTTCCCCGGTCCCCCGCACGGGATCGTGATGGAACGGGAGTATCTCAACAAGTACGGGCGGCCGTTGCTGGGGGCGACGGTGAAACCGAAACTCGGTCTGTCGGCACGCAACTACGGGCGGGTGGTGTACGAGGCGTGCAAGGGTGGGCTGGATTTCACCAAGGACGACGAGAACATCAACTCCCAGCCGTTCATGCGCTGGCGTGATCGCTACCTGTTCGCCATGGAGGGCGTGAACCGCGCCGCCGCCGAAACCGGGGAATTGAAGGGCCATTACCTCAATGTCACCGCGGCGTCGATGGAGGACATGTACGAGCGCGCCGAGTTCGCGAAATCGCTGGGCAGCGTGATCATCATGATGGATCTGACCGTCGGCTACACCGCGATGCAGTCGATGTCGCACTGGGCGCGCCGCAACGGGATGCTGCTGCATCTGCATCGGGCCGGGCACAGCACCTATACGCGGCAGAAGACCCACGGGGTGAGTTTCCGGGTGCTGGCCAAGTGGTGCCGGTTGATCGGGGTGGATCATCTGCACGCGGGCACGGTGATCGGGAAACTCGAGGGCGACCCGCACACGGTGCGCGGGTTCTACGACACGTTGCGCGACAACCACATTCCCGCCAACCCGGTGAACGGGATCTTCTTCGATCAGCAGTGGGCGAGCCTGCCGGGGGTGATGCCGGTGGCCTCGGGCGGCATCCACGCCGGGCAGATGCATCAGTTGCTGGATCTGTTCGGCGACGATGTGATCCTGCAGTTCGGGGGCGGCACGATCGGGCATCCGCTGGGCATCGCGGCGGGCGCCGAGGCCAACCGGGTCGCGCTCGAGGCGGTGGTCAAGGCCCGCAACGAGGGCCGGGATCTGCTCGCGGAGGGGCCGGAGGTGCTGCGCCGCGCCGCGGCGGCGTCGCGGCCGCTGGACGTCGCGCTCGCGACGTGGGGGGATGTGACCTTCGACTACACCTCCACCGACGCCCCGGACGCCGTGCCCACGGCGAGCCGCTGAGATCCGCCGAAACCCGAGGAGTCGCAATGTTTCTGCGTCAGGGCACGTTCTCGCATCTGCCCGCGTTCACCGACGACGAGATCGCCGCGCAGGTGCGCTACGCGTTGCTGAACAACTGGCCGGTGTCGATCGAGTACACCGACGATCCGCATCCGCGCAACGTGTACTGGGAGATGTGGGGGCTGCCGTTGTTCGATCTGGACGAACCCGACGGGGTGCTGGCGGAGATCGCGGCCTGCCGGGCCACGTTCCCGCGCCACTACATTCGCCTCACCGCCTACGACGCCCGCTACGGGCGCCAGACCACGGCGTTGAGTTTCCTGGTGGCGCGCCCGCCGACCGAGCCGGGGTTCCGGCTCACGCGCACCGACGGCGACGACCGCCGCCAGCGTTATCAGCTGCACGCCTACGCCACCGACGCCCCCGCGGGCGCCCGCTACGGGCAGGATCCGCTGTGAGCGGGAACGCCATGTCCGACACCGGGTTTCGCCTGCACCGGCCGGGCACCGCACCGGCCGCGGCGGAGGTGGAGACGCCGCCGCCGCTGGGTGAGGACGCGGAGCTGGACCTGGCCGCCGACGACGCCGCCACGCATGTGGAGGCGACCCTGGCGCGGTTGGACGCGGAGCTGGTGGGGTTGGCGAATGTGAAGCGGCGGGTGCGTGAGATCGCGGCGCTGCTGCTGATCGATCGGGCCCGCGCCCGCTTCGGGCTGTCGTCGACGCGCCCGACGATGCACATGAGTTTCACCGGCGGCCCGGGCACGGGCAAGACGACGGTGGCGTTGCGGATGGCGGAGATGCTGCACGCGCTGGGCTATCTGCGAAAACCCAAGGTGCACACGGTGACCCGCGACGATCTGGTGGGGCAGTTCATCGGGCACACCGCCCCGAAGACGAAGGAGGCCCTGGCCAAGGCCGCGGGCGGGGTGTTGTTCGTCGACGAGGCGTACTACCTGTTCCGGCCGGAGAACGAACGCGACTACGGGCAGGAGGTGATCGAGATCCTGTTGCAGGAGATGGAGACCGAACGCACCAGCCTGGTGGTGATCTTCGCGGGGTATCCGGATCGGATGGAGACCTTCTTCTCCGCCAATCCGGGCCTGTCCTCGCGGGTGGCCCATCACATCGAGTTCCCCGACTACAGCCCCGAGGAGTTGCTGGCGATCGCGGAACTGATGGTGGCGCAACAGAATTTCCGGTTCGACGCCGACGCGAACGCGGCGTTCGCGCAGTATCTGCGGTTGCGGATGGCGCGCCCGCGCTTCGCCAACGCGCGCAGTGTCCGCAACGCGCTGGACCGGTGCCGGTTGCGGCAGGCCAAACGGCTGATCGAGTTGGGGCGGCCGTTGCGCCGCGCGGACCTGATGACCCTGACCGCGGCGGATGTGCACGGTTCGAGCGTGTTCGCCGCGTCGGGCTGAGCAGAAAGGCACACGTCATGCCCGAGGGCCTGGTGACGTTGACCCGCTACACCATCGATCAGGAGCATCGCCATCCCGGATCGTCCGGGGAGTTCTCGGCGTTGATCAACGTGGTCGCCACCGCCACCAAGATCGTCGCCAATCGGGTGACGCGCGGGCGCATCGCCGGGTCCTTCGGCGAACGCGACGACGAGGCTGCGTCCGCGCCGGGGCGGCGGCGGTTGGACGCGATCGCCAACGACATCATCATCGCCGAATCGCAGTGGACCGGGCCGTTGGCGGGGTTGTTGTCCGAGCAGATGGACGGGTTTCATCCGGTGCCCGCCGAATTCCGGCGCGGGAAGTACCTGCTGGTGTTCGATCCGCTGGACGGGTCGTCGAACATCGACGTGAATCTGCCGGTGGGCACGATCTTCAGTGTGTTGCGGGCCCCGGAGGGGCGGGAGGTGCGCGCGACGGACTTCCTGCAACCGGGGGCGGCGCAGGTGTGCGCGGGGTTCACCCTCTACGGCCCGGCGACGATGCTGGTGTTGACCACCGGCAGCGGGGTGGACGGGTTCACCCTGGATCGGGAGGTGGGGGCGTTCGTGCTCACCCATCCACGCATGCGCATCCCGCCCGACACCTCGGGGTTCGCGATCAACGCCGCCAACGAACGGTTCTGGGAGCGGCCGGTGCGCCGGTATGTGGGCGAATGCCTGGAGGGCGCCGAGGGGCCGCGGGGGCGTGATTTCAACATGCGGTGGGTGGCGTCGCTGGTGGCCGACGTGTTCCACATCCTGACCCGCGGCGGGGTGTATCTGTACCCGTACGACACCCGCGCTCCGGGGCGGGTGTCGTTGCTGTACGGGGCGAATCCGATCGCGCTGGTGGTGGAGCAGGCCGGTGGGGCGGCCAGCACCGGGCACGAGCGGGTGCTGGAGGTGACCCCGACCGGGTTGCATCAGCGGGTGCCGTTGATCGTGGGGTCGCGTCACGAGGTCGAGCGCATCGAGCGCTATCACCGCGAACCGGAGGAGGGGCCGAGTTTCGACGCGTCGCTGTTCGGGACGCGGTCGTTGTTCCGGCCCGCCCGTCACTGAATCGTGTTGCCGCAGTGGAGGTTCGATGTCGTTCAAGCATCCCGTCGTCGCCATCACCGGATCCTCGGGGGCGGGCACGACCAGTGTCACCCGCACGTTCTGTGAGATCTTCCGCCGGGAGGGGCTCACCGCGGCGATCGTGGAGGGGGACGCGTTCCACCGCTACGACCGCGGCGAGATGAAGGCGGCGATGCTGGCGGCCGAGCAGAACCGGGATCTGCATTTCTCCCATTTCGGGCCGGAGGCGAATCTGCTGACGGAGTTGGAGACGTTGTTCCGCGACTACGGCCAGTCCGGGGTGGGGATGGTGCGCCGCTATCTGCACGACGAGGCCGAGGCGAAACCCTATGGGCAGCAACCGGGGACGTTCACCCCGTGGGAGGAGCTCGCGCCGGGCAGCGATCTGCTGTTCTACGAGGGGTTGCACGGGGCGGCGGTGTGCGGGGAGGTGGATGTGGCCCGCTACACCGATCTGCTGGTGGGGGTGGTGCCGATCATCAATCTGGAGTGGATTCAGAAGGTGATCCGCGACAAGACCGAACGCGGCTACTCCTCGGAGGCGGTGATCGATACGATCCTGCGGCGGATGCCCGATTACGTGAACTACATCTGCCCGCAGTTCTCCCGCACGTATGTGAACTTCCAGCGGGTGCCGACGGTGGACACGTCCAATCCGTTCATCGCGCGGTCGATTCCGACGGCGGACGAGTCGTTCGTGGTGATCCGGTTCGCCGATCCGAAGGTGATCGACTTCCCGTATCTGTTGTCGATGCTGCACGATTCGTTCATGTCGCGGCCGAATTCGATCGTGGTGCCGGGCGGGAAGATGGATCTGGCGATGCAGTTGATCTTCACGCCGTTGATCCTGCGGCTGATGGACAAGCGGCCCAAGCGGTTACGGTAGCCGCGCGTTGGCGCGCCGCGACCAGCGCAGGTCGGCCAGCCAGGTGTAGACGGCGACGATGAGGGAGCCGACGACGGCGGCGAAGAGCATGTCGCGGCCGGCGACGACGACACCGACGAGGCCGCCGAGCATGAACGACCCCCATTGCACGGCGTAGCCGAGCCAGTCGCGGTGGGTGCCGCCCGCGAGGTGGCGTTCGATGCCCTGGGCCATCTTCACCAGGGTTCCGGTGACGTAGGTGACCGGTATCGATACCTCGCCGCCGCGGACGAAGGAGGTGTTGAGCGCGCCCATCCCGAACGCGACGAACAGGATCGGGGTCAGGCCGAGGTCGTTGTCGTTCCAGTACAGCACCGAGTCGACCAGGGCGGCGGCGATCAGCGCGGCGGTGGTGAGCACGGTCGCGCCGTGCGGGTGGTTGCGCCACCAGTGGCGGCGGCACAGCGAGGCGACCACGACCCCGCCGAGGAAGCACGCGATGAGCCCGGCCGCGCCGATGGCCAGGGCCGCGTCGCCGAGGAAGCCGCCGAGCACGGCGCGTTCGGAGTTGCCGGTCATGAAGGTGACGAAGTAGCCCGCGGAGTGGGTGTAGGCGGCGGCGCCGATGAATCCGGCCAGGATCAGCAGGGCGGACGCGAGCCGGGTCTCCAGATTCCAGAACGGCTCGGGGGAGTCGGTGGGTTGCGGAGTCACAGCGACAGGCTAGCAACGCCTGAGTCGGGGCGCAGGGTGGGTGACCGGGCTGTTCGGTGGGTTGCGGCGAAGCCGGGTCTCGGCTGCTGGCCGATTGCTCCGGTCGTGGTGTCGGTGCCGGGTTCTACAGTGGCCGGGTGCGGGTGAGTTGGGATCAGGTGTTCGCGTGGCGGTTGCGGCGGCAGTTCGTGGCCCTGCGCGGCGACGCGGACGCGGTGGCGGTGGCCGACCGGTTGTGCGGGGTGCAGGCCCAGGTGGCCTCGGCCGCGGAAACGGCTGTGGCGCTGCGGCATTCGAGCGCCGCGCCGGGCGGGGTGGCGGCCGCGTTAGGAGCCGGGCGTCTGGTGAAGACGTGGGCGATGCGCGGCACCCTGCACGCGATGACACCCCCCTTCGCGGCGGCGGCGCTGTCGCTGCTGGCCTCGGCACGCACCTGGGAGAAGCCGTCGTGGCAGAAGAACTTCGGAGCGAGCCCCGCGGAGGTGGCGGCGCTGGCCGACGCGGTCGGCGCGGTCCTCGACGGCCGGGCATTGTCCCGCGCGGAGCTGGTGGCCGAGCTGCTGGCGGACCCGCGGTGGCATCGTCTGGGCGCCGAGCTCGGGTCGGGCTGGGGCGCGCTGCTCAAACCCCTGGCCTGGCAGGGCGTGCTGTGCCACGGCCCGCTGCGCGGCACCACCGTCACCTTCGCCCGCCCCGCCGACCTACTGCCCGACTGGCCCGGCCTGCCCGATCCCGCCGACGCGGGCCCGCGCGTGCTCGCCGCGTACCTGCGCGCCCACGGCCCCGCCACCGAGGACGCCTTCACCGCCTGGCTCGCCCGCGGCGCCCACCCGAAAAAGACCGTCCGCCAATGGTTCTCGGCCCTCGGCCCCGACCTCACCGAGGTCGACGTCGAGGGCCGCCGCGCCTGGTGCCACACCGCCGACGCCGACACCCTCGCCACCACCACCCCCACCGACTCGGTGCACCTGCTCGGCCCCTTCGACCAATACCTCCTCGCCCCCGGCACCGCCGACACCGCCCTCCTCCCCGCCGCCCACCGCCCCGCGATCAGCCGCACCGCGGGCTGGATCTCCCCCCTCGTCCTCGTCCGCGGCCGCATCGCGGGCACCTGGGAGGTCACCGACACGACCCTCACGGCCACGCTGTTCGACGGCGCACGCCCGGACCAGGACGCGCTGCGCGAGGAAGCCACGCATGTGGCGCGGGCGCTGGGGGTGCCGTCGCTGACGGTGAAGATCGCCTGACTCGCCGGTGGCGGAGCCGATCAGGTTGTCGCCGTAGGATGTTCGGGACCGGTGAGTTCTGCGCGGAGCGAGGGCCGATGACCGTTGTGCCGGTGTGGGCGAATGATCCGCAGGTGCTGGCGATCACCGAGGATCAGTACGACGCGCTGCCCTCGCACGCGCGCAAGCCGATCGAGGTCATCGACGGGAAAGTCGTTCTGCGCCAACCTGGTTCGGCCGAACACAGCGACATCGCCCGCAGGCTGGCCACCCGCCTGGAGGCCGCCGCGCCCGACGAGCCGTGCACCCGGGTGTCCACGGATGTGGATGTGCGTTTCACGCGGCGTCGAGACCGGCCGCTGTCGTTCCGTCGCCCGGATGTGACCGTGTACCGGTGCGTCGAGCGCGGCACGAAACTGACCACGGCCGAGGCGCTGCTGGTCGTTGAGGTCGTCTCCCCGGGGTCGGGCTACACCGATACCGTCGACAAGCTCGCCGAGTACGCCTACGAGGGCATCGCGGTCTACCTGATCGTGCACCTGGACAGCGAACTGTACGTGAAGATGATCCAGGAGTACCGGCTGGATTGGGCGAGCCGGGTGTACCGGTTGGCCGAGGCGCACGAGGCGACGTTGTTGCTGGAGAGTCCGTTCCCGGCCGTGGTCGATTTCGCCGAGCTGGACGGGTAGCGGCCCGGCCGTCCTTGTACACGATCACCCCGATTCCCGCTACTGTGACGACCGTCACAATGGCGGGTGTTGTCGCAGTTGGGCGGGGTTGCGGGGGCGGTCGCGGGGGTTCACGCCTTGTTTGCCCGGTGCGGCGGCCGGGTACATGCCCTTTCCGTGCCGGTGTGGACGAATCGCACCGGCCCGGATCGAAGGGGTAAGCCGTGGAGGACCACGAACCACAGCCCGTGCCGCAGCGGCGGTCGGTGGCCGCGGCCGCGATGGGCAACGCGACCGAATGGTACGACTACGGTGTGTACGCGGCGACGGCCGGATATCTGACCGACGCGTTCTTCCCCGGGCATCTCGGGACGCTGGGCACGCTGCTCGGGTTCGCGATCTCGTTCCTGCTGCGCCCGCTGGGCGGGATGGTGTGGGGGCCGCTGGGGGACCGGGTGGGCCGGAAAGCGGTGCTGGCCACCACGATTCTGTTGATGGCCGCCGCGACCGGGTTGATCGGGGTGCTGCCCACCCACGCGAGCGCGGGGGTGTGGGCGCCGATCCTGCTGATCACGCTGCGGGTCGTGCAGGGGTTCTCCACCGGCGGCGAATACGGCGGCGCCGCCACCTATATCGCCGAATCCGCGCAACGCGAGCGGCGCGGGTTCTTCGGCAGCTTCCTCGAATTCGGCACCCTCGCCGGATTCGTCGGCGGGTCGGCGGTGGTGCTGCTGTGCCAGGTGCTGCTGTCCGATCACGCGATGGACACCTACGGGTGGCGCATCCCGTTCCTGCTGGCGGTGCCGTTGGGGCTGATCGGCTGGTATCTGCGGGTGCGGTTGAGCGAATCCCCGATCTTCACCGAGGTCGCCCAGGACGACAACCAGCCCACCGGCAGCCTGCTCACCCTCGTCCGCGACTACCACCGCGAACTGCTCACCCTCGGCGGACTCGTGGTGGCGCTCAACGTCGTCAACTACACCCTGCTCGCCTACCAGCCCACCTACCTCAACAAGACCATCGGCCTGTCCGACACCACCACCACCGCGATGATGCTGATCGGGCAGCTGGTGATCATGCTGCTGCTGCCGCTCGGCGGCGGCCTCTCCGACCGGATCGGACGCCGCCCGATGTGGCTGGTGTCGCTGATCGGGCTGGCGGTGCTCGCGGTGCCGATGTACTGGCTGATGGGGCAGGGCACCGGCTGGGCGATCCTCGGATTCGTGGTGCTGGGCGTGCTGTACGTGCCGCAGCTGTCGACGATCTCGGCGACCTTCCCCGCGATCTTCCCCACCCACGTGCGGTACGCGGGAATGGCGTTGGCCTACAACGTGTCCACCGCCGCGTTCGGCGGCACCGCGCCCCTGGTGAACGAGGCCGTCATCGACCGCACCGGCTGGACGCTGTTCCCCGCCTTCTACACCGTCGGCGCCTGCGTCGTCGGGATCGTGGCGTGGCTGTACCTGCGCGAGACCGTCGGCGCGTCGCTGCGCGGCACCACGGTCCCGCGCACCGGCGAGATCCCCGCGGTGTCCCCGGCGTCCTAAGCGACTGTAAGGAATCCGCGACGGGACTGTCGCCGCCGCGGCGGGCCCGGCCACAGTGATCGGACCGGCGACGCGAGCCGCGCGCCGCGATCCGAGGGAGGTCACGTGAGTTCGGGCCAGCCGGTGAGCGAACGCCGCGTCGTCGCCAACGTCCTGCGCGGATCCCTCGGCAACCTCATCGAATGGTACGACTGGTACGTCTACACCGCCTTCAGCGTCTACTTCGCGAAAACGTTCTTCCCGCAAGGCGATTCGACCGCGCAACTGCTGTCGACCGCGGCGGTGTTCGCGGTCGGATTCCTCATGCGGCCCCTCGGCGGCTGGCTGCTGGGCCGCTACGCCGACCGGTTCGGCCGCCGCGCCGCACTCACCCTGTCGGTCACGGTGATGGCCGCGGGCTCGCTGCTCATCGCGCTCACCCCCGGCCACCACCGCATCGGCGTCGCCGCCCCGACCCTGCTGCTGGCGGCGCGACTGCTGCAAGGACTGTCCGTCGGCGGCGAATACGCCACCAGCGCAACATATCTGTCGGAGGTCGCCGCCCCGGGCCGCCGCGGCTACTACTCGAGCTTCCAGTACGTGACCCTCGTCGGCGGGCAACTGGTCGCGCTCGCGGTGCAGATCGTGTTGCAGCAGCTGCTCACCGACACCCAGATGACCGACTGGGGATGGCGCGTCCCGTTCGCCGTCGGCGCGCTGGGCGCGATCATCGTCATGCTGCTGCGCCGCGGCATGGACGAATCCGCGGCGTTCGAGGCCCAAACAGTCCCCGAAAACCCTTCGCGCACAGCGTCATCGGAAACCCGCGGATCGCTGCGGGTGCTGGTGCGCTACCCGCGCGAATGCCTGCTCGTGGTCGGCCTCACCCTCGGCGGCACCATCGCCTTCTACACCTACACCACCTACATGCAGAAATTCATGATCAACACCTCGGGCATCGCGAAACCGACCGTCGCGTGGATCAACTTCCTCGCCCTACTGGTGTTCGTGGTGCTGCAACCCCTCGCCGGCGCGCTCAGCGACCGCGTCGGACGCCGCGCGCTGCTGCTGTTCTTCGGCATCGCCGGCACCCTCGGCACCGTCCCGCTGATGACCGTCCTCGGCCACACCCGCAACCCCCTCGCCGCGTTCGCGCTGATGATGCTCGCCCTGATCGTCATCACCGGCTACACCTCCATCAACGCCGTCGTCAAAGCCGAACTGTTCCCCACCCGCGTGCGCGCCCTCGGCGTCGGCCTGCCCTACGCGCTCACCGCCGCCCTCTTCGGCGGCACCGCCGAAACCCTCGCGCTGCGCCTCAAACAGATCGGCCACGAATCCTGGTTCTTCTGGTACGTCTCCGCCGCCATCGCCATCTCCCTGCTCACCTACTGGTTCATGCGCGAAACCTCCCACCGATCCCCCCTCGACGACACCGACCCCGCCACCCACCCCGCGCGAGCACACTCGTGAACCCACCCGGTTACCGCTCGGCCAACCCGCCGGGACGCTACCATCGCCCTTCGGACGATTCGCCGACGATGTGGAGACCTGGCGCGGTGCGGTTGGCAGTGGTGGAGGACGACGACGGGGTGGGCGACGCACTGGTGGAGGCGCTGACCGTCCGCGGCCACCACGCCAAACGCCTCCGCCGCGGCCAGGACCTGCTCATCGCCCACCGCGGCTACGACGCGGTCATCCTCGACCTCGGCCTGCCCGACGGCGACGGCCTGCACGTCCTGCGCCAACTGCGCGAGGTCAGCCCGGTGCCGGTGGTCATCCTCACCGCCCGCAGCGACGAACGCTCCATCGTGCGCGGACTGCGCGGCGGCGCCGACGACTACGTCATCAAACCACCCCGCATCGCCGAACTCCTCGCCCGCCTCGAGAACGTCACCCGCCGCGCCCAGGCCGCCACCGAACCCGCCCCCCGCCTCGTCGTCACCGGCGACGTCCGCGTCGACCTCGCCGCCCGCCGCGTCGAGGTCGCCGGGCAACCGATCGCGTTGACCGCCAAGGAATTCGAACTCGTCGAAGCCCTCGTCGAACGCCCCGGCGCCGCCGTCAGCCGCCAACAACTCATGGACCGCATCTGGGGCGACGCGTTCGTCGCGGTCTCCCGCTCCCTCGACGTGCACATGGCCGGACTGCGCCAGAAACTCGACCGCCCCGGCCTGATCACCACCATCCGCGGCTACGGATACCGCTGGGGCGAATGAGACGACGCCTGCTCGTGGCGTTGACCGCGTTCGCCACCATCGCGGTCCTCGCCTTCGCCGCACCCCTGTGCTCGATCGCCGCCACCAGCCGCACCCAGCAACTCGTCGCCGGCCGCACCGGCGACGCCGACCGCTTCGCCACCCTCGCCGACACCGCCGCCGAAAGCGGCGACACCCACGCCCTCGCCGCGGAAGTCGGCCGCTACCACCAGCTCTACGGCGAACCCGTCCTCGTCGTCGACGCCCGCGGCCAACCCCTCGTCAACGCCGGCGTCGACCCCACCGACACCGGCGTCCAAGCCGCGCTCGCCGCCGCCCGCCGCAACCAACGCCCCGCACCCATCGCGCAACTGCTGCCGTGGACACCCACCACCGTGCTCATCGCCCGACCCATCGGCACCGGCGTCCAGGTCCACGGCGCGGTCCTCATCGCCGCCTCCACCGCCCCCGCCCGCGCCGACATCCTGCGCACCTGGGGCATCGTCGGCGGCGGCGCCCTCGTCGCCATGACCCTGTTCACCGCGCTCGCGCTCCTGCTCGCCCGCTGGGTGCTGCGCCCCCTCGCGGACCTGTCCACCGCCGTCGCCGCCCTGACCGCGTCGCTGCCCACCCCCCGCCCCGGCCCCGCGACCCCCACCACCCACCCCCACAGCGGACCCCCGGAGATCCTCGCCGTCGCCGCCTCGGTGGACACCATGGCCGCCGCGGTCCTCGACTCCCAACGCGCCCAACGCCAACTCGTCGCCGACACCGCCCACGCCATGCGAAACCCCCTCGCCGCGTTGACCATTCGACTCGACTCCCTCGAACCCGCCATCCCCGCCCACGCCGCCGCCACCTTCCACGGCGCCGTCACCGAAGCCGAACGCCTCACCGGCCTGCTCGACGGCCTGCTCGACCTCGCCGTCGCCGAAGGCAGCCACGACCACGACCGCCCCGGCGCCGACGACCACTGCGACGCCGCCCGCGTCATCGACGACCGCCTCGACGCCTGGCACACCGCCTTCGACCACGCCGGACAACACCTCACCGCCGACACCACCCCCACCGGCATCGACGTCGCCGTCCCCGCCGACGTCCTCGCCCAGATCCTCGACGTCGCCCTGTCCAACTCCTGCCGCTACGCCGGACCCGGCGCCCACACCCACCTCACCCTCACCCCCGCCGACACCACCGTCACCCTCACCGTCAGCGACGACGGCACCGGCGTCCCCGCCGACGAACTCGACCACCTCACCACCCGCTTCTTCCGCGGCTCCACCGCCACCGCCGGCGGCTCCGGACTCGGCCTGCCCATCGCCGCCGCCCTCACCACCGCCCACCACGGCCACCTCACCGTGCGACCCGTCCACCCCCACGGACTCGCCGTCGTCGTCGAACTCCCCAAGGCCCCCGCATGACCCCGAACCGCCGCCGATTCCTCACCGCCGCAACCGGATTCGGCGCCGCCCTGCTCACCGGCTGCGGACCCGCCACCCCACCCACCGTCCGCGTCGCCGCCGGCGAGGTCGGCGGCTTCTACCACGCGTTCACCGCCATGCTCGCCGACGTCGCCGCCGAAACCGCCACCATCCGCATCCACCCCGTCACCACCATGGGCTCGCTGGCCAACCTCGACCTGCTCACCCGCGGCGACGCCGACGCCGCCCTCACCCTCGCCGACGCCGCCCAACACACCCCCGACCACCTCACCGCCATCGGCCGCGTCTACGAGAACTACCTGCAACTCGCCGTCCGCGCCGACGCACCCCTCACCGACATCCGCCAACTACGCGGCGCGCGCCTGAGCCTCGGCGCACCCGGCTCCGGCGCCACCTTCACCGGCGAACGCCTGCTCCGCGCCGCCGACCTCGACCCCGACACCGACCTCACCGTCACCCACCTCGCCCTGCGCGACGCCGTCACCGCCCTCACCGACCGCACCGCCGACGCCCTGCTGTGGGCCGGGGGAGTACCCACCGCGCTGCTCGACGTGCCCCGCTCCCTGCGCCTGATCGACATGGGCGCCCTCGCCCAACCCATGCGCGACCGCTTCGGCTACCTCTACGACCGCGTCATCATCCCCGCCGACGCCTACCCCGCCACCCCCGCCGTGCAAACCATCGGCGTCGCCAACCTGCTCGTCACCACCCCCGCCCTGCCCGACGACACCGCCGACGCCCTCACCGAACTGCTCATCACCCACGCCGACCGCCTCGTCCCCGCCGTCGCCGCCGGCACCCAATTCCTCGACGTCCGCTCCCTCATCGGCACCGACGGCATCGGCCTGCACCCCGGCGCGGCCCGCGTCTACCGCCGCTACCACGGCTGAGCACCCTCACATCGGCGACGGCCCCGACGACGCGCTCATCCACGGCGACACCACCACAGGCAACGGCACCACCGGATCGTAGGCGGGCCGCGTCCCCCGCCCGCTCAACAACATCACCGCCGCCACCACCAACCCCACCGCGACCAGAACACCCACCACCAACCGCACCCACTCCCGGCGCCTTTCCCCACCGACCACCATCGCGCCCCCTCCGCACCGAAAGACCTCACCCCGCGAATCGCTTTGCGGCAGCGAACGTTACGGGCGAGATCCCCAAAGCGCCGTGACCCTGCGACCCGGCGCCACCGTCGAGCGGATCGCGTATCCGGAAGCTGTCCAGGGCTTCGCGCTGCACCCCGACGTGCGGGCGCTGCTCGACCATCACGACGGCGCCGACTTCCCGCCGATGGCATACCCGCTCGACCCGATCGACCGAATCCTCGCCGGTCACGAATGGCGAACCACCTTCAGCGCCAGAACCGAGCATCGGGCTCGCCCGAGGACACCCTGTACGGCCATGCCCACCACCGGGTTCCGATCAGGGCCGAGCGCCCCAGGCGATCCTGCCCGGAGCCGACCACCGCGGGTAAGCCGACACCCGCAGGCGCAGCGTGCCGCGCGGCCATACTGAACTCCCGCGGGGTTGCCGAAGTCCCGGCGCTCGTGTGGGATCGGCAGGAACGCGGTAGCGGAAGGACACACCATGCGCCCGTTGGGCAACGACGATCCGGTGGCGCTCGGCGACTACCGGCTGCTGGGCATCCTCGGCGCGGGCGGCATGGGCCGGGTCTATCTGGGCCGCACCCGCGGCGGGCGCACCGTCGCGGTCAAGGTCGTCCGCCCCGACCTCGCCGACGACGGCGAATTCCGGATCCGGTTCCGCCGCGAGGTCGCCGCCGCCCGCCGCGTCGGCGGCCGCTACACCGTCCCCGTCCTCGACGCCGACGTCGACGCCGAACACCCCTGGCTGGCAACGGCATTCGTCGCCGGACCCGACCTCGGCACCGCCATCGCCAACCACGGGCCGCTGCCCGAACCGTCACTGCGCGCGCTCACCGTGGGCCTGGCGCGCGCCTTGATCGACATCCACGCCGCCGGACTCGTCCACCGCGACCTCAAACCATCGAACGTGCTGCTGACCATGGACGGGCCCCGCGTCATCGACTTCGGGATCGCGCGCGCCGCCGACGACGTCAACCTCACCACCACCGGACAGGTCATCGGATCACCGGGCTACCTGTGCCCCGAACGCATCACCGGCACCGCCCCGGTCGGCCCCGCCGCCGACATCTTCGCGCTCGGGGCCGTGCTCGCGTTCGCGGCCACCGGGACCGGACCGTTCGGCGACGGCGACCCGGTGGCCCTGTTGTGGCGGGTGGTCGCCCAACCCGCGCAACTCGACGGAGCCCCCGACACGATGCGCGGGCTGCTCGAGGCGTGCCTGGCCAAGGAGCCGGGGCAGCGGCCCACCATCGAGCAGGTGCTCGAGCGGGCGCTGGCGTGGGGGCCGGTTCCGGCGCGGGGGTGGCTGCCCGGGGCGATCGCCGAGGACATCGGGCGGCTGGCGGTGGAACTGCTGGATCTCGACGGCGGGGCGGAGCCCGGATTCGACACGGGCGGCCAGGGATTGGGCGGCGCAGTGGGGGAGTCGGGCGCGGTCGAGAGCGGGACCGGCGTTCACGACGACACGGGCGGCGGGCAGGATCGGCGGGCCGCGCCGACGGTGCGGGCGGCGGGGGAGCCCGCACCGACCGTGGTCCGGCCGCAGGACGCGTCGGCGGATTGGTGGAATCGGCCGTCGGAAACCGTTGTCACGCAACCGGATACGGGCAGTCCGGCGGGGGAGCAGGGGAGTGGGCCGCGACCGGTGCCCACACCCTCGGGACCGCGTCCCCTCCGCAGCCCGTCTGGGCCTCTCGCGGAACCCGGCGACGAACCGACGATCCAGGCACCGCCCTCGGGGCCGCGGCACCCGTTCGCCGCCTCGCAGCAACCCGGACCGCGCACCAATAT
The DNA here is from genome assembly GCF_042874315.1 of Nocardia sp. NPDC004068. Classification (NCBI taxonomy): domain Bacteria; kingdom Bacillati; phylum Actinomycetota; class Actinomycetes; order Mycobacteriales; family Nocardiaceae; genus Nocardia; species Nocardia sp. NPDC004068. The sequence continues at coordinate 32,437 of NZ_JBIAMW010000025.1, forward strand.
CGCTGGGGGCGTCCGGGATTCGGGGGAGCATCGGTACTCGCCGCAGCGACCGCACACCACCGGCCCGCACGACGCGCGCGAACCGCAGCCCCCGCAACCGGTGCGGCGGCGATCCCGTAGACCGTGGCTGTGGGCGGCGGCGGTCGTGCTCGTCGTGGCCGTGGCGGGCGGCAGCGCCTACGCCGCGTACTCCCTCACCGGCGGGGGCGATGACGCCGCGAGCACCTCCTCCTCGGCCTCCTCGGAGACGGAATCGGCGACCGAGAGTTCGGCCGGAGAATCGGGCGGTCAGGCGCTGCCCGAGGGCTATGTCGGCTCCTGGACCGGAACCGGGAGCGATATGTTGGCGAGCTTCGACATCACGGTCACCTTGCACGGCGGGAACGTCGGCGAACAGGTGGGCACCTCACGCAACACGGAGAAGGTCTCCAAGGGGACGTGTGAGCGCGCCGAAACCCTCGTGTCCGCCTCGGGCGGTCAGGTCGTGCTCCAGGCCCGGCTGACGACCCCGGGCGCCTCGTGCACCGACGACGGCGAGATCTCCACCCTGACGCTCAACGGCGACGGCAGCATGAAATACGAGACCGCCGGGGGAGTCGGCGCCATCAACGGCACCCTGCACCGCCACTGAACCCGTTGTCGCCCAGCCTCATTCGCTGTCGGCGGCCGAATGCGGTTCGCACCGTCGCGCCAGATCCGCCACCCGCGCCCGATACTCGATCGGCGTGATCTGCCCCGAGATCCGCGCCGCCAGCAACGCGTTCTCCGCGTTGAGGGCGGGCCACACCTGCGCCGGATCGGCCCACTCCACGGTCAGATCGTGATCGAGCACCGCCGGGGGACCGTCATCGATCACCGGCCGCGCCGCCACCCGGGGCCGGGCCTTCCGGGCCTTCCTGTTCCGCCGCCACCACGCCGTGGGCCGCACCCGTCGCTCGAGACACGCCGCGATCGCCCACCACAACAGAAACGTGGCCGCCACGCACACCAGCAGCAGCATGATCTCCATGCTCATCAGCGGGTCTCCTCACGCTCACTCGAGCCCACCTTTACTATTCCCCGCCACCGCGACCCGAACCAGCGCACCGGCCCACCCGACGACGAAGCATGCGAATCAGAGTACGTCCGTGAACGCCTGCCCGAGAACACAATCCGATCACCGATTCCCATCCCGGCACCGAACCCCGATGATCATGACGAGTATGTCCAGAGGGCTGGGCAGGACAGAACCCCCTTCTTTTCGTCACTGTGACGAAAAGAAGGGTGGTGTCCATCGAGGGGAAGAGGGGCTGAAGCGACCCCTCCGAGCGTATGTGGACAATTTCCCGCGAAAGGGCGAAAACGGAGAAATATCTACATCGCGGCTTCGGCCAACCACGCCGCCGCCGACCCGACGAACCGACTGCCATCCGACACGCTCGGAGGCCACGGCAGACCGGAAGGCCGTGCCCACCAACCAAAACCGTTGCGCAACACCATCTTCAAGATCACCAACAACCGTAGTTGTTACGCCGATAATCAACACTATGTCAAGTAATGCAGCACAGAGTGATCCACGAGAATGAACCCTCCCCGCAGGGTATGTCGTACAAGCAACAGCGAACCCGGACCGGAAGGTATGCGATGAGCAGCAGACGAACGATGGCCCTCGCGATAACGGCCCTGGCGGTGGGCGGATTGACGGTGTTCGGTACTCCCTCGGCTCAGGCGGCGGCCGTCTGTCCCGGGGCGGGACAGCCCACCGCGGTGGTGGCCAGTATGCCGGGGGCCGCGTTCGAGGGGTTGACCGTGGACACGGTAGGGCGGGCGTATACGACGGATCTGGTGACGGGGCGGGTGTATCGGTTCGACTCCCCCGGGGCCGCGCCCGTGGTGGTGGCCAGTGTGCCCAGTGGTGGGGCGGGGGCGTTGGCGTGGACGCCCGATGGGCAGCTTTTGGTGGGGTACGGGGCCGATCCGCGGGTGATCGTCGGGGACGGGTTGCGGCATGCGGGGATCGTGCGGGTGGATGTGGGGTCGGGGGCGGTGACGCCGTTCGCGGCGGGGTTGAGTGCGGCGGACGGGTTGGCGGTCGCTCGGGACGGGACCGTGTACGCGACCAATGATTTCGGGGCGTTGGTGGGGCGGGTGACGCCGAACGGGGCGACGCAGGCGGATTGGGCTCGGTTCCCCAGCGCCAACGGGGCCGTGCTGGGCGGGGACGACGGATACCTGTACGTGTCACGGACATTCGTGAATCCGGGAGTGAGCCGGATCCCGGTCGGCGATCCCGGTGCGCCGCAGTCATTGCTGGATCTCGGCATCGGTGACGCGCCCGACGGGTTGACCCTCGACTCCCGGGAACGGCCGGTGGTTCCGTTCAACCCGTCGGGCACCGTGGTGCGCGTCGACTCCCCCGGCTCGTACTGCGTGCTCGGCTCCGGCCCCGGCACCACCAGCGTGGTGAGTTACGGCCGTGGCGCCCAAGGCTTCTCGGCAGGGCGGCTGTTCGCGGCCACATTCACCGGCGTCGTGTACGAGGTGCCGGGCGGATTCGACCCCGCCGCCACCACGGCCGCGCCCTGACCCCGAGCCTTCCGGCACTCGAGGCCACGGGCCGACGCCCCGCGACAGCGCCCTACTTCCGCCCGAGCGCGAAATCGTGTGCGGCGTGGACCAATTCGACCAGTTCCTTCCCGTCCCGCTCGTCCAGCACCCCGAACGCCGGGGCGACGAGCCGATCGGTGAGCTCCTCGGCCGCCTCCCACCGCGCCCGGATCTCGGGGCCGATCTCCTCGAACGGCTCCGGCCACCCGTAGAGCCGCGCCTGCGTCGGCCCGTCGCTGAGCGGTGAGCCGCCGACCAGCACCGCCTGCATCGGGCTGATCCCGCTGGCGCGGACCGCGAGCAGATGCGATCCGCCTCGGTGCTCGCGCAGCACGTGCGTCAGTTGCAGGACCCGGCCGGGCGCGTCCGCGGCCAGCGGCAGCGCCCGCCAACCGGCGAACAACGGCAACCCGGCCACGTCCGCCGCGCGGGCCACGGTCTCGAGCAACTCGGCCAGCCGCTCGGCGGCGTCGAAGTCGGCGAGTTTGCGCCGCCCGAAGTCCTGCGCCACCCCGAGATACGCCGCGGCGGCCTCGGCGGCGGGCATCGCCACCGATTCCCAGGCGGCGCGGATGGTTTCGGGCCGGAAGAACCCGAACGCGGCGGTGACGACGTCGGCATCCACCTCCCCGAGCACACCGCCGCGGCCGCGGGTGTAGGGGCCGATGAATCCGTCCACGCCGGTGCGCGCGCCGTAGGCCTTGGCCTCGCGGGAGAACATGAACGCTCCCCCGAGCTGCTGGATGTGGGTCTTGACCGCGGCGGGCACCGACACGGGCCAACCCCTTTCTCTGCGAACCTGTTTCACCGCGAGCATATCTCGCTATCGTCCACTAAGGCCAGCACTGGAAACCGGACAGCGGAATGCAAAATAATGTCACCCGGAGGTAACGGCTGCCAGCGGGCGGCGATTACCCGCACGAGCGATGACATATTCTCGGGGCCGGGCCCGGGACACCACAGCTGCGAAGCGAGCGACGATGGAACATGACCTCGGCGCGACCGCACCCGAACCCGGTGCCGACCGCGCGACGGCGACACGCACCGCGTTGACGAGTCTCGTCGCGCGCTTCTCCGACCACTGGCACCACGACGGCGAACCCCCCGACCTGTCCGCGCACCTACCCACCGAACCCGCCCTGCGCCGCACCGCCCTCATCGAACTGATCAAGGTCGACCTGCACGAACGCTGGCAACGCGACCCCGACGCCCCCCGCCTCGCCGACTACCGCGACCGCTTCCCCGAACTCGCCGCCCACCCCCTGCCCCCCGACCTCATCTTCGAGGAGATCACCGCCCGCAGCCGCCGCGACGACGTCGACCTCACCGAATACCGCAACGACTATCCCACCCAGATGGCGCGCATCGACGAAAACCTCGACGCCACCGGCGAATACGCCAGCACCGGCTTCACCCGCGGCATGCGCTCCACCCTGCTCGCCGACCCCACCGCCCTCGACGCGCTCGACACCATCAACCCCGGCGCCACCGTCGACGACTTCGACCTGCTGCTCCCCCTCGGCCAAGGCAGCTTCGCCCGCGTCTTCCTCGCCCGCCAACGCTCCATGAGCCGCCTCGTCGCGGTCAAGATCTCCCACGACCGCGGCACCGAACCCCAAACCCTCGCCCAACTCGACCACGACCACATCGTGCGCGTGTTCGACCAACGCCAGATCACCGAGCACCGCCTCAAACTCATGTACATGCAGTACGTGCCCGGCGGCACCCTGCTCGGCGTGCTGCGGCTGTTGCGCCGCACCCCCACCGCCCGCCGCGACGGCAACCTGCTGCTGCAGGCCACCGACGCCGCCGCCTCCACCGGCGGCGTCTTCGAACCCCAACCCTCCCCCACCCGCAGCCACCTCGAACGCCTCACCTGGCCCGAAACCGTCGCCTGGCTCGGCGCACGCCTCGCCACCGCCCTGGACTACGCCAACCGCCGCGGCGTGCTGCACCGTGACATCAAACCCGCCAACGTCCTGCTCACCGCCGACGGCCAACCCAAACTCGCCGACTTCAACATCAGCTTCAGCCGCCACCTGCCCGGCGCCAACCCCGTCGCCTACTTCGGCGGCTCCCTGCCCTACATGTCCCCCGAACAACTCGCCGCCTGCCACCCCACCCTCACCGCCAGCGCCGCCGACCTCGACACCCGCAGCGACCTCTACGCCCTCGCCGTCGTGCTGTGGGAACTGCTCACCGGCCGCATCCCCTTCGACGACGAACACGGCGCCGGGGAATCGGAACACTCGTTGCAGGCCATGATCGACCGCCGCCGCCGCGGCATCGACCCCCGCTACGAGGCCGACCTCCCCCACGACACCCCCGCCGTCCTGCGCCACGCCCTGCTCACCTGCCTGTCCCCCGACCCCGCCGACCGCTACCCCAGCGGCGCCGACCTCGCCCACCAACTCGAACTGTCCCAGGACCGCGCCGCCCGCGACCTCGTCGACCCGCCCACCCGCTCCCTGCGCGCCCGGCTGCGCAACCGGCCCGTCCCGTTCGTCATCCCCTCCAGCCTGTTCGGACAGCTGCTCGGCGGGGTGTACCTCGCCGGACACAACCTCACCCTCATCCGCGACACCCTCGGCGCCCACGCCGCCACCCAGATCGCGCGACTGGGCCTGCTGCTGATCGTCATCGGCTACCCCCTCGCCACCGCCGCGCTGCTCTACTGGTGCCGCGCGATGTTCTTGGTGCCCAACGGCTTACGCCGCGGCAAGCAGTTCGACCCCGACACCCTCGTCCGCGCCCGCGCCGACACCCTCGCCTGCGGCGACCGCATCGCCCTGGCCACCTTCACCGGCTGGATCGCGGCCCTGGCGCTGTTCCTGTGGCGGCTGCACAGCCTCGGCGACCTGCCCCTCGGCCTCACCGTCGACCTCGTCGGCTCCAACCTCGTCGCCGCCGCCGTCGCCGTCGTCTACACCTACTTCCCCGTCACCTTCTTCGGATTACGCTGGTACTACCCGGGATTGGTCGCCGCCGGGCACACCGTGCCCGCCGACGCCGTCCGGCTGCGCCGCCTCATCCGCCGCATCCGCGTGTATCTCGGTGTCGCCGCGTCGGTTCCGCTCGTCGGCGTCCCCCTCGGGCTGATCCTGCTCGACCCCCACCAGCAACAACTCGTCATCGGCTCCATCGTCGCCCTGTGCGTCGGCGGGCTCGTCGGATTCGTGGTGGCGCTGCGCACCTTCTACGCCCTCGAATCCGACCTGAACGCGTTGCGGCGCATCGTCGGAGCGCGCTGACCATACCCGCCGAACAGCCCACCAAGATCGACTAGGCTCGACCGGTGCTAGGACATTCACATGCGACCAGTGGCGCGCTGGCATGGGCGGGAGCCGCTGCCGCGCTACCACTTTCGGTGCTCACCTACCCCACATGGCATCAAGGCCACCTGCGCACCGTCGACCTGCTGATGGGAACACTGCTCACCGCCGGCGCCGCGCTGCTGCCCGACGCCGACCATCCCAGCGGCACCATCTCGCATGTGCTGGGCCCGATCTCGCACGGCGCCTGCAAACTCATCTCCACCGTCTCCGGCGGCCACCGCCACGCCACCCACTCCCTCGCCTTCGTCGCCGCCATCGCCTACGGCACCTGGGCCGGCGAACACTGGATCGGCCGCTGGTTCACCCTCGGCCTCGTGTTCTTCCTGCTCGCCCTCGCCATCCGCGCCCTCAACCTCTGCCCACCCGGCACCGGCTTCCGGTCCTACTCCACCATCGCCGTCCTCGCGGTCTCCGGCACCTTCGTCATGGACCACTGGATGACCGACAAACCCTCCTGGCTGCCGTTCTGCGTCGGCCTGGGCTCACTCGCCCACCTGATCGGCGACTGCCTCACCGACCGCGGCTGCCGCCTGTTCTGGCCGCTGAAGATCCGCACCAGCGTCGGGCTCATCGACCGCACCGGCAACAAGGTCGAAACCTGGGTCATCTCACCGCTGTTCGTACTCGGCACCATGGCCGTGCTCTGGTACATCATCACCCACCAGCCCTAACAGGGCCAGCGCGTCGCGATCCGGGCCCGGCGCGGCCTGGAACGCGACGAACCGCTGACCGTCGGGCGCGGTGAGGATCTCCGAGGTCAACTCGACCCGACCCACCGCCGGATGGGCGAACATCCGCCGCGCCCCCCGCTTGGTCCGCACCTCGTAATGCGCCCACAATTGCGCGAATTCCGCGCTCGCCGCGCACAATTCACCGGTCAACGCCGCCAGCTCCGGCGACCCCGGATCCCGGCCCTGCACCGTCCGCAGATGCGCCACGCAATCGCGCGCCATCCCCGCCCAATCCTCGAACACCGACCGCGCCGCCGGATGGGTGAACACGTACCGAATCAGATTGCGCCGCTGCGGCTCCCACGCCGCGATCCCCCACAACAACCGCAGCCCTTCGGGATTGGCGGCCAGCAGATTGCTCACCTGATCCAACACGAACCCCGGCGTCGGCCGCACCGACTCCAGTAACGTCAGCAACCCCGGCCGCGCCGCCACCGGCTGCCGCCCACCCGGCCGCCGATCCGCCACCGCCCGCGCCAGATCCAGCAGATGCCCCCGCTCGTCCTCGGTCAACCGCAACGCCGCCGCCAACGCGTCCAGCACCGCCAGACTCGGATTCGTATCCCGCCCCTGCTCGAGCCGGATGTAATAGTCCACGCTCACCCCCGCCAACGCCGCCACCTCCTCCCGCCGCAACCCCGGCGTCTGCCGCCGCCCCGCCCCGACCGGCAACCCCACCTGCGACGGACTCACCCGGCCCCGACACGCCCGCAGAAAATCCCCCAGCACACGACGATCACTCACGCATTCAGTCTGCCCCCACCCCACGACGCCGGGGTGGCCCCCTCAGGGCCAGGGGCCGCCCGCGGCTCGTCGGGCCCGCGGCGGCCTCGAGCGCCCGAGGGTCCGAGTCCAAGGGAAGGGGTGGCCCTCGCAGGACCAGGCCCCCCACGGTCTCCCTGCCCCGGCAGCCAGGCCCGAATGTGGCTGTCATGACCGATCTTTCGCACACCCTCATCATCGGCGGCGGCTCCGGCATGGGGCTGGCGCTCGCCGCGCGCCTGCGGGACCACGGGCAGGAGGTGACCATCGCCGGGCGCTCCACCGAACGGCTCGAGGCCGCCGTCGCCGCGCTCGGGCCGCACGAATCGCTCCATCACCACCGCGTCGACATCGCCGACGAGGACTCCGTGCGGGCGCTGTTCGACCGCTACGAGAGTCTCGATCACGTCGTGGTCACCGCCGCCGATATGCGCACCGGGTACGGGCCGATCCGTGAGTTCCCGCTGGCCGACACCCGCGCCGTCATCGATATCAAGATCCTCGGGCCCTGGCTCGTCGCCAAACACGCCGCCCCCGTGCTGCGTGAATCCCTCACCGTCACATCGGGAATCGCGGCCTACCGCCCGGCCCCCGGCGGCACCCTCGTCGCCACCGCCAACGCCGCCCTCGAGGGACTCGTCCGCGCCCTCGCCCTCGAACTCGCCCCGCTGCGCGTCAACGCCGTCTCCCCCGGCTGGGTCGACACCCCCATCTGGAACGACTTCGCCGGCGACGCCAAGACCGAACGCCTCACCGCCATGGCCCAGCGCCTACCCGGCGGCCGCGTCGGCCACCCCGACGACCTCGCCGCCGCCTTCCACGCCGTCATGACCAACCCGTTCATGACCGGAGCCGTGGTCCACGTCGACGGGGGCCACCGGCTGGTATAACGCGTCGGCTACCCTTCACCGAATGAGCGACCGCGAAGAGCTCGGCTGGGACCTGTTCGGTACGGCCAGCAGGGAATTGGCGGAGCAGGTCGCCGCCGACGGATTCGAACCCGATCTGATCCTGTCCATCGCCCGCGGCGGACTGTTCGTCGCGGGCGCGCTCGGCTACGCCCTCGACGTGAAGAACCTGCACGTGATGAACGTGGAGTTCTACACCGGCGTGGACCAGCGCCTCGACATGCCGGTCGTGCTGCCGCCCGTGCCCTCGGCCGTCGACCTCGCCGGGGCGCGGGTCCTGGTCGCCGACGACGTCGCCGATACGGGCGCGACCCTCAAGCTGGTGCGAGACTTCTGCGCCGACAAGGTCTCCGAGGTGCGCTGCGCGGTCGTCTATCAGAAGCCGCGCTCGGAGGTCGACTGCGAATACGTGTGGAAGCGCACCGACCGCTGGATCAACTTCCCGTGGTCGGTGCTGCCGCCGGTCGCCCGGCGGCAGCCGCGCGTCCTCGACGCCTGACTCAGACCAGCTGAGCCGACTCGATCGTCACCGCGTCGACCGGCACGTCCTGATGCCCGGCCTTCGACCCCGTGCGCACCTTCTCGATCTGATCCACCACGGCGGTACCGTCGACGACCTTGCCGAACACCGCGTAGCCGAACCCGTCCTGGCCCGGGTAGTTCAGGAAATCGTTGTTCGAGGTGTTGATGAAGAACTGGGCGCTCGCCGAATGCGGATCCGACGTCCGCGCCATCGCCACCGTGTACTTGTCGTTGCGCAGCCCGTTGTTCGCCTCGTTCTCCACCCGCTGCGGCGCCGGCTTCTGCTGCATCTCGGGCGTCATCCCGCCGCCCTGCACCATGAAACCGGAGATCACGCGATGGAAGATCGTCCCGTCGTAATGGCCCGACTTCACGTAATCGACGAAGTTCGCCACCGTCTTCGGCGCCTTGCTCTCGTCCAGCTCCAGGGTGATGTCCCCCGCTGACGTTTTCAACAGCACTTTGGTCATTCGGCCATCGTAGGTGCCGCGCCCGGTGGCCCTTCACAGCGGCTCGAGACTCTCGGGTCTGCTTGCGCGAGTTCGGCTTGCGACGTGTGCGACACGCAGTTGTGAGAGTGGCTTAAACATGCATGGATACGCACATGCCAATGGGGCACTGAATGATTCGGCCCTCACAGTTCGTACAGCTCCAGCGGCAGATCATCCGGATCGAAGAAGAACCCGAACCGCTTCCCCGTGAACTCGTCCACCCGAACCTCCTCGGTCCGCACTCCCCTCCCCCGCAACTCCGCCAGCGCCGCCGCCACATCCCCCACCCCCAACGCCAGATGCCGCAACCCGCACGCCTCCGGCCCCGACACCCGCCGCGGCGGATCCGGGAACGAGAACAACTCTACCTGCGTCCCGTCCGGCAACGCCAGATCCAGCTTGAACGAATCCCGTTCCGCCCGATAGTTTTCCGCGACCACCCGCAACCCGAGCACCTCGGTGTAGAACGCCTTCGACACGGCGTAATCCGAGGCGATGATCGCCGCATGATGAATCCGCTCCAACCGCACCCACCCGACGCTAGCCCACCCGCCCGCGGCCGCTCCCCTTCCCCGTCATTGCCTCGTCTGTTCGGCGAGTCGGCTGGGACTCGACGGTGGGACATGAGGTAAACTAATCAGTAGATGCGCATATGCCCATTTAGGTATTTTTCAACGATAGAGCGGGCGATCTCAGAGGATCGCCCGAGCCGCCTCGAGGGTCATGGCCCGATACGAGCCGCCGAACAGAACGACATGCACCAGCAACGGGTACAGCTGATGCAGCGGAACCCGTTGGCGCCAGCCCGCTTTCAAAGGAGCCACCTCGTCATAGGCGGCCAGGATCCGATCGAGATGCGGGGCGCCGAACAGGGCCAGCATGGCCAGATCCGTCTCCCGGTGACCGCCGTGCGCGGCGGGATCGACCAGGCGGACGCCCTCGGCGGTCCACAGCACATTGCCCGACCAGAGGTCGCCGTGGATGCGGGCGGGCGGTTCCGGGGGTCCGGCGAGGGTGTCGATCTCGGCGATGACGCGCTCCACGAGGCGCACCCCCTCCTCCCCCAGCGTCGGCGCCGCGCGGCGCAGCAGCGGGCGCAGGCGATATTCGGCGTACCAGCTCCCCCACTCCCCCGTCGTTCGCGAATTGTCCTGCGGCAGCGAGGCTATGAAGCCGGGCCAGGGCGCGCCGAACCAGCCCGGCGTGCGGGCGTGCAGGGCGGCCAGGTCGCGGCCGAGTCGTTCGGCGGCCGCGGGAGTGGGCGCGGTTTCGGTCAGCCACGGCAGTACGAGGGTGTCCGCGTCGGCGGCGAGCACCTCGGGGACGAGTCGGTCGCCCTCCCCCAGCCAGCGCAGGCTCGCGGCCTCCGCGGCGAGGGCGTCGGCGGCGTCGGGACGGCCGGGGTCGAGGGCCTTGACGAAGACGTCGCGGCCGTCGGTCAAGCGGGCGCGGTGCAGGGTCCACGCGTGCCGGTGCCCGAGGTCGGTGACGGCGGCGACGGGCACGCCGAGGAGATCCGCGAGTCGGTTCATCGGCCGGATTCCGCTCGCTCGCGCAGGAATCGGGCGGTGGCGGGGTCGGCGGGGAAGAAGGATTCGATGGCGAGTTCGGCGACGGTGACGTTCATGGGGGTGCCGAAGACGGTCATGGCGCTGAGGAAGGTGAGTTCGGTTCCGTTGTGGCGCAGGCGCAACGGAACCACGGCCTGTTCGGGTTCGGGTAGGCCGGGTGGTTGTTCGCCGCCGGGGTAGGCGCGCAGTTCGCGGTGCAGGGCGGCGAGGTCGGCGGAGCCGGAGATCTCGATCTGGCGGTGCAGGCGTTCGAAGAGATGCCCGCGCCACTCGGCGAGGTTGACGATGCGGCTCGCCATGCCGTCGGGGTGCAGGCTGAGGCGCAGCGCGTTCACCGGTGGGGCGAGCAGGTCGGCGGGGATGCCCTCGAGGAACAGGTCGACGGCGGTGTTGGCCTCGACCATGTTCCAGGCGCTGTCGACGGCGAGGGCGGGGACGGGTTCGTGGCCGGTGAGGATCTGGCGGAGGGCGGAGCGCACGGGTTGCATCTGTGGGGTGTCGAGGGCGGGTTCGGCGTAGACGGGGGCGTACCCGGCGGCGAGGAGGACTCGATTGCGTTCGCGCAGTGGGATTTCCAGGTGTTCGGCGAGGTGCAGGATCATCTGGCGGCTGGGGGTGGCGCGGCCGGTCTCGATGAAGCTGAGGTGACGGGCGGAGGTTTCGGCGCGGCCGGCGAGTTCGAGTTGGCTGAGGCGGCGGCTAATTCGCCAGTGGCGGATCAGGTCCCCGGCGTTCTGGGTGGGCACGGGTCGATCGTACGGAGCCGGCGGGGGCGTGCCGATTACCCGTGGGGTAATGGGTTCGGGGTGTGGGCGTAGGGGTGGGGTTTCGGGCTATCCGAGGGTGGAGACGGCAACGAAGGGGTTCTGGCATGGTTGCGGATATGAGGACGATCCTGATCACGGGGGCGACATCGGGTATCGGGCTGACGGCGGCGCGGCAGTTGGCGGCCGCGGGTGATCGGCTGGTGCTGGTGGGGCGCAATCCGGCGAAGCTCGCGGTGGCGGCGGAGCAGGTGGGCGCGGCCGGGGCGGGGGCGGTGGATACGCTGGAATGTGATGTGTCCGTGCAGGATTCGGTGCGGAAGCTGGCCGCGGAGGTGCTGGATCGGTACGCGCGGATCGATGTGCTGGCCAACAACGCGGGCGGGTATTTCGGGAGTCGGTCGGAGACGGTGGACGGGGTGGAGTCGACGTTCGCGACGAACTTCCTGGGCGGATATCTGTTGACGGAGTTGTTGCTGGATCGGTTGATCGCGAGCGCGCCCGCGCGGATCGTGTTCACGGCGTCGGTGTTGCATTACGGGATGCGGCTGGATTTCGCGGATCTGGGTCTGCGGAAGGGGTATTCGGGGCAGCGGGCCTACAGTCGGTCGAAGGTGGCGGCGGTGTTGTACACGCGGGCGTTGGCGCGGCGGTTGGCGGGGACGGGGGTGACGGTGAACGCGTTTCATCCGGGGGCGGTGGCGACGGGGATCTGGGATTCGATGCCGTGGTTCGCGCGGCCGGTGCTGGGTCCGGTGAAGCGGGTGTTCATGATCTCCGCGGAGGAGGGTGGGGAGCGGTTGGCGTATCTGGCGGTGTCGCCGGAGGTGGCGTCGGTGTCGGGGTGTTATTTCCAGCGGGATCGGGTGAAGGAGCCGGGGCGGGGTGCGCGGGATGACGCGGCGGCGGAGCGGTTGTGTGCGGTGAGTGCGGAGTTGACGGGGTTGTCGTCGCCGTAGGGCGGGGTCGGGGGCGGGCGGCTATGGTGGCGTACGTGTCGTTGGTGCAGCGGGGACTGGATCGGGTTCCACAGCGTTATCGGGCGGTGGTTCTTCAGCATCAGGAGTTGTTGAAGTTCGCGGTCGTGGGGGCGATCACGTGGTTCGTGGATACCGGGACGGTGTACGCGCTGAAGTTGACGGTGTTGCAGGACAAGCCGTTGACGGCGCGGGCGTTGGGGGTGTTGATCGCGACGATCGTGTCGTATGTGCTGAATAGGGAGTGGTCGTTCCGTGCGCGGGGTGGGCGGCAGCGGCATCATGAGGCGGCGTTGTTCTTCGCGGTGAGTGCGCTGGCGATCGTGGTGACGGTGGTGCCGCAGGCGGTGTCGTTGTATGTGTTCGATATCCGGGTGCCGCATGTGAGTGCGCCGACGCAGGCGGTGGCGAATTTCGTGTCGGGTCAGATTCTGGGTGTGTTGTTGGCGATGGGTTTCCGGTTCTGGGCGTTGCGGCGGTTCGTGTTTCCGGAGGATCTGCGGGAGGCGGAGTTGGAGACGCTCTGAGGTTCGTGCGGTGCGGGTCGGCTGCGCGGAGGCAACGGTGGCGTAGCGGGTGGGTGACGGTTGGGGTGATCCTGGGTGGACGTGCTGTCTTTCGGGATGCGGATTTTCGGTGAGCGCTTACGATGACCTCGCCGGGGGCGATCCGCGAGGAGGCGAAGGTGATGCTGGATCATCAAGTGGCGCAGGCGTTCACCCGTTTCGTGGCGTTGGGGGACAGTCAGACCGAGGGGATCGGGGATCCGGACGGTTCGGGGGGTCATGTGGGGTGGGCGGATCGGTTCGCGGCGTTGTTGGCGGGGGTGGATCCGGGGTTGGGGTATGCGAATCTGGCGGTGCGGGGGCGGCGGGCGGCGGAGATTCGGGCGGAGCAGTTGGGTCCGGCGTTGGCGTTGCGGCCGGATCTGGCGGCGGTGGTGGCGGGGATGAACGATCTGATTCGGCCGCGGTTCGATATGGAGGCGGTGCTGGCGGAGATCGATGCGATGTTGGCGGCGTTGACGGCGGCGGGGGCGCGGGTGGTGACGTTCACGTATCCGGATATCGGTGGGGTGGCGCCGATCGTTCGGCCGTTGTCGGCGCGGGTGCGGGCGTTGAACGCGCGGGTGCGGGAGTTGGCGCGGCGGCCGGGGGTGGTGTTGGTGGATTTCGAGCCGGTGGCGGCGGCGACGGATCGGCGGGTGTTCGCGGAGGATCGGTTGCATCTGAATCCGCTGGGGCACGAGTTGGTGGCGCGGGCGGTGGCGGAGACGTTGGGGTTGCCGGGGGCGGATGGGGGGTGGCGGTCGCCGTTGCCGCCGTTCCGGCAGGGGTGGGGGGATGCGGTGGTGGCCGAGTTGCGGTGGGCGGCTTTGCATATGGCGCCGTGGATCGGGCGGCGGTTGCGGGGGATCTCGACGGGGTCGGGGTTGACGGCGAAGCGGCCGGAGCTGGTTCCGGTGGTGTCGGGGGTGGTCTCGCCGGGGTGAGTCGGTGCGGGATGGCAGGGTGTGCGGTCCCGCACCGGATGCGGGTCAGGTCCAGAGGACGGCGACGAACACGTTGGCGATGGCGAGGATGCCCGCGGTGTGGGTGAGGGCGGGGATGACCTTGTCGCGCTTGGCGTCCGCGCGGCCGATCTCGGCGCAGCCCGCGACGGCGACGGCGATGACGAGTTTGACCACGATCTTGGCCATGTTGGGGTGTTTGTCGAGGGAGTCGATCGCGTCGGCCATGCCGACCAGGATGAGTCCGGTGATGATCTGTGCTCGCGCGCCCCACACCATGACCTCGTTGACGCGGGGTTGTCCCGCGGCGTAGCCGCCGATGACCGCGGCGAGGCCGAGGATGTGGGTGACGACGATGAGGTTGTAGACGACCGTCATGGGGTCTCAGCGTAGTTGATCTACCGCCGGTTTACGACGGAATGTAGTAGGGAGTCGGGGTCAGCGGCGGATCGCGGCGAAGGTGCCGATGCGGGGGTCGGGTTGGGCGACGTCGCGGCCGAGGGGTGCGGTGAGGTCGTTCCAGCTGTGGAATGTGGTGTCCCAGCCGAGGTCTCGCAGCCAGTTCTCGACGTCGAAGTCGGCGGTCACGGCGGCGGGGGTGACGTCGGCGGCGACGAGCTGGCGCATTTCGCGGTACGGGGCGCTGTCGGGGTCGACAGTGACGCGGGCGGCGCCGAATCGGCTGCCGGGGGCGGACAGGTCGGTGAGGGTGGTGACGACGCGGCGGTTCCAGTCGCGGGTGAGGGGGCCGAGGGTGCCCTCGTCGATCCAGCAGGTGGGGACGTCGGTGCGGAAGTCGTTGTTCAGCAACGGGTTTGGCCAGTCGTCGCGCAGGTCGGCGGGGATGACGCGGCGGGCGCAGGTCGGTGTGGCGCGGGCTCGGGCGAGTACCGGTTCCTTGAAGGCGAACAGTTCGGGCAGGTCGATCTCGTACACGGTGGTGTCGGGCGGGAGGTCCATGCGGAAGGCTCGGGTGTCCAATCCGGCGCCGAGCAGGACGAATTGGCGGATGCCGGCGTGGGCGGCGGCGCGGACGCGGTCGTCGACGAGGCGGACGCCGACGGTGCGGCCCGGGTAGAACTGGTCGGCGAGGGCGAGCAGACGTGTCCATCGGTCGGTGTCGAAGCCGGGTTTCGCGGCGTCGACGAAGTCTTCCGCCAGCGGGTCGGTGTAGAGCCGGTCGGCGCGTCGGGTTTCGCGTGCCCGGATGACGGCGACGCCGAGGGCGGTCACCGCCACGCCTGTCACCGGAACCCGTGGGGTGTCCCCGCCCATGAACCCTCCCAGAATTTTACTTGCCGCCCGGCTAGGTATTCGCCGGTGGCCCACACGGTAGGCTTCCGCCTTGCCGGTCGTCAAGCAAGGCATGGGGATTCGATGGACAAGCGACGCAGTGACACCCGGGAGCGGATCCGCGCGGCGGCGATGGAATTGTTCGCCGAGCGCGGCTACGAGCGCACCTCGCTGCGCGAGATCGCCGAACAGCTCGGCGTCACCAAGGCCGCGCTGTACTACCACTTCCGCACCAAGGAGGACATCGTGGTCAGCCTCGCCGAGGACCTGCGCCGCGGCGTCGACGACATCATGCGCTGGGCCGAGACCACCCCACCGGGCCCCGCCCGCGCCCGCGAGATCGTCCTGCGCTACGGCACCCTGCTGCACGGCCTCGGCAAGGACATGATGCGCTTGTTCGCCGACAACCAGGCCGCCTTCCGCGACCTCGGCATCGGCGCAAGCCTGCGCTACGAATTCCGCGAACTGGCCGACCTCATGGCCGCCCCCACCCCCACTCCCCTCTCCGTCTTCCACGCCCGCCAGGCCCTACTGGCCATCAGCTGGAGCGTCTCGATGATGGGCGATGTAGCCCTCGACGATGACCAGAGCCGCACCGCGGCGACGAGCATCGCCCTGGACATCGTGGCGCGCATGTGAATTCGGTTCCCGCTGAACGCAACTGAACGAATCACCCCCGCCGCGATACGCTGGAGAACTTGCCCTTTCGAGTGAGGGAGGTGACGTGGTGGGATTTCCGCCCGAGGTGACACAGCGGCTGGTGAGTACGCCCGAGCAGATGGCGGCCGCGTGGGTGGGTGGGCCGCCGGACGAGCGGGCGATCGTGATCGCGCCCTACGATGCGCGGTGGCCGGAGCTGTTCGCCGAGCAGGCGGAGGTGATCGGGCGGGCGGTGCCGGGGTGGATCGCGATCGAGCATGTGGGCAGTACGGCGGTGCCCGGGCTGGCGGCGAAACCGATCATCGATATCGACCTCATCGTGCCCGATTCAGGCGACGAGGCCGCGTACCTCCCCGGCCTCGAACGGGCCGGATTCCGGCTGGTGCTGCGGGAACCCGAATGGCATCAGCATCGCATGCTCACCCGCGATGAACCCGCGGTCAATCTGCACGTGTTCGGCGTCGGAGCCGCCGAGCACCTCCGACACCTGATCTTCCGGGACTGGCTGCGCGCCCACCCGCGAGACCGGGAGCGGTACGAGCGAGCAAAGCGCGCCTTGGCAACCCGCACGGCCGCCGCACCGCGTGACTACAACCTGGCGAAGAATCCGATCATCGACGAGATCTACGCCCGCGCGTTCGCGGCTGTCGAGGGTCGGTGATCAGACACTCGCGACGGCCGTCAGTTCGCGCGGAGTGAGCGTGACGAGGGCCCGCCCGCGCCCGGCGCGCCCTTTCGGGAGGGTGGCGCCGAGGTACTTGGCGCGGATCCGGTCGGTCCACACGTTGTCCGGATCGGGGGCGACGGTGGCGTCGCCGATCACGCGGATCTGCTTGTTCGGCCGCTCCCCGTCCGGACGCAACGCCGCCTCCACATCGATGACGAGCCCCACGCGCGGATTGCGCGCGATGCGGTTCAGGTGGGGGCGGCCGACATAACTGGTCAGGTAGAACGTGCCCGCGGCCCACACGAACCACAAGGGGGTGACGTGGGGAAAGCCCTCGGCGTCGACGGTCGCCACGCGGGCGAGGGCGTCCGAGGACAGGAGTTGCTCGATCTCGGCATCGTGGAGTCGGCGCATCGGGCTCAGCGCAATGGGAAGCCTTGGGCGGCAAGGTGTTCGCGGAGGCGGTGGCGGCCTTTGAGGGCGGCGGTGGAGCCGAGGCGGGTGAGGACGCGGTCGATCCAGGAGTGGGGGAGGTTCTGGTCGGCGTAGAAGTGGGCTAGGCGGGTTTCGTAGCGGGTGGCGTATTCGGTCTGACCGGCGGCGTCGTAGGTTTCGTGGTGCAGGACCGCCTCCTGGGGCAGGCGCGGCTTGACGCGGGCGTCCTCGGTGGGGTCGGGGGTGCCGACGACCAGCCCGACGACCGGGAAAACGCCTGGGGGCAAAGCCAATTCGGCCGCGACCTCGGCGGGGTTGTTGCGGATCGCGCCGATGTAGACCGTGCCCAGTCCCAGGGACTCCGCCGCGACGACCGCGTTCTGCGCGGCGAGCGCCGCGTCCAGGAACGCCACGTAGCTCGACTCCAGATAGTCCGCCCCGTCCAGCGGCACGCCCCGCTCGGCCGCCAGGCCCCGCGCCCGCGCGAGATCCGCCGTCCACACCAGCAGCACCGGGGCCTGGCGGATGTGGTCCTGGTCGCCCGCGAGCTCCGCCAGCCGGGCCTTGCGGCGCGTATTGCGCACGGCCACAACGCTCCACGCCTGGAGATTCGACGACGTCGGCGCGGACTGCGCCGCCGACACCAGCACCCGCAGCACCGCGTCGGGCACCGGATCGGGGCGGTACCGCCGCACCGACCGATGCTCGTGCAGCACCTCCAGCACCGGGTTCCAGGCCGCCGGTTCGACCGATTCCGCGGCGCCGTAGCGGCGGGCCACCGCCCGAGCGGGCGAGGAGACGATTCCAGTCATGGCGGCCATTCTCGCCGCCGGACCGGCGCGGGTCAGGGGTTGCCCGCGGCGCGAGTCGAATTCGGCACACCGGGACACCGCGCCCGGCGCGAAAGTGAGCATGCGCACAGCAGTCCGCGTCGCGAATACCCGATTCCCCCTGCGCGTTTCGGATGTTCGCGCAGGTCACACCGTGCTTCCGCGACCACATCGGCGGCAGGTAAAGAAAAGTAGAAGGTGAGTTCGCGTGCGACTTACCGTTGCTGACATGCGTAACAGTCGGTTACACCTGCTGCTCGCACCAGCGCGGAAGGAAGGGCGACGATGACCACCGACACCTCGGACCGGACGGCCACACCGTTCTCCGCGCCGCTCGCGGACGTGCGCGTGCTCTCCGAGCGCATGGTCGCACAGGTCCTCGACCCCGGCTCGGCGGACAGTGCCGAACTCACCCAGGCGTGCCTGCGGCTCGTCGTGGCCATGCTCGAGGGAACCGACGTCCCGGGCCGCACCCGCGAACTCGACGAGGCCGCCGCCGGGTGGGCGCGAGACGGCTTGCCGCTCAACCAGATCCACCACGCCGTGCACGAGGGATTCCGGCTCGGACTCGACCTCGCGCGCCCCGACCACGGCATCATCGAGGGCACGCGGCGGGTCGTGGAGATCCTCGGCTCGATCACCACGACGGTGTCCGCGGCCTATCTGCGCGAGCTGCGCGCGATCCTCGACGAACAACACACCGCCGTGCACACGGTCGCCTCCGCGCTGCTCACCGGGCGCGTCACCAGTTCGCTACCCCGCGAATACGGGATTCGCATCGCGTCCCGCTACGCCGTGCTCGCGCTGCACATCCCGCACGACGACCACGCCCCCGACGACGAACACCTCGCGCGGGTCCGGCTGCGCCGGGTGCGCCTCGCGGTGAGCAACGCCTGCGAGGCGGTGCTCCCGCTGCTCGACGGCGACGGCGGCACCCTGCTCGTCCCCGCCGACAGCATCGACCTGGACCGGCTGCTCGCCGCCCTGTCGACCGCGGCGCGAATCCCGTTGACCGCCACCGTCGTCGACGCCGACACCGACGACATCCCCGACGCCGCCCAGCAGGCGCACCGCCTGCTCGAGGTCGTGCGGCGCGCGAAGTCCCGGCCCGGCCTCTACCGCTTCGACGATCTGGCCCTGGAGTTCCAGCTCACCCTCCCCGGCCCCGGCCGCGAACACCTCAGCCGGCTCCTCGACCCCCTCGACGACCACCCCGAACTCCTCGCCACCCTGCACCACCACATCGACAACAACCTCAACCGCCAGCGCACCGCACGCATCCTGCACCTGCACCCCAACAGCGTCGACAACCGCCTCAAACGGATCGCCACCCTCACCGGCTGCGACCCCACCCACACCACGGGGCTGTGGTATCTGCGGGCGGCGCTGGTGACCCGCGACCACAAGGCGGGCGCGGAGCAGCGGATCGCGCGTTCGCTTGCGGCGCAAGGAGATCCGGTGGAGTGAGGCACGGCTCCGGGACGCGCGGTGGCGGCGCGCGGCGCGCGGGGATCGCGGCGGGTTAGATTGAGCGCTGCACGCTCGCATCCGCTGTCCCCGAGGGAGATCCGTGACCACGACCGACCGGCCGCGCTCGGCGCTGACGGCCTGGCTGCTGGAGGGCGCCGAGCAGGATCGGCACTCGCATCATCCGGGGCCGATGGCCAAGTCCGCGCACACGACCCACCAGCGGTCGTGGTGGCAGGTGATGTGCCTGACCGGCGTGGACTACTTCTCCACCCTCGGCTACCAGCCGGGGATCGCGGCGCTGGCGGCCGGGGCGCTCTCGCCGATGGCGACGCTGGTGCTGGTCGCGTTGACCCTGCTGGGGGCGCTGCCGGTGTATCGGCGGGTGGCGGCCGAATCCCCGCACGGCGGTGGCTCGCTCGCGATGTTCGCCGAGGTGTTGCCGCGGTGGACGGGCAAGCTGTTCATCCTGGTGCTGCTCGGCTTCGCGGCGACGGATTTCGTGATCACCATGACGTTGTCGGCGGCCGACGGCGCGGCGCACATCGTGGAGAACCCGTTCGTGCCCGAGGCGCTGCGCTCGCACGCGGTGGCGATCACGCTGGTGTTGCTGGCGCTGCTGGCCGCGATCTTCCTCAAGGGGTTCGCCGAGGCCATCGGGATCGCGGTGGTTCTGGTCGGCAGCTATCTGGCGTTGAATCTGGTGGTCGCGGTCGTGGGCCTGTACCAGGTGGCGACCGCGCGGGACCGGGTGGTGGACTGGTCGCACGCGCTGACCACCGAACACGGCAGCGTCGTCGCGATGATCGGCATCTCGCTGCTCGTGTTCCCGAAACTCGCGCTCGGGTTGTCCGGTTTCGAGACCGGGGTGGCGGTGATGCCGCAGATCAAGAGCGCGCCCGGTGAGACCGAGGACGCGCCGCGCACCCGCATCCTCGGCGCCCGCAAACTGCTCACCACCGCGGCGCTGATCATGAGCGGCTT
The DNA here is from genome assembly GCF_042874315.1 of Nocardia sp. NPDC004068. NCBI lineage: Bacteria > Bacillati > Actinomycetota > Actinomycetes > Mycobacteriales > Nocardiaceae > Nocardia > Nocardia sp. NPDC004068. The sequence goes on from NZ_JBIAMW010000025.1 coordinate 52,930, forward strand.
CCTGCTCGTCACCAGCTTCATCACCGTCGTGCTCATCCCGGAGAAGGACTTCGAGTCCGGCGGTCCCGCCAACGGGCGCGCGCTGGCGTACCTCGCGCACACGTATCTGGGCAGCGGATTCGGCACCGTCTACGACGTGTCCACCATCGCGATCCTCTGGTTCGCCGGGGCCTCGGCGATGGCCGGTCTGCTGAACCTGGTGCCCCGCTACCTGCCCCGGTACGGGATGGCTCCGGAATGGGCACGGGCCACGCGTCCGCTGGTGCTGGTGTTCGCGCTCGTCGCGTTCGGGATCACCTGGTATTTCGACGCCGACGTCGACAAGCAGGGCGGCGCCTACGCCACCGGGGTGCTGGTGCTGATCACCTCGGCGGCGGTCGCGGTGACGATGTCGGCGGCCCGGCGCGGGCAGCGCGGGCGCGTCCTCGGATTCGGCGCTGTCGCAGCGGTTTTCGTGTACACGACGGTCGCCAATGTCTTCGAGCGGCCGGAGGGTGTGCAGCTGGCGTCGCTGTTCATCGTGTCGATCGTCGTGGTGTCGTTCGCGTCGCGGGCGCGGCGGGCGTTCGAGCTGCGCGCGGTGGAGGTGCGGTTCGACGACAAGGCGGCGTGGCTGATCGACCGGATCGCCGCCAGCGGCACCATCCGCATCGTCACCCACGACGTCGAAGACACCCGCGACCGGATCCCCGAGGACTACCGCGAGAAGGAAGCCGCGCAGCGCGTCGAGAGCCACATCCCGGCCAAGGATCCGATCCTGTTCCTCGAGGTGGTCGTCAAGGACGCCTCGGAGTTCTCCAGCGACCTGCGCGTCACCGCCGTCGAACTGGACTCCTACAAGATCCTGTCGGTGGAGGCGGCCGCGGTGCCCAATTCGATCGCCGCGATCCTGCTCGCCATCCGCGACCGCACCGGCCTCGAACCGCACGTGTATTTCGAATGGACCGAAGGCAACCCGATCGTCAACCTGCTGCGGTTCCTGTTCATCGGCGAAGGCGAGGTGGCCCCGGTGACCCGGGAAATCCTCCGCCGAGCCGTACCCGACCCGCACCAGCGGCCGCACGTGCACGTCGACTCGTGATCCGAGGGGTGCGAATCCCCCTGCGGCACAACGACTCTCAGCGCGTCGGCCAGCCGGAGTCGCTGAGGATGGTGGCGGCCTGCTCGGCCTGGCGGACACCGGATTCGTAGGCGGGGGCCAGGGCGGCGGGGTTGAACAGGTCGGGACCGAACGCGGCGATGGACATGGTGTCGGGCACGATCGAGACCGCGGTGGCGCCGCCGAGGTCGCCGTCGGAGGGTAGGTGGCCGAACAGGTGGGCCAGCGGCTCGATGATCACCACCAGCTCCGCGCCCGCCGCGAGATGGGCGTTGATGGGTGAGCCGATCCCGCCGTCCATGTAGTGGGTGGCGCCGATCGGGATCGACGGGAACACCCCGGGCACCGCCGTGCTCGCCGCGACCGCCTCCGGCAGCGAAACCCCGTCGGCGGCGGTGAAACCGCGCAACTCACCGCTGGCCGTGTCGACCGCGGTCACGATCAACTCCCGCGCGGGCCACATCGTCGCGCCGACCAGCTTCTCCATCCGCGCCACATGCTCGGCGGGCGAGTCCACCAGCGGTTCCCGCGCGGCGAGTTCGGCCACCTTGCGTCGCGCCGCCGCCAGATCCAGGCCCGGCTCCCGCAGCGGGGCCAGCACGTCGAGGTTCACCCGTTGCGCGGGCCGCGGCTCGGCCGTGGGCGCGGGCGGGGTGAGGATCTGGGTGAGGTCCCCGCCATTGGCGAGCACGGCCGCCACGATCGCCCCCGCCGAGGTCCCCACGAGCCGCTCCGCCGCACCGAGATGCACCCCGTAGCCCGGGAGCGCGGCGGCCAGCCCTGCCAGCCACGACAAACCGACCGGGCCCCCTCCCCCCAGTACGAGCGCGGTCCGAGAAGAGTTGGGCGACACAGGCTCCGACATGCCCCCTACCCTACCGATCGGTGGCCTCGTCACTTCCGGCGGCCGGGCGGGCCGATCCGGTTTCCGTGCGGATCACTCACCCCGCGCGCCGCGGCTGGGAGATGTGCGTGTCGCTCAGCGGCCCTGCCACACCGGCGGCCGCTTCTGCGCGAACGCCAGCACCCCCTCCGTGGCGTCGCGCGACGACAAGGCGGTCGCCGCGACCTCGCCCTGATGGGTGAACCCCTCGGCCGTGGACCAATCGGGGCTGGCGTCGACGATGCGTTTACTGGCCGCGGTGCTCAACGGGGCGTTCACGGCGATCCGCTCGGCCAGTTCCAGAGCGGCGTCGAGGGCCTTGCCCGGGTCGACGACCGCGTTGACCAGCCCCAGTTCGGCGGCGCGGGCGGCCGGGATCGGGTCGCCGGTCAACGCCAGCTCCATCGCCAGGGCACGCGGGAGACGCTGCGCCAGGCGCAGCACACCGCCGCCGACGGCGACCAGTCCGCGTTTGACCTCCGGCAGCCCGAACGTCGAATCACGCGCTGCCACAACGAGATCCGCGGCCAACGCCAGTTCGCAGCCGCCCGCCAGGGCCGGACCCTCCACCGCGGCGATGAGCGGCTTCTCCGGCGGCCGGGCGGTGACACCGAGCGGGCCGCGGCGCTCGGTCATGGGCATCTCGCCGCGGGCGGCGGCCTTGAGATCCATTCCGGCGCTGAAGAATCCGCCCGCGCCGGTGAGGATCGCGACCCGCGCGGCGTCGTCGGCCTCGTAGGCGTCCAGGGCGCGTTCGAGGGCGACGGCGGTGGCGAGATCGATCGCGTTGCGGACCCGCGGGCGGTTCACGGTGATGATCGTGACGTGGCCGCGGCGCTCGACCAGGACGGGCGGTTCCGGCGGGGCGGGCAGCGGCACCCGCCGGTCGCCCTCGACGCGGATCGCGTCCCCGTCGAGGGCGACCTCGAGGCCGAGCAGGTCGCGCTCCAGGGCGGCGGCGACGGTGTCGGAGTCGGTGCTGCGCACCAGGATTCGCTCACCCGCGGAACCGATCAGGCTGAACACCGCGGCCTCGGGAACGCCGTCGCGGGTGTAGGGGACGGTGTAGGCCTCCACGACGGCGCGGCCGGTGACGGTCGAGCGGGCCGGGCGGGCGGGCGGATGCTCGATGATCGGGGTCAGATGCCGGTAGGGTCGCCGCGGCGGGCGGGTGGAGTAGACGCCGAGCGCGTGTTTGGTGACATACCAGCCCAGCGAGGTGGACAGGCCGTAACTGCCGGGATCCTCGCGCAGCTTCCGGACCAGGGTCGCGACGGCGTGGCCGCCGTAGTTGTTGCCGGGGCCGCCGCCGAAGGTCAGCCCGCCGGTCACCGACAGCGGGCGGTCCGGATCGTCCAGGGGCAGACCGAGTTCGCGTGCGGCGATCTGCACCGCGACCGGGAAGCACGCGTACAGGTCGACGTGCGCGAGGTCGCCGGGCTCGATGCCGGTGTGGGCGAGCGCCGCCGCGCCCAGGGTGCGAATGGCCGGGGACGCGGCCAGTTCGGCGCGTTCGCTGGTGAACCACTCGTCGTGGCCGGAGGCGCCCGCGTGCAGGAACACCCAGCGGTCCTGCGGGATGCCCGCGGCCCGGGCGGCGGCCGCGCTGCACACCACGATGCCGCTGGCCATGTCGACGGTGAGGTTGGCGCACTCGAGTTTGGTGTAGGGGGTGGAGACCATGCGGTTGTCGGCCGACACCGCCGCGATTCGCTCCGGGGTGAATTCCTCGGGCTGCCACGCGTATTCGTTGTTCGCGGCGACGCGGGACAGCCGCGACCACAGGGCGGCGACGGCGGCGGCGTGCTCCCCGGCGTCGCGGCCGAGGCGGTGGCGGTTGGCCGACTCCATCAACGCGTACATGTTGATGGGGGCGATCAGCCCGGCGGTGGTCTCGGCGGCGTTGTTGGCCGGTTTGTCGATGCCGACCGTGCGGGTCGGGGAGATCGCGGAATCCTGTGTGGGCCAGGTCAATTCGCGGCCCTCGCGTTGGGCGGCGGACTGGGTGGCGCCCGCCTCGGCGCCGGTGACCAGGACGATCTCGTAGTCGCCCGCGGCGATGGCGGCGGCGGCCTCGTTGATGACGAGCTGGCCGCCGTCGCCGCCGAACGTGCTCGACTGGACGGTGTCGACGCCGCGCGCGCCGACCCGCGCGGCCACCTCCGCACCCAGGTCGCGGTACTGCCACGACGCGCAGGCCACCGCGAACACGGCATCCGCGCCGCGCAGCAGGGACTCGCCCGGCCCCGCGTCGTCGGCGGCGCGGCGCAGCGCCCGGGCGGCGAGTTCGGCCGGATCGGCGGCGAACTCGGGGGTACGGCCCACGTACTGACCCACCCCCACCAGGACGGGGGTGCGCGGATCGAGATCCTCCCCGGAGGCGTCGTGCCGGACCGGGGCCTGCGCCACGCGGGCGCGCAGCGGGCCCGCCGCGGCGACGGCCTCGGGCAGTTTCGCCAGCGACGCGGTCATCGCCTCGCCCAGGCTGCGGGTGACCGAGCCGCCGAGCGGGCCGTCCACGGGCGGGCCGCCGATACCGGCGTCGAAGGACACCAGGGTCTCGGAACCGGTGGCGGACACGGTGATCCAGTACCCGAGCCGTACCTGTTGCGGGGCTCGGCCGCGCAGTTCGAAGCGGTGGCCCTCGACGACGGCCACGCGCCATTCGATGTCGACGGGCAGGCCCATCACCAGCGCCTGCTGGACGAATTCCAGGCCCGGCCGGACCGGGCCCGGGGATCGGCCGCGCCAGCCGGTGTGGGCGGTGAACCACTCGCCGAGGCGATCGAGGTCGCTCAGGTAGGCCCACACGGTGTCGGGGTCGGCGGCGAGAGACTGTTCGGCGTGGGCGGTGCGGCTGAACTCGGCCAGGCCCGCCGGGGCCTCGACGCTCGCGACCGGCGCGGACTGGGGCTGGTCCGCGCCGCCGATCAGGCCCCGCACCAGATCTCCGGCGATGCGTGGATCCTTGCGCACCGCGTCCAGGAGCGCGCCCGTGGCGCGAATCCCCTTGCGCGCCGCGCGAATACGATCGAAACCCGGCACAGCCGACACGATTCCACCTCCACCTCGAATGTGAGACCATTAGATGTCCAATAGTCTCACCCCGTCAAGGGGTGCCGCGAAGGGAGCCGCCGCGTGACCAGACCCGGTGCGCCGCTGCCCAACCTGTTGCGCCGCGCGGCGGGCCGCGCCTTCGCGGGCGCCCACCCCGACACCGGCGACACCGACGCCGCCATCCTCGACGCCGCCGTCACCGTCCTCGCCCGCCGCGGCACCCGCGCCGCCACCATGGCCGAGGTCGCCGCCGCCGCGGGCGTCGGCCGCGCCACGGTCTTCCGCCGCTTCTCCGGCAAGGACGAGTTGTTCGAACGCGCCCTCACCCGCGAGATCACCGCCCTGCTCGACGCCCTCGCCGCCCGCCTGGCCACCATCGACGACCCCGCCGAACAGGTCGCCGCGGGCTTCGCGCTCTGCCTCGGCCTGCACCGCCACCCCCTCCTCGCCGCCGAGGCCACCCACCGCGGCGAACTCCTGCACGCCCTCACCCACGGCCCCCACGCCCCCATCACCCTCGCCCACGCCCGCGTCACCGCCCACATCTCCCGCGCCCAAGCCAAACACCAACTCCCCCCGGGCAACCCCTCCGCCCAAGCCGACGCCCTCATCCACATCACCCTCGGCTACCTCCTCACCCCCAGCCTCACCGTCGACCTCACCGACCCCACCGCCGTCGAATACCTGGCCCACGTCGCCATCGCCCCCATCCTCACCGGCCCCCCGAACCCCCCACCCCCATAAACCCATTACAACCTCCCCGCCCACGAACCCAGCCGCACCCTTTATTCGGATGGGACTGTCTGAGATCTTGTGGGTCGGATGGTGATCGGAGAAGCTGGGGCGGTTTGTCTCAGCGGAAGGGATCATCGTGTCGGAGGAGTCGAGGC
>NZ_JBIAMW010000026.1:0-51530 GCF_042874315.1 Nocardia sp. NPDC004068
CCAGGCGATTCACGAGTCACACCCGGTCTGAAGAACCAGCACCACCCTGCCAGCCAGCCCCAGGCCAGCCACCACAAACACTTACAGGCGGTTCACCGTCGGCGGAATCCTTTCCGCCGAAGACAGCCGCCACCTCGACACCCTGCTCGGCTTCACCGCAGCGGAGTGACCGCGATATGGTTTCAGCCGCGACGGTTGCGGAAGTGAGGTTGCGACAACGTCATCGACGCGGAGGTCGGCAAGGGCTTGTCCGCGGCGAGCGCAGCGGCCGGGCCCGTAGCGCGACGCTCGCCCCATAGTCGTGACGGCTTCGCGGCGCGGACCGGCCCTCCAACATCGGTGACAGCGAGCCGGACACAAGTTACGACTTGACCGTCCCGACGCCAGAAGAGCCGGACCGCTCCCTGCAAACAAAGCCATGATCGTGCCCGCCAGCCTCCGGACCGCAGAAAACCGCCGCCGGTGGCCCACGATCACCGGCCCGAGCCGGGGCTGTCCCGGGCCACTGAACTTGTCATACGCGGCCAGCTGTCGAACGAGTCAATTCGGCTTCGGATACTCGAATCCTACTTCGAGCGTCAGCGTCCCCCACGAAAACCGCTGGTCAGTACCGGTCGAATTCGCCCCGACAGCTAGATCCGGTAGGCACCCACAATGACCAGGCGTTTTCCGGTTGCCCATGTTTTCGGTGTCCTGCCGGGGAGCCGAACCTGCGAGAAACTTTCGGTGGCGCAGAGGAACTCATCGGTCTATCTCAATCTCTGGGAACGTCCAGGAGCGGGAGCTTTCCGTCGCATCATCTGTCGGCGGGCACCAGTACTGACGGCCGGTCCGTCGCTCGGGGCTTCCCGTGCCACGGCACCGACTGGTTCATCACCAGCCGTCCGCCGTCCTGGTCGGATAGGAGGAGAAGACGAAACTGGACTGACGGCGCGAATTTTGCTTCTTGGTTCTGGCGCTTCCGTTTTGGGTTCTGGCAACACGCTTCCCGCGGGCGTGTTCTGGCCGCCGAATCCGGGGTGGCAGTCCACGCAGAGCGAATCACGGAGTTGGCGCCAGTCGCCGCACTTCGCGCATTCGCCGTTCAACTCCGGGACTTGGTGGGGTTGCGAGTGCGAGGATGGCTCGGGGGTGGTGTGGGTTCGGACCCATCGTTCGATCACCGCCCGTGCTTGCGGGTCGGAGTGGCGCCATTCCTGGCGGAAGATGCCGCGGGAGGTGGTTTCGAAGGTTTCGGCGAGGAACTCGAGGCGGGCTTCGACGGCTTGTTGGCGGGTGTGGCCGAGGGGCAGTTCGGGGACGCCTGGGCGGCCTGTGCTGCGGCATTCACCACAAAGGCCGTCATCGCCGCGGCCGTTGCGGTTTCGGTCGGTCCAGCGGTCGGCGGCGGAGCGTTCGATGCGGCACGACACGCACAGTTGTTCCTGGGCTGTGGGGAGGGCGTCTTCGTCGTAGTCGTGTTTGTCGACGATGAGTTCGGGGCGTGGGGTGCCGGGGTCGTCGCGTTCGTCTTTGGCGAGTTTGTCTTCGTAGGCCTCGATCTGGCTGCCGGGTGGGGGGTGGGTTTCGCGGCGCGCCGGTCTGCGCTCCACCATCCGTGCTGGGATGTATTGCCGTTCTTGGGGTTTGGGGACGCAGGCTTCGATCAGTGCGCGGTGGGTTTCGTGTTGTTGCCAGAGTTTGCGGAGTTTGGCGAGGGCGGCGGCGTGGGTTTTGTAGCGTAGGGTGTCGGCGATCTCGGAGATGATCAGCCAGGTGTGGTCGTCGATGCCCTGTTGGAGTTGGCGTAGTTCGCGTTTGGCTTGGCGGAGGTTTTGTGCGTCGACCAGGGCGCGGAGGGTGTCGATGGCCTCGGCGGTGGATTGGTCGGTTGGGGAGGGGGTGCTCGTCATGATGGGGTGCTCCTTTGGGTGTGGCCTCCTGGCGGTATCGCGGCGGTGGGGGTTTCAGAGGTGGCGGCCGCGGTGTGGTTGCGTGCGTGGGGTGTGAGGACGGCGCGCGGTGGCGCAGTCGCGGGTTTCGTTCGCCGCGTTCGATCGAAGGGGAGGTGCGGTCGTTCTGCTGGGCGTGGCGGTAATCGGGTGCGCGCGCTGCGCTGCGACGTTCGCGCGGAGTTGTCGGCAGACGCCGAGGTCGTCGGTCAGCTGCGCGAGGGTGTCTTCGTGGCTTCGCAGCGCGGCAAGAGAAGCGAGCGGAACCTGTTGCGCTATAACGTCTTCAGTGACATGACGCAGGTCTTTGGCGTGTTGCCGCAGCGCGTTCACGAGCTCGTGGTGGCTGCCGTAGTTGCCGATCGGCAGGATCTGGGTCCAGGTTTCGCCGTCGCTGGTGAGGAGGAGGTGTTCCTCGGCGTACCAGGGTGTGGTGATGCTGGTGTCGCGGTATCCGGCGTGGATGGTGCTGGCCGGGTCGCCGGGGTGCGGGTACTCGATGGCGATGCCGCGGTCGGTGTGCTGTCGCAGCCGTCGGGCGGCTCGGTCGACGAGGTCGTCGAGCCATGTTCGCCCGAGAGGTTCGATGGCGTAGGGGTTGGTCGACGCGAGGTTTGCGTCCGCCTCGGCGAGACGCCGCGGGGCATCTTCGATGTCGGCGTGAGCGGCGAAGTCCCGGATTTGATCGCGGAGATCGTCGGCGCGCAGACGATGTTCGAAGCGGTGCTCGACGTCCCAGGGGTTCTGCGCCGCAGCCGAGGCGGTCGAGTACTCCTCGAGCAGCACATCGACGCGCAGTTCGTCCAGCCAGGGCAGTCCACGCGGCTCATGCCAGGCGTTCAACAGATCGTCGAACCGGACCAGTTCGGCCAGAAGTTCCGTCGGCCGAATCCGCTGCGCGGTCATCACGACGCGTTGATCACCGAATTGCACCTCCTGACAAGAGATCTCGACACGGAGTTGTTGGTCGGGCAACGCCGCGACCTGCTCGGACAGCCAGTGCCGCGCCTGCCACCAGCTGGTCGCGGGTATGCGGCGGGCTTCGGTGTCGCCGACCCGCGCGTAGCTCGCCTCGTAGGCGACAGCACCCGAAAAACGTTGCGTAGCACGCCGTCTAGCGACCTCGCGGTGGCGACAGTCGAGTTCCGACACGAATTCCAGGACATCGATCGTGGGGTCGTCGGGCGGGTGTTCCTCGCCGAGGGGCGCCTGCAAGATGAGCCTGTCGAGGTAGGCGGACAGTTGCCGGGGCTCTGTGGTCCATTCGTGGTACGCGCGTTGGAGGTAGCGCCAATGGGTTTGCCACTCGTCGCGTTCGAGCCAGGCGGAGCTGATGGTGTTGATCTCGTCTCGCAGCGTCTCCGCTTCGTCTCGGCTGCGGCTGTGCCCGATCGCGGTGTCGAGGCGGACGGTTCGTTCGAAGTCCGCGTGCATCGCGTCGAGCACCTCGTGCGGGGAGGCGTAGTTCCATCGATCGTCGTCTTCCATGGCCTATCCCCTGGGCTGAGTGGTGTCGACGACCGCGTCGGGTGCTTCGGCGGCGGGCAGGGGCGGGACGTTGACCGCGGTGGTGGTGTTCCAGATCCACGGGGTCAACGGGCTGGAGTCGGGTGCGGGGTGGTGGGTGTCGGTGATGTAGCAGGCCGTCGGCGGTGTGGTGTCGGCGAGGACGGCGGTGGCGATCGGTGCGGTGTGGGCGAGCATGTAGCGCAGGGATTTGACGAAGCGGCGACGCTGCGCGGTGAGCGCACCGATCAGGGCGTACTCGGTGACGGTTTCGAACGGGATCCAGTCCCTGGTCACGGTCATCATCGCGGCCGCGTCGGCGAGGGCCAGGCCGACCTGGCTGAGGGTGAAGGTGGCGAGAAGGATCAGATGGCTGTCGGAAAGGGCTTGTCGCAGTTGGAGTTCGGTGGCGAAGGTGCGTTCGAGGTGGGCGTGGAGATCGCGGTCGAGCAGCAGCGGGAAGTCGGGCAGGTGTTTGATGATCACGGCGCTGCGCCCGAATCGGGTGGGTCGGATGGCTTTGACTTCGCCGATGAGGAGCATGAGTTTGCGCTGGCCGTCGCGTCCGGTGAGGCGGGCCAGAGCGGTGGCCCGCCGGGCGGCGATCTCGGATTTGCGTGTGCTGGAGAAGGTTTCGGGGATGTAGAGCAGGTCGGTGAGGGGGTGTCCTTTGGCGCTTTTGGTTTCCGCGGCGTCGAGTAGGCGGGCGCGGACGACTCCCCAGTGGCGTTTGCCCGCCAGTACCGGCGTCCACCGGGTCAGCCCGGCTTCGTCCCACAGGTAGTGCAACAGTCCGCGCAGGCTCAGTTGCGAGCCGGTGTCGGGGGCGGTGTCGCTGCTGCTGGCGCCGTCGGGGGCGCGGGTGCCGCGGCGGGTCAGCGCGAATCCGAGCCCGAGCCGTGTGGTGCCGAGGTCGGGCTGGTCGCAGACGGCGGTGCCGAGCACCGCCGACAGCCCGGACACCTCCGGGGGCGGGCACCACGACGGGCAGTCCGGCGCGTGGTCGGGCCCGGTGCCGGGCATGCGTTTGACGTGAAAGCGGTCGCGGATCCGCGCGATATACATGGGCACGCCGCCGGTTTCGCTCGGCGCGCACAGGCATTCGGGTCGCTCGCGGTCGCGATGGGCGAGGGCGAGCGCGTCGTGGAATCGCGCGTCGTGCGGGTCGAGGATGTGCCCGCCGAGCGCGTACTGGGTCCTCATGATCGCGTCTCCCCGCCGGTAGCGCGGGATTGGTGCGCTCGTGCGTGGTAGGTGGCGATGAGGTCGGTAAGGCCGTCGAGGGTGGGTTGGCGGTGGCGGCGATAGCGGCAGTCGGTGGGTCGGCACCCGGAGAAGTCGCTGATCTGGGTCAGCCGCTCCAGCGTGGGCCACAACCATTGCGTGTGCCAGGCGGCCGGATCCTCACTGGGCATGTCCCGCTGGTCGATCGAACAGGTGTAGGCGGCCTCGTGCGCGGCCATCAAGGCGGTGAGTTCCTCGACGACGGCTTCGTGACGCCACCAACAGGCCGGGATACGTGAGCCGAGCTGGTAGCGGTGACGCAACCAGCCGGTCCATTCGGCCAATTCGCGCCACAGCAGCGCGGTCTCGGCATGGTCCAGGTCGCGCCAGAGGTATCGACGCGACACCAAACCAGGTTCCGAGGGCGACAATCGTTGCGCTGCTTCGTATTCCATCATCCATCACCTCATCCCTGCTCGCGGATTCGTCGCGGAATGGTGCCGGTGTCGACGATGTGGTCGAACGCGGCCATCGACGCGGTGACGGCGCGCCGCCAGGACGTCACGTCCCACACGCTGGGCAGCCGCAGCAGGATGGCGGGTGCGTTGCGGTAGACGAGCAGGGCTTGGTCGGTGCCGAGTTCGCGGATTTCGTCGACGCGCAGCACGGTGTCGTCGTGCAGGGCGTAGGTGCGGCTGCCTTCGTGCAGGCTGGCCTCCCACCGCCGCCGCTCCCCCAACAGCCGCGACAGGGCGGTGAGTTCGTCGACGCCGCGCAGGCCGGGCAGGATGAGGGTCGCGGGCGCGGATTGAGCGAGCACGCGCCCGCCCTCGGTGCCCCACCGCAGTTCGTTCTGGTCCTGGTTGTGCGCGAACGCCCACACGCTGATCCCTTTGCCGCCGGAATCGGTCATGATCATCGGCAGGTCCGGGATCGGCGCGACATTGTTCATCTCGTCCAGAACGAGGCGGATCGGCGGGTCGAGCCGTTTGCCCGGCAGTCGTTGCGAGGCACGGTCGGCGAGGTGGTGGACCTCGGCGGCGAGCGCGGCCACGAACGGGGCCATGCTGCGGGAGGAGCCCTTCGACACCAGATACAGCGTGTTCGCTCCCGAGAACACGAACTCCGACACGTCGAACGAATCCTGGATCGGAACGTCGATGGCGGCAAGCAGTTTCGGGGAGGCGAGTGGTTCGAGCAGCCGCGCGGCGGCGGCCAGGATGTCGTCGGTGGATTCGCTGGCCGAGCCGAGGATCTGTTCGAGTTCACTGGCCCAGTCCGGCAACGATCCAGCCAGGACGTCGATAGCCGTGCGGTTGGTGCGCGCCGAAACCCACACGCGCACATCCCGAATCGAATAATCCGCGACCGCCGCGGCGTGCAGGTAGCAGCGCACCAGGGTGGACGCCTTCTGTTCGAAGTAGGCGCCGTTACGGGTGCCTTCCAAGGGCATGGCGCGGGCGAGGGCGTCGGCTCGGCGGATGGCGGTGTCGGGGTCGTCACATCCGGCCAGGACGGACCAGCGCAGCGGGGCGGGCCAGCCGGTGAGGTTTTCCGGGTCGAACACCGCGACCTGTCCGCGGTCGGCACGGGCGGCGTAGGTGGCGGCGACGAGGTCGGTCTTGGTGGTCGTCGCCAGCACGAAACCTGGTGCGTCCCAGACTCGTTGGCAGGCCACACGCCAGGTTTTGCCCGCGCCGGTGGGGCCGTGCACGATCACCCCGTCGCGGTGTTGCAGGTAGACGTGCTGGCGCGGCTGCTCGTGCAATACCCCGATATCGATCGCCACCCGCGCCAGCTCCGCGGTCGAGCTTTCGCGACAGCCGAAGTACTTCATCGCCACCACCGCCCGGGGAATCGCCGGGATGGCTGACGGGCGGTGAGGATCGGGTATTCGCGAGCGGCTTTGCGGGCCGCGGTCCGGGGATCGAGCCCGTTGCGGCGCAGGTCGCCGCCGCAGGCCAACCCGTCCTCGCGGTGGCGGCGCCGGAACCGGTGGTCGACCTCGGTGGCCAGGATCGCGACAGCCGAACACCAGGTGATCGCCACCAGCACGACACACGGCCACGTCAACCATGCCGGTCCCGGCCGAAGGCTCGACGGCCAGGCCATCGCGGGATCGGTCGGGTTCGTCACCGCCCGAACAGCGATCAGGATCCAGGTGTCGACCGGTGGGACAGCAAGGCCCTTTCCGATGAGGAGTCCGGACAGGACTCCCCCGCCGAGAATCCCGACCAGGGCGGCGCTGGCGAGGTATCCGGTCAACACCAACCCCGCGGGCAGCAGGGGTTCGCCGTGGACTGGGTTGGGCATACGGCCTCGGCTACTCATCGTCGGCCCCCTCGCGAGGACCGGTCGACGGGGGCGGGGTGTGTGTCTCGCCGGTGATCGCGGCGTCGGTGTCGGTGAGCGTGATCTCCCACGGTGAGCGAATGTGGGTGAGCAGGAACGGGTCCCGGCTTCCGATCTTGACCAGGCATTGCCCGCGCCCGAGCCGCATCAGGGTCTCTTCGGTCCCGGCGGGCAACCGGTACAGGCGCACCGTCTCCACGGCGTCGTCGGCGCGGCTCTGCCCGAACAACACCACGATCGACGCCTCGGCCATCAGCGCGCGAGCCGGGGAATCGGCCGGTTGATCGGCAGGATGATGAAACGCCGACACCGTCGACAACCCCAGCCCCCGGGACAATTTCAGGTTCGCGCGGAACACCTCACCGGTCGATCCCCCGGCCACATGCCAGCCTTCCTCGACTACCAGGATCGTCTGCTGATATCGAGAGGAGCGAGCGGCCAGCCGGTTCGCCAGCCACGTGTTCGCGGCCGTCATCACCACGCGCAGCGCCGGGCCGTCGGTGGGCAGCGCGCTCACATCGAAATGCACGAGCGGATGCGTGTCGAGGGCGTCGCGGACAGCCGGGCTGGTCGGCGCGTCCACCAGGCCGCGCAGATCCCGGTCGGCGAGCCGCAGCAACGCCAAGCCGGGCTCGATGCCCCACTCCAAAGCCCGTGCGCTCCATCGTGTTCCGAACACGGCCGAGTCACCAGTCGCGGGCTGCAGCAGCCGCATCGCGAGGTCGCGGATCACCGGATCGCGTCCCTGGTGGCGGGATTCGGTGGTGACGACGGCGAGGGCGGCGCCGACGGCGGCCTTCTCCTTCTCGTCGAGGGTGCGGCCCATGGCGTCGGTGAGCACGGCCAGCACGAGCGCTTCCTGCCCGGCGGGGACGACGCCTTCGAGGCCGTCGTCGTGGTCGCCGCCTCGGCTGATCGCGGGATCGAGCAGGTTCAAGCAGGCGTCGCTGCCGCCGATGCGGAACCGGATACTCGCCGCGTCCAACGCGTGCGCGATCGGGGTGTATTCGCCGGATCCGGACTGGGGTTTGCGGTCGAGGACCACGACCTGGCGGCCCGCGAGGAGTTGCCGCAGCACGCACACGGTTTTGATCCAGGAGGATTTGCCGCGGCCGATGTCGCCGATGACGACGACGTTGATGCCGGAGGTGTCGGTGCCGTAGGCGGTGAACGCGTCGACGATCTCGAGTTCCTGGCTCATAGTGTTCAACCCGGCCAGCACCCCCTCCTGGCGGGTGCGGCGGCGGTTGGTGGCCAGGTTCCACGCTTCGGCCTGCCGGGTCGTGGTCCACGCACCCTCCGCACGGACCTCGTACCAGCCGTAGCGGTCCAACCACCGACGACGCCTCGGAACGGGACGGCGGTCGAGCATCGGCTCACTTTTGGATTCGACCGCCGCAGCGATCGGCTGGTTCGTATTGTGTCTCAGCGTCTTTCGATGGTGGTGACGAATGCGCCTGTGCGTGAGCGGACGAGCGGCCATCCGGAGGAACCGCGGCATGTCAGAAATTGCGTGGCGCTGGTGTGGCATTCGAGAACCTCCTTTTTCAGCGGGTGTAGCTGGTGGTGGCCAGTCCCCGCGCCAGGGGCAGGGTGGTGAACACGGCGACGTCGTGATCGCCTGTCATCCAGTCGATTTCGGCGATGGCGGAGTCGTTGGCGGCTTCGGTGACGCGCAGGCAGGCGCGGTCGAGGTCGTCGGGGTCGCGGCCGGTGACGGCGATGCTGGCGGTGTAGACCGCGCCGTGGTGCCCGGAGCCGGGCATGAGGTCGTGGCGGCGGCGGTCCGACGCGGTGGCCAGGACTTCGACCGACCCGTCGTCGAGTTTGCCGCGCTGGTGGTCCTTGCTGCGCCGAGCCTGGTCGGCAGTGACGTCGCCGCGCGCGGCCGCGCGGGCACGGTGCGCGGGCACGAAATCGATACGCACAGACAGCGTTCGGATGGTCGGCATCGGCGCGGTGTCCTCGTCACCGGGGTCGGCTTCGACGCCGGTCAGCAACGGCGCTAACCACAACGGACCCAGCGGCACCGGCTCGATCGCGCGCGGCCGGATCAACCCCACCCGGGTCCGCCACCGCCCCTCCGGGCCGACAGCAACGTTGTCGGTTCCACCGATGTAGCTGGGCCAGCAACTCGCCCAGGTGGCGTCGCGGTGCCGGTCGATCTTGTATCGCGGGTCGAGGAACGACCGGCTCACCGCGCACGCGCGTCGCTCCCCCAGCACGTCGACCCGCCCCATCCCGGCGAGGGTGAGAAGTCGTGTGGCGCGTTCGGTTTCGTCGCGGACCACTTGGGCGATCGCGCCGTGCGTGGTGGCGTTCTTGGCGCGGGCGACGCGCGCGGTGTCGGCCATGAACGCATCGGTTTGCGGGATGCGCAGCACGATGAAGGACCGATGTTCCTCGGCCAGCGGCGCGATCACATCCACCAGAGCGCCGTAGGATTCCACCGCCGGGGTCAACCGCGCGTCATCGAGGAGCGCGACCTGCGCGGCGGCCCACTGAATGTGGCGGGTCATGTCGTGGGGGACGCTGCGATGCAGCAGCTGGATGCCCCGGACATGACTGCTCGAGCGCGCCATCTGCGCCAGGAACACCCCAAACGCGGTCGAGGTCGCGGCGTAGGCGGCGTTGCCGCGCAACCCATCGGCCACACCCTCGACCGCCAGGATCACCGAAAAATACACGCGCTCACCGGGATTGGCGGTACGGACGATGAACATCTCGTCCAACCCAGTGCCCCCGACCGGCAAGGGCGCGGCCACACCCAACGGCGGAGGCATCGTCCACCCGGGGTCGAGCGCAGGGTCGCCGTAGGCGGGATCGTGGGGATTGCGGTAGATGTGTTCGCCGCGGCGCCGCCGCAGCCAGGTCCGCAGGCTGTGCGCGCGCCGTGCCGCCAGCGAGGGTTTGTCGTGCCATTCCATGGTGGCGGCGAAGACCCCGAGCAGCAGGGCGAGCGCGGCGATGATCGTCCACGTCGCACCGCCACCGAGCAGATAAATCGCCAGTGCGACACCGACACTCGCCGCCCACGCCACCAGAACCGGGCGCGACAAGCCGAGCCAGGAGCGGCGCGCGATCTCGCCACCGAGTACCGCGGTGCGCATCTCGTCGGCGGTCATTCGGTCTCCGCCTCTCCGGGCGCGGCCTCGGCGACCGAGCGAGCCTTGTTCAGCGCGCCGCTGGCAGCCTGCGCGGCGATCGGCGCAGCCACCGTGGCCGCCGCGGCTGCTGTCGATCCGAGCCGTCTCCCCGCACCGACCGCGGTCCGTCCGGCGGCGGTCGCGCCGCGGCGCAGCCGGGACGGTTCATTCGTGGTGCCGCGCCCCGCGGTCTGGTGCACGGTGCTGTTGTGGACGGTGGTCTCGTTCCCGGAGGAGGTGTTGCGGGCCAAAGTTCGGCCGAGGCCTGCTTCGGTGCTGGACTTTCCGTCGCTTCGGCCTCGGGTGCGCCATTTCGGATCACCGGACTGGGAGCCGCCGGTGCCCTCGCTCGAGGTCTGACTCGCGCGGTGATCGACGCGGGCCGAGCTGTATCGGCTGCCCGAGCCGCGTCCTCGCATCCACATGGTCGAGCCCGCGCCGCCGACCGCTCCAGCCAAAAGCGACCCGGATTGCCCGAACCCGGCGGCGTCGGACCGCGACGGCAGCAGCGGCGCGTAGCGCAGTAGCGACCACGGTGCGAGCCCGGCCACGAGGAACGCGACCACCACCAGACACAGCTGGGCCAGCGTCGACAGCGCGTCCCCGCCGCGGTTGTCGGTCAGGCTCGCGTTGAGGGTGCCGGTCAGCGTGGCCAGCAGCAGGAACAGCAACGGTTTGCTGAACACGATCGCGATGAACAACAGCACCGGCCGCAGCGCCTTCTTCCGCCAGCTCGGATGCACCCACATCCCGAACCCGATCCCCGACGCCACCGCCAGACACGGCAGCGCGACCTGGTGCATAAGCAGCCCGAAGAACACCGCCAACGCCCCGGCGATCAGCAGCAGAAACAGCACCAGCCCCACCAGAACTCCGCCAACGAGATTCGTCGCGGCCAGACCGCCGGTGAACTTCTTCAGGTTCGTGATCATCTCGCCCATGTCCGGGCCCGCCGCCTTCGCGATCTGTTCGGACCCGGTGTTGGCGACCTCGACCAGCATCGCGGCGATCATCGGCGCGAACAGCATCAAGATCACCCCGGCGGGCAGGTACCCGAACAGGTCCGCGGCGATGGATTTGATCGTCTCCCCCCGCGCGGACGCCCGCCACAACGCCAACAGCGTCATCGCTCCCATCACCATGACCCCGATGCCGGTGCTGATCGCGTACCAGCGCAGGAACCAGCCCGCGGTCGGATCGAACCGGCCCGTCGCGGCCAACCCGTCGAGCACGCGCGAACTCAGGTCGACCGCACTGTCTTTGGAGGAGTTGGCCCAGTCGTCGATCACGCTCTGCGGGTCGGTCACGAACCGCGCCGCTTGCGAGCCTTTGTTCACTACCCAGGCGAACGCCTTCACCATCGGCCCCGCCGTGGGCCCGTACACGTCCAGCATCGCTTTGCCGAGCCGGTCGCCGAAGCTGGTGTTGCGGTCGATCCACTCCGCCGTTCCGGCGAACAGGTTCCCGACGGCCCGGTTCCATTCCATGCACCGAACCTGATCCCCGGTCGCGGTGTCAGCCTTCGCGCAGTCGACGAAAAACGCGTGCGCGCAGTAGGTTCCGTTCTCGCTACACGGGTCGGTCCACATTTTGGCGGGCACCGCGCCGGCTCCCGGTGTGCCCTGCCGGATCGCGGTGAGGGATTGATCGTCCGGAGTCGAGGTCCAGTCGAAACCCCACGCGTTCCACGCCGGGATGCGCGCCCACCGCTTCAGGTCGTCCGCGCACGCCGGGGACGGCACATGGAATGTCGCGTCACCCGCTGGAAAGACCCGGGGCAGTGCGTCTTTCGGCGGTTCGACACCTTGATCGACATACTTCTCGAGACCGGCGTTCGGGGCGTAGGCGTGCAGGATGCCGCGTTTCTGCTCGTCGCTGGCCGACCAGTACAGCAGCCGGGCCTCGACGTTCATCGCGTCGTTGATGTAGCGGCCCACGTCTCCGCCGCGCTGCGCGCACTCACCGGAAAACCACGGGCCCGAACGGAATTCGTCGGTTCCGGCGACGAACGGCCGCAGGTCGGCCGGAAATCCCTTCGGCAGCCCGCCCGGGTCGGCGGGCGCGCTCGGCGGGGTGGGGGCGGCATCGGCGGATGCGGCGAGCCCGGTCATTCCCGCGCACACCACCAGGGCGGCGACCAGGACGTGGAGAATGTGGCGTGGGCGCATGACTGGTCACCGCCTAGTTGATGTAGAAGGAGTAGTAGCCGGGCTGAACCGGTTGTGCCAGTGGAGAATCCGGGCCAGGAGACACTGTCTGATCGGGGGTGGGGCCGACGTGCCCGGCGACTTCCTTGGCCTTCCAGTCCCCCGCCTCCCACACCAGGTCGACGGTGTGTGTCGACCAGGCGGTGATGATCGCCGGGGCGGCGTTGTCGGTGACCGCGCCGCGTGAGATCACCATCGTCCACACCGACACCTCAGCCGTGGACGCGGAGTAGCTGGTGACGGTCACCGCGGCGGGCACCATGTTCACCACGTCGCGGCCCTCGCTGCGGCCTTTCCCGACCTCGATCGACTTGCGCAGTTGCGGACCCGGGTCACGAGCGATCACCGCGGCGACGACAGCGTCCATCGAGACCCGGCCTTGCCCGGCCTGGGTCAAGGCCTGAACCGTATTCACACCCGCAGTGGCGGCACCGTGTTTGTCGTGGGCATACCCTGCCGGAACCCCCGCCCGTGTCGTCGTCGGGCCGTGCGCCGCGCGGATCGCGGCATCCTCGCCGCCGGTTCGCGTGTGGGCTCGGCAGGACAACAGCACCACCAGCCCACACAGCACGAGAGCCGCGGCACCCACGGCGGGAACAACCCACCGGCGGGGCCTTCGCGCGAGCGGGCGCGCGGGCGCTACGTTTTCGGTGTCGGTGGCCGTCGTCGCGCTGTCGGGCGTGATGTCGGCGAACTTCGGTCTGCCGTCTGCCATGACATACCTCCCTCGGATCTTCTTGTGCGGTTTGGGTTTCAGCGGCTTCCGCCGACGACGAACAGAACGGTGGCGATGATGGGTGAGGCGAGCCCGACCAGACCGAGCGAAACCAGGGCGTCCTGCAGTTCTTCACTGCCCTCGGCGAGATCGTTGGCATAACCGCGGGACTTGGCCCGCTTGACCTTGAACGCGCCCACGATCACCCGCACCGACGAACCGATCACCACCAGCGCCCAGATGAACGCGACCACCCGCTTCCACGACGTATCCAACGCACCCGAAAACAGCCCCAAATCCGGGCTCACACCATCGAGCGGATTCTGAATACCGTCCGCGCGCGCCGGAGCCGCCAGGAGAACCAGTCCGGCAGCCAGCAGCGCCGCCTGCCCACCAACTTTCGCGGCCACGGTTCGAAGTTGCTTCGGTGCAATGGTTTTGAGCATTGTGAACCTCCTCCGAGGCGGTCGCGTCGTCACCGGCCGCGGTCGTCCATCAGTCGTGTGGGAGCGGGTGTGCCGAAGTGGTGGGACAAGGCGGTGGACCCTTCGCGCAGCGCGTAGGCCAGCGTTCGCCGCTGCCTCACCACCGGCACGACAGGATCTCGTGCAGGCCAGTCGGTTTCGGGCACGAACTCGGTCTCCAACGGGGCGTGCTCACGGGCGAAGGAATCAGCGACCCCGTCCGCGACCACCCCGGCGACCGCCGTCCACGCGGCGATCGTGGCCCTGGACAGCCGGTGCACCACGAGGCGCTCGCCGCTGGCGATCACCGGATCGAACGGAACAGTGACAACGCGCTGCACTCCGGCGGTCCGCAAGGTGTCCGCCGCCATCGCGGTATCGCCCACGGAGCCGAGCACGACCACCGCCCCGGCCGCGAGGTCCTCGAACCCGTCGTCGGCGATGCCGTCGAGCAACCGCAGCGCCGCGACCACGGCGTCACGGCGGCCGATCAGCGGGACGACGAGCTGGGTGGCGTGCTGAATCGCCCACCGGAACGCCGAGGCGCGCTCGTTGTCTCCGGTGTCGACGACCGCGAGCGACCGGTGCCGCCGCAGGACTGCCCAGATCGCCGCGCATTCCTCGGCGCCGACGCAGCAGCTGCCGCCAGGGCTGTGGTCGGAGGCCAGCACCTCATCGAGGGTGGGCTGCCGATGCAGAAACCGCGCCAACCCCGACGCGTCGGCATTCGCCGAACACAACTCGTGCGCGTGTCCGAGAACATCCCACACCGTTTCCGGGCCCGTGCACACCGCGGCGCGGTCGGCGAGGGTGCCACAGGCTTCGTTCGCGTCCCACGCCACCACCTGCCCACCACGGTGCTCGGCTAACAACGCCGACAACAGCACCACCGCGGGCGTAACCCCGGTGCCGCCCTTCGGGTTCGCCACCACCACCAACGGCGTCCCGGCCAACGGTTGCCGAATCCGCTCGACATCCCGGCGGTAACGCACCTCCGCGCCATCACGCGGCGGCCGCAACCGCAACCCGAATCCGTTCAACGTGCCCCGCCACCCCCATTGCGCGGGATCGGATTCCACACCGGGAGCCGGGTGACGAAGCATCGCCAGACGGGCCTCCCGCACCGCCGCCACCTCGTGCACATCCAACGTGCGCTCGGCCAGGTTCTCGGCGCCGACACCGTAAGGGTCCGAAACCTCCTGCGGCTCAGCGCCGTCCTCGGCTTCAGGCTGGTTGGGCGGCTCGGCCGCTGCGGTCGAGGAACTTGGGGGTCGCAGACGCTGGCGGCGGAGGTCGACCGGCCGCTCGGCGGTGTAGTCATCGCGGTCCCCGGCGATTTCGTCGGCTTCGATGGGGTGTTCGGTCACGGTGACCTCCTTTCACGCAACGCCTTGGCGCACGCGGTCATTGGTGTGAGGGCGAGGCGTAGTGGGTGGCGAGTTCAGGAATGGTGCGCACGTAGCCGAGGGTCTCCGCGTTCTGGCAGACCCCGCCCTGATCGAGGGTGTTCTGGGCGCCGCAGTTGTACATGCTCAACCACAACTCGGTGAGCTCACCGTGCAACCGGCCCTCCGCGAGCCCCTTCTTCGCGATATCGATCAACTCGCACGCGTACTTGCCCTGTGACACAACAGCATCCGCGATCGAGAACACATCGACAGTCCCGTCTCCATCGCCATCGACACCATGCCCTGCCCAGGTGCCGGGCATGAACTGCGCCGGACCCAGCGCCCCGGCGGGTGATCGGGCCCAACGGTTGAACCCCGATTCCTGCCGCAACTGCGCGGCCAGGATCGCCTCGGACAACTCCGGGCACTGGGCCGCGGCCTTGCGGATCCACGGCTCGAACTCCGGCGGCACCGACCCCGCCAGCAACGGTTCATTGCTCGAGACCGGTTCGCACCCCACCTGCCGCCCGCCGATGTTCGCGAGGCGGCGCGAGCGGGACGTCCGCCGAGCATCGTCTGCTACAGCAACCGGTCGCACCGGGCTACTCGTCTCGGGCGATGGAACCGCTTGCAGCCAGGGCATCGGGTCGACGGCGTCCCCGCCATGGAAGCGACCGCCCGGCCACACCTCGAAATGCAGATGCGCGCCGTTGGCTTCGCCCGCGCTGCCCACTGCCCCTATCTGCTGTCCGGCGTGCACGACGTCGGAGGTGTGGACGAGGACGCCGTCGTCGAACATGTGCCCGTAAACCGTCGAGACGAGGCCCTCGGGGCGTTGGCTGTCGACCACGATCCAGTTCCCGAACCCCGATGCCGGGCCCGCGGCCGCCACGGTGCCGTCCATCGCCGCGAGGATCGGAGTCCCCTGCGGCGCAGCGAGATCCACGCCCCGATGGAATCCACCGTCACGAGGCCCGAACGGCGAGGACACCGTGTAGCTGCCCGCAGGCAGCGGAATCACCGCCTGACCGGACGAGACCGGCTGCTGTCGAGGGGCCTGCGGCATGTTCGGCAGGCAGTGTGGGTCCGCGGGTTTCCGCTCCCCGACACCGATCAGCAGCAGGCCCGCCGCGGCGACCACCACGCCCACGATCACCAGTGCCCGCGTCGGTCCGCTGTCCATCACGACGCTCCGAGCGAACGAATGCGGTTGGTGAACCAATCGGTCAGCCACTGGGTCGCGGTGCGCTGCCCATCGACAACGTAATGGTCGTAGCCCTGATGAGCACCGGAAGCGAAAAACGATGCGGCACTGAGTCCTTCGGACGCCAACTGGGCCAACGCGTCCACGCCCTGGCCCGGTTGCTTGTCGGTCAGGGATCGAGCGACCCCAGCGACATCCGGTGATGCCTGCGAGCCGGACTTCGGAGTGTTGGTGAGCGTGTTGACCGCCAGGGTCGCGAACCCGAGCAGGGTGGGAATCAGCGCGGTCGCTCGGGCGGCGATATCGACCGGATTACCGCCCGCGGCAACAGCTTCGGCGATCTGCCACAGGTTCTCCTGCAATTGCCCAACCTGACCCGCCAGCGCGGGGATGTCGAGATTCGCCAGCAGCCCAACCAACACCGACACGGTTTGCGCGACGCCACTGCTGTCCGGAATCATGCCGATCAACCCGGAGACGGTATGCAGATCCACCCCCGCGGCCAACTTCACCAGGGGCTCGAACGCGGTGTTCACCTTGCCGAACAGGTCGTGCAGGCCGCGCACCTTGCCCACGAGGTCGACACCAGGATCGCCGATCAGCCCCACGATCCGGTTCAGCACATCGAGCAGGCTCGGCACATTCGCGGCGAACCGCAGACCGTTGACCGTCACGTTGGTGACCTGATCGACCACCACCGACGGCTTGAGCAACGACAACACACGCGACGCGTCACCGACCACCTCGGCCGGGGCCGCGGTCACCGCCTCGCTCAACGGCGCCGTCGCGGTCTTCACCCGCTCGGCCTGCGCCTGCACATCCCCTGCCGAGCTGCGTCCAGCCGCACTGGAACCGGTCTGAGAACCGATCGAAGCCAGCGAATCGAGAGCGCCAGTCAAGTCGGAATACGAAGCGGCACTGAGGATCTCGCTAGCCGTGTGTTCGGGAGTGCCTTCCGCGCCGGACGAGAGCTTCGATTGGGCCGCAGGGTTGCCTGCCGCCCATCCGGTGAGCTCGTTCAGCGGGCGAAGGGCCCCATTCAGCGTGTCGACGCTCCGCGCGACCTGGCCGGGATCGGGATGGCCGGAGGTGGCTTGCGCGGTCAGTTGCTGGATCGCGGACGGGATCTGGTCCAGACGCGCGTCGCCGAGGTTGGAGACCAGCGAATGGGTGAACTCGGTTGATGCCGAGCCGGTTTGGTCGCGTGGTCCACCCTGCGCAGAATCTCCGGCTCCCCCGGTGGGCTGCGACAGGGCGCGGCCGAGACCGGAGATGATCGGATGCTGCGATGTGTCGGTGGAGCAGTACAGGTCGCTGTCGGAGCAGATCTCCGCCGTGACCGCCGACAGCTGGCAGAAGCCCTGCCGAGCTCCCGCGATCCCTTCCCCGCTCACCTGCGGTCCGACCAACCTGTCCCCCGGCGCACCGCGATGCGGATCCGCGATCAACCCGACCGCCACGACACGATCCGCGGCCACCGGATCCCCTGAGCAGCCGATCGAGGCGACCACATCTCCGATCGCGTCGGCGCCCTGGCTGTATCCGGAGATCACGAATTTCGTTGCCGGGCAGCGCTTGTCGAAGTCGGATATGGCGCGGCGGACGGCGGCCACGCCGGTGGCCTTGCTGTCGCCGTAGGGCATCCGGTCGAACGCCGCCGACGCATACGCGGGGAACCGGAAGGCGAACTGGCTCCCGAAACGCTGCGCCAGCCCCGTCGCCACCGGCGCCAACAACCCGACCGGAGCCGACTCATCGGCCTGCGGACCCGTCTCCCACGTCCCAGGAAGAAACACACCCGCCACCACCGGGCACTGCGCGTTCCCGCTTCCCCTCCCCGGCTCGGCGCTCGCGACGGCCGGAACGAGGCTGGCGACCACGATCCCCACAGCCGTCACCCACACGGGGATCACCCGAACCGGAAAGGCCCTGCCCGCGACGACCCGAAACCTTTGGCGCACCGAGCTTCTCACAGGCCGCTCCGACGGTTCGCGCCACGGCGCGCGGCGACCCAGGCATCGACCTTCGACTGTTCCAGCCGAAGCGGAGCATTCCGCGCGTCCCCGCTCTTCCACGCCTGCGAGTACAACTCGTGCCCGAGGACCCGCAAATGCCGAATCCGATCCGGAGAATCCCCAGTGCGAGCACTGATCTGGTGAATATTCAAGACTCGATCCGTCCCTCTGCACGAACCGCAACGACCACACGCACTAGTCATCAACTTCACACCTCCCACCACCAGCCCGCGAAAAGACGCGAGCGAATATCACCGCCGCCGAACGGTTTCGAGGTCACACTCAGTTGTCGCGGACTCACGATTCCCGCGGCCGATGCTGACGAAGGCCGACGTCTCGCCATTCACGAGCGGCCCGCTTCCGCTTCCCGCGCTGCCCACGCAGGGTTCGTCGCAGGCGACGAAGCCCGTCGATTTCCTCGTCGTAGAGTCGCTCGAACCTCTCGCTCAGTGCATCATCACGAAAGGCACTGGCGGACTTAGGCTTCGAGCTGGATCGGCTGTCGAGGCTCGATGGCGCGTCGACTTCGGCAGCGAGATTTCCAGGTTGAGATAGCAGGCGCATCGCAACCTCCTCGAATCACCCATGGATGACGGAGCCGTCACTAGGCAACTCGCCCACACCCATGTATCGGTGAGCCGACCGACGCTGACTGCCGTCCGCGCGGAATACAGCCACACGAACGTAGGAAGGGAGAACGTCGATCGCGATCGTCATCTGGCCCCGCAACGGCGGTTACCAGGAAACCCGAGAACCGGGATAGATCACTAACGTTAGCGCGAAGAACCAAGGGCCGCAACGCCTGATCGCACAACCCATCAATTGCCACCACCCAGGCAGCTACCCGCTACGCCTTGCGAATGGTCAGGCGTCGCGGAAGGTGACCAGGGCGGCCGTCGTCGAGCGATTGAGGATGATCAATTTGGCCACGACCTCGACCGCGAGATAGTCACCCCGCCGAGTCAGCAGCCGCACCACCCCGAACGCCCGCCCCGAGTCCAGGTCCCGCTGCATCCGCCGCACAACCTCACGATCATCGGGATGAACCGGCGGCTTCCCGATCCGCTGATACTCCTCGAACTCCCACGCAAGATCCGGGAACGGCTCCCCGTACCACCGCAGCAACCGCAACGGATGCAACTCCAGAATCGCCCGATACTCCCCCGGCTCAGCGCTCGTCGCCGCGACCAACTCGGCCAGCATGATCGGCGACTCCGAATCCACCGCCGGCCGCGCCAAGCCGAGGTCGTGCGACAGGCCACGCAGGATGCGCTCGGGCGGCTCCTGCGGACCATCCGGCGGCGGCTCGGAAAAGATCCGGACCGCGAAGTTGACATCATGCCGCGTCCCATCCGGACGCTTCTGCGGCCAGGTCGTCTGATGCTTGGTGCCCGGCGCCGCATTGATGATCTTGACCAACGTCTCCGACGCATCACTCCCGGTCTCGAGCACATTGAACGCCTCCGCGATCGTCCACTCCCGCCGCTCGGCTTCCTCCTCCGACCCCTCCGGCACCAACCCCTTACTCCGAGTGACCGTCCCCCGCGTCAGATTCCACACGAACGCCCACGCCCGACCATGCGGCGGGCTCGAAGCCGCGTCGGCCGCGTCGACGGTCCGCAACCACACCCCGTGCACCCGCTTCCAGTCATCGCAGACCGGCTCCGCAATTGCCACTTTGTTCCCAGGAATTCCCACCTTCTGCGCTCGAGAGGACGTGCACACCCGTGAGATCACCGCGGCGAGAGCATCTTTCGCCGCGCTCCGTTTGAAGAATGCGTCGATCGGTACCATCGACTTGACGGCACCGCCCTGAGCAACCACCGTGGGCGAGCCTGGATCCAATGTTTCGATCAGCAACCAGCTGCTCGGCATAATCAAAAGGCTAGCAGCGTGACACACCGGACGAACGGAACCAAACGTGCTGCCCGACCTCGCTGAGTGCCTAACCCTGCCGCCAACCTTCTTCCAAGACCCGCACGCCTTCTATCGCTCCCTGAATGAGAGAGGCGCATTCCACCCCATCGTTCTCCACAGTGGAATGCGAGCCTGGCTCGTCACCGGATTCGACGAAGCAAAGGAAATGCTCCGCCACCCCGGTCTACGCAAGGACGCCCACACCGTCGCCGGGGTCGCCGCCCGATCAGGCGCCGGTCGCTCCGCGGCATCGACCGTCAGCGGCGGAATTACCGCCCACATGCTCAATTCCGACCCACCCCGCCACACCAGGCTCCGACGAATAGCCACCTCGGCCTTCACACCAGCCCGAGTCGCCGCACTCTATCCGCGGGTAGCGAAGATCTCCGACGAACTGCTCAACGAGATGTCGATTCACGACTCCGTCGACCTCATCGAAGCCTACGCAGCCCCGATTCCCATCACGGTCATCTGCGAAATGCTCGGCATTCCCACCGCCGACCGCACCATCTTCCGGCAGTGGACCAACACCGTCATCGACGTGATCGCCGGAGACCCCGACAACGTCGCCAGCGCCAGCAGAAGCCTCGAACGCTACCTGCACGGGCTCGTCGACGAACGACGCCGCAAGCCCCAAGACGATCTCATCTCAGCACTCCTCACGGCCGGGGATGACGCAGATCGCCTGTCCGACGTCGAACTGGTTTCCACCGTGTTCCTCATCCTGGTCGCGGGCCACGAGACCACAGTCAACCTCATCGCCAACTCCGCGCTCACCGTCCTGAACGGCACCGTGTCCGTGAAGCAGGCGCTCGAACTGCCCGAGCAGCTGATCGAAGAGACACTCCGGTACAATGGCCCGGTCAACGTCGCCACTCTGCGATACGCTGCGGTAACCATTCACGCGGGCACCCAGACGATCGTGCCAGGCGAAGTCGTGCTCATCGCGCTGATGGCTGCGAACCGCGACAGCCGACGCTTCCCAGATCCCGACACCTTCGCTCTCGACCGAAACACGCGCGGGCACTTGGCATTCGGTAGCGGAATCCACCAATGCCTGGGTGCAAGCCTGGCGCGCATGGAGACTTCCGTGGCTATCCGACAGTTGTTCACCCGTTTCCCCGACACGAGCCTCACCGGATCAGCTACAGAATGGCGGACGAGCATCCTCATCCGCGGGCTCACTCGGCTCGACGTCACATTGAGATGACCAGCTCGGCAGCAATCCCATACTTCAAGTAGGAAACCTGGCGGCGAGCCCGAATTCGCACCCTGGTCCGGGAAAGCAAACGGGGCAGGAATTCTTTTCTCGTCCAACCTAGCGCCACCCCTTGCGCCGCTGCAGAACCATGGCTTATAACCGAAATAGCAACGTGCCCGCAGCACGCGGGGTCCTGGCGCATCGCCGTCGATGCGACTTGTAGCGTTCCACACCGACGCTCGAGATCCATGAGATGTGTCGCCTTCACGCTACGAGGTGCGCCATGACTTTCGTTCGAGAACTCCCAACGCCGCTGATCACCTGGGCCTCACCCGTCCGTACGCGTCTGCATCCGGCACAAACTGCGGAGGGGTGAGGCTACGGTGACCGCAGAAACCCACTTCCCCCCTTCGCCGTCGTCGATGCCGCCTCACGTCAACTCCTATCCAAACCAATCGCCTCGCCACCGGCCATCACCGCGCTGGGTGATCGCCGAAACGCTCACCGGACCTGAGGGACCTTCTGCAGTCTTGGACGGAAATTACATCCGCCACTTTGCCAACTTGAGTCGAGTGACGATTGCGACAAACGCCTCCGTCGCTCGGCGGCTTCGTCCGCTTGTACAACGCTGCGCCAATTCAGGCCACAGCGAAATCGAAGATGTGCCCCTTCCCTCCGGCGGTTCCCAACAACTCCTAGCGATCCCTACGTTCGGGCCATCCAACCAGGTCTTCGCTGTTACTCTTTGCGCAGGAGTCCCTCCCGGCGACCAACCAGTCAGACCAGGGATCGAGACCGTCGAGCTAAACCCCAGCACCGGCACCGCCAGAGTGTCTCCACCACTACGGCACGCCATTGCGATTTCGACGGAAACGGATTCCGATACAACGGTTTCCACGTTCATGTCACGATTCGACCGCTGGGACGATCGAGAAGGATTCCTCTCACTCTTCGATCTCACGGCACCGTCAGAACGATGGGCCGGCACAACCACAGCGGCTCTGCAGACCGGCAACCGCCATCACCTATTCATCGCCGCCAAACTCTCCCCCGCTAGACGCTCGATCCACGCACTGATGTGCGATCTGGGAACACACGACGCCGTCCCACCACCGGACTTCATATCCGCCGCCCTCCGCCGCCTTCGCTTACCAGAAGGCCACTCGATCGGAATCGTTGATTTACGTTCACAACTGATTCACGAATGGGCACCCACAGGTCCCACACCATCCGGATACAGCCCTTCACATCTTCGCGTCCACCCAGAGGACGAAGGGATCTTCGCGAACGCGTGCGGGCATCTGCTGCACGGCAGACAGCAGTGGCACAACGAGTTTCGTATGTCAATTGACTCCCGAAAATGGCACCCCGTACGAGCCCAGTGGATCCTCGTAACGCGC
The DNA here is from genome assembly GCF_042874315.1 of Nocardia sp. NPDC004068. NCBI lineage: Bacteria > Bacillati > Actinomycetota > Actinomycetes > Mycobacteriales > Nocardiaceae > Nocardia > Nocardia sp. NPDC004068. The sequence goes on from NZ_JBIAMW010000026.1 coordinate 22,671, forward strand.
GGCGCCCGCCCTCAAGCAGCGATCCAGATTGCAGTACGTGCCGAGTAGCACAGGATTGTCCAACGCAGTTCAGAGGCTGGTCCTCGTGGCTGCGTGAAGCACGACCGCGCATATGGAGTCATCGCGGGCCCTGAGGACTTATAATCGCCTATGAAACTGCAGCACGTCGGTCTACAAGGTCCCTTCCGAATAGCTGGGGCTCATCCCGCTGCTGGAGCATCCGGTTCGCCGCCGGAATGATCAGCAAGTGAAAAGACTTCGGAGCAGTTTCAGGCTGGAGCCTCATGGCATGCGGCAACTTCCATCAAAAGCAGATGGACATATGGCGGCTTGCAGGTCAGAATCAAGCGTGTCCGTCCAGCTTCCGACACCCATCCGCATCGAGGCACTCCTTCGAGGACATGCTCGGTTGGTTCTCCCAGTGCCTCGATGAGTGCGGTACTCATCCTGGCGTACGTTTCCCGTAGAAGGGCGTGGCCCGCATCGTCCTCCGAAGCGGGTCCGGTCACCGGAACACAGAGACAGTCCGCTTGCGGCCACTCGCCGAGCACGTATCCATCGGCTGTTCCCAGCCTCGTGTCTATAATATTGTGATCAATGTCTGTCGTTTTCGTGATCCAGCCGAGCGCGCCCGCAAGTCCGAGCGCGTCATCCATTCGCCAAGACCAGACCAGGTTCCGAAGCTGTCGGGCCAGCTTGATGATCTCATCGTCGTCCAACGCCGGCCAACCGGCGCGGACGGGCGGGTCAGAAAATCGCTTCGGCGGATTCGCTTCTTGGTGTTCCATCAAGGTCGCGATGCGCTGACCGCTGCCCAATTGATCGGCTGAAAGTCCCTTCGACATTCCCTCGGGCCAGAGGCGGTCGATGAATGCGTCTGCCTGTCGGCGCTCTTCCGTGAAAGGCGTGGTCTGCATCGGTGCAGAGTCGGGGATCGAGTAGATACGTGGATCGAGCGGGAGCGCCACGCCTTCGAGCCGAGGTTCTGCCGCCTGAACGTTCGCCTCCGATGAGGAGGGGATGGGCGCGGGCAACGAGAAATTCTGTGCGACCACCACTACCGGCGCTCCCGGCAACCGCCGTTGCCGGTCGGCGACAGTCAGACCGGCCGCGCGACATCCCAGCTCCGCCAAACCTTGCCACTTGGCGATGTCAGTTCCCGGTACGGCGTCGAGCCCGAGGGTCCATTCGTCGGAGCCGGATCGTGTCAGAGAGAGGTTCAGCGCGGTGATAGTGCGGTACTTCGGGTGTCGTTCGGTGCGGCGTGCCAGCTCGCTTCCCACTGGGTCCGCAAAGGTTCCGACCAGCCGAAGCCCCAGGCTCTCCACCAACTTGTCAAGAGCGGCCTGGTCCAATGACCCGTGCAGCACAAGTGTGAGTTGACGTTGAAGAAGGTTCACCGTGAGTCGATTCTGTACAGGCCGAGCAGCGGCAGGTCCATGAGTTCGTTCGATGCCTGTGCGTTCCACGCCTCGTAGCACAACCCAGCGGGGCTACCGACGGCGAGGCCATCACGAAGCCCCGTGACTACCATTGCAGCAAGCTGGCGGTAGATCGCCGACGCGACCGGCCACGGGACTTCGATCCACCAGTTGCCGCCGTGATCCAGGTCAGGCACCTGCCACCCGGCATCAATGATCCGCCGTCGGCGGTCCTCCGCGGGTCGGTCCGTCGGAGGAAGGTACTCGTCCCCGGTCAACTCAGCCAACAAGTACGCATCGCCCTGGGCGAATTGAGCGAAACGGTACGGAGGGCTAGAGGCGACAACCTTCACCATCGCCCCCGCGGGAAGGACAGAGAGCTGCTCCGCGAGCTGGGCGGCGAATCGATCCCAATCGGTCACATCAAGCCCTCCTTCTCCAACTCGATCGCACGATCACGGGCAGCAAGGTAGGAATTTCGAGCCAAATGCATCTGTAGGGTGTTCGCCACGACCATCAACTGCACAGTGTCCTCGCCGTCGGCCCACCGTACTTCAGCAGACTCGCCAGGCATACGCGCCGTTGGGTTGCCGAGGGCAACGCTCAACGCACCCGTCATATCCGCGAACGCATCTCGAACCTGTTCCTGCCGCTGGGCATAGTCCGTCACTTGCACTTCAATGCCCTGGACGTTCCCTGAGCGGCCGTGGACGCGGCCACTGCCGACTCCGAACCCAGTATCGAGCAGAACCCAGTCAGGCCGCGTGGTTCGCACTTGCCAACCGAAGGCTCTCGCCAAGGCTGGTACATCCGCCAGCTTCCACGACCAATCGAAAGCCCTCAGACGAGTCGCCAATTCGACGATCTCACGATTACCTAATCGTCGCCATTCTGCCATGTCACCATCTTAGCTAATATCGAGAGTCTCACTACTAGGAACTTAGTCATGCAGCCACACCTACCCTATGCCCCGCCCAAGTTCTCTCCTGAGCTCCAATGCGCGCTGCAGCTCCAACTCCCTCGCCCGTGTGACGTGCGGCGGCTCCTTCGGGCGTTCTTTGACCGCTTCACTCGGATCCGCTTGCCCAACGGTGTGAAGAAATTGATTCAACGCCATTTCAGGCGAGAGTCCGCGGTCAATATTTTTCGCAACCTGACCATAATGGAATATCAACGAATTAAGGGGGATCTCCACTCGACCCTGCCCCGGCATCTGATACACGAGCGTTCCTTTTTCCATATTTCGATCGACCGGGTCTTGCGTCCGAACGAGCGCATATAGTTCTGGATCCATGGTACGAGCTTGACCTTGAGTAAGCTGCAGCGCCGGCACTCCCACCGTTCGATTGTGTTCCAGGCGCATCGCTTCCTTTGCTATCGTCTCGACCGATCGTCCGTACGCCTCTATTCGCTGAGCCTCCAGCACTGGGACTACCATCGCCGCCTGCTCGGCACTCAAGCCGAGCACCTCCAACTGGCGATCCTCGAGATTCCGTTCGTGTTGGATCGCTTGCTGAATGTTTTTGTGCGCTTGAAGAACAACGTCGGGGTTAGGCAGTTCTATTCCGAGATCGATAGCCCGCTCGATCGCTTGAGCTTGCTCGTGAATCTTTTGAATAAACAGCTCCCGTTGTAAACCTTCCAGCTCTCGCGCCGCCGCTACTTTCGAAACCACCTGTCTAACAATTTCATTTGAATAAGCCTGTCTCGCCTTTTCCAAAGCGCGAGCATGCTCAATAGCCAACGACTCTTCAACACGCTCTCGATGACCCGCGCTCAGTCCGATTTCATCGAGCGCCCGGGCTTCCATTTGCTGTTCATATTGGAGCGTCCGATCGATAGAGTCAAGGTCCGCCAGAAGGACACTCAGCTCCGGCGACTTCCCTTGAGCAATTTCACCTTCCAGCTCTCTGACTCGGTTCAGATGATGCTGTATATACTGACTGCGTTCCTTGACCAGCGCCGCCCGGAATTCCGATACCCTCTCCGTAGCAGCGTGGATAAGTTGCCTTTCTGCAACCACTAGCTGCGCGATGGCTTGAGCATTCCGTTCCTCTAGACCGATCCGTACCGCTTGCTCGGCTGTGGGCCGCAAGTCGGCGAGGTCCAGGTCTCGTAGCGCGGCCAGCTGATTCTCGAACTCAATTCTTTGACCAAGCTCCAAATGTCCCCTGGCGGAATCAATTTTCGCGCTGATCTCTGCCAAGGGGCCTTCGTTTTCGAGAGCATTCCACACGAGGTCCATGGCCTCACGTGCCCGCACGAATTCCTGAACTGCGAGAAGGTGCGATGGACGACCGCTGGCGAAGTCCAGAGCCAACTCCACGATCTCCCGCTCACCAGGTTGCAAGCTACTCAGCCTGCTCTCGAGCTGCTCCGCAAGGGAACGGGTCAGCTCTTGCTCATGGGCAGTAACGAGATCATGGAAAGGTGTCGGAACACGTGCGATTCCGCCGATGTTCTCGATCCGCATTGGAACACCATCACGCACCAAACCATACGATGTAACCGTGACATTTCCGTTGATATCTGTATGAACCTTATACACCTCATACTGAAGAGTGCCCTGCTGGAAAGCGGTCAGCAATTCTTGTTTCGCCTGCAGTAGCCGTTGCCCCTCGATACTTTGAGGATCAATACCGCGCGCGAGCATTTGCTCGGGGGTTTCGCTGAGAATTCTTCCGATATTCTGATCGATTTCCAAGGTTCGCGCCGTATGCTCGGGCGAGCATTGCTCCGCGCGGCCTACTGGCGTATCAGCGCTTTCAAGATCTGACCCGACCCCCTTGTTCTCGAATATCAAGAACGTCGGAGGTCGATGTTCGTTTGCAGGGAGAAAGGCCGCCCGATCAACGGTTTTATTTCCATCGAACGCGCCCTCGTACGGGGTGATAGTGATGGCCTCGGGGAAGCGGTCGAGCTGGAAAGCCGCTCCACCGAGGTCACCGAGGTACTTCGACGCAGCAATCTTGTCCACATTGAGTTGGTGATACTTTTCAGCGGTATCCATCATCTCGTACAAACGCACGATTTTAGCTTCTTTTTCAGAAGCACTCAATGTGTGATCGCCGTATACCTGCCCACTCAGTTCAGCAATTTTCTTGTCGAGACTACTCAGCTTCAGATCATTGATGTCAGTGATGCCAAATTCCAACATTGTCCGTTGAGCATGTGCCAGGAGCAGATTCTGATCGATACCTTGCTGTTTTAGCCGCTCCTCGGACGTCGACAAAATTTGTTGGCGAAGCTCCTCATTTTCAACTGTATGCGTCCAGCTGGCCTCAGGCATGGCTTTAAAGCTGACGTCCTTGCTGGCTAGATGGTCGGAGACAAAGCTACCCTGCTCATCATGAAGCATGTATTTGCTGTCCCGGAACGTCCCCAGAGGGTCGGAAATGTCATGCAGCCTGCCATCTCTGGTGCGATAGCTACCCGGCCGATCACCTGGTTGATGTAAGAGGTCGTCCGCACCCCGATGCCAGCCCTTAGGCGGCGGAAGATCGTCGCGTTCCGGAATCGCCGGGACAGGCTTGTCACTCGAAGAACCGTCAGGAATGCTGTACGGCTGCCACGGCTCAGGAGTAGGACGAGATCCGGCGCGTTGATCGTCGGGATCTGAGGATTTGTGGCCTTCTGGATCAAGCCTCGGTGACGCATCTGAGTGATGTCCGGGCGGGTTCAAGCCGGATACATTGTCGAGGTCCGGTCTCAATGGCGGCACGGAGGGCGCTGGCTCGATGCCTTGACTCCATCCACGCGCCGGGTCGCTGGCGCCGCTATTCGCAGTCGGATCGGGCGCCCCCTTTCCTGCGGCATCGGAACTTCGTTCCGCAGAGTGTGAGTAATCATGGTCCGCCTTCTGCGGTGAAAACTCCTGACGAAGAGGCAATCCCAGCCGTTCACCCACACTGGGGCGTAGATTTCCAGAATCTGGTGGTCTCTCCCACTGAATGTCGTACGGATTTGGATGCCACGGTCGATCACCAAGTGGACTTCGAGACGCATCATCCGAAGAACCTGGGCGACCCTCCGGATCCTCGGACGCTTTGCTTCCGCGCATCTCGAAATCCGGGCTCGGCCATAAGGAAGGTGTACGAGTCGCACCGCGTCCTTCGACTGATGCTGCCGTCAGTCCTCGAAGGTCCCCTCCGTCGGCCACGTGCCGCTCTGACGGCTTTTCCATTCCGTCCACGACACGACGTTCATCGCGGTCGGAGAATACGGATGGTACTCGAGAGTGTGCTTGTTGATCTTCAGTCGATAGTCCTCGCGATCCTGTGGAGGCTGGGTCAGGCTCTGCGCTCGAACGTGGTACTCGATCTCCTCCGAGCTCTCCTGGATTCTTTGGATCTTCAAACGCAACTGTGGGGGGTAAATCTGTCGTCCCCCGGTGGGCTGGCCCGTTCGAATCGCCTCGTCGTACATCTTCCCGATCGTGATCGGATCGAGGCTGGGATGTGTCGTCACTACGCCGTTCTGCTTGTTCACGACCAGGTTCGGCGAACCCATCGCCGGATTGGTCAATGTATCTTCCGGTGCGGCCTTCCGGCGGCACACCCATCCGTGCTCGCACTGGATCGCTTGGAATTGTGTTGTCGTGCCGAAGATCTCGGACAGGTACTGCTGGACTTGTTGGATGGTCCGGAGTTGCGGTGGCAGCGTGATCTCCTCTGTCGGAGTCGATAGTCATGAACAGCAAACCGACCGATTGATCGGTCAAGCTACGCGGTGGCTGGTCGGAAAAGGTGCCGTCTTGCGGATCCCACCACACCGGTCCGGTAGCGTCACGCGGATAGACAATGACGGTGGCATGTCCGGCCCCGATCTGGGGTGTACCGTCGGCGTTGTACACGATCGCGCCGTTCGCATCCCGAATCGGCCAAAGAGTGCCGACCAAAGCGGAGGAACCGGGACCGTCCTGCCGCATGCGCTCATGCAGCGCCTGGTACTGCTCGGGTATGGCGCGACCGTCCTGGTAGTTTTCCCATGCACCCCCGATCCAGGCCGCGATCCGTTCCGGAGACTCTCCTCGCGCAGCGGCCTCGTCGAATTTCCCGTTGGGGAGACGGTCGATCCAAATCGGCGCAGAAACCTGAGGCCGACCATTGAACGAGGACAGCGCAGCAAGTGCACTATCAATGCAATTGACATTCCTGCCCAAACGTTCGGGACCACCATCGTTGATAAGCCGCCCGTAGGGATTGGTGCGAGGATCCGCATAGACGAGAAATTGATTACCATCGCGAAGAGCATCCTCAACGGCATGCTGATACTCGGCCCTCTCGACGGGCTGAAGACGGCCAGGACCGAACACCCGCGCTTCTGGCAAACCCTCCAACGCCGCAGGGGTGTGCGCCTCGGCGATCTCGTTACTGAGTCGGCGGAGATCCTCCGGACTCAGCCGAGTTGGATCCGAGGTCGCTGGCAAAGAGAGTTGGTCGCGTAACTGCGTCGCGAGCGAATACGGATGAAGCGATCCGGGGGTGTCATCGACGCGGATGTGCATGTCCGCTGCTGATGGATCCAGTGTCGGCACGAGATCAATGAGCACCCAGTCGCCTGACAGCAACCGGTGGCCGCGGTTGAACATCAAATCCGCCGCGAGTTGCGCGTTTTCCCACGCATGTCGCGTCTGTTCGAGAGACAAGTGGTCGGAGCTCAAGTGGACTCGGATACTCACTACGCCAACCGATTGGCCGGAACCTGCAGGATAACGACGGAACTCATAGGCAGGTCCGGCGTTCGCCCCGCGGCCGCCGCGGACGTGAGTTGCGGAGCCGTTCTCCGGTATTTGCAGGCGGTAGTACTCTCGCGCTTGCTGAATCTGGTGCGCGTCCTGAATTTCTCTGTGAGTCAGGGGTTCCGGCGCACCTCCAGGGTGGCGATATCCGCCGACTCCAAACTGGTCAAACTGGTCAGTCCGAAGCGGAACATTCTGCCGATCTAACGCCCCTTCTGAGCGACCGGAAACCGAGGGGCGCGAATCTTCATATGCCGGTGATGCGTCGGAACGCAGATTCGGTGCGGACGTAGACGAGTGAATCTCGTCTGCCGCAACTACATCGGTGGCACGAACGCGGCGAGATGAAGATGGTTCCTCGGTCGAAGAAACGTGCGCTGGGTCGTGGTATAGAGGCCGAGATACGAAGGGAGCCTGAGCTGACTCACGGGCTTCCGTTGCCGACAGCGATGCCGGATCGTCGACACGGGTTGGCGCTATCTGGAAGTGTCGTCCTTCTCGCGTCCGATCCGATTCAGCTCCGATTCGGTCCATGCTTGCCAGATCTGGATCTGATCGTCGGTGGCCGGGCGCCGACCCTCCTTCTCCAATTCGGCGCGATGAGCGTCCATCCTCTGAATCACTTCTCGATTTTCGGGGGTATCCATCGACTTCTCCATCGTAGGACCGAGGAGCTTGATGGCTATTCGTTTCATTTCCTCGGGCGAGATGGGCATCAGGATTCCTTCCGAGATCGATGAGATGGATGACGTATTTTCCGTCGTCGTGAGAGACCTTCTCGACGTAGAACATGTTGCCCGGAGGGAACACGACGTCATCCTGCTGGTAGCTCGCCCAGGAGACATCCTTACCGTACCGGGAATCAATTACGAGCTCGATATTCCCGCCAGGGTTCGACGCTCCCTTATCTGCGACACCGAAGCCGGGATCGCGCGGAGTGGAACCGGGTTTGTAATCCTCGAGAAATTTCTCCAGCTTCACCGGGTCATCGATGTAGAGCGATCGGTAGACCACACCGACATGGTCAGGCATTTTGTTGTAGGCGGTGACGAGAGCGCGGATCTCGGTGTCGTACTGTTCGAGTGCTCGAACATCGCCGTTTCGAGTCGCATTGTTAACCGACTCGTTCAGACGCAGGAACTGGTTGCGCCGGATCAGATCGACCTCGGCGGTGGATAGTTCGGCGAGCTCTGGATGTTTGCCGATCTGCCTCGCACGGAGATCGGCAGCCTCGGGGCCGATCGTCTGTCTACGAGAGTACTCGTAGGCCGCAGAGTAATCTCGGTAGTGCGGATTGTTGTAGTACGGCTCGTCTTCGACGGGCAACCCGAAACGTCGCAAGTGGCTCCGCGCCTCGGCTTCGCTCGATTGCACGTCCTGACGCGGCATTCTCGGCTCGTCCGGGCCGAAAGTCGCGCCGGTCCTGGCGTCACGAGCAGGAGGTGGTGCCGAGAGATTCGTTTCCAGGCTTTGGCCTACACCATCGGTCCGGCGGTCGGCACTGACTGGGTGAGAACGACGATCGGGGATTTCGCTCGAAGGGCGCTCAGGGACGCGATTGCTCTGCGGCTCGGCGTATCGACCGGTGCCCTGCCTCCCTGCCGTCCGCTCGTCCGAATGCCGCGGAGTAGAAGAAGCTGGCGGATTGGTGCCGATGGAGTGACTCCGATCGGTGATACCTGCACGGCCGGTGGCGTCGTCACTTTCTCGACGCCGCGTCGACGGCGGATTGGGAGCCTCGTATGCCGTCTGTCCGCGTGTCACCGCGGAATCGGCCGATTGCCTTGAGCCGCCGGCGATTTCGTCGATTGACGTTGACGCCGTTGCTCGTTCCGGTCGACCATCGTCGACTAGGGCAGGAGGAAGATCGATAGGCCGCGACGCCAGAGAGGAGCGATCGCTCGGATGGGCCCTCAACTCGACCCGACCAGGAGCCTCCGCTGGCGCACGCGATGCGGCTGGCTGTCCCGGCCGGTCGACTGACGCAGTATTGCTCGATGTCGCTGTTGATTCCGCTGCTCGCGGTACCTGGCGATCAGACGACTGGGAGATATTGGAGGCGGCAGTTGCCGACTGACCCGCTACGTGGTTGTGCTCGGAAACGGGTAATCCCGCGCCGCCGACATTCATGCTCTGTTGGGAAGCAACCGGAGTTGACCGATCGCTTAGATTGCCGATACCAGACGAATCCTGATGGGCTGCCCGTGAATCTGCCGGACTGGACTCGATCGAACCTGCATGATGCCCAGTCAAGGTTTCCTGGGCGGCGCTGAGCGCGGAAGCTTGGACAGGAGCATCCTGAACCGTCGGACTCGTGCTCGCGAGGCTCGCCGCAGTAGTGCTCGTGTCATTCGAGTGGGATGGCCCATCCGCGATGGCGGGGGTGTCGATTGTCGCTGGTACTGCGGTTGTAGACGGCATAGCCGAGGACGGGATCGTGCTCGCTCCGACTGAGGAGGCATCGGTAGATGGCGGCTGAGCGTTGGAAGTATCTATGGGAGCTGCCGTCGGGGTCTCGTCGCGAGCGGATACGCTGACCGGCCCCGCGCCGACCGGTTCGGTGAATGCTGCAGCGGCAGATCCAGCATCGAGGTGTGGAGTGGAATCGACGTGAGGCCCGGCGTTTTCGGGGCTGTGGCGGCTGAGACCACCGCCAGCACCTTCGAACAGGGTACTGGTATCGACGTGACCGCCCGAGGTGACCGCGGATCCTGCGGTATTACCGATCACGTTCCCGGGTACCTCGGACACTGCACGACTCACTATGCCGCCGAGCGAATTGGACTCCAGAACATCGCGTCCCACCACATTTGCCATGCCATCCAGCATTTTGGCTCCGATCGGAGCCGCGATGCTTCCCGCTACCGCGCCGACTCCGGCGGCCGTCCCAACAGATGACCAATCGAGTCCCTCGCGGTGACCTTCGGCCATCTCGATGCCCTGGGCCGCGAGATCGGTGCCACCGCCCATGGCTGAACCCACGGCGGCACCGGTTCCTAGGCGAAAGGCCAGGCGAGAAGCGGCACGTTCAGCGAGATAAGCCGCACCCTTGGTAGCGAGTTTTTCGAGAAGCTCCGCAACGGCTCTGCGGATTACGAGCTTGACCGCAACGGCGGCGGCAGCACCGGCAACAGTCCCGATACCTGGAATAAACGTGATCACCAGCGTGCCGAGCGAGATATAGATCGTCAACTTGGCGTGTTCGATGTCGGCGGCACCGTGCTCGAGTTGTCTGGCGAAGCTGTCGCAAACTCTGATCAGGTTCGCCAAGTTGCCATTGTCGCCGCCGATCTCCTGCCAATAGCTCTGTAAGGCAGCATGAGACTGCCCATCGATCGCCGAGAGGGCCTTGCCCATAGATTGATCGGCAGGTTTCTGAAGTTCTTTCAGCGCTTCCGCCATGTCAGACCAGTGCTTGGCGGTCCGTCGCATAGCGTCTTCATCGCCCTCAGGCCAGTGCCCGAGGACGAAATCCATGAGGAATCCAGGGATGGGCGGCCGCCATAGGGTCACGAGTTCACTCCCTACGACCGACGGTACTGCTCGGAATTGGCCTGGTCTTGGGCCTGAACTGCATTCGCCGTTCCAGCGATCTTGTCGCCAGTATCTTTGAGTCTCGCGGCCAGGATCCCGAGAGCGGTGAGGGCTTCTCCGACGCTGCCTGGCCCGTCGCCTTGCGGGTAGTGCTGTTCGAATTGCTTACCCGGATGGTCGCTGCCCCAGCATTTGCCTTCGGACTGGATACCTTGTTTCAGCTTCTCCAGAGCGGATTCCACATCCAGGCCGAGCTGCGCGAACTGCGGCGCTACCGCTCGCAGACGCTCTGGGTCCGCCCAGAAGTTCGTCACGGTTCTACTCCCTTATCAGGTACATCTCGTTCGTGTGCTTGGACGCGTGCCCTACGCGTTCGGTTCCTACATCGGGATCAGTTCGACTTGTTTGGTCCCCTAGAGGTCCGAAACTCGTCGGAGAGTTGGGCCTCGGCCCGACGCAGGCTGGGTGCACCGGGTACAAGTTCGTTGAGGTCGGCCGCGCCGTCGAGAAGAGACTTGATGGGTGCGAGCACCTCTTCTTGGGCTTGTCCGGCAGCGGTTACCGCTCCGTGGATTGCAGCGTTGATTTCCTGAGAGAGTTGCTTCGGAGTGCTGCGTTTGTAGGCGTCGTCTGCGATCGTGATCTCGATGACCTGACCGGACGCGTTCACTGTCACCCGAGCGAGGCCGTTTGGAGATGTTGCGTGGACCTTCATCGCCCCGAGCTTGCGGTGAATCTCGTCCAATTCATCGACTTCACGGTCATATTGCTCATGGATCGAGTCCAGCACTCGACGCAGCCCCGCGTTCGCTGACCGAATCTGCTCCCGCTCCCAGTCTTCCACAGGTCACCTTCCGTTGGTTGCTGTGCGCGACGAGAACGCTGGCCCAGAGCGGGCTATCCGCTCAACCCTGGAACGGGATTCGGCATCGAAATTAATCGCTACACCGCGGCTTTTCAGTCCCCGCGCTGCCCGCAGCGGCAAATCCCTTGTTTCGGGTATGCCGGTACCAAGTCCCGCACTGATAATCGGAAATCCGAAGCTCCTGGCGCGCGCGTAGATTGGGTTCACGCGGACTGCTGAGCTGGTTACGTCAGCCATGACTTCGGCGGCCCGTACCCTTCACCATTGGCCTCGTCCTCCTCACTCCAATCAGACGGTAGAACGTACTGGGGCTCACCTCGCTTGTGAAGGTTCGCACGGGCCGGTGGACGGACGAGGGCCTTATCTGGAGGGCTGCCGTACTCGATCCGCTCTTCGCACGAGGAAGGTTCGTCGGTGGATCGCTGATCGTTGGTGGCCAACTCCCTCGTAAGGGTCGCGAAAATTTCCGCACCCTCACGGGCTGTCCTGGCGTCCGATTCGAGGAATCGCCGGTGAGTCGCGCGGGCGGCGGCCGTGTAATCAGCGAGGATACGGTCCATCTCGGCCGCGTAGTTCCTCATCGCTTGTCTCCCATGTCGATCTCGATCTTCACCCCATCGGCTTGGACGACGGGCGCGGTGAACAGCGGCGTGGATTCCGAAACAGACTGAGCTTGTTCGCGATTGACGGTTTCGGAGTTCGCGGCGGGCGGTGGAGGCGACGATTCGGGAAGCCCGTGAAGGTTCTCGACAGAAGCCAACATGGGGGCTCCTGGATCGTCGATCATGCCATCGCGGCCGGGCAAGGCCGCCCACAAGGGTTGTGGTGTCACTATGCCGCTGGATCGACGTTCGGCGTCCGGACTCCCCTTTCCACCTCCCGCGCCCGCGGCCGGCGATCCGCTCATCGGCATCCCCGTCTGCGGTATACCGCTCGCCATTGCCGGGTCAGGCGTCGGCAGGGTCGGTGGCGTGGCGACCGAGCCGACGGTTTCTGCCGCGGGTCGAGCTAGCGGGAGGCCGGGTTGCGCCGCACCAGCAGTTGAATTCGCGCCCAGCGCGCCCCCAGCTTCGACAGCGTTGCTCCCGCTGCGACCGACAGGCGGCTCATCCGCTCCTCCCGACGAGCCGGAGGCTACGGATTGCGTTGACGTCGTAGTGTTTTCGGTGAAGAACGGCTTCCCGTCCTTTACTCCCACCGAGTATTGCCGCAACTTTCCATCCGGAGTGGTCACCGCGGCGGTAAATGTTCCGTTCGAAGCCTGGGCCAGGGTGAGCTTGCCACCGGGAAGCTCCAGACTCGCCAGCGTTCTCGATCCAGCGATCTCGTTCGGACTCACGCCGGGGACATCCCTCACTGCCCCGGTATCGAGGTTCGGCGTGGCGACTCCCGCAGCAGTGGTGGCCATTTGACTCAATCCCTGCTGAAGCGAGCCCTGCAGCTGGCTGAGACCCTGCTGCACGGCTTGTCCTGCCTGCCCCGCTAACCCAGCCAGCCCTTGCAGCGGGCTGTTCACCGTCGCCGCCGGAGTCACCGGCACGGAGGCCCGCTCAGGAATCGACCTCGTCACCGGTGAGACTTCCCCCGAATCGACGTTCGCCGCTTGCGTACGTACCTCACCCGGGACTGCGGTCGGGGCGGGTCGCCCCGGCGGGTTGGGTGCGGGTTCGTCGCGGGGTTTGGGAAATGGCGCCTGGTCGTGGCTGTCCAGCAGTTCTATGACCGGTTTGTATGCCTGACGAATGTAATAATCAGCGAGCGCGCATTGATGGACAAAGGCCGTGAATGCCTCCTGCACCGCGAACCGAAAATGATCGGACAACCATTGCTGGCTGATATCACGGATCTTTCCGAAGTCCCTAGCGGCTTTTAGTTCCACCAAATGGAACTGCTGTTTGACAGCTTCAGGCGTATTGTAATTCGCGTCGTGTTGATTCGCTGCGACAGTGATGATTTGACTGACCGGATCCTCGAACCCGCTCAGTCGCATCGCATGGCCCGCAACGGGGCATTGTGGGCTGTCGAATCCGGCGACAAAACTCGCCTTGTCCCGGACGATTTGCAGCAGTACGTCGGGCAGACCGGTCAAGGCCGCGGAAACCGCTTGAAGATACTGGGCCTGCTGTTCGGCGTGAGCGTGGAAGCCGACGAGATGGTCTGAAGCGGCCGCACCGGACTGACCCTGCCAGTATTCGGGCACCGCGGTCGCCACCGACGACAAATCGGCTGTAACCTGCGCCGCTCCGGAACGAGCATCGTTTCCCACCGCGGCAGTGGTGATACGGGACGACAACTCACGCAAGCTAGCCAGGTTCATGCTGCGCTGTTGGTCGTAGTACTTGAACTCCAGCCGCCGGATCTCCTTCATGGGATCCCCTGCCGCGTCGATGGTTTCAGCACCCACCTTCTCGCCCCCCAGGTCCAGCGCCGGCACATCGATCCGGTCGAACCCCGGAAGCTTCACGATTTCGTACACCCGGTGGTATCGCACCAAGGCGAGCTCGAACCACTGCAATCCCGGCGCCGCACTGTCCAGCAGCGCGTTGACGTCCGTACCGGTGATCTTCGCCTTGTCGTTCCAGATCGGCTGGTCAGGATTGAAGACGTTCGCCCCGTCCTCGCGGAGAAACCGCTCCAGATCCTTACGAGCCTTGTCCAGACCACCCTCATACGTCTGTTCGTACTGTCGAGGGTTCGTCACTGCGTACCAGCCCCACCGACTGGTTCCTGGAGCTGGCCACGGTTGCGTTCCTCCGTGGCGGTCGTCATGCTCACCGCTTGGCGGAACACGTCCACCGTGGCGTTGGACGCGTCCGACCAGGAATGCAACATCGTCACGATGCCGTCAACCACCGCCGCCAACCTCGTGCCCTGTTCCAGGTAATCCTGACCGGTATGAGCGGGATCGAAACCGACCTCGCTGATCAGCGCCGCATGCTCCCGCATCGCCTCGGTCGCCGGCTCGATCGCCCTAGCCATACCTAGCACTGACTCCGGAACGAACAGCATGGCCCCTCCCTCATCATCTGATCCCGCTCTGACCCACCTGAGACGGTCCGTCACACTATCACCGCAGGCACTGGGGATCGACCCCTATCTGGGGCGCCACATTGGTATGCCGTTGTCTCACAGCGCTTTTAGTCAAACACACCTCCACTCTTGCTGCATGCCAACCAGCAAAACGACCTACAGGATATGAATGGAGACGTTCTGCCAGAGAGCCTACAAGGCACCATGGTTCGACTACTCGTTCGTCGTTCCGTCCGTCTTCTTGTTGTAGTTCGCGAGTTCGAACAGAACGGCGCCAAAAATTCGCTCCAGATCTTGGTTCAGTTGCGCGGCAGCGATCCGCCAGCCGACGTGCAGGCCGCTGTATGCTTCGGCACTCATGCCTCGCCAATCCTGTTGCGCCCGAACCAGTAGCGAATCAGCATGGTCGAGCTGTCCTGCGACAAAAGTACGCAGATCCTCGAGGACGACCTTCGCTTCGGCAAGGTGCTCGATATGTGCGTTGTCACCAAAACTAGGATCCTGACCGGTCACAGCATCTCCCCGCGCGAAGGCTGCCCCAGGTCTCCAACCTTGTATCGGTTCCGGAAGGCAGCGGCTGCATCGTTTTCCGTTTGATGGAATATTCCCGCAGCCGAGCGAAGAAACTCACCGAGCTTGTGTAGTCGCTCGAGGCATGCCAGTCCTTCCTGATAGGCTCTGTCCCAATCGTTTCCAAAGTCGGCAGCAGCTCGACCTCGCCACTCGCGGGTCAGCGCCGAGATAGTTACGTCCGCTTCAATGAGCCGATTCTTGACCGCAGTGGCAGTAGTCATCACCTCGCGTCCAGCTGCATCCATCTCCGAGATCTCGCCGCCCACTACATGAGAGTTCGCAGCAGAGCCACCTTTGCCATCGTTCGATGCCGTCGTATCGTCGTTCAAGTGCACCCACCTAGCCCGTCCCTCAAGGCACCGCTCGCAGTGCCGTCGACGCGGCGATTCTCACACAGATGATGCGGACGCGAAAGCAGCTTCTCCAGTCAACTTCGTTGCTTTGCAACACCTTTGAGCTTCCCACATGATGCTGCACTAGGTCGGACTCTCACGATCGGCATGCCGACGGCAGAATCTCCTGAGGGCTCGACCAGTCGGGTGGAACCGAAGGGCGCCACGCAACGGGGCCGGATCGTCCTATCTGATTTCATAAACTGTCCCACACTAGCCAGGAGCACCCCGGCTGCCGTTTCGGTGATGCGCTGGAGTACTCCGCTGCCCGCTGAAACACCCGTCCTCGGCCTCGGTGAGTGCCACAGGTTCGGGCTCGTCCCCCGCGCGCGGGAACACCTCTGAGGTTCCCCCCGAACCGTGGACAGTTGGTTACGCAGCGTTCGCTGCGACTGTCATGATGGACTGCTCGTAGCGGATGGGGCTGATGCCGCCGATCGCGGAGTGTCGTCTCGAAGTGTTGTACCAGTGTATCCATTTGTCAACTGCGGCAACGAGTTCAGATTTACTGGCGAAGGTGTGGCGGTAGTAGAACTCATGTTTCAGGGTTGACCACAGCGATTCGGAGGGACTGTTGTCCCAACATATGCCAGTAGCGCCCATCGACCGGCGAAGGCGGTGACGTGCGCAGGCTTTCGCTGTGAGGTGGGCGGTGAACTCACCACCACGGTCCGAGTGCAGGATCGTGCCATCGACCTGACCGCCGCGCACCGCGACGGCCTGCTCGATCGCGGTCTCCACCACATCGGCGCCGATGTGATCGGCGACGGCGTGCCCGAGTACCCGCCGGGTATGCCCGTCCCGGACCGCACATAAGAACATGTCGCCTTCACCACAGGTCAGGTATGTGAAATCGGTGGTCCACACCGCGTCGGGGCGGCCCTGGTCGAACACGCGTGAGACCAGATCGGGCGGGAACGACGCGACCGGATCGACCACTGTCGTGCGGACTTTGAACGTGCGCGGGCTGATGCCCTCGATCCCGATCTCGGCCATGATCTTCGCGACGGTCTTGTAGTTCACGACCTCACCGCGTTCGCGCAGCTCGTCGGTGATCCGCGGGGACCCGTAGGTGCCGTCGGAGTCGGCGTGCACGTCCAGGATCTTCACCGCCAGGTCCGCGCGCCGCTGCTGCCGTGGCGTGAGAGGCGTTGCCGCCCTGCGTTTCACGTGCTGGTAGTAGCCCGACGTCGATACCTTCAACAGGCGCGCCATCCGGGCGATCGAGAATCGTTGCCCTCGGGGGAATTCGTGCCGGCGGTCTCGGCGATATTGTCGGGGCCGGCGTACTTCACCATCAGATCGAACCGGGCCGGTTCTTCTGCATCGCGGCAAAGTACGCCGAAGCTTTTGACAGGAAGGCGTTATCCTTCTCCAGCTCGCTGACTTGCCTTCGGAGCCTGAGCAACTCGGCCCGTTCCGCGGCATCCAGGGGCTTCTCGCCGTGCACCTGCGCCGCGGCGATCCTGCGCCGCTCGTCTTTCACCCACGTACCCAGCAAACTCTCGTGAATACCCAGTTCCCGGGCCACTTCGGCGACCGTGCGACCAGAATCGATCACACGATGCGCAGCCTCGACCTTGTACTCGGCCGTGAACGACCGACGCTTACGAGGAGGCATGAGGACATCATTTCAACAGGACCGGTCATCCTGTCAACTCGGTGTCCACCGCCCGGGGGAACCTCACTCGGCATCCTCGCCTGTGCGAAATGTCCACACGGCTCATCCCCGCGCATGCGGGGAGCACGATGGATCGGTCGGCCCCACGCAAGGCAGCGTGGGCTCATCCCCGCGCGTGCGAGGAGCACCGGCACGTCTGCCAGAGCACGGGCCTCGACCCGGGCTCATCCCCGCGCGTGCGGGGAGCACCTCGCTGATCTCTAAAGAGGATCTCGACGCCCGGGGCTCATCCCCGCGCGTGCGGGGAGCACGTGGATGAGCGTCCCCCGGCTGGGTCAACTCTAGGCTCATCCCCGCGCGTGCGGGGAGCACTGCACCCGATGCCGGATTGCAGTCGCTGTCGCGGGCTCATCCCCGCGCGTGCGGGGAGTACCCAGCCGCCGCGTCCACCGCAGTGCACGCACGGGGCTCATCCCCCGCGCGTGCGGGGAGTACGGACGCTCCGCGAGGGGAGCGTCCCGTTTCGCGGGCTCATCCCCGCGCGTGCGGGGAGTACACCGCCGCGTGAATGACCTTCTCGACAATCCCGGGCTCATCCCCGCGCGTGCGGGGAGTACTCCGCGGTGGCCGCCGGACTCGCCTTGCGCGCGGGCTCATCCCCGCGCGTGCGGGGCGCGGGCTCATCCCCGCGCGTGCGGGGAGTACCAGACCCCGCGTTTCGTGGACGGCCCGGTCGGCGGCTCATCCCCGCGCGTGCGGGGAGTACGTCTGTTCGGTAGCTGATCCAGGTTGCTCCAGGGGCTCATCCCCGCGCGTGCGGGGAGTACTATTCGTCATCTCAAGCAGCCCGATTCCACGGTGGGCTCATCCCCGCGCGTGCGGGGAGTACCTTGTTCGCAGCGACAGGTCCAGGTACTCGCGGGGCTCATCCCCGCGCGTGCGGGGAGTACACTTGTTGACCAGCAGCGTTGTAGCGTCAGATCCAGTATTTCATTCACTTTCGAGCGGCCTGGCGAGTAACCGATCACTATCGTGCGTGCTCGCAGGCAGGTTGCACCCATCGGGACCTCCGCCCTACCGTAGATTGGGAGCGAATCATCCCCTCCCGGCACCCGAATTCGGAACCGGACGACTCTACGTCAAATCGCAAAGTCTCGATCCCGCCGCGCCCCTTCATAGGGAAGCGCACGCGAGTTCCACGTGCGCCGCCAGACCCTCTCTCGATGGCAACCTCATGGCTAACTCTCGCCGCGTTGCCAGAGCAGTCGCTCGTCCCTTGGATCGGACCTGTACAGCGGCGCAATTCCAAGGAGGCGATCATGGGCGCTGGCAGACCCCCGCTACCGATCGGCACGTGGGGGAAAATCAGGCGGACCTGTCTGGGTCCCAATCGTTGGGTGGCGTCGTGTCAGATTCGGGATATCGACGGGATCACCCGCAAAGCGCGCAGGCACACCCCGCGCGGAGTGAAGGATATTCGCGGGGCCGCGGCCGAGCGGGCGTTGATCCAACATCTCACCGAGCGGGTCCCGCCCAGTAACAGCATCATCACTCCCGAAACCACCATGGCCGACCTGTGGACGGCTTATCGCCAGCACTTGGTCGACCGCAAGCGGAGTTCGAACACGCTGCAGCGCAACGACATCAACGCCAAGCTCATCGTCGCGGGACTCGGTGGGGTGCGGGTCCGGGAGATGCAGCAGACGCAGCGGGCCGAGGAGTTCATCCGGCGTATCGAGAAGGACAACGGTCCGGGGGCGGCGAAGTCGGTGCGCGCCACACTGTCCGGAATGATGAGCATGGCCGTGCGCTACGGTGCCCTCGTCGCCAACCCGATCCGAGAGACACTCCCCGCCGACACCGGCGGCCGCAGACCGGCACGGTCGCTCGAAAGCCGAGACGCCGTGGAGATCCTGCGCGGAATCTCCACCTCGACCGCACCGTGCCCGCCGATTCGCAAGGGCAGCGACGGGCGACCACATCAGCCGCGTTACCGGGTGCCCACCGTGGCCGAATACTGCCACAGACACGACATCGTCGATGTCATCTGGGGCTTCGCCGGGACCGGCCTCCGAGCCTCGGAGCTGTTCGGGCTGCTGTGGGAGGACTTCGACCCGAAGAAGAAGACCATCAAGGTCACGGGCAAGGTCATCCGGGTCAAGGGCCGGGGGATGGTGCGTATCACCGAGGAGAACAGCAAGCACATCCATCGTGAGATCGCGCTCCCCACGGTTCTGGTCGACCGTCTGGTTCTGCGGCAGCAGACCGGACGGCCGAACGACCTGGGCCTGATCTACCCGTCGGAGGCCGGCACGATCATGGACCCCACGAACTTCAACGACCAGTGGCGCCGCGTCCGCAAGGCGCTGGGTTTCGACTTCGAGTTCGACATCACCGGCCACACCTTCCGCAAGACACTGCTCACGATCGGCGACGACGCGGGGATCTCCGCGGTGGCGCTGGCCGACCACGCCGGGCACAGCGAGGCCTCGATGACCCAGAACACCTACCTGGGCCGCAAGCGGGTCCGTTACGAGATAGCAGCCGCGGTCGACGCGGCGCTCGGACCCCACGCGCCAGCAGAGACCAGCAGGCCCCACAAGGCGATTAATGGACTATTTTGTGACCCCGAGCATGAAAAATGGCCCAGGTCTGAGAGACTTCCGTCTCCCTGACCTGGGCCGCTTGTAGCGGGGACAGGATTTGAACCTGCGACCTCTGGGTTATGAGCCCAGCGAGCTACCGAGCTGCTCCACCCCGCGTCGGTGAATAGAACATTACACACGGGTTTGCGGTAACTCCAAATCGGCTGGTCATGACGGGTTTTCACCGCGCGAAGGATGATCATGGGAGGGATCCGGGGCGGACCCGAGAGGGTGAATGTGATCGAGGTCACTCCAGAGAGGGCAGATTCGACAGGGTGGGCCACCCGGGGACGGGAACGTCGCCCAGCAGGCCGACACCGCTGAATTGAAATGGGATCGATTCGGATTCGACCCCACCCAAAGCGGCGTACCGGTAATTCGCCCCCGCGCACACGCGCGTCGCCAATGCAATAGCCGTAAAACGTGACTCGAGTCACTATCACGGCGTGATATGGAACACATAACGGCTAGGTAACGTACCGTCCAGGATTCCCCTTCACAGCATAGCCAACCTGCATCAACACCCGAAACCCAGTTATTCGTTTCATGCAAATCTAGGAGTTATCAAGACGTGATCTGTTGAGATCCGTTCGTTATGGTCGCTCTCGGCCCGGATCAAACCGTGATGGGCGTCCGACCCGAACCGCTGCACGCCGGTGACCCTGTCCCGCGGTTCGGAGTTACCCCGACCTCCTGGGGGCAGGGTCATGCCGCAAGGCGTGTCGGTGGGCGCAGGGAGGGAAACCACCATGAACCAGAACCGGAAGATCAGCAGTCGCGTCCTCGGCGTTGCCGCCGTTACCGGCGCCCTTGTTGCCGTCCCGTTCGCCCTGTCCAGCACCGCTTCGGCCGCCGCCCACGACTGGGACGGCGTCGCGCAATGCGAGAGCGGTGGTAACTGGCACATCAACACCGGGAACGGCTACTACGGGGGTCTGCAGTTCACGCAGAGCACCTGGGCGGCCAACGGTGGCCACGGCAGCCCGGCCAACGCCAGCAAGGAGGAGCAGATCCGCGTCGCGGAGAACGTGCTCGCCACGCAGGGCGTCGGCGCGTGGCCCGTATGCGGTCAGTACCTGCGTTGGGGCGGCGGCTCCGACGATGTCGCGGAGAGCGCGCCCCAGGCCGACCCGGAGCCCGCCCCGGCGGCCCCGGCCCCGGCGCCGTCCGATCGCCAGGCCCTGATCGATCAGGCCAAGAACGCCGGCGAGCAGGCCGCCAAGCAGTTCGGTTTCGCCGACCAGTACCAGCAGGTGCTGCAGCAGAACAGCGGACTCATCGACTCGCTGGGGCGCTAGCCCACAACGACACGGCGCTGCCATCGAAAGATGGCAGCGCCGTTCGTGTTTCGCGGGACGGTCAGCCGCCCGCCTTGTTGTAGTCGTCGATCGCCTTCTGCAGACCCTCCAGGGCCTTGCCGAGCTGCCCGAGATCGCCGGACTTCTGGGCGTCCTGGACGCCCTTCAACGCGTCGTTGAGCTGGCGCACCGCGGCGTCCTTACCGGCCGAACCCGTCGGCGGCGGGGTCACCGGAGTGCTGGGCGTGGTGCCCGGATTCGTCTGCTGCGGCGGGTTCACGCTCTGGGCGGGCGGACTGCTCGCCGCTTGGCCGGGCTGCTGGGTGGCCGCGGCGCCGAGCCCGTCGGAGACGTCGTTGAGGGCGTCGCCGAGGGTCGGCTGGTAACCCACCTTGTCCCCGTAGCTGGCCAGTACTCGGACCAACTGCGGGAACGATGCCGTGTTGGGTCCGGCGTTGCGTTCCAGATACCACGGCTCGACGTAGAGGATGCCGCCCTGACCGATCGGCAGGGTCAGCAGATTCCCGTATTTGATCTTGTTGGTATTGCCGCCGGTCAGGGTCGTGCGTTCGTTGGACACGCGCGCGTCGGTCGTCATCGACGTCTGTACCTGCTGCGGGCCCGGCGTCTGCGATTCGGTCGGCAACTGCAACACCGTGAACTTGCCGTAGTTCTCCGGATCCGAACTCACCGAGATGTACGCCGACAGGAACTGCCGCTTGTAGCCGACCATCGCGCTGGTCAGCTTGAACTGCGCCTTGCCCGACTTCTGATCGCCGATCAGGACGTAATAGGGCGGCTGGTTGGCATTGGTCGGGGTGTCGGAGGTCGGATCGCTGGGCACCGACCAGAACGCGTTGTTGGTGAAGAACTCGCGCGGATCGTTGACGTGGTACTTCGCCAGCATCTCCCGCTGCACCTTGAACAGATCCTCGGGGTAGCGGAAGTGCGCGCGCAGGTCCGGGGAGATCGCGCTCTCCGGCTTGACCGCGTTCGGGAACACACCTTCCCACGCCTTCAGTACGGGATCGTTCTTGTCCACCTCGTAGAGGGTCACCGTGCCGTCGTAGGCGTCGACGGTGGCCTTCACCGAGTTGCGGATGTAGCTGACCTCTTTGCGCGGCAGCATCCGGCCGGTGTTCTGGTCGATGCTGTCGGCCACCACGCCGTCGAGCGAGGTGCGCTGCGCGTACGGGTAGTTGTCGAGCGTGGTGTAGGCGTCGACGATCCACTGGATGCGGCCCTCGACCACGGCCGGATAGGCGTTGCCGTCGGCGGTCAGCCACGGCGCGACCTGCTGCACGCGGTCGCGCGGGTTGCGGTTGAAGATGATCTTGGAGTCCGAACCGATCGCCCCGGAGAACAGGATGTTGCGCTCGGCGTACTTGGCCGCGAAGGCCAGCCGGTTGAACCAGTTCCCGATCGGCACGCCGCCGCGCCCGGTGTAGCTGTATTGCTCGGTGGGCGTGTCGTATTCGCGGGGCGGCTGGTTGTTGCCGCCGACGATGGCGTAGTCGGCGTCGGACTTGGCGATCATCTCGCCGAAGTAGATGCGCGGCTGGTCGACTTTGATGGCCTGCTTGTCCTTCGGCGTGAGCAGATCGCTGACCGTGGACTGGTCGCCGACGTTGAAGGTCGGGTAACCGTAGCCGCCGCTGGAGTTGTTCCCGCCCGCGGCCGCCGAGGCCGCCTGCTGGGTCTCGCGCGGCGGGGCGACGTTGACGCGGTTGGCCGGGGAGGCCACGAAACCGTCGCCGTGGGTGTAGACCGTGTGCTTGTTGATCCAGTTGGTCTGGTTGCCGGACAGGTTCTGCGGCACCAGCTCTCGCGCGGCGACGATGTAGTCCTGCACGTCGCCGTTGATCGTGTAGCGGTCGATGTCGAGCGGATCGGGGAAGCCGTAGAAGTTCTGCAACTGCTGCCGCTGGATGAAGGTCTGGGTCAGCAGGTTCGGATCCAGCAGCCGGATGTTCTTGATGGTCTGCTGGTCGGCCTGGCTCATATCCGCCGAGGGGCTCTTGTTCTCGGAGTTCTTGTAGTCGACGTATTGAACATCGTTGAGCCCATACGCCTTTCGCGTCGCGTCGATATTGCGCTCGATGTAGGCCGATTCCTTGGTGGCCGCGTTCGGCCGGACCTCGAACTGCTCCACGATCAGCGGCCACACCGCGCCGACCAGGATCGACGACAGCACCAGCAGCGCCGCCGCCATCGCGGGCACGCGCAGATCGCGCAGCACGATCCCGGCGAAGAACGCGATCGCGCAGATGATCGCGATCGACATCAGGATCAGCTTGGCGGGCAGCACCGCGTTGATGTCGGTGTAGGAACCGCCGGTGAAGGTCGGCTCCTCGCGGGTGCTCGACAGCAGCGAGTACCGGTCGAACCAGTACGCGATCGCCTTGAGCAGCACGAAGATTCCCGCGATGATCGCCAGCTGGATGCGGGCCGGGCGGGTCAGATTGCCCTCGCGGCCCGACAGCCGCAGGCCGCCGAACACGTAGTGCGCCACCAGATTCGCGAAGAACGCGATGACCACCGCGACGAACAGCCAGTTCAACAGCATCTTGTAGAACGGCAGATCGAACGCGTAGAAACCGACGTCCAGGTGGAACTGCGGATCCTTCACCCCGAACGCGCCGCCGTGCAGGAACAGCTGGATGGTCACCCAACTCGACTGCGCGACCAGACCGGACAGCAGACCGACCACCGCCGGAATGCCGATGCCGAACAGCCGCAGCCTGCCCATGACCGTCGTGCGGTAGCGCGCGATCGGATCGTTGGGTCCGGCGACGGGCACGAACACCGGCCGCGATCGATACGCCACCAGCAGCGCGAGCCAGATGATCGCGCCGACCACGACGGCGACCACCAGGAACAGCAGGATCCGGGTGAGCAGCACGGTCGCGTACACGCGCTTGAAGCCGACCTCACCGAACCACAGCCAATTGGTATACGCGTCGGTCAGTCTCGGCCCGATCAGCAGCAGTGCCGCGATGACAAGGGCCGTCACCAGCAGCACTCGGCTGCGTCGGGACAGCGAAGGTAACCCTGTCGGGGGGCGCATGCCCACGATGCCACACTCCCAGTTCCAGTTGCGGGGTGATCCCTCACGGGACCGTTCGCGCCCCACTTTACGTAAATCGGAACGGCGGGGACCGCACTCCCTCGCTCGCGTCATCTCCTAGACTCTGCGCGCGTGACTCTGGACAACCCGGCCTCAGCCCTCTACCGCTGCATTCGTGACGTAGCGGAGTTCGCCGACGCGGAGGGATGGGACCGGCCGCCGCAGATGTTCGCCCTCGTTCCGACCGCGGATCTGGTGGCCGCGGAGCCGACGTTGCAGGACGAACTCGACGACGGCGCCGAGCTGACTCCGATTGCGCAGGAACCGTTTCCGGAGGATGTGGACGGCGATTCCATGGCGCTCGACGAATTCCTGGCCACCACGAGCTGGCCGCCCGCGGTGCGCGGTTGTGTGCTCGTCCAACAGATCGTCGTGCTGCCGCCCGATGCCGAGCAGACTCTCGACGACGCGATCGCCCCCCTACTGGCCGACCGCGACGCCGCCGATCGCGCAGCCGTCGACGCCGCGGTCACCCACCCGGGCCGCCGCGACGCCCGCCTGTTCGCCGGTGTGCTGCGCGAGGGAACGTCCCTGTGCCTGTTGCAGGTCCGCCCCGAGGACGACGAGGAGGACCCCTTCGGCGACATCGACCTGCGCACCTACCCGAACCTCGCCCCGAACCTGGTCGAGGCGCTGCGGCACACGCTGGAGAACGAGCCGGATTAGGTGGCGAGGGGGCCCGAGGGACGACTCGGACTCGCCGCGCGCGGTCAGCCGCAGCTCGGCGTGTCGCGGCTCGGGACCCTCGGGCCGACTCGAATTCACCGATCGCCCAAAGGGATGCGATCAGCCGTCGATCGGCGTGTCGCGACGCGTCGAGGGACCCGAGAGCCGACTCGAATTCACCCGGTCGCCCAATGTCCGGTCAGCCGCAGGTCGGCGTGTCGCGGCCCGCGGTGAGGGCGTCGAGGGACTGGACGGCGGTGGTCAGGGTGTCGACCTTGATCAGGCGCAGGCCCGCGGGGGTGCGTTCCTTGGCCTCGTTGCAGTTGTCGGCGGGGACGAGGAAGGTTTCCGCGCCCGCGTCGCGCGCGGCCATCATCTTGTACTGGATGCCGCCGATGGGGCCGACCTTGCCGTCGGGGTCGATGGTGCCGGTGCCCGCGATGAACTTGCCGCCGTTGAGTTTTCCGGGGGACAGCTTGTCGATCAGGGCCAGGCTGAACATCAGGCCCGCGGAGGGGCCGCCGATGTCGGCGAGGTTGAAAGTGACCTCGAGCGGGCCGTGCGGCACCTCCTCGGGCGTGACGCCGAGGTAGCCCTTGGTCGAATCATCCGGGCGCGCACCGAGTTTCACCTCGACGGTCTGTTCCACCCCGGCGCGCCGGACCACGATCGGCAGCACCGTGTCCGGCTTGTCGGCCTGCACCGACGCGACGAAATCGGCGGCGGTGGTGACGGGCTTGCCGCCGACCGACACCAGCTCGTCGCCCGCGCGCAGCTGATCCTTGGCCGGGCCGTCGGGGGTGATCGCGCGCAGCCGGACCGTCGTCGGGTACTTCAGGAAGTGCAGCGCGGCGAGTTCGGCGTTGTCCTCGGACTCCTTGAAGTCCTGCTGATTGGATTTGTCCACCTGCTCGCGCGGCACGCCCGGCGGATAGACCTCCGCGCGCGGGCGCAACCCGTACCGACCGTCGGCCCACAGCGCGAACGCCTCGAAGATATTCAGCCCGTCGCGAACGGACACCGTTGTCATATTGAGATTGCCCGAGGTCGGATCGAGCGTCGCGCCACGCACGTCGACGACCTGTTTGCCCTCGACCTCGCCCAGCGTATTGAACGTCGGACCGGGTCCTAGCGCGACGAACGGCACGGTGACGGCACTGCCGACGAGGCCGAGGACGAGCACCGGAACGAGGGCGGCGACGAGGGTCATGATCCGACGGTTCACGCGGCCAACAGTAGCGGCTGCCGATTCGGCACCCGCGTAATGTTTGGGGTATGAGCGATGTGCCCTTCGGATTCTCGAACCGCGACGACGATGACGACCGCAAGAAGCGGGACGAATCGTCGGGCGCCGGGGCGAACAACCCGTTCGGGGGGTTCTCGATGGGGGGTTCCGGCGCGGGCTTCGATCCCTCCCAGCTCGGGCAGATGCTGACCTCGCTCGGCCAGATGTTCAGCAATATGGGGCAGCCCGGTTCGCAGTCGGGTCCGGTGAACTACGACGTCGCCAAGCGGCTGGCCCGCCAGCAGCTCGGCGCGGCGATCACGCCGGTGTCCGCGGGCGCCGAACGCGCGGTGACGGACGCGGCGCATCTGGCCGAACTGTGGCTCGACGCCGCGACGACCCTGCCGACCGGCGCGACCAAGACCGCGGCCTGGACGCCCAACGATTGGATCGAGCAGACGCTGCCCACCTGGCGGCGGCTGTGTGATCCGGTGGCCGAACAGGTTTCGGGCATGTGGACGGCCACGCTGCCGGAGGAGGCCAAGGAGTTCGCGGCCCCGATGCTCGGCATGCTCGGGCAGATGGGCGGTCTGGCGTTCGGCTCCCAGCTCGGGCAGGCGCTCGGGCAGCTGGCGCAGGAGGTGCTGACCTCCACCGATATCGGTCTGCCACTGGGTCCGGCCGGGACGGCGGCGTTGCTGCCCGCGGCGATCACCGAGTTCAGCAAGGGGCTGGAGCGGCCGGAGAGCGAGATCCTGGTGTATCTGGCCGCGCGCGAGGCCGCGCATCAGCGGCTGTTCGCGCATGTGCCGTGGCTGCGGCAGCAGGTGCTGGGCGCGGTCGAGGACTATGCGCGCGGCATCCGGATGGACTTCTCGGCCATCGAGGAGGCGGCGCAGGGCATCGATCCGATGATGCTGACCGATCCGTCCAAACTGGAGGAGCTGCTGTCGCAGGGCACCTTCGAACCGCAGACCACCCCCGAGCAGAAGGCCGCGCTGGAGCGGCTCGAGACGTTGCTGGCGTTGATCGAGGGCTGGGTGGAGGTGGTGGTCACCGACGCCGTCGGCGATCGGCTTCCCGGCGCGGGCGCGATGGCGGAGACGTTGCGGCGCCGCCGCGCCACCGGCGGACCGGCCGAGCAGACCTTCGCGACGCTGGTCGGTCTGGAGCTGCGGCCGCGCAAGCTGCGGGAGGCGGCCGCGCTGTGGCGGCGGCTCACCACCGACGCCGGGCTCGAGGCGCGCGACGCGGTGTGGGCGCATCCGGATCTGCTGCCCGGATCGGAGGATCTGGACAATCCGGCCGGGTTCATCGACGGCGTGATCGGCGGGGGCACAGAGGTTTTCGACGATCCGCTGGCGCAGCTGGCCGAGACCGAGGCGCGCGAGCGCGAGGAGCGGGACGCCAAGCGGGGCGAATCGGGCGACAAAGGCGACGAAAAGGACTGAGCGCCGGGCACTTTCGTGCCGTGTGGAAAAGCTTGGGAAAACTTGTCGATTCGGGCGTGCCGGTGTCGCGCGGTGTTCGGGAAGTGGTCCGCGAGCGGGGCGCGGACACGTGGCTGTCCTCATGAGTTGCCCTGTGGATGAAGGTTTTTCCTGTGGATAACCAGGGCTTTCCGAGTCGGTGGGGTCTGCCTCGAGCGTGATACTCGTGGCATGACGACCACATATTGCCCACGCGGGCCGATGTTGCATCCACGACTGGCGGTGCTGCGCCGCCCGTCCGGCGAGGTTCAGTTGGGATGGGATCCCGAGCACGCCCTGGTGCTGCGCCCGCCCGGCACGAGTCCCGATGCGGTGCTGAGCTTTCTGCGCTTGCTCGACGGGGCGCGCAGCCATCCGCAGATCGTCTGGCAGGCGGGCCAGGTCGGCATCGAGGCGGAGGACGCGCTGGAGTTGCTCAGCGCACTGGATCGGGCGGGATTGTTGTTGCGGCCGTGGGACAGAGCCACCCGGGTGCGCGCGGTCCACATCCATGGCCGCGGCCCGCTCTCGGACGCGATCGCCACGGGAGCGCGCACACTCGGCTTGCGCCCCACCCGCTCCCGCGACTCCGATCCCACTTCTCCCATTGAGACCGGATCCTGCGATCTGGTCATCCTCGCCGACGCCCTCGTCCCCGAACCCCATATCGTCAACGACCTTGTCCTGCAACGCATCCCGCACCTTCAGGTCCGCATCCGAGACGGCCGAGGCATCGTCGGCCCCCTGGTCCTCCCCGGCGGCACCAGCTGCCTCCGCTGCGCCGACCTCACCCGCATCGACAACGACGCCGACTGGCCCCACCTCGCAGGCCAACTCCTCGGCCGAGTAGGCCACGCCTCCCCCGCCACCATCGCCGCCACCACCGCCCTAACCCTCCGCGACCTCGAACTGATCGTCGCCGGCGACACCACCCGCCCACCCGAAACCCTCGACACCACTCTGGAACTCGACCCCGAAACCCACCACATCTCCCCCCGCCACTGGTTCCCCCATCCGGACTGCGCCTGCCGAACCCTGCCGCCCCTCCCCTCCCAGCCCCCACCCACCTACGAGGACCCACCCATCCCAACCACCGCCCACATCCCCAGGACACCGCACGCCCGCAGCCAGAAGGCACCTACCGGCGATCCCCCGTACGGGGAGTGTCGGAATTTTTGTGGGCAGAACGGTGAATTGTCCTGCTAGTTTCCGGTTATCCGCTCACCATAGTGCAGGGCGAGCGTGTTGAGTATA
>NZ_JBIAMW010000027.1:0-48437 GCF_042874315.1 Nocardia sp. NPDC004068
GTGTCACACACAAACACGACATGATCACGCGGTGGCCGCTCCACGTCCAGCCCACTGACCAGCAACACCATCGATCACGAAGTCCGGCTGGAGTATTAGGCTGGTCGGTGAAACCTGCCAGTGGACCGAAAGGCGCTACGAACGTGGGGAATTCGAGCTGTGGCCTCTGTGGGAAAACCATGAGTGTGCCCGCAACGGGCAACCTGTGTGCTTCATGCCTTCGGGCGGCTGGCCTCTCGCAGCCGATACCTCCGAACCTCTACAACGATCCGACGATTCGAAACGCCTTGGCGCGCTACGACTTCGGGACGGTGTTCGTCGCAGTGCGCAAAAAGGCGGGGCTCAGTCAGATGCAGCTGGGCGCCTTGCTCGATTTGAGTCAGTCCCGCATATCCGCGGTCGAACGCGGTGAGCGAAACATTGGGCATATCAAGCTGGTTGCGCGGATCGCCGCCCGGTTGAGCATCCCGGCCCATCTTCTCGGCTTCACGCCCGAACTGGACGGTACCCTGGCAAGGGAGGAGGTGAGCTGGATGGATCGACGCGACTTCCTGATCCTGGCGACTGCCGCCACCCTCGGTTCCAGCCTGCACCCGGAACTGGCGCGCTTGGGCAACGCACTGCCCGGCGAGGCGGCACCGGTGACGCGTACCAGCCTCGGCGCGGCCGACATCGATGCGATCGAGGCCATCAGCGCGGCGTTCCGCCGCTGGGACATGGCTCACGGTGGCGGACTCTGTCGGATGGCGGCGCTCGCTCAAGTCCAGCAAGTACGCGCTCTGGAAACCGCCAGTTGCAGCGAAGAGATCCGCATTCGCTACTGGATCGCCGCCGCCGAGCTGGCGGCGATCACGGGCTGGCTTTGCTGTGACGCCGAAGACCATGACACAGCACGCCGCTTGTGGACCTACGCACTCGATCTCACGCACCGAGGACAAGCCGACCCGCGCAGCACCGATCTGGCCGTGAGCATCCTACTGGACATGATCCACCAGTCCAGGCACCTCTGGCATCCGCTGAACGTGCGGCACGGCGACGATCAACGGCGCAAGGAAGCGCTGTCACTCGCCAATCTCGCGGCAACGACGGCAAGTACCCGCAAGCACCCGGTCGGCGCGATCACGGCAGGGTTTCTCTCGGACGAGACCGCCTCGTGTTGGGCGCTTCTCGGTGAGACCGAACAGATGCGACGTGCCCTCGGCACCGCCCAGGAGCAGTACACAGCGAGTAATGCCGACAACACGCACTCCTGGACGTCATACATCACTCCGGCGGAAATCTCCGCGGGGGTAGGGACTGCGTATTTCCTGCTGTCGTTGACCGACCCCGCTGCTGCTTCCGCGGCCATCGATCCGCTGACCACCGCGGTCAACAGCCATACGCCCGAGCACGCCCACAGCCGGGCCAGCCAGTTGCCGACGTTGACCGCTGCGTGCCTGCGTGCTGGCGATTATGAGGCGGCCGCAGCCTACGGTCGCGAGGCAGCCGTCGCCGTGAATTCGGTGTCCTCACAACGCTGCCGCACACGTCTGCGGGATCTGGATGCGCTGGCTGCCCATTACGACCGCAACCCACAGATCGCCGACATGCGGGAAGCGATCCGCCCGGCGCTCGTGGGTGCTGGTTGAGAGTGAGCGGTCGCTCGGACCGATGTGCCGCGCTGCGCCCTCACCGACCACCATCCGGACGGGAGCGCTCCGGCCGCCACGCCCCGTCGATGGCGGCTACAGCGTTCCGCTCAACTGACCTGGGTCCGCGGGGGAATGCCAGTTCATTGCCCATGGGGTGAGCCCAGGGCCTGGATTTCCAGGGGGCTCTAGGCCGAGGGGTGGCGGGGAGTTGCGGATGGATCCGCCGGTGCCGGATCCGGCTCGGCGACCAGGCCCTGGGCTATCAGATTGGCGGACTCACGGTCCAGGATGTCGTTTCGATAGTTCACCGAGACGTGTACGCGGTCGGCGGCTTCGATGATGTTGACGCCGATGAAATCGGGACCTGGGGGTGGGAGGAACATGAGGATGCGCGGTGGGGATTTCTGGGCGGGGGACGGTGGGGTGAGCCATTTGCTGCCGTACGACATCATCAAATGTGTGGTCGGTGATTCGGTGGGAGGGGAGGGTTTGGCCTTGCGGTGTTCTCTGCGCGAGTGCACAGCGCGGCAGAATATCAAGAGCGGGAGGCCGGAGTCGAGAATCTTCGATACTCGACCGGCCAGTTCACTCGGGTCATTCGGCGGCGTGGGGATTGATTTCGACCAGCTGAAATTTCCGTCGACGGCCATTCGCGCGGGGAGGTAGCGGCGCATATCGATCATCATCACCATTCGGGGGGCGATCACGATGCCCTGGGACCGGAACAAGGTTATTGCGCGGACCGAGAGGATCGACATGATCGTCGCCGCCGGACAGCGACGGTCGCGCTCCTCGCGCATCCTGTTCAGGAACCCGGCGTCACTGGTCGCCGCCGCCACGTCGAAGCGGTGGTCGTCGCCGGTCGGAGAGTCGCAAACAGCGGGATGACGCACCGGACGAGCGAGTTCCCGCTGTACGCGGATGGCCCTGGCGATGCGAAAGGGCGAGCGCCCGAACGAGTTCAGCAGCGCGCGTGGAATCGGTGCGAACGCTGGTCGGTTGACTGTCGGAAAGGGCGCGGGCTCGGTGTCGAGGAGGAATCCGATGAAACTCCAGGTCGATACGGCGTCCCCGAGCGCGTGTGAATAGCGGATCTCGGCCCAATCGTGGCCGATCGTCAATCTGAACGGGAGCCCGTCGCGTCGATCGTTGTCTCGATTCGCGGATATCGGCGGCGATTCGTCCGCCGAGGAAACCACCAGCGCGCGAATGAACTCGTCCGCGCGATCGGCGGACGGACGGCCACTGACTCCCCGGTCGATATCGAGCAGACGCCATCTGATGTCATCGCCGTGCCGATGGGCGCATTTCTTCAATCGGGCGCGCACCGATTCGACGTCCGGAGTCCGAATCGAGGTGATCACCTTGATCACCCGTACGTGCCGCCACACACGGTCGCGGCGCCGCAGCGGGCGAATATCGACGGCGGTCCACCCGGCGATACTACCTACCCGACCGTACCGATTCAGCATCGCGAAATCCTGTCCATTCATTGAACCGCCACGAGCGCTATTCGAGAGAGGGATATTGTGCGGTGCCGCGCCGTCAAATAGTCTGCGACCAAACGTCATACATATTCCGCAGCGTCGACACCTCGACCTCCCGCCCCACGATCGGGCTCAGAATCGGCCGCCGGAATTTGCCCAATGATGGGAACGTCGCGCAATCGACCGTCGTGCAGTCGTGCTTTTCGGCGGTTTCGATGAGGTATCGGAGGAGGTGGAGTTCGGGCTGCGGGGTGGGGTCGTAGGCGAGGATCTGTTGCCACAGGCGGCCGAGGGGAGCTCGGAGGGGGTTGCCGGAGTGGGCTCTGGTGAGGCGGAGGTCGGATTTCGGGAGGGCGGTGCGCGCGGTGAGGAGTTCGTCGTAGAGGAGGCGCTCGCCCTCGTCGAGGTCTGGGTACGTCAGTTTCGCCACGGGATGTCCTCTGGGTGTGGGCCGCTGTCGGCGGGCGGTCCTTGTCCCCCAAGGTCCCAGAACGGGTGCGGTGTGGCATGCGTATCGAGGTACTCGATTCAACTTCCCTGGCGTACGGCTCCCCAGACCTTGCGGGCCGCGACGAGGACCGGATCCCAGACCGGCGAGAACGGTGGGGCATAGCCCAGGTCCAGCGAGATCATCTGCTCGACAGTCATTCTCG
Source organism: Nocardia sp. NPDC004068 (assembly GCF_042874315.1). NCBI lineage: Bacteria > Bacillati > Actinomycetota > Actinomycetes > Mycobacteriales > Nocardiaceae > Nocardia > Nocardia sp. NPDC004068. Next base: position 3,772 of record NZ_JBIAMW010000027.1, read on the forward strand.
CGGTCAACGCCACCGCCGCGATGTCGATGCGCTTGCCCGCGCCCTCGCGCCCCACGATCTGCGCACCCAGCAAACGTCCGGTCCGCCGTTCCGCGAGCATCTTCACCGTCATGGGTGCGGCGCCGGGGAAATACCCTGCGCGACTGGTGGATTCGATGACCGCGGTGTGGAACTTCAACCCGGCGCGGTGCGCATCCCGCTCCCGGAGCCCGGTTCGAGCGACCTCCAGGTCACACACCTTGCTCACGGCGGTGCCGACGACGCCGGGGAACGTCGCGTAGTCGCCGCCGACGTTGAACCCGATGATCTGCCCGTGCTTGTTGGCGTGCGTGCCGAGCGGGATGTGTCGGCGAGCGCCGGAGACCAGATCCAGCACCTCGACGCAATCGCCACCCGCCCAGATGTTCTCGTGATCACGGACCCGCATGGACATATCCGTCAACAACCCGTCGTTCAAGCCCACCGGAAGCCCGGCCGCCCGAGCCAGCTCGGTGGCGGGCCGAACTCCCAACCCCAGCACCACCACATCCGCCGGGTACTCGTCCTCGGCGGTGGCGACGCCGCGAGCCCGACCGGAGTCCGTCAGGATCTCGGTCACCTCCGCGTTGCCGACTACCCGAATCCCCATGCCCTCCATGGCTTTCCGGATCAACACGCCCATATCGGGGTCCAGTGTGGACATCGGCTCGGCGCCACGGTTGATCATGGTGACCTCGAAGCCCCGATTGATCAGCGCCTCGGCCATTTCCACGCCGATGTACCCGGCCCCGACCACCACCGCGCGGCGGCCGGGGGTCGAGTCCAGCGTGTCGAGCAACGCCTGCCCGTCGTCCAGGGTCTGCACGCCGTGGACGCCGGGCGCGTCGATTCCGGGGAGCGAGGGGCGGATGGGGGTGGCGCCGGTGGCGAGGACGAGTTTGTCGTAGTGCCACCAGGTTTCGTCGCCGGTCGCGAGGTCGCGAACCCTGACCCGGGTGCCGGGAACGTCCAGTTCCACGGCCTCCGTGCGCAAGCGGAGGTCGATGTCGCGGGACCGGTGTTCCTCGGGCGTCCGGGCGATCAGCTGGTCGCGGGAGTCGACCTGGCCGCCCACCCAGTACGGGATGCCGCAGGCCGAGTAGGAGGTGAAGTTGCCGCGGTCGAACACCACGATCTCGAGTTCGTCGTTCGACTTCAGACGCCGGGCCTGGGAGGCCGCCGACATGCCCGCGGCGTCGGCGCCGATGACCACCATCCGTTCGCTCATACCGATGACGGTACGGACCCTCGGATCAGGCCGTCTCCGAGCCCTGTTCGCGTTGCACGACGAGGGCGACGTGCAGGCGGGACGGGCAGCGCAGGCGCAGCATCACCTGGCGGAGGTGGTTGACGACCGTCCACTCCGCGATGCCGAGATGACTGGCGATCATGCGGTTGGTCATGCCGCGGGAGACGAGAACGGCGACCTCGCGCTGCCGGTTGGTGAGCGCGGCCAGCGACGGGCGCGATTCGGCGGGGCGGGATTGAGGGTGAAGCATAGGATCCATCGAGACACTCGCTTTCGGCTACGGAAATGCATGCCCCACATTCCGATGAGATGACGTCTCATGTTCCGGGCGCGCGCACGCGGCCGGGTGCTTCCACCCCCCTTGCGAGAATACCGACGAGCGGAACCCCCGGTTCCGACGACTATTCCGATGCTACGTATTGTGTGCCCCGTTGCGATGATTGATCTTGCCGTATTGCATGTTGAAGTGAGCGCAAAGTGATCCAAGTCACACTATAAGATTTCCATGCCATTCTCGTATCATTGCTGGTGAACAGGGCTGCGGGGGCGTTGCCAGGCCCCCTGGGAGGGTCTTCTCGCTCGTATTCCTCGGGTTTGCCAGGGGCCTTGCCCGGTTGTTTCCTGGAGGTAACAATCAACACCGCTCGTCCCGCCGAGAGCTGTTCGGTGGCCGAACGGTGTGCCGAGGTGCTGTCATTAGCCGGGGTGGGTCGCCGGCATTTGCGATAATCCAACTGGTCGTTCTGCTTCAGCCCTGGCAGCAGATTGCTACTTGCGAAACGTCGACATTTCGGGCGCAATATCAAGAGCCCCTCGGACACGACAACGACGTCGGCTCACCGAACTCATGCGGCTCCGGTCTGCGGGGCCGACGGCACGTCGGAGGTTGCAATTCACGATGCATCGACACCGCGCATCGCGATCGTAGGCGGGGGACCCCGGGGTCTGAGCGTTTTCGAGCGGTTGTGCGCGAACGTACGACGCGGTGGCGACCGCGATTCGGTCGAGGTGTACCTCATCGATTCCACCAGCATCGGCACGGGGGCGGTGTGGCGCACCGACCAGTCCCCGCATCTGCTGATGAACACCGTCGCCGCCCAGGTCACGATCTTCACCGACGAGAGCGTGACTATGGCGGGTCCGGTCGAGGCCGGGCCCAGCCTCTACGAATGGGCGAACTTCCTGACCAAGATCGACGACTTCGCGGGGCTGCCCGAGGAGGTCCTGGCCGAGGCCCGGCGCACCGCACCGGACACGTACCCGACCCGTGCCTTCTACGGGCACTATCTGCGCTGGGCGTATCGGCGCACCCGCGACCGGGCCGCGTCGCGGGTGCGCGCGCACGAGATCGTCGGAACCGTCGTGGATCTCCGCGACCGGGCGGACGGACTCCAGGAGCTGGAGCTGAGCGACGGGCGGCGCATCGGTGCGCTGCACGCCGTGGTGCTCGCGCAAGGCCATGTGCCGCTGCGGCATTCGCCGCATTCGGCCACGCTCGCGGCGGAATCGGCGCGGCTGGGGCTGACCTATCTCGCGCCCGGCAATGCCGCGGACATCGATGTCGAGCGCGTACCCGAGCGCGGCACGACGATCATCCGCGGGCTCGGGTTGACCTTCTTCGACTACATGGCCCTGTTGACGGTCGGCCGCGGCGGATATTTCAAGGCGTCCGCGATCGCGGGCGAACTGGAGTACATTCCGTCCGGCCGGGAGCCGCTGATCGTGGCGGGCTGCCGTCGCGGGGTGCCGCACCACGCGCGCGGGGAGAATCAGAAGGGCGTCGAGGGCAGGCACGTGCCCATGCTGCTGGATTCGGGGCGGATCGCCGAATTGCGCAGGCGCGCGGATCGATTCGGGGACGTGTCGTTCCGGCGCGATGTCTGGCCGCTGGTCGCGCGGGAGGTGGAGGCCGTGTACTACGCGCGACTCATCGCCGACCGGATCAGCCCGCGCGAGCGCCGGTGGTTCCACGCGCGCTATCTGGACGCGCCGACCGCGGACGAGGTGCGGAAACTGTTGCGGGAATACCGGATCGACGAGCGCGATCACTGGGACTGGGCGCTGGTGGCCGACCCCACGGGCGGGCGGCGGTTCGCCGATCCGGACGCCTTCCGGGATTGGCTGCTCGCCTACCTGGACGCCGACGTGCGCCACGCGCGGCTCGGCAATGTGGACGGACCGGTCAAGGCGGCGCTGGACGTGCTGCGGGATCTGCGCAACGAGGTCCGGCTGATCGTCGACCACGGCGGCATCACCGGCAGCTCCTACCGCGACGATCTCGACGGGTGGTACACGCCGCTGAACGCCTTCCTCTCCATCGGCCCTCCCGCCGGGCGCATCGCGGAGTTGGCCGCGCTCATCCGCGCCGAGGTGGTCCGGATCGTGGGGCCGGGGATGCGGGTGCGGCTCGACGCCGAGGCGGGGTGTTTCGTGACGGAGTCTCCGCTGGTCGACGGGTCGGCCGTCACCGGGGTGGCGCTGATCGACGCGTGGCTGCCCGAACCGGATCTGCGTGCCACGGGGGATGAGTTGTTGCGTAATATGCTGCATCGCAAGGAGATTCGTGGCTACGCCATCGCCGATCCGGGCGGGGACCCGTATCGCACCGGCGGTCTCACCGTGGCCCCGGATTCCCATGCCGTCGTCGACGACGCCGGGCGGCCGCATCCGCGCAGGTACGCGCTGGGTGTGCCGACCGAGGCCGTGCACTGGGTGACCGCCGCCGGGCCGCGACCCGGTGTCGACTCGGTGACATTGTCGGACAGCGACAGCATCGCCCGTTCGATATTGCAGCGAAAGGATTGATGTCCATGAGCATCGACAAGGGCCTGCTCGCCCCCGTCCGGGCGGGGGTGCCGGCGGCGGAACTGGTGTCCGACGACGCGTGGCTCGAGGCCATGCTCGAGGTGGAGCTCGCGCTCGCGCGGGCGCAGGCGCGGCTGGGCATCGTCCCGGTCGAGGCGGTCGAGCACATCACCGCGGCCGTGCGCGACCATCGGTTCGACGCCGCGGTGATCGCGGAAGCCGCTCGGGGCGCGGCCAATCCGGTGGTGGTCTTCGTTCAGCAGTTGCAGGCGGTGGTGGCCGCGGCCGATCCCGCGTCGGCGATGTACGTGCATTGGGGTTCGACGAGTCAGGACATTCTCGATACCGCCACCATGCTCGTCGCCGCGCGGGTGGTGACGGCGATCGTCGCGGATCTGGAGTCGACCGCGGACTCCCTCGCCGACCTCGCCCGCCGCCACCGCGACACCCCGATGGCCGCGCGGACCCTTGGCATGCACGCGGTGCCCACGACGTTCGGGGCGCGGGTGGCGACCTGGCTCCAGGGCGTGCTCGACGCCCGCGACCGGCTGCGGCGGGTGCGGGCCGACGGGCTGCCGGTCCAATTGGGCGGGGCGGCGGGCACATTCGCGTCCTATCTGGAATGCGTCCGCGACAGCGGCGGGGAACTGGCGGACGCCCCGGCCGAGCGGATCTACACCCGGCTCACCGAGGAGTTCGCGGGGGAGTTGTCCCTGGCCCGCGCCGACGCGCCCTGGCACAGCGTGCGCACGCCGATCGCGGATCTGGCCGCCGCGCTGTCGATCACCTCGGGCGCGCTGGGCAAATTCGCCGTCGACGTCATCACCCAGGCGCGCACCGAGATCATGGAGGTGGCCGAGCCGGGCGCGGCCGGGCGGGGCGAGTCCTCGGCCATGCCGCAGAAGCGCAATCCCGTGCTGGCCACCATGATCCGCGCGGCCGGAATGCAGGTGCCCGCGCTGGCGTCCACGCTGTACGCGGCCATGCTCGCCGAGGACGAACGGTCGCCCGGCGCCTGGCACGCCGAGTGGCAGCCGCTGCGGGAGTGCCTGCTGCTGGTGGCGGGCGCCGCGCACACCGCGGCCGAACTGGCGGCCGGGCTGACCGCGGACGCCGACCGGATGGGCCGCGTCCTCGCGGCGAGCCGGGGCCAACTGGTCTCGGAGCGCCTGTCCATCCGCCTGACCCCGCTGCTCGGCCGGGTCGAGGCGAAGAAGGCACTCCAGGCCGCCGCCTTCGAGGCCGAGGCGAGCGGCCGCACCCTCGCCACCGTCCTGGCCGAGAACCCGGTCGTGCGTGAGCATTTCGACGCCGACCAGATCGCCGCCCTGCTGCGCCCGGAGGACTATCTCGGCATGGCCCCGGAACTGGTGGATCGGGTGGTCGGGCGGGTGTGACGGCGTCGCCCCGAATTGGTGGATGGGCGCTCGGATCGGTTGTGGCAGCACGGCTCCGGAGCTGCTGTGCCGGGCGGTCGGCGAGGTGGAGCGATGGGTTCTCGGGCCGGTGGATCGAGAGTGACGGCGTAGCCCCAGAACTGGGGTACGGGCGGGTGTGACGGCGTGGCTGCCGGGCTCGGGTTCGGGTCGGTGGGGCGGCACTACGATGGCCGGATGGCTGAGCGGTTGCACAGGGTGCCGTCACGGTTCGTGGTCGAGCATTGGGCGCGGGCGACCTTTCCCGAGGATGACGAGTGGATCGCGTTGGTGCGGGCGCCCGAGGGGTTGACCGTGGTGCGGGAGGCGCCGCCGTGGGCGGAGGGGGAGACGTGGGTCGGGTTCTATGGTGGGGCCGAGCGAGGGGCGCGGCGGCCCGACAGTTTGAGCGCGCTCGCGAATCCGTTGGCGGACAGTGGGATTCCGGTGTTCGTGGCGTCGACGTATCACGCGGATCTGGTGTTGGTGCCCGAGGAGCGGCTCACCGAGGCCGCGGCGGCGTTGCGGGGGGCGGGTTTCGCGATCAGCGAGTAGCGGCGAGGCCGTAGAGCAGGGGGACGATCGGCTCCTCGGGCGGGAGTCGCCACCAGCCGTTGTCGGTCGGCACCATCTGCGGGAAGCGCGGCCACGGGAGCAGTTCGGTCTCGGTGAGCGCGGTGATGCGCAGGCCGGCGGCCAGCAGGGCGGTGATCACCTCGCCGAGGCCGTGCCGCCATTCGTAGGCCGTGGTGTCGCCGGTCAGGGGCGGGCCGTCGGTGTAGGTGTGCGGGCTGTCGCGGCGCAGCGCGCCCCGGCCCGCGAGGTAGTCGTCGTGGAGCAGCAGCGCGCGCGGGTCCGCGCCCGGCGGGGGCGTCGGGCCCAGCGCGTGCAGCAGCGGATGGAATTCGACGATGTACACCAGCCCGCCCGGCCGCAGCAGCCCGGCCAGCACCCGCGCCCAGCGGGTGAGGTCCGGAAGGTAGCAGAGCGCGCCCTTACCGGTGTACACGATGTCGAACGTCGCCCCGCCGAGCGCGGACACCGCGTCGTGCACGTCGGCGCAGACGAATTCGACGGCGTCCCCGGCGAATTCGCGGGCGTGGCGCAGGGACTCGGCGGAGAAGTCGAGGCCGACCGCGCGGGCGCCGCGCCGCGCGAATTCGACCGTCTCCGTGCCCAGATGACATTGCAGGTGCACAACGTCGCGATCGCGCACGTCGCCGAGCACATCCCATTCGAACGGCGCGAACCAGAACCCCGGCTCGTGGCCGCGGTAGAACTCGCTCGCGGCGTGGATCGGCGCGCGAGCGTCCCAGTTCCGTCGGTTGGTCAGCAGCGGGTCCATCGGGTCATGGTAGGGGCCGGGACCGCCGCGCGGGTGTCATCCCGCTGCCGAATCCGCCGTCGCGGTCGCCTGTGCCGACAGCGCGAATTGCAGGTCACCGCGCCGGGCCACCGAGAGTTTGCGGTAGACGCGGGTCAGGTGCTGTTCGACCGTGCTCGTGGTGATGGCCAGCGATTCGGCGATGTCGCGATTGCGTTTGCCCAGCGCGGCCAGCTCCGCGACGCGGCGTTCGGCCGGGCTGAGGGTTTCGGCGCTGCGTGCGGTCGCGCGGGGACGCGGGCCCGCGGCGGGAGCTCGGTCGCCGCGTAGTCGCCGGACCAGCGGCACCGAACCGCACGCCTCGGCCAGCCGCACGGCCTCGCGCAGCAGCGGCCGGGCCTTGTCGGCGTCGCCGATGCCGCGGTGGGCACGGCCCAATTCGGTGAGGGCCGTGGCCAATTCGTGGTCGTCGCCGCCCGCGCGGGCCACCGCCACCGCCCGGCGCAGCAGCATGACCCGCCGGTGCGGGTCGCCGGTCGCGGCGAGCAGCCGCAGCGACACCGAACCGGTGCGGTGCCGGTCCGCGCCGCCGATCAGTTCCAGGTGCATGGTGGCCAGGGTCTGGGCGCGGCGCTGGTCGCCGAGCTCGAGATAGGCCGCGGCCAGATCGTTGCGCCAAGGGACCAGCCACGCGAAGTCGAGATGCCATTGGCGCATGAGGTTTCCGCACTGGCGGAACTGCCGCAGCGCCTCCTCGGGCCGTCCCGCCGCCAGACAGTGCTGACCCCAGGCGTGCAGATACGGCAGCGCGAACCGGGATTCGAACATCGCCCGCGGCACCGGGCGGCCCAGCTGCGCGGCGGCCTCGGTGTGCCTGCCCTGCGCGGTCAGCGCCCGGACCAGGACCGCGATCGGGCGGCCGACCCAGACGCCGAGATGTTCGGCCGGGACGAGATTCAAGGCGAGCGTGGCGTTCTCGATCGCGCCGGTGAGATTTCCCTTGCGCAGCAACGTCTCCGCACGCAGCGCGGCGAAGACCGAACGCCAGGTGGGCGCACGGCGCGCCTGCGCCTCGGCGAGCAGCGAGGTGCACCAGGCGTCGGCGGTGTCGAGATGGTCGCCGTAGATCAGGCTGTCGACGGCCGCGACCAGCGCCTCCACCGAGGTGACGGCCAGCCGGTGCCCGGCCAGGATGCGCTGGGCCAGCCCGGCGATCTCGGCGGGCGGATGCTGCACGGTTTGCGCGCCGAGCAGGTCGGCGGCCTGGCGATGCGGGGAGCGGCGGTCGAAGGCGGCCCGCCCGCCCTCGCCGACCCGGGTCGCGAACAGGCGGCGATGGCGGTCGACGTGCGGCGGATGGGTGTAGCGCAGCCAGGCGCAGAGGAAGTCGACGGCCGGGTCGACGATGCGGTGCGGGTCGCGGTCGAGCCGGGCCAGCGCCTGATCGGCGTGCTGGGTGTTGCCGTGCCAGAGCATGTGCAGCACGGCCGTGGGCAGTTCGGTATCGGGGACGCGGCCGGTGTAGAGCGCGGCCTTGAGGCGCGCGAAGTTCCGCGTGCGCGCCGAGGGATTGACCCGGCGTTCCACCGAGACCAGCCGGGTGGCGATCGCGGCGCGCGCTCCCGCCCGGCGGCTGGCCCGATACGCCAGTTCCAATCGTTGCGCGGCGCCGTCGATATCGTCGTGGACCAGCGCCTCGTCGGCGGCCTCGACGAGTACCTGCGCGGCCCAGGAGCTGCGCGGTTCGCCACCGGCCACCAGCTGGGCGGCCACCGCCGCGGCGGGAAAGTCGTTGCGATACAGCACCTCCGCCGCGCGGGTGTGCAGATTCGCGCGATCGTCGGCCGGGATCGCGCGCAGCAGATGCGCCGCCACCGCGGGCGGATGCAGCCGCTGCCCGTCCACCATCCCCATCGCGGCCAATTCGGTGACGGTCTCGCGCACCGAATCCGGATCCGTCTCCAGAAGTTCGGCGACGAATTCGATGTCGGACGCCGCCCCCAGCACCGCCATCGCCTGTGCCACCCGATGTCGTGCCTCGTCGGCTGCCAATACGGCCGCCAGACTGTCGCACTCCAGTCGCGCCCCCCGCGCGAGCTGGGGTTCTTGTGGACCGATGACGACCGCTGCCCGGCCTCGGTCTCGAGCGACCGACCGCTGCATGCTCGTTGTCCCTTCGTCGATTCAATGGCCCCGACTGAAGGGGAGTACGTCTCGGGAGACGCGGTCTTGCAGGGAGCGGCAACGTTGCAGCTGTGCGTCGCGGAACACACGGGAATTCAGCCGGTGCACAATGGTTTTCGGCGACCACCGGGGTGCATCCCATCACCACCGGCGACGATCTGTCGCGTGAATTATGCTACATGTCAAGCTGTTTCGCGTATAGATCGACATCTTGCCGATCGGCGCGAATGGGCACGTGCCGATTCGCGACGCGAGCCGTCCTCGCCCCATCGAATCGGCCCGGACGGATACCGCGAGTGCGCCTTTTCCGCACAAACTCGGCAACCGCCGATACGCCGCCGATCCGGCCGTCGGAGACCGCGGAATCCGCTGCCCCGCAAGCCCGTTCCGGACGGCTGACCAGCAGGAAACCCGTTCGGGTGACCAGCTTCGCGCGGTTCGGCGTGAAATCCTTCGCGGCGGCCCGGCGCTCAGCCGGAAAATAGCCGCGACCGGGCCCGCGCCGCCGACACCCGCCGCCCCCGACGGGCATCGGGTGCGCGGCGGCGGGGGCGGGGGAGCGAACCGGAGAGACGTAGATCACATACTTGTTCCGAATGCCCGTGATTGGTTCGAGATTCGCCGGACCCCGCGTCGCGGGCGCCGCGAACCGCGCGGCGGCCCCGCCGGGCGTGCCCGGCCGGACCGTCCCGGTCGATTCGAAACGTGCGTGCATGGACCCCTGCTCTCTCGACGGATTACCGATTCGCTCGAATTCTGTTGCGAAGAAAAGGTATTGGCGTCGCTGCCGAACCGGGAGATTACCAGGGGAAGTGCGGTGAATTTTCGTTCGAGGCGGCGTCGTTATCCCGTTCGTGATCCGAAACGGCAAGGTGAGGGAACTTTTCGGAGGAATCCTTCCGGCATATTCCAATAGGGGGTCATAGGGGTTCCGACAACTGGGGGTTCGGCGGCATCGGCCCAGGTCGGCAAGGCTGTCGGACCCGCCTGGCATAGTTCGGTCGCGATGGCATCCCTCGACGACGACGGCGCGACGCCGCTCCCGACTTCGCTGCTGAGCGTGCTGGTTTCGTGGCGCTCGGCGCACGCGCTGGACGCGCACGCGCTGTTGCTGGCGGCCGACGGCCGGGTGCGCTCGCGCGCGGACGCGGTGTTCTTCAACGCGCCGCGGCATCCCTCGCAGGCGGTGACGCTGGATCAGCGGCCCGAGCCGCGCACCGCGCGATTGTCGGTGTCGTTGCCGCGCACCGAATCCGAGGTGACGCGCGTGCTCGTCGCGGGTTCGGTCACCGACGGCGCGCTGGCCGATCTCGGGCGACCGGAGGTGACCGTGTTCGACGCCGAGGGGCCGGTCGCCCGCTGCGATGTGGCGGCCGTGCCCGGGGCGCGGACCATGGTGCTGGCGAGCCTGTTCCGGAGTGACGGGCGCTGGTGGTTCCGGCCCGAGCACTCCGGATTCGACGGGCTCGCGGACCTGTTGGCGGCCTTCGGGGTTCGCGAGGTGTCGACGATCCGCGCGCGGGTCGCGGCGCGCGTGGACGACACGCCCGCGCCGCCCGGTGACCCCCGACCGGACTGGCACGACGATCCGCGCGACGCCACGATGTCGCGCTGGTGGGATGGCACGCGGTGGACCGAGACCACCCGCGAGCGCGTCCCCGTCGACCCCCGGATCTGCGCGCGCTGCGGCCGCCCGCGGCGCTGGCGACTGCGCGGCACGCCCACCCCCTGCCGCGCCTGCGAGGCCGAGATCGAGCGCTACCTCGAGGGCTGGCGGGCGCGGGCGTGGCGGGTGCTCACCGCCGACGGTCCCCGCGGCCGGGCGTGGGACGAGTTGTGGACAGCCTTGCGCTACCGGCACATCGACGCCGAGCGCGGGCGCGCGGCACTGCGCGGGCCGGGGCTGGCCTACGCCGAGCGGCTGGCCGCGTTCGCGGTCGCCGACGGCGAGGTCGGCGCGGACGAGGTCGACGACTTCGACCGCACGGTGGCCGCGCTGGCGCTGACCGGTCCGCAGGTGGACGAGTTGCGCCGCAGGCTTCGTCGCGGGCGCACACTCACGCGGTTGCGCGCGGGCGAGTTGCCGACCGTGCGCGCGCCGGGGCTGCACCTGGACCCGGAAGACGCGGTCCACCTGGACATTCCGGCGACGCGCGTGCGGCAACTCGCCCGGGGACCGCGCGCGACCGACGGCAGACTGATCTGCTCGGCCCGCAAGCTGCGCTTCGTCGGACCGGAGGCGGGCATCGAAATGCCCTGGGCGCGCGTGGTTTCGGTGGTCGTCGCCGACGACACGGTCGTGGTGGCCGCTACCTCCGCCCGCGGCGGGGCGACATTCCGGGTCGAGGACCCGGATCTGGTCGCGGCCGTCCTGGAAGGCGCGCTGCGCGTGGCCAAGCGGCTCACCCTCGCACCCGGTCGCCGCGACCGTCGTTCCATCCCACCCGAACTCAAGGCCCAGGTATGGCAGCGCGACGGCGGGCGCTGTGTGGAATGCGGGGCGACCCACTATCTGGAGTTCGACCACGTCATCCCGCTCAGTCGCGGCGGTGCGACCAGCGCGGCGAACCTGCAGATCCTGTGCCGTGCGTGCAACCGGGGCAAGGGTGCTCGCATCTGACGATGCGATGGGTGCCAAGGTCCTCGCGTGGCGCGATACGACCGGTTGGTTCGGGGCGGCGGGGGCACTTCGTCGTGCGGCTCGTCGTCCGACACTCGCCTCGTCGCGAGTGCCTGTCGTATCGGATCCTCGATCGGCTCGTCTTTCCGGGGGTTGACCTTCGTCCGGTTTCGAAACGTGCTGGGCGGAAGTTTCGTTCGATGTGTCAGTGCGCGCCGAGGGCGCTGAGTACGACTTGGCGCAGGACGCCGAGGACATCGGCGGTCTGTTCCTCGCCGGTGCCGTAGGTGTGCGCGGCGATGGTGAAGCCGCTGCCGTAGGAGGCCGAGGCGACCTCGGGCGGGCCGAAATCCGACCAGCCCCACTTGGTTCCGAGCACGCCCGGGAGTTTCGCTGTGCCCCAGTCCTGTACGGTGCCGTCGGCGGCGACCGGATCGGCCTCGGCCATCCAGGTCAGCAGCCGGGAGTCCGGATCGGTGCGCAGTTTGGTGTCGAGGAAGTCGGCGAGGTCGGCGGTGCTGGTCAGCGAGGATTCCCACGATCCGTTGCGGCGGGTGGCGGTGAGGTGATACTCGGCGGCCACCGCGTCGATGGCCGTGGGGTATTTCGCGTCGAGTTGCGAGGCGGCGGCGTCATCTGATTTGCGAATCATTTGCTCTCCCAAGCGAAGATCCTCAGAGGAGCCGTCGCCGTGGCGCAGTGCGTAATCCACCAGATAGAGCTTGACCATCGACAGCGCGCTGTGCGGCTCGTGGTCGTTGGCCGTGTCCCAACGCATCCAGGGGAGCGCCGAGCGGACCGCGATGGCCGTGCGTGGTGGCACATCGGCGGGATCGGGCAGGTCGGGGGCGGCGGTCGCGGGTCCCGCCGCGACGATGATCGCGCCCGTCAGCAATCCGGTCAGCAGCGCCCGACAGTTCATGTCTCGCCTCCGCGGTCCGTGAACACGTGCTCCCCAGAATGCGCCCGGATTGCCCGGAATGCGGCGTGTCGCGAGGCGACACACCGATTGCTGTTTATTCGCCCGAGGTCAGGCGGTGGTCCGGACATGGGCCACGGCGGTCACCGCGTCGAGCGCGGCGGCGGCCTTGAGGACCATTTCGCGGTATTCCTGTTCGGGATCGGAATCGAGGACGATCGCCCCGCCCGCGCCGACCCGCCAGCGGCCCTCGTGGCGCACGGCGGTGCGGATGACGATGTTCAGATCGGCGGTGCCGCCGAGGCCGAGGTAGCCGAGGGTGCCCGAATAGATGCCGCGCGCCTCGGTCTCCAATTCGTCGAGGAGCTCCAGCGTGCGCAGTTTCGGGGCGCCGGTCATGGAACCGCCGGGGAAGCAGGCCCGCAGGCAGCCGACCGCGTCGATCTCCGGGCGCAGGGCGCCGCGGACGGTGGTCACGAGCTGATGCATGGTCGCGTAGGTCTCGGCGGTCATCAGGCTGGGGACGTGCACGCTGCCCGGTTCGCACACCCGGCCCAGATCGTTGCGCAGCAGGTCGACGATCATGAGGTTCTCGGCGCGGGTCTTGGGATCCGATTCCAATGCGCGACGGGCGATTTCGTCGGCGCGGGGGTCGGGGTGCCGGGCGGCGGTGCCCTTGATCGGGCGGCTCTCCACCGTGCGGGCGCGGTCGATCCTGAGGAATCGTTCGGGGGAGGAGCAGGCGATCTCGAGTTCGCCGAAGCGCAGGAACGCGGCGTAGGGGGCGGGGTTGCGGCGGCGCAGGACGCGGTGGACGTCGAGGCCGGGGCAGTCGGCGTCGGTGTCGGTGTTGTCGGTGAGGTTGACCTCGTAGGTCTGGCCCGCGCGGAGATGGTCGCCGATGGCGGCGATGTCGGCGAGGTAGCGGCGACGGCCTCGATTGGGTTGGCGGGGCGGGAACGGTGGTGGGGGCTGATCGGGTAGCCGATCGGCGGGGCTCGGCATGGCCGTTATCGCGGCGCGGGTCTCGGTGAGCCAATTCCGTGCTGTCGCAAGGGAATCGGCGTCGGTGAGGGCGAGGAGGTGGGTGCGGGCGGTGTGGTGATCGACCACCACCAGGCGGTCGGCGAAGATCCACTGCGCGTCCGGGGTGGGGGAGCGGTGGCGGGCGGTCGCGCCGCAGTCGGCCTTCACCTCGTAGCCGAGGTAGCCGACGTAGCCTCCGGCGAAATCGAAAGGGACGTCCGGGAATTCGATGCGGCGGCGGGCGAGTTCGGTGGACAGGTAGTCCAGTACGGTGCCGGGTACGGTTCGGGAGCCCGATCCGGAGTCGACCCGGACGAAACCGTCGCCTACTCGGTAGTGGACCACTTCCGACAGCGGGCCGGACGCGTCGCCGAGGTACGAGAAGCGGTCCATGCCGGTTTCCAGGTGGGCGCTGTCGAGCCAGAAGGCTGTTTCGGTGTCGGCGTAGCGGGCGAGGAAGAGGGCTTCGGTGTCGGTGGGGTGGTCGATGGTTTCGTGGAGTACGCGGTATTCGAGGGGGGTGGGGCGTGGGGGGTCGGAGAGCGGGTGGGTCTCGGTGTTGCGGCAGTCCTGCTCGCCGGTCCCGGTGGTGTTGCGGCGGTCTCGCTCGCGGATCTCGGTGTTGTGGTGGTCTTGCTCGGGGGTCTCGGTGTTGTGGTGGTCTTGCTCGGGGGTCTCGGTGTTGTGGTGGTCTCGCTCGCGGGTCTCGCTGTTGTGGCGGTCTCGCTCGCCGGTCTCGGTGTTGTGGTGGTCTTGCTCGCGGGTCTTGGTGTCACGGGGGTCCCGCTCGCGGGTCTCGGTGGGGCGGCGGCCTCGCTCGCGGGTGGATGCGGTCCTCGCGCTCGGGGAGCCCGCGGGGGCGGGCGCAATGTCGGGTCGCCGAACCCGGATCGTCCTCTCCTCCGCTGGCGTCGGTGCCGCACGGCGGGGCGGTGTTTCCCGGGTCAGCCGGGCGAAATTGGCGAGTATCGCTCGGCCGTGCTCGCTCGCCACGGATTCGGGATGGAACTGCACGCCCCACTGCGGCCGATGTCTGTGCCGGACGCCCATGATCACCCCGTCGGGGGCGGTGGCGGTGATCTCCAGCGTCTCCGGTAGTGGCAGCCCCGCGCACAGCGAGTGATAGCGCACCGCCTCGAATTCCATTGGGACACCGGCGAACAGATCGCGCCCGTCGTGCCGGATGCGGTCCGGATAGCCGTGCCGGGGCAGCGGCGCGGGCACCACCGATCCGCCCGCGCCCAGCACGATGCCCTGATGGCCCAGGCAGACCCCGAGCAGCGGGAGGTCGCCGTGTTCGATCAGCGCGCGGGAGATGCCGAAATCGCGGGGAACATCGGGGCGGCCGGGGCCGGGGGAGATCACCACGTTGTCGAACCGGTCGAGATCCAATTCGCTGAGATCGGCCACCTCGTCGTTGCGCACCACCACCGGTTCGCAGCCCTCGACCTCGCCGAGCAGATGGAACAGGTTGTAGGTGAACGAGTCGTAATTGTCCACCAGCAACGTGCGCATGCCCGACACGGTAATCGGTGCGGGCAAGCGGGGTGCGCCGCGCTTTGATGGCAGGTGCCCGCAGTTTCTCGCCGATCGTGGTGCACAATGTGGGACATGTCTGAGGTGCAACCGGCCGCAGTGGCGCGGGACGTGGTCGATTTCGCGGTCGTCGGGAAGTGGATGGACGAGCAGGGGCTGCCGGGCGGGGAGATCGAGGACGCGACCTCGCTCGGCGGCGGCACCCAGAACATCATGGTGCGGTTCGCGCGCGGCGGGCGGGAGTATGTGCTGCGGCGCGGGCCGAAACACTTGCGGCCCAAGAGCAATGAGGTGATCCGGCGCGAGTCCCGGCTGCTCGGTGCGCTGGACGGGACCGGCGTGCGCGCGCCGCGGGTGATCGCGGCATGTCCGGACGAGTCGGTGCTCGGCGCTGTGTTCTACCTGATGGAGCCCATCCACGGCTTCAATCCGCAGACCGAACTGCCCGCCCTGCACGCCGGGGATGCCGAGGTGCGGCGGCAGATGGGACTGTCGGCGGTGGAGGCCATCGCGCGGCTGGGCATGCTCGACTACCAGGCGCTGGGACTGGCCGACTACGGGAAGCCTGCGGGTTTCCTGGAACGGCAGGTGCCGCGCTGGCTGGGTGAGCTCGAGTCCTACGGTTCCAACGAGGGCTATCCCGGGCCGGAGATTCCGGGCGTCGAGCGGGTCGGGGAGTGGCTCGACCGGAATCGGCCCGCGCAGTGGCGCCCCGGCATCCTGCACGGGGACTGTCATCTGGCCAACATCATGTTCACCTACGACGGGCCCGAGGTCGCGGCCATGGTCGACTGGGAGATGTCGACCATCGGCGATCCGCTGTTGGATCTGGGCTGGCAGATCGCGACCCGGCCCGAGCCGGGGACGACGGGCGCGGCGCTGGTCGGCAAGCTCGGGGCGGCCGGTGGCCTGCCGACCGCCGAGGAGATGGTGGCGCACTACGGGTTGTTCTCCGATCGCGATCTGAGCGCCGTCACCTGGTACACCGTGCTGGCCTGTTTCAAGCTCGGCATCGTGCTCGAGGGGACGCACGCGCGGGCGTTCGCGGGGAAGGCGCCCAAGCAGGTGGGGGACTTCCTGCACGCCATCACCCTGGAGTTGTTCGAGCGGGCACGGCGTCTGATGGAATGACCGCATCTCGCGGAGGTTTGGCGGTTTCTTTGTGGCGGTAGAGTTTCCGCCAGTCTAGGTTGAGTCCATGCCGATCGTGCCCGAAGACAAGGACTGGACCTGGGTCCTGGAACGCCGCTGCCCCGAGTGCGGATTCGACGGTCCCGCGACGCCCTACGAGGCGGTGCCGGGTCTGGTACGGGACGCCGCGAGCCGCTTCGCGGTGATGCTCGAGCGGCCGAATGTCGCTGTGCGCCCGAACGATTCGACGTGGGCGCCGCTGGAATACGCCGCACACGTGCGCGATGTGTGCCGCATCTTCGCGCATCGCCTCGACATCGCCCTCGGCGGCCCCGGCCTCGACCCGGGCATCGCGGGCTTCACCGGCACGGTCGGCTTCGCCGACGGCCTACCGGTATTCGAGAACTGGGACCAGGACCACACCGCCGAGGTCGGCCACTACCTCTCCCAGCCCCCGTCCACCGTCGCCCAGCAACTGACGACCGCCGCCGAAACCACCTCCGCCGCATTCGAATCCGTCCCCGAGCCCGACCGAGATCGAGCCGCCCGCCGCAGCAACGGCTCCCTGTTCACCGTGGACTCCATGGCCCGCTATTTCCTCCACGACCTGGTCCACCACCTGCACGACGTCCGCGCCTGACCTCACGACGTACACCTCTGATCCGACGCCCACCTACACCAGGTACGGCAGCCCCAGCCGCACCCCTTATTCGCCGTCGCACCCCCTGCAAGGTGTGCGGATCCAAATAAGGGGTGCGGCTGGGTTGCCGTACCTGGGGGTTGAGCGCCTGGTGGCGAAGCGCTTTGGAGGGGTGGGGCTGGGTTGGCAGCGCTGGGGGGTCAGGGTTTGGTGCAGTGGATTGTGGTGTGGTGGAGGGTGCGGGCTCGGGGGTCGTCGAGGACGGCTGTGCCTAGGCGGGTGGGGATGTAGGCGAAGCCTAGGCCGGTGGTGGGGTCGGCGAATGCTGTGGAACCGCCGAAGCCGGTGGTGCCGTAGGCGTGGGGGGTGGAGCCGAAGGGGAAGGTGGGGGTGGGTTTGCGGAAGCCGAGGTGGTAGTGGCTGGGGGTGTGGAGGATGAGGTCTCGGGGTGGGACTTCTCCGGGGGTGTCGGCGGTGGCGAGGCGGTCGAGGATCGCGTTGTCGATGGGGAGTTCGCCGGTTCGGGCGGCGGCCGCGGCGTAGACGCGGGCCAGGGCGCGGGCGGTGCCTACGCCGCCGGAGCCGGGGTGTTCGACGCTGAGGTAGTCGCGGCGGGCGGCGCGGGCGGGGGCGCCGAGGCGGGGGCTGTTCAAGGCGCGGTAGGTGGCGCCGCGCTTGGCGTAGAGCTGAAAAGCGATGCGCAGCGGGACTTCTCGTTCGTAGCGCAGCAGGTCCAGGCCGGTCGTGGCGGACAGTTCGGCGACGCGGTCCATGGGCACGTCGGCGGGTAGGCCGATGAAGAAGTCGACGCCGAGCGGGTCGGCGAAGCGTTCGGCGAAGATCCGGCCCAGCGTGCGGCCGCGCGGATCGATCCGGCGGATCAGCTCGCCCTGGTAGAGGCCCGCGGTGATCGGGTGGTAGCCGTGCCGGGTTCCCGGGCGCCACAACGGTTTCTGATCCGCGAGGATCGCCGCGACGGCGTCGAGATCGGCCAGATCGCGCAGCCGGACCACGCGATCGAGTTCGGGCAACCCGGCCTGATGATCGATCAGTTGACGCACGGTGATCGATTCCTTGCCGTGCGCGGCGAATTCGGGCCAGTACCGCGCGACGGGCGCGTCGTAATCCAGCAGCCCGCGCGAGACGGCCTCGGCCAGGACGAACGCGGCCATCCCCTTCGTCGTGGAGAACACCGGCGCCATCGTGTCGCGCTCCCACGGCAGGGTGCGGCCCCGATCCCGGTGTCCCGCCCACAGATCCACCACGGGACGATCGCCGAGGTAGACCGCGACGGCCGCCCCGATCTCCCCGCGCCGGGCGAAGTTGCGCCGGAACGCGTCCGCGACGGGGCCGAATCCGGAATCCACATCGCCGTGGACGGCAGGCAGTGCGCTCATGACGGAGTCGATGCTAGCCGCCCGCGGCGAGGTCGTAGGCTTCGGTGCGTGCGAGCACTGGAGCAGATTCGGGAATGGCCGGTCCGGCATGCTGCGGCGGGTGTGGTGACCACGCGGGGGATCGCGGCGAGCGAGGGGGACGCCGATCGGGTCTTCGCCCTCGCCTCGGTCACGAAACCGCTTGTGGCGTACGGGGTTCTGGTCGCGGTCGAGGAGGGCGCGATCGAACTGGACCAGCCCGCCGGGCCGCCGGGATCGACCGTGCGGCATCTGCTCGCGCACACCTCGGGACTGGCCTTCGACACCACGGTGATCATGGCCGAGCCGGGCGCCAAGCGCATCTACTCCAGCGCCGGATTCGAGGTGCTGGCCCGATTCGTGGCCGAGCAGACCGGGATTGCGTTCGAGGACTATCTGCGCGAGGGCGTGTTCGAGCCGCTCGCCATGAAATCCTCGGTGCTGCATGGGTCGGCCGGGCACGCCGCGCGCTCCTCGCTGAGCGATCTGCTGCGCTTCGCCGAGGAACTGCTCGCGCCCACGCTGGTGTCGGAGCAGACGCTCGCCGAGGCGACCTCGGTCCAGTTCCCGGGTGTCAACGGAGTACTGCCGGGCTACGGATCGCAGCGCCCCAACGATTGGGGGCTGGGCTTCGAGCTCCGCGATCACAAGACTCCGCATTGGACCGGGGCGTCGAATTCGCCGCGCACCTATGGTCATTTCGGGCAGACCGGCACGTTCCTGTGGGTCGATCCCGAGATCGGGGTGGCGTGCGTGGCGTTGAGCGACGAGAATTTCGGGGACTGGGCGCGGGCGCTCTGGCCGCCGCTCAGCGAGGGGATCATCGCCGAAATCTCGACGTCACACGACACGGGGGAAAAGTAACACCCGTAACTCGGGGCACTCCAGTAAACTCGGGCCACGCCAGCTCGACGGGCCGTTGGGGAAGACGTCCGACGTCGAGGCTGGAGGTGTACTGGTGCGCGGATCGAATCAGTTCGCGGACGGGACGGGTGGTGTCGTGTACATCCACTCGTCGCCCGCGGCGCTGTGCCCGCACATCGAATGGACGCTCTCCTCGACCCTGAAGGCCCCCGCCAAGCTGCGCTGGACCTCCCAGCCCGTCGCGCCGGGCCAATTGCGCGCGATCACCGACTGGTTCGGTCCCGTGGGCACCGGCGGGCGCCTCGCCACCGCCCTGCGCGCCTGGCCGGTGCTGCGCTTCGAGGTGACCGAGGATCCCAGTGACGGCGTCGACGGCGAACGCTACAGCTTCGTCCCCGGCCTCGGATTGTGGTGCGGCGCAACGAGCGCCAACGGCGACGTGATGGTGGGCGAGATGCGCCTTCGCGCGATCGTGCGCGCGGCCCGGGAACGGGGGCGCGCGACGGCCGCGGAGATCTCCGCCGACATCGATTACGCGCTGGGCACCGCGTGGGACGCCGATCTCGAGCCGTACCGTTGCGGCGGCGAGGGGGCCGAGGTCACCTGGTTGCGCCGAGATGTCGGCTGACCCCACCTACTCCAATTCCCTTGTGAGGCAAGAGATTTCGTTTCACGGCCCCAGTGTCGGGTCGGGGCACGGGCCTCAGAGCGGGATGTTCTTGGTGTGCGCGGCTTTCGCCGGTGCCGAGGCCAGGGCGGCGGCGATGATCGAGCGGGTCTTGGCCGGGTCGATGACCTCGTCGACCACGCCGATCGACAAGGCGCGGCTCACCCCGCCGGCGATCTGCTCGTGTTCGGTGGTGAGGCGGTCGAGCAGGGCCTCGCGGTCCTCCTCGGGGGCGGCGGCGAGGGCCTTCTTGTGCAGGATCTGGACGGCGGCCTTGGCGCCCATGACGGCGACCTCGGAGCCGGGCCAGGCGAAGACCGCGGTCGCGCCGAGGGAGCGGGCGTTCATGGCGATGTAGGCGCCGCCGTAGATCTTGCGGGTCACCAGGGTGACGCGCGGGACGCGGGCCTCGGCGAAGGCGTGCAGCAGCTTCGCGCCGCGGCGGACCACGCCCTCCCATTCCATGCCGACGCCGGGCAGGTAGCCGGGCACGTCGGTGATGACGACCAGCGGGATGCCGAAGGAATTGCACAACCGCACGAAACGCGCTGCCTTCTCGGCACTTTCGGAGTCCAGGCAGCCGCCCAGATGCAGCGGGTTGTTGGCGAGCACGCCGACCGTGCGCCCGGCGAGGCGGCCGATGCCGGTCACCATCGAGCGGGCGTACCCGCCCTGCAACTCCTCGAAGGAGGATTCGTCGGTGCCGTCGGGGGAGGGGACGCTGTCCAGCAGCGCGTGCACGATGGGCTTGACGTTGTAGGCGCGCCGCGCCGACTCCGGCAGCAGCGCCCGCAGATCGATGTCGCCGTGCTCGGCGGCCACCGGATCGAATTCGCCCTGTTCGGCGAACATCGACACCAGCCGCCGCGCGCGATGCATCGCGTCGGCCTCGTCGTGGGCGGTGATGTGGCTGACGCCGGACTTCTTGCCGTGCGTGACCGGACCGCCGAGCGTGGCCATGTCGACGTTCTCGCCGGTGACCGAGCGGACCACGTCCGGCCCGGTGACGAAGATGCGGCCCTCGGGGGCCATGATGACGATGTCGGTGAGCGCCGGACCGTAGGCCGCGCCGCCCGCGGCGAATCCGACCACCACCGAGATCTGCGGGACCAGCCCGGACGCGCGGACCATGGCCTCGAAGACCAGGCCGACCGCGTGCAGCGACTCCACGCCCTCGGCGAGGCGGGCCCCGCCGGAATGCCAGATGCCGACCACCGGGACCCCGGAATCGATCGCGGTGTCGATGGCGTCGACGATGTGCTTGCAGCCGTCCACGCCCATCGCGCCGCCCATGACGGTGGCGTCGGAGCAGTAGGCGACCGTGCGCACGCCGTCCACCTCGCCGATGGCGGCGAGCACGCCGGACTTGTCGCGGGGATGCAGCGGCAACACCGTGCCGGGATCGAAGAAACGCTGCAACCGTCCCAGCGGATCGCGGGGATCGGCGACGGCGTCGGCGTGAGCCGGGGCCATGATGGTCATAGCGAGTCTCCTCGGCAGCGAATGTCGTTGTCCCGGCGGGGTTTTCGCCCGCCGGGACCGCTTCAGTTGTCCGATCGCTACCGGGGATCAGTAGCGGCCGAAGGCGAGCGCGACATTGTGCCCACCGAAACCGAACGAGTTGTTGATCGCGTAGTCGATGTCCTGGCGGCGGGCCTCGCCGCGCACGACGTCGAGATCGATCTCCGGATCCTGGTTCTCCAGGTTCAGCGTGGGCGGCACGATGCCGTCCCGGATGCTGAGCACGGTGAGCACCGACTCGAGGGCGCCGACCGCGCCGATCGAGTGGCCCAGGGCGGACTTCGGCGCGTAGACCGAGGCGTGCTGCACGCCCGCCTTGTGGATGGCGTTGGCCTCGGCCGTGTCACCGATCGGCGTCGCGGTCGCGTGCGCGTTGATGTGGCTGACATCGCTCGGCGACAGACCGGCGGTCTGCATCGCGCGCTGCATGGCCCGCGCCGCGCCGCTGCCCTCGGGATCGGGGGCGACGAGGTGGAAACCGTCGGAGGTGATGCCCGCACCCAGCAGCCGCGCGTGAATGGTCGCGCCGCGCGCCTTGGCGTGCTCCTCGGTCTCCACGACCAGCAGCGCACCGGCCTCGCCGAAGACGAAGCCGTCGCGGTCCTTGTCGAAGGGACGCGAGGCGCCCTTCGGGTCGTCGTTGCGGGTGCTCATCGCCCGCATCATGGAGAACGCCGCGATCGGCACCGAGTCGATGTATCCCTCGACGCCGCCGGTGACGACCATGTCGGCGTCACCCATCACGATCATTCGCCAGGCGTTGGCGATGGCCTCGGAGCCGGACGAACACGCCGACACCGGAGTGACCACTCCCGCCCGGGCCTGCAACTCCAGGCCCACAACGGCGGACGGGCCGTTCGGCATGACCATCTGAACGGCCAGCGGCGAGATCTTGCGGTAGCCGCCGGTCTTCAGCTTGTCGACCGAATCGACGAGCGCGTCACCGCCGCCGAGGCCGGTGCCGATCGCGACGCCGAGACGTTCCGGATCGACCTCCGGGCTGCCGGCGTTCTTCCACACCTCGCGACCCAGCACGGTCGCCAGGCGCTCGACATAGGCCATGCGACGGATCTCGACCCGGCTCAGCAACGTGTCCGGGTTGACCTTGAGGTGACCGCCGATGCGAACCGGCAGTTCGTATTCCTCGATGAAGGAATCCTCGAGCGTGTCGATACCGCTCTCGCCGTTGAGGAGTCCCTTCCACGTCGCATCGACATCGCCCGCGATCGACGTGGTCGCCGCCAGGCTAGTTACGACGACGTTGGGGAAGTTCCCGTTCTTGGTGGAAGGAGTGGTCACGGTTCGGCCCTTACTCGCCTGCGCCGAACTTGGCCTTCAGCTCCGCGGCCGCCTCGGAGTTCTCGGCCTCGAGCTTCTGGATGTAGGCGACCGCGTCACCGACGGTCTTCAGGCTCGCGAGGTCCTCGTCCGGAATCTTCACTCCGTACTTGTCCTCGGTCTGCACCGCGATCTCGACCATCGACAGCGAATCGATGTCCAGGTCATCGACGAAGGACTTCTCCAGAGTCACCTCGGACGGCTCGATGCCCGTCACCTCCTCGATGATCTTCGCGAGTTCCTCGACGATCTGTTCCTGGGTCAGAGCGGCCACTTCGTGGCTCCCTTCTTGTTGCTCTCGGGGGTCTTTTCTTCTTTTCGGAGCGAGCCGGGCATTTGTTTCCGTCCGGCTCTGTCGTGGCCGCATCGTTGCGGGCCGCGACGAAAGCTATCCGGTTGCCGAGACAGTCGACAACTCCGCCAACGCGACGAGGTCGGCCGGGGCCTTCACCGCGAGATTCGGGGTGCCCTTCAGCTCCCGCTTGGCGATCCCGACCAGCGTTCCGGCCGGGGGCAGTTCGGCCACCGCGGACACCCGCGCCTCACGGACGGTCCGGGTGCACAGGTCCCACCGCACCGGGCGGGTGACCTGGGCGGCGAGCTTGTCGATGGCGTCGCGGCCCGAGGCGACCGGCTTGCCGTCGAAGTTCGACAGCAGGGTCCGGGTCGGCTCGCCCGGGGTGATCCGGGAGATGGCCTCGGTCACCGCGTCCTGGGCGGGTGCCATGAACGCGGTGTGGAACGCGCCCGCCACGGGCAGCGCGCGGATGCGCGCCTTCTCCGGCGGGTTGTCGGCGAGTTCGGCCAGCGCTTCGAGCCGTCCCGCCGCCACGATCTGCCCGGCCGCGTTGCGGTTGGCCGGAATCAGTTCGAGTTCGGCGAGCCGGGTGAGCACGGCGGCCTCGTCGCCGCCGAGCACGGCGGACATGCCGGTGGGTTCCAGCGCGCACGCCTTGGCCATCTCCGCACCGCGGATACCGGCCAGCCGGACGGCGTCGTCGGCGGAGATGACTCCGGCGACCGCCGCGGCGGCGAGCTCACCCACCGAATGTCCGGCGACGATGGTATCGGCCGGAACGGCCCGCGCCGGGATTTCCGCGAACGCCAACAGCGCCGCGGCGACGACGAGCGGTTGGGTGACCGCCGTGTCGGTGATCTCCTCTGCGGTGGCAGTGGTCCCGAGTCGAAGCAGATCCAGGCCACACGCCTGGGACCACTTGTCGAGACGGTCGCGCGCGCCGGGGAGATCGAGCCAAGGCGCGAGCATGCCTGGGGTCTGGGAGCCCTGTCCAGGGGCGAACAACGCGATCACGTCTACAAGAAAACACCCCGGGAGCCGATTCCACAGATGTCGACGCGGATGAAGCTTGTCGACCGCTTTTGTGTGGACCCCACAAAACGGCACGTGGGATGTCCCGATCGACCGATTCGGGTTCCGCGTTACAGCCGATCCTCGAAGAAGGTGTCACCGGCGTCTTCTGGGGCGGATGTAGGCGATTCGTTACGAGTTCGTGTCAATCGACCTACTGTGGCGGCGATCCGGAGCACGTACGCGTCCCGCGGATTCATCGGATCCCGGCCGGTGATGTCGGCGATTCGCTTCAACCGGTAGCGCACCGTATTTGGATGAACGTACAGCTGCCGCGCACAGGTCTCGACGGCTCCGCCGCAGTCCAGGTAGGCGTCGAGAGTGTCCGACAGAGCCGACCCGGCGGCGGCCAACGGTAGCACAAGATACTCGTTGAGAGCGTCGACCGCAGCACGGTCGCCGAGCATCACCCGTTCGGGCAGCAGTTCCGAGGCGTGCACCGGGCGTGGCGCGCCCCGCCAGCCCACCACGGCCTCCATTCCGGCCATGGCCTCGACCGCGCTGACGTGCGCGGCGGCCAGGGTGCGGGTGGTCGGGCCGATCACGACGGGCCCGTCGGAGAAGACCTCGTTCAGCAGTTCGGCGAGAAACGGTGAGGGATAACCGGTGTCGCCGAGATGCCCGCTGACCACCATTACCAGCCGCGAGCCCTGCACCACGGCCAGCGCGGCGTTGCCGTGCCGGGCGGCGATGGTGTGCACCGAACCGACCGCGGCCACTTGGTCATTGACCGGAGTGCCGACGAGGACCGTCGCGGGCGCGGTGGCGTCCCAGTTCAAAGTGGCCGCGCGCGAGAGCATTTCGGGTCCGGTGTCGCCGCGCACGACGGCGTCGACGACCAGGGCCTCGAGCCGGGTGTCCCAGGCGCCGCGGGATTCGGCGGCGCTGGCGTAGACCGAGGCGGCGGCGAAACCGAGTTCGCGGCCGTAGCGCAGCACCGCCTCGGTGAGCGCGACGAGCTGGCGGTCGTTGCGGGCCAGGGCGGGCAGCCACTGTTCGAAGAACTCCATGGCCACCCGGACCATGTCGACGGTCTGGCGCAGGGTGAGCCGCCGGGCCAGATCCTGGGGGATCACCTGAAAGGCGTCCAGCGAGAAGCGGATATCGCTCTCCGGGTCCTGGAGCCACTCCAGGAAGTTCACCACCGCGGTCTGCACCAGCATCTGCACGCCCGCGCGCTGCGCGGCGTCGAGATCGCCGAAGAACGGCAGCCGGTCCTCCATCGAGGCGATCGCCTCGGTCGACAACCGGCCCGACAACTGCCGCACCCGCTTGAGCAGCGTGTCCGGCAACGGATCCCGGGTCTGCCGATTGGGCGACAGCGCCCCGGTCGGCAGATAGACCTCGTGTTCGGAGGAGCCCTCGGAGATCCGCCGAGGCCGCGGCGGTTTACGTTCCACCATGCAATATTCCCTTGCGGCCCCCGCGCCGCAGCAGACCCCCTTGATATGGGCGCGCCGCCCCGGCGAAAAGCGTGCCGGGGCCAGAGGAGGTCGATGCGCCGGGGCCAGGAGAGGTCGATGCGCCGGGGCCAGGAGAGATCGATGCGCCGAGGGCAGGAGAGATCGATGTGCCGGGCCCGGGGGAAGTTGGCGCGCCGGGGCCAGAGAAGGTCGGCGTGCTGAGGCCAGGGGGGATGGGCGCCCTGGGCCCGAGGGAGGTGGACGCCCCGGGCCCGGGTGAACTCGTCACGCCGGGCCCGGCCGAGGGTCGGGCGCCCAAGGGGGTCACGCCAGTTGTTCCTCGGTGCTGGTGGACTGCGGGGCCGCGTTCACGTCGTGGATGCGGTAGCGGTCGGCGGCTTCGGTGACCTTGGCGCGGTCGATCTTTCCGGCTCGGGCGAGGCCCGCGAGGGCGGCGACGACGATGGATTCGGCGTCGACGTTGAAGACGCGGCGGGCGGCGGGGCGGGTGTCGGAGAAGCCGAAACCGTCGGTGCCGAGGGTGATGTACTCGCCGGGGATCCACTTGCGGATCTGGTCGGGTACCGCGCGCATCCAGTCCGAGGCGGCCACGAACGGGCCCTGGGCGGTCGAAAGCGCTTGCGTCACATAGGGAGTGGCGGGCTCGGCGCCGGGATTGTGCAGGGCGTCGATCTCCTTGGCCAGGGCCTCTTTTCGCAGTTCGCTCCACGAGGTCACCGACCAGACATCGGCCCGCACACCCCAGTCGGCGGCCAGCAGCTCCTGCGCCCGCAGGCCGTCGGGCACGGTCACCCCGGCGACCAGGATCTGCGCGCGCACGTCACCCTCGCCGCCGCGCTTGTAGAGATACAGCCCCTTGAGCAGACCCGCGATGTCGACGTCGTCGGGCTCGGCCGGTTGCGCGTAGGGCTCGTTGTACAGGGTGATGTAGTAGAAGACGTTCTCCCCGCCGAAGTTGTCGTTCGGCATGTGCGGATTCGTCCCCGGCAGCACCGTCGACTCCGGCGCGGGCTTGCCGCCGCCGTACATCCGGCGCAGCCCGTCGCGCACGATGTGGGCGATCTCGAACGCGAAGGCCGGATCATAGGCCACCACAGCGGGATTCGTGGAGGCCAGCAGCAGCGAATGACCGTCGTTGTGCTGCAACCCTTCCCCGGTCAGTGTGGTTCGCCCGGCGGTTGCTCCGAGCACGAAACCGCGCGCCAGCTGATCGGCCGCGGCCCACAGTCCGTCGCCGGTGCGCTGGAATCCGAACATCGAGTAGAAGATGTAGAGCGGGATCATCGGCTCGCCGTGGGTGGCGTAGGAGGTGCCCGCCGCGGTGAACGAGGCGGTCGATCCGGCCTCGTTGATGCCCTCGTGCAGGATCTGCCCGACCGTGCTCTCTTTGTAGGCAAGCATCAATTCCGCGTCGACCGACGTGTACAACTGGCCGTTGCGGTTGTAGATCTTCAACGAAGGGAACCACGAGTCCATGCCGAAGGTGCGGGCCTCGTCCGGGATGATCGGCACGATCCGCTTGCCGATCTCCTTGTCGCGCAGCAACTCCTTCATCAACCGCACGAAGGCCATCGTGGTGGCCACGTTCTGCTTGCCCGACCCCCTGCGGATCGAGCGGTAGGGCTCGTCGCCGGGCAGTTGCAGAGGCTTTGCCACAGACCGGCGTTCGGGCAGGAACCCGCCCAGGGTGCGGCGGCGGTCCATCAGGTACTGGATGGCCGGGTCGTCCTTGCCGGGGTGATAGTACGGCGGCAGCTTGGGATCCGCCTCCAATTGCGCGTCGGTGATCGGAATGCGCTGCACGTCGCGGAACGCCTTGAGGTCGTCCAGCGTCATCTTCTTCATCTGGTGCGTGGCGTTGCGGGCCTCGAAGTGCTTGCCCAGGCCGTAACCCTTGATGGTCTTGGCGAGGATGACCGTCGGCTGACCCTTGTGCGCGAGCGCCGCCGCGTAGGCCGCGTAGATCTTGCGGTAGTCGTGGCCGCCGCGCTTGAGGTTCCAGATCTGTTGATCGGAGAGGTTTTTCACCAGTTCCTTGGTCCGCGGGTCGCGGCCGAAGAAGTGCTCGCGGACGTAGGCGCCGTCATTGGCCTTGTAGGTCTGGTAGTCGCCGTCGGGGGTGGAGTTCATCAGGTTCACCAGCGCGCCGTCGCGGTCGCCGGACAGCAGCGCGTCCCACTCCCGGCCCCAGATCACCTTGATGACATTCCAACCCGCGCCGCGGAAGAACGACTCCAGCTCCTGGATGATCTTGCCGTTGCCGCGCACCGGACCGTCGAGGCGTTGCAGGTTGCAGTTGATGACGAAGGTCAGGTTGTCCAGGCCCTCCATCGCCGCGACGTGCGCGAGCCCGCGCGACTCCGGCTCGTCCATCTCGCCGTCGCCGAGGAACGCCCACACGTGCTGATCGGAGGTGTCGGTGATGCCGCGGTCGTGCAGGTAGTGGTTGAACCGGGCCTGGTAGATCGCGTTCATCGGGCCCAATCCCATGGAGACCGTGGGGAATTCCCAGAAGTCGGGCATCAGGCGCGGATGCGGGTACGACGACAGGCCGTGGCCCGGGCCGCCGTGGCTGTACTCCTGGCGGAAACCGTCGAGCTGATCCTCGCTGAGCCGCCCCTCGAGGTAGGCGCGCGCGTACACGCCCGGGGAGGCGTGGCCCTGGATGAAGATCTGGTCGCCGCCGCCGGAGTGGTCCTTACCGCGGAAGAAGTGGTTGAACCCCACCTCGTACAGCGCCGCCGACGACGCGTAGGTCGAGATGTGGCCGCCCACACCGATTCCCGGCCGCTGCGCGCGATGCACCATGACCGCGGCGTTCCAGCGGATCCAGGCGCGGTAGCGGCGCTCGACCTCCTCGTCGCCGGGGAACCATGGCTCGTTCTCGGTGGGAATGGTGTTGACGTAATCGGTGGAGGTCAGCGCGGGGATGGCGACATGGCGTTCCCCGGCGCGCTCGAGCAGGCGCAGCATCAGGTAGCGCGCGCGGCCGGGGCCCTCGCGATCGAGCATCTCGTCGAAGGATTCCAGCCACTCGCCGGTCTCCTCCGGATCGATGTCCGGTAGGTAGGACGCCACACCCTCACGGATCACCCGCACGCGCGCGCCGGTCGGCTTGGGAACCGACTGTGCTTCGGCCGCAGCGCCGTTGGGCGCGGAACTCGACGACATCGGGTGCATGAGGTCTGTCAAAATCAATGCTCCTCGTACATGGGGTGGACAAGCTGATGGCTCTAACCCCGGACAGCCACGCTGGTGGGCGGAGGCGGTCCGTCGAATACTGGCTGGGTCGCATCTCACATCCTTGTCGATGATGCGTCCCCGGTCATCATGTCAGCCGGAAATCCAGTACCGTTCGCTAGGCGGCGCGGTAGCCCGATCCGGATCGTTCCCGCGGGCGCCACCATCGGACATCGTCGAGGCATCGAGAAGCGGGGAGATGATGAAGCTGCTGAACCCACGCGGGTTCGGGTTGGTGTGCGCGACCGTCGCGGTCGGCATCGGACTGACGGTCGCGGGCTGTTCCAATGCCGTCCACGGTACTCCCACCGTGGACCAGGCCGACGCCGCCGCGTATCGCACCGAGATGGCCTCCTCCTCGGCGGCGGCCACGTCCTCACGCAAGGCGGCCGCGGAGGCGAAAGCCGTGAGCGACAACTGCACTCCCTTCCGCGACACCACCGGCGTCGCGGTCACCAAGTACAACGAGTTCGTCGACGCGCACGACAACAACGCGCCCGATCAGGACGCCAAGCGCGACGCGTCGGCGGAGACGCTGGAGAACGCGGCCAAGACGGTCGAGGGCCGGGTCAGCGGCGCGGGCGACGCGCTGCCGTCGGATCTGGCGCAGAAGTTCACCGACTACGTCGCCGCGGCCCGCGCGCTGGCCGCGGAGACCCGGAAGATGACCTACACCGCGCCGGTGGGGCCGCTCAACGACGCCAGCAAACGCGTCAACGACGCCCTGAACGCGGTGCGCAACGCCTGTCCGGCGCGCTGACTTCCGCCCGGGTCGGCGCGACATTTCGAGGGCCAATTGGCCGGATCGGCTTGCGTTGCGGCGGATAACCATGTTCGCTTGCAATGACCTGACCGTCGGGAGTTGAGGAGGACACCACCGTGGTCGCCGCGGCGGACGCGCAGAACTACGCCCAGAAACTTGGCCTCGAACACGATATGGCCGTCCAGGAGCTGGGCTGGGACGAGGACACCGACGACGACCTGCGGGCGAGTGTCGAGGAACTGATCGGTTCGGAACTGCTGGACGAGGACACCGACGAGGTGGTCGACGTCGTCCTGCTGTGGTGGCGGGACGGGGACGGTGATCTCGTCGACGAGTTGATGGACGCCATCGGCCCGCTCGCCGAGGACGGCGTCGTCTGGGTGCTCACGCCCAAGACCGGTCAGCCCGGCCATGTGGATCCGAGCGAGATCGCCGAATCGGCGACCCCCGCCGGCCTCACGTCGACGACCCCCGTCAGCCTCGGTACCTGGACCGGTACCAAGCTGACCCAGCCCAAGACACCCTCGAAGCAGCGCTGACCCGCGCTCCTCGATCATTGTCTCCGCCGGGGGCGTCGCGCGCGATGCCGCCGGCGGACGTCGCCACGCCGACCGGAGGGAGAATGCGCGCATGCCGCTCGAAGTGGGCTCGCCCGCGCCCGATTTCACGCTGAAGGACCAGAACAACCAGGACGTCACCCTGTCCGCCTACCGCGGCCACAAGAACGTCCTGCTCGTGTTCTACCCCTTGGCGTTCACCGGCATCTGCCAGGGCGAGCTGTGCAAGGTCCGCGACGAACTGCCCAAGTTCCAGAACGACAACGCCGAGATCCTCGCCATCTCCGTCGGCCCCCCGCCCACCCACAAGATCTGGGCGGCCGAACAGGGCTACACCTTCCCCCTGCTCTCCGACTTCTGGCCGCACGGCGCGGTCGCCCAGACCTACGGCGTCTTCAACGACAAGACCGGCTTCCCCAACCGCGGCACGTTCGTCGTAGACAAGGACGGCATCATCCGCTTCGCCGAGATGAACGGCCCCGGCGAGCCCCGTGACCAGGCGGCTTGGGAGAAAGCGCTGACTGCGTTAGATTCGTAATCCCCCCGCGTTGTTGGGCGCGGGTGCTCTCGTCTGCTGTGGTGCGGGCGGGTGCGGGCGTATAGCTCAGTGGTAGAGCACTGGTTTTACACACCAGCGGTCGGGGGTTCGAAACCCTCTGCGCCCACAACGGTATCTGAGGCCACCCTTCCCCGGGATCATGTCTGCAGTCCTTCCATCTGAGCCTCGTCGACGCCCAATGGAACAGCCGTTCCTCCCGGAGCAGCGGCAATTTCGCTAACGCCGCCAGCAGCCGTGCGGCCTCGTCGTCATGCGCGCGGCTCGCCAATTCGCAAACGGTGGCAACCCAATTCGGCTCCCGGTTATGGGCGAGGACATCGAGTTCACCCAGGCTCGCGCGTCGAAAGTCTCGGAGCGGGCGTGTGGGGAACGCGCGGGATGTCATCCAGTTCGGTGAACGCCATCAGCGCGGCGATCTCCTCATCGGTGATGTCGTCCTCGTCATCGCTCATCGCCGAATCCGGCCTTCGGTCGTGTCGGGCGATTCTCGGCGAAATATCGCCTGCTGCAGTAGGTTTCGCCGAATCGGTTCCCCATGGTAGGGCCATTCGGAGTGGTAGGCCAGCAGTCTTTTCGATCTTCTCTGTCGTCTGCCAGAGCTTCGAGGAGGGCGAGAGGCACGCGCGGACGCCGCTGCCCCGGGGTGCGAATATCGCTCGGCGGGACGAGCCACACAGACGTGGACGTCGCGGCGCACATTGCCGACGGTGTGGATTCCGCTGGCGGGCATCGACCTTTCGTCCTGGAAGCGACCGACCCCGCAATCCAGTCGAGCTGACACAGCGGTTCAGCGAGACTGTCTGGATGCGGCGGGCCCGCGCAGTTTCTCGCTGGCCCGCTGGGGACGCTTGTGACCGGCTCGATGCCACCAGGTAGAAGCTTCGGTGGTTTGTTGGCGATAGCGCAGTCGGACGGCGAGGTTGTGCATGGCATTGGTATGACCGGCTTCGGCGGCGCGCCGATACCAGACGAGGGCATCGTCGGATCGGTGGGATTTGTCGAGCATGAGGGCGAGGTTGTACATGGCGTCGATGTCGCCGGCCTCGGCGGCGCACCGCCCCCAATGCTCGGCATCGGTGTCCTGGTGGATTCGGTGCAGTAAGTCCGCGAGGTTACCCATCGCGTGTGTGTCGCCGCGTCGGGCCGCTTCGAGGTACCACGGGTATGCCTCACGGAGTTTTCCCTGCGTGCACAACAGATTGGCGAGGTTGTTCATCGCACCCGTGTGCGCTTGGGCGGCGGCTCTGCGCCAAGCGTTTTCGGCTTCGACGAGGTCGCCTCGATCGGCCGCCAGTTGGCCGTCGGCGAAAATGCGGTCGGTGGTGCTGTCTGGAACGGCGAGCGGATCGATCGCCGGAGTGATCACAACATCATCCGATCGCACAGTGTCGCCAGGCGGGGTGAAGAGGCGCAGGCTCCCGGCGACGTTGACGCTTCGTCGCACTGGGCGGGGGTGACCATTGCCGTGCAGGATCCGATCGATGGTCCCGAAGAGTTGGTCGAGCGTTCGGCCGGGGTCCGCGGCGGCGGCGAGCAAGGCGGCGGTGAACGCGGTGTTCCGGTGCCCCTCGGGCGCGAGGGAGGTTTCGTTGCGGGGCGAGGACGCGATCGTGTACGTGCCGTTGATGTCGATCTGGCCGTCGACGACGGTGACCGGGGCGCTCATCGCTTCGAAGGCTCGCCCCGAGAAACAGCAGTCCAGGATCAGAATGCGGGCGCGGGCGCGGGCGGTTGCGAGTTCGTCGCGCAGGGTGGAGAACGGAATCGAACTCCATTCGGGATGGTCGGGGTCGCTGCCGGCCAAGGCAAGATGCAGGCGTCCGCGCCGATCCAACAGGCCGTGTCCGGTGTAGTACACCAGCAGGACCTCGTCGGCTTGGTCGACGGCCCGTGCGAGGAGCTCACCGACCTGCGGAGGCCGGTCGGGATCGACCAGTGCGATGCAGTGCTCAGGAGCGAGCGAAGCGTTGGTGGGCGCGGTGAGGAGCCGACCGAGGTCGCGAATGTTGTTGGCGGCGGCGGGAATATCCGTGATCGAGGGATGGCTGTATCGGCTCACCCCGATCAGGGCGGCGCGCCAGCCCGAACGGTTCTGTGCGGAGATCACTGAATCTTGTCCGCCTGGGTGAGCATTGCCTGAAGCGCGCGAGCGATTTCGGGAGTCTTGACGCGCTTCGCGTCGACCGTGATCTGGGTGTGATCGAGGGTGAGGGTGACCGCGATGTCGGAGCGCCTGTGGGCGAGCCATGCGGTCAGCGATTGAACCAGTGCGGTCGCTACACCTTGTGCGCCGAGCGCCACAACGAGCACCTCGGCCAAGTCGCCCATTCGACCGGGTCGAATCGGCGTAGTCGGCATGCTCACCCGGCCGCGCAGTTCGTCGTCCTCGGTGAACCACTCGAGGAGGCCGAAAAGGTCGTCGGCACTACCGTCCGTGTGGATCGTCAACGCGCCCTGTCCATTCGGCATATCGTGTCCTATCTTCTCGAAGCTATCGAAATTTGGGAGATCGGCCGTGTCGAAATGAATTGCCGTGTTATTGAACACTCGAATGCTGTATCGCAGCAAGACTTCGCCGGTAGTCCTCGGCCTCGGCGAGCTCGTTGAATTCCAAAAGTCCTTTGGTGAGATCCTCCAGATGTTCGCGTACCTCCGCCGGAGTGGCGCGGAAGAATTCGCGGCGAAGATTGACTTGGTTCACGCGTTTGTGTGCCAGGCGGCGATGGAGTTCTTCTTCTATACCCGCGGCGTCGACGTCGAAGAACATGGTGTGCACGTCGTACTTGAACGGGACCGAGGAGTTGCTCAAGTCGCTGATGCGGTCGTACGGGTCGACTCGGCGAGTCATGCCGATCTGGACTACTCCCTCGCCGAAAGCGCCGATATTGGACACGACGTACACATGGCCCGCGCGTAGATTGCCCGCTCGGTTTGCGAGGGCTGTGATGTCCTGTTCCAAACTCGCGAGCTTGCTCTGGAGGTCGCGTGCCTTCGTGGAGTCGGTGTCACCGGCGGCTTCGAATTCGGTGAGGTCGGCCAGATATTGTTGATGCTGCTTCTCGAGTCGCCGTTGTTCGCGTTCGATCTCCTGTTGCGCTTTGCGTTCCTCGCGGAGGCGCTCGCGTTCATCGCGTTCGGCCTCCTTCTGACGGGCCAGCTTCTCCAGATAATCGGCCGTCAACTCCAGCTCCTGGCGGCGGAGTTGGTGGTACCCGGGGGTGACGCGCAGTTTCATGGTCGCGCCGAGTCGTTCGATGGTGACAGCCAGGCGTTCGAGGCGTTCGAGTGCGCTGTTCAGCTTGTATGGTTTGAGACTCCGGACGAGATTGTCGGCCTCGGCGTTGTACGCGCGCAGCATCAGTTTCGAATATTCACGGATCATTTTGCGGCCCGCAGCCGCAGAACCATTGACTTCCCAGACCTGGGACGCCTCGATCGCGCCGCCGTCCCGCGCTGCGGCGTACTTGATCTCATGTTGCAGTCGGTCCAGTTCCGCGCGGTAGGCCACCACGTCGGAGAGTGGATGGCGGTACTGATAGATCCCTATTTCCTGGAGCACCTGCTCGTCTTGGGTGTTGATTATCTGAGTGCGCAGGCTGTCCAGGCGTGCCTGTTCGGTGGCAACTTGCGCGGTGAGTTGCTCTCGACGGAGTTGGAGTTCTGCGATATCGAGTCCGCCGACGCTGGCCAGCTGGGTGCGAAGTCGGTGGACCTCGGCCAAGGCGTCGGCCAGTTCTCGAGATTGCCGCTTCGCGTATGCGCGAGTGCCGAACATCGGTACCTTCGGTGCCGAAGGAGAGCCCGGTACCGTCGGTGCGGGTACGTCGGTTGTGGGAGAGGGTGTCGGTTCCCCGACCCAGTGCGTGCCGTTCCAGTATCTCGAGAAGCCCGGATTCTGTGGATCGGGATACCAATTCGGTGGAGCGCTGTTCATGATCTTCCCCCTTGCTACGGTCGCACTATAGAGAATGCCATCAGCCGCACCCGCTGAACGCCGAAAGCGTGGAATTTCTGAGGGTGCCCGCGCTTACGTGATCCATCGAGGGGCTGTCTGTCCCGATGGGCGCTGGATCGGGAGGTTGGGCGCCCGAGCCTGCGCGGACGAATTCCTGGAGGACGCTCGGCGTAGGGCGGGGAATCGAGTAGCCCACTACCCGTGCCCCACCCCACCCCCGCCCCCTAGCGTTCCCCCCGAACGCGTAGGGGCGAGGGCAAGGAGAGGGACATGCCGCTCACGCCGATTCCGGAACTCGGCGATCGGATACTGATCGTCTTGCGCGAGATGGGTGCCGGGAGTCCGGCCGATGTGATCGATGCCGTCGGGCGGCTCCGTGGGTTCACTCCGACCGCGGAGGATCAGCGGGTCGACGAGCGGACGAAGTTGCCGCGGTGGCAGGCGCGGATTTATGGGGCGCGGCGGTATCTGGGGGACGAGGGGTGGGTGCGGGCCACGCGGAATCGGTGGCGGATCACCGAGGAGGGGAGGGCGGCGGCGGATGAGGCGCGTAAGCGGTGGCCGGAGTCGGAGACGCCGCCGGTGACGCGGAATCCGGATGAGCGAAATCTGGTGCAGTACAGCGTGATCGCGCAGCCGTTGCTGGATCCGGAGATTCGGGCGCGGGTACTGAAGCAGCCGACCGACGACGACAGTCCGCTGCCCGTGGTGATCGAGTTGAACCTGGGCTACCCCGAGGGAGTTCAGGGGGCGAACGCGGCGCTGGCGGAGATGGTGGGGCGGCTCGGGGAGCGGCCGGGGGTGGCCGCGCCGCCGAAGCCGTTGTTCGACGAGTACGCGTGCGCGGATCTGTCGATGCGGCAGGTGCGGGAGTTGGTGCGGATCGACCACGAGAATCGCAGGAACCCCCGCACGACCCACGTCATACATCGGATCTGGCCGAACTTCCCCGTCGAACCGTTGATCGATCTGTCGGCACGCACGGTCAAGGCCGACGCCGCGCGCCGTTCGTTCGACGCGGCCGGACGCGACATCTGTTGGGCCGTGGTCGATTCCGGGATCGACCGCCATCACCCGCATTACGTCGCCGAGAAAACCCTCGAGGCCGATGACGTCAAATATCTGCATCGCGACTTCACCAAGTCGTTCGCCCCCGGTATCGAGACCGTCGACTCGGCCCTCCAGGACGAATTGGGGCACGGCACCCACGTCGCCGGGATCATCGCGGGCCATCTGCCCGATGCGTACCCGCGCGAGAAGATGAAGGTCGTCGTCCGCCAGCACACCGAACCCGGCGACGCCCATCCGTTGTGCGAGGAGCGTTCGGTAGACCCCGGACTGGTGTCGGGCATGTCGCCGCTGACGCATCTGGTGAGCCTCAAGGTGCTCGACAGCGAGGGCTCCTCCGACATGGTCGCGGTGATGGCCGCCCTGCGGTACGTCCGAGAAACTAACGGCGACAACGACAAACTGATGAAGATCCACGGCGTCAACCTCAGCCTCGGCTACGAGTTCGACGCCGAATGGTTCGCCTGCGGCCAGAGCCCCCTGTGCAAGGAGGTCGACCGCCTGGTCCGCTCCGGCGTGGTCGTGGTCGTCGCCGCGGGCAACACCGGGTACGGGCGGTTCAGTTCCAGGGAACGGCAGACCAATGTCGGGCTGACCATGACCATCAACGATCCCGGGAACGCCGAGCGGGCCATCACAGTCGGTGCGACACACCGGGATTCGCCGCATACCTACGGCGTGTCCTACTTCTCGTCGAAGGGGCCGACCGGGGACGGGCGGTTGAAGCCGGATCTGATCGCGCCGGGGGAGCGGATCACCTCCTGTGCCACCGGGCGGACCGCGGCGCGTTGGGGGTTGACCGATGTCGCCCCCGACCTGGCCTGCTATGTGACCGACACCGGCACCAGTTTCGCCGCGCCGCATGTGTCCGGCGTCATCGCCGCGTTCCTGTCGGTGCGCCGCGAATACATCTGCCGCCCCGACGAGGTCAAGAACATCTTCATGAAGTCGGCGACCTCCCTGGGACGGGAACGGTATTTCGAGGGTGCGGGGCTGGTCGACCTCATGCGCGCCCTGCAATCGATCTGAGACACGGAGGCCGCGATGACCATCGACATCCAGGGACTGCCGCTGGTGGAGCTCGCGTTCGACGCGGACGGCGACGTCGACCCGGACGGCGCCGCCGCGCTGCGCGCCGCGCTCGACGAGCACGCGCCGACGGATCTGCTGGTGTTCAGCCACGGCTGGAACAACACCCCCAGCATCGCCGACCGGCTCTACCGCGCCTTCTACGGCGAGCTCGCGCCGCTGCTCGCCCAGCACGGCGCGCCGGATCGAAAGGTGTTGCTGCTGGGCGTGTTCTGGCCCTCGGCGCGGTGGACGGACGAACCGATCCCGGACTTCGAGCCGGGCGCGGCGGTCGACCTGGGCGACGGCGGCCCGGCCGCGGGGCTGGGCGACGCCCCCGAATTCCCGCCGCCCCCGCCGCCCGATCCGGACCTGCGCGCGCTCGTGCGCGACGCGTTCCCCGCGACGCAGGGTCCGGCGGTGAAGGAACTGCTCGATCTGCTCGTCGAGCGGCCCGACGACGAGACGGCGATCGGCCGGGCCCGCGACCTGGTCGCCGCGCTCGCGGCCGCCACCGGCACCGGCGGGGACGGCGAGCAGGACGACGCCCCGACATCGCTCGCCCAGACCGACCCGAAAGCGGAGGCGTTCGAGCGGTTCGCCACCGCGCTCGAGGAACTCGGCGTCGTCACCGGGAATCAGGGCGGCGCGGCCGGATTCGGCGACCGGTTCGCCCGACTGTGGCACGGGGCGCAGGAGGTCGCGCGGCAGCTGACCTACTGGCAGATGAAGCGGCGCGCCGGGACGGTCGGCAGCCGCGGGCTGGGTCCGTTCCTGGGCGAGCTGGTGCGGGAGCGGCCGGAGCTGCGAATCAGCTTGATAGGACACAGTTTCGGCGCGCGCGTGGTGTCCTACGCGCTGGCGGGCCTGCCGGACGGCGCGGCGGTCGAATCCGTCACGCTGTTGCAGGGCGCGTTCTCGCACTTCGCCTTCGCCGGGGCGCTGCCGTTCGATCAGGGCCGCTGCGGCGATCTGTTCGGGGCCCAAGCGCGCGTGCGCGGGCCGATCGTCGCCTGCCACTCGAGCTTCGATTCCGCTGTGGGCGTGCTGTATCCGCTCGCGTCGCTGCTCGCGCACCAGGACGCGGCCGCGTTCGAGGACGAGACCTACCGGTGGGGCGGCATGGGCCACGACGGGCACCAGCCGGACGCGCCCGCCGTCGCGTTGCGCGACGCGGGGGAACCGTACGGGTTCGGGCACAGTCTGGTGAACGTGGACGCGGCCCGCGTCGTGAAGAACGGGAAACCGCCGTCGGGCGCGCATTCCGACATCGTGCACGCGGAATTGGCGTGGGTCGTGCTGTGCGCCGCCGGTCTGGTGGCCCAGAGGTAGTGCGCTACTCGCGACGCGGCCGCCGTGTACGGGAAAGCTGCGGTACGCAGTACGGCTGATCGGGAGAGGCGAACGGTGCGCAGCGATATCGACAACCTTCTGGACGTGGTGATGCCGGTCACCGCCGCGTCCGATCCGTTCTGGATCACCTCCGCGAACATCGTTGCGGCGCATGGTGATCCGTTCCGGTCGCCGGTCCGCGAGGTGACGGCGGTCGTGTTCGAGTCCAGTTTCGACAGCCGGTCGCGGTTCGATCCGGTGCCGGTGGCCCGCGGCCTGCGCGCCCGGCTGCCGCGACCGCCGCGGCTGGCCGTGGCGATGGTCGCGCCGACGCTCGAGATCCCCGCGGCCACCCAGCACGCCCTCGCCTACGAGACCGGACTCGCGCTCGACGTGCCCGACGTGCGCGTGGTGACCGCGAGCGACGCCCGCCGGTACGGGGACGGTGCGGAACGGGCACTGGCCGTGGTCGAGGGCGAGACGCCCGGCCAGGACGTGGATCCGATCGCGGCGGCGTTCGCGCACGCGTATCTGTCCCGCCAGCAGCGGCGAATCCCGTTCCGCTGCACGCCCTTACAACGCCGCATCCTCGATGTGGTGGCCGCCGGGACGATCGTGCCGACGACCGCCGCCATCGCCGCGGCGGTGTACTCGACGGAGAAGAAGGTCAGCGAGAGCATCGCGGAGCTGGTCGCCGAGTTCTGCCCGGGGCGCGCGGACGGGACGGGTCTGCGGGACGGACATCAGCGGCTGTACTGGCTGATGCACCGGTTCGGCGCGTGGCTGCGGCTGGTGAACGGCCGGATCCGATAACGATGCCGGCCGGATCGAGGGGCGACCGCGCGGCCGCCGAGGCCGTCGGGCGGGACAGCGTCGTGCTCGCCCGGGTGCTCGGCGCGCGGGTGACGGAACCGAGCACCGTCGTGGTCGTGGACGAGGTGACCTATGTGGCCGTCGCGCTCGTCGAGCGCAGCGCCGACGTCACGGCCCTGTTCCCCGCGCACTATCCGGAGATGCCGCCGCTGGTGTTCCTGACCCCGAGGCCGGGCGCGATCGGATTCCTCGCGGATGTGGCGGCCCGGCTGTGCGCGGGCGCGGCCGAACCCCCGGCCTCGGTGGCGCTCCCGCTGCCGTGGAATCTGAGCGTCGATCCGGAGTTCCGGCTGTCGAACGCGCTCGGCCGGAGCTTGCAGAAGAAGTCTCGATCGGGAAACGACCCGGAATCCGAGTTAACGCGATACCGTGCCGAAACGATAATGGGCGGCATTTCCGAAGCGTGTCGCGAAAATCGCGGATAAAAAGGCGAGAATGCGTTCGCACACCGACCCAGGCAAGCCTGACCTTGCTGTTCAGGAGTGCGAAAGCCCTCTACCATCGGCCTCGAACACCCCCTCGGCTAATCCGGCCGAGGACGCTGCGATGGAAGGAGGAATTCATGACCACGATGGAGATGCCGCACGTCAGCGAATGTACGGTCGCGGACTGCTCGTACAACCACGACGGCTGCCATGCCTACGCCATCAACGTGGCGGGCCAGAACGGCTCGGCCGACTGCACCACCTTCGTCCCGCTCTCCAGCAAGGGCGGTCTCGACCGCGTCACCTCGATGGTCGGTGCCTGCCAGCGGGCCGACTGCAGCTACAACCAGAACCTGGAGTGCAGTGCCCCCTCGATCCGCGTCGGCATGGGCGCGGGCGACAACACGGCCAACTGCCTGACCTACAGCCCCGCCTGAGGTCCACCGGCGAACGGGCGGCATCCTCGCGGGCGGCCGCCCGTTCGCCGATCTCCGGTCGATTTCTCGAATTCTCTGGTTAACCCCGCGTTACCGGTATACGCTGAGACCCGTTCTGTCGACAACAGATATGCGACTTCGGTAGGCCGATCCGGCCGCATCAGAATTCAATACGCTCGCGGTGAGCCGCGAGCGGTTCCACGCAACAAACGGGTTCGCAATATGAAGTTTCAGAGATCGATCGCAACGACCGCTTTGTCGGCAACTTTTGCCGGTGCAATTCTGCTGGCTCCGGTGGTAGCCGCGGCGGATCCGCCCGATCCGGCCGACGCGCCGGATCCCGGCCTCGTCCACCCGGTCGCCTCGCAAGTCGAGAACCAAAGGGCCATGGGCGAATTCGCCACCGAGTTCGGCATCGCCGTGACGACCGGGGGGTTCATCGGATCGGCGATCGGCCTGGGGGTCGGGGCCGCGGTCGGGTGCGTCATCGTCCCGGCGGTGGGCTGCATCCCGGGCGCGCTGTCCGGCGCGTCCCTCGGCGCGATCATCGGCACCCTCGTCGTCGGCGGCCCCACCTTGGCTATCTCGGGCGCCGACCTGATCACGACCCTCAATTCGCCGCCCGGCAGCACCCGCTGGTCGGACGAGAACTACTACTACCAGAAGCCCGCTTCCTGACCCGTCGACGGCGCCCGGGGGAGCGGGCGCCCTCGCGATCGGGACCCGAATCAGCTCGACTCGGTGCTTTGGCGTTGGAAGCGGTAAGCCGACTCTTGCCGACGACGACAATGCACGGCCCGTCGATCCTGATGGGTGGACATCAAGGTCATCCACCGAATCGGTCTGTGTGCCAGGGGCTTACACAGCACTCGTCGCTGCGAGACCTTCGCGTGAGCCGGGCACACGGTCGACCGCGCTGCGGTGAGCAACCGAGGACGGCTGTGCGTACCTGACTAAAGCCCGAGGATGTCGTCCGAGCCGCCGTGCACGCCCTGCCGATTGTCGGAATCTGCTGGTAATCTCCGATGACCAGGAGGGGGCGACTATGACGTTCGAAGTGAACCCGGACGGGTTACGGGCCGCCGGTGGGGCGTTGGCGCTGCTGCCGACGGATATCGATAACGCACCGAAGCTCGATGCCGAACCGGTGGCGACATCGCTCGCGGGCCTGACGGTCGGCGCCGAGCTGGCCGAGTCCAACGCCGCGAGTACTCGGGCGAAAGAACTGCTGAAGGCGCGCTTCAACGAATTCTCGGCGTTGCTGGTGGTCTGCGCCGACAACTTTCACGGGAGCGACCAGGAAGCCGCTCAGCGTATCGCGGCGGTCGCGGATCTCAACTCCGGCGACCCGCACTCGGGGAGGTAGCCATCGCGCCGACCCCGAAACAAGTGCTGGCACTGGATATATCGGGTTTGCGGGGTGTCGCCGACCGCGCGACCCAGATCGCCGACGCCATTGTCAAGGCGGCGGGGGCCATGCACACCACGATCCACGACGGCTTGGCCTGGCAAGGTGCGGCGGCACGAGCCGCCGGTGACAAGGCCGACCGTGAACAGACCCAGATGCGAGCGATCGCGACCGCCTACGACGATCTCGGTGCGGCCTGTGCCGGTGCGGCGCGCGACTTGCAGTACCCCGTGGCGGAGATCAAGGCGATCCTTCAGACCTATGTCGTCCGACCGGTTGCGGTAGCCGACGACTGGAGTGTCACCGGCGTCGACGATCCCGATTCCGAAGCGGCCGTACAGCTTTCACGCCTGCCTGGGCTGGTGGCCAATTTGCAGTCCGCCGATGCGCGATGGGGCGCCGAGATCGCCACCGCGAACAGCGAATTGGCGAGGATGGCGCCGGCGACCACGCTGACGGCGGTCCAGGTCGCCGACACCAGCTTCAAGTCCACAGATTCGCGGGCCGACCCCGATCGGCTCCGCACCTCCGCCGCGGCGTTCCAACAGGTTTTCGGACGACCGCCGATCAGCGCCTCCGACTGGAGCACGGCCGAGGTTCTCAACCCGAAGAGCTACACCCCGGAATTTCAGGGTGTCGGGCCTGAGATTCGCGTCGTACGAATTCAACCCGTTCCAGGGCAGGGAGTGGTCCGAGCGTCCCAGTACATCGAACAACGTGATGTTTCCGACCTGGATCTGAACCCGTTTCATGGGAATTTCAGCGCGCGCGATTTGGGCAACAATCGCACGGCCGACCCGAACTTCGATCCTGAACATACGAAAGTTACCACGTATATCGACTACGAAAACGGGATCGTTGTCATGCGTCAGAACCCTTCTGTTCGAGAGAACCACGACGGAAGTCCGGGAGAAGTCAAAGTCGGAGCGCCGGAAGGGACGGTGTGGCAGAACCCCGATGGATCGGTGCGCATCCAGTACGAGTCCGGTAATCCGCTACCACCGGCGGTGGCTACCGAGCCGCCGTTGTCGGATGGCCATCACGTTACAGTTAACGGTGACTTGGTGTTCCAGCCTGGGCCGAACGGAGTTCAAGTGAACGGTACACGCAGTGATTACCCCTCGTTGGAGGTATATCAGGACACTCCCGACGGTCGCACGCAGACAATCGCATTGGACCCGGCGCAATCCGGGAGTTCGCTCGGTCCCGCGATGAATCTGCCGTTCCACCACGACATCGGTGTGGGAGGTCTTGCGTTCGCGCCGTTCTCCGAGTGGAACGAGCAGTTCGATGTACCGGGAAACCCGAAACCGTCGACACGGTTCGGTCCGGTTATCGCTCCCCCCAGCGTACCGGCCCAGCCGCTGCCCAGCGGGACGGCCTGAATGGAGCGCCCACCGTCGGTGGACAACACCCGTTTCTGGCGCCTTGCCACCTGGAGTCTCGCGGGATTCTTTGTACTGCAAGTGGCATTCATGGCGATCACTTCGCTGATCTCGAACTCGGATACCGTTGCTACGTATGTCGGCTCGTTTGTCGCCGCTTCGATAGCCGGAACCCTCCTGGCACTGCTGGTGCGGTGGAAAACGCGCGGCGCTGGTCGTGGTGTTGCCCTCGCTGCGGCGACCGCGGCCGGGATCTGGACCGCTTCGACGGCCGCTATCGGTTTCCTGATTGCGGTCGGGTAATGCAGCAGAGGCGCGGCGCTTGGCACGGACCGCGGTCGTTTTGCAGTGCTGCGATCTTCTTGACGCTGAACGTGATTCCGCTCTTCCTCTACTTTTACCTGCTATACCTTCTCGTCGTGGTGTACGCGGTCGAAATGATCGCGGCGGCTGTGCTGTCCGCCTGCGGTGGCCGCGCCCGGCAGTGGGGCACGGGTATTGCAGCCGCCCTGGTGGGCACCGCAATTTGTCTCTTCCTGATACCAGTGTGGATGCAGTACGTCTGAGCCCGCCCCGAGACGTGCGTGCCGCACTCCTGACCGTTTGGTGTCGTCCGGCAAGGGGCGGCCGGATCGGTCCGCCCCTTGCCGGACAACTCATGCCGTTTCCAGAAGCATTGTCCTGGAGGCGGATTCGCTCAACGCAGTCCGTTGGAGCTCGGCGAGGGCGGTCCGATAGTGATCGACTTCGCCGGAGCGTTCGAGGTAGAGGTTTCCGACGTATTCGGTGATGTGGACCAGGGGCGGTTCGTTGAGACGGGTGCTGGGCAGTATCGGGAACTCCAGCAGGGTGAACGGTCCGGTGAGCGCGCCGATGCGGCTACGGCCGTTGAAGGGCATGACCCGCAGGGACACGTTGGGGAGGTGGCTGATCTCGGCGAGGTGGCGTCGTTGCTCGGCCATCACGCCGGGGCCACCCCACTCCTCCCGGATGGCCGCCTCCGAGATGATGATCTCGACGGCGAGGTTCGAATCATCGAGAGCGCGTTGCTGTTTCGCGGCCGCGTCGATGCTTTCCTCGACCTGGTCGGTGGGCATATGGGGCGACCGGGTCCAGGCGACAGCGCGGCTGTAGTCGGATGTGCGCAGGATAGGAGGGAGCAGCAGCGTCGCCCACGCCGTCAGCAGGATCGCGGCGTGATCGAGAACCACCCGCGGATCGAAATCGTGTGTGTCCCGATCCAGGTCCGGCCGCCACCACCCACCGCCGCATTTCGCGATGAACCGAACCTCCCGCGCCAGCGCGAGGATCACCCGCCGATCCGCGTCACCCACCCGATATCGATCGCACAAGGTGTTCAAATGCAGATCACTGGCGACCCGCGCCGTCACCCCTTCCTCCAACCGCCCGATCGTCTGCGCCGACACCCCCAGCACACCCCCCGCCTGGTTCTGACTGACCTCGGCCCTCTTGCGGAAGGAACCCAACTGCCGCCCCAGCGCTCGCTTGGCGAGTGACGAACCTTCTCTGCGCATTGCAATACCTCGCTCTCTTGTTGATTGTTCTGTGAAATCGGTTGTTTCGGGTTCTTGGTGGTGGTCATGGGAAGCGAATCTTGGAGTCGGCGGACTCCGGACGGGGCGATGCGTCTCGGAGAGCGGAAACGACGCGCTCTAACAGCTCTACAGTTGGAGGTTCGAATCGAATAGTTTCGGGAAACGTGCATTGCCCCGAAACCCTCCGTGGCAGAGAGGGATTCGACATCAGCGTCCTCCGTCGTCGCTCGGCGGCGTCATCGTGATGCTCCTCTCATCGATGATTGCAGGACTGCAAGGTCGTCCAGAACTCATGCCGAATCTCGTCCCAGAGGTCGCACAGCCTGGGGGACCGCTCACGCGCTTCCACCAAATCCGGAAAGTTGCTCGAGCCGAACCACGCCCAACCACCAGCCCGCTGGCGTACCGACAAGATTCTGATCTCGCCACTAGAGATCCACCACAAAGCTTCGTCACCACCGCGAGAGCCGGTGCGATGCAAGGGGCTGCTGCACGGATAGGTGACAACCGAGTTGGCTTGCCGGGTGGCGAGCCTGAGAGGATGTCGCAGTGCCGAAGCCGTATCCGAAAGAGTT
>NZ_JBIAMW010000028.1:0-43110 GCF_042874315.1 Nocardia sp. NPDC004068
ACTGCACTCGACAGGGTGTGGGAGAGTAGGACACCGCCGGAACAATATTCCCGAGAAGGGGCCCAGCAATGGGCCCCTTCTCGCATATCCGGACCCGATCACCCTGTGCCGCAACGACTTCCGTGCGCCAGGTTTGTCGCCGACGCGGCGGGGCATTCACTCCGACACCAGCGTGTCACGTTTCACAGCGAAGTCTCGAGCGACGGGAAGCGTGGACGCAGACCCGATCGGGATGATTGAAAGGTAGGCCCGGCGGATCGACCGCCGGCAGGAGTTCGGAAGGGGATGCCATGGTGGTGCTGA
Organism: Nocardia sp. NPDC004068; assembly: GCF_042874315.1. NCBI lineage: Bacteria > Bacillati > Actinomycetota > Actinomycetes > Mycobacteriales > Nocardiaceae > Nocardia > Nocardia sp. NPDC004068. Next base: position 304 of record NZ_JBIAMW010000028.1, read on the forward strand.
CCGCACCGGCGCCGGAAGCATCGAGCGGTGCCACCGCGACCAACCGCCCCCGCTGGCGGCGCTTCTTGCTGCCCGTCACCTACGTGTACGCCGCGGCCCTCGTCGCGGTCACGGCGTGGCTGTCCGTCATCGACGACACCACCCAATCGAAGATCGTCCTGCACGTCAGCACCAACCTGCACAACCTGCTGCGCGGCCACTTCGGCACCCTGTTCTCCAGCGCCTTCGTCATCGGCGACAACAGCGGCGCCCTGCTCATCATCCCCCTGCTCGTCTCCCTGCTCGCCCTCGCCGAACTCCGCTTCGGCGCCTGGCAGGTGATCCGCATCTTCCTCGCGGGCCACATCGGCGCCACCCTGCTGGTGGCCCTGGGCCTGTGGGTCGCCGTCGAAGCGGGCTGGCTCCCGATCGACATCACCCGCGCCGAGGACGTCGGAATCAGTTACGGCGCAATGGCTCTCATCGGCGCCTTCTACGCCCTCCTCCCGTCCCGCTGGCGCCCCACCTGGGCCATCACCTGGCTCGCCGTCGCCGTCGCGGGCGTCGTCATGGGCCGCACCTTCACCAACGTCGGCCACCTCCTGGCCGTAGTGATCGGCCTCGCCGCCGGCTTCTGGGCCCTCCGCTCCCACCACCCCACCCTCCCCAAACTCTCCTGGTACGAGACCGTCATGCTCGTCATAGCCTCCGTCCTCGGCTACCTCCTCCTAGTGGGCTGAATTCCTGCCCCGCCCCGCCCCCGTGGCCGTCCGCTCGTGGGCTGGATTCGGTACGGACCCACTACTGCCCTAGAGTGCCTGGGGTGCGCCTCGTGATAGCTCGCTGTCAGGTCGACTACGTGGGTCGGCTCACCGCTCACCTCCCCATGGCCCGCCGGCTGCTGATGATGAAGGCGGACGGTTCGGTGCTCGTGCACTCCGACGGCGGTTCCTACAAACCGCTGAATTGGATGAGCCCGCCGTGCTGGCTGGAGGAACGCGAATCCGATTCGCCCGCAACCAAACTGTGGGTGGTGACGAACAAGGCCGGGGAAGAACTCCGAATCACGGTCGAGGAGATCGAACACGATTCCTCTCATGATCTCGGCATCGATCCCGGCCTCGTGAAAGACGGCGTCGAAGCGCACCTCCAGGAATTGCTCGCCGAGCACATTCACACCCTCGGCGAGGGATACAGCCTCATTCGCCGCGAATACATGACCGCGATCGGACCGGTCGACATTCTCTGCCGCGACGCCACGGGCGCGACGGTGGCCGTGGAGATCAAACGCCGCGGCGAGATCGACGGCGTCGAACAGCTCACCCGCTACCTGGAACTGCTCAACCGCGACCCCCTGCTGGCCCCCGTCACCGGAGTCTTCGCCGCCCAGCAGATCAAACCCCAGGCCCGCACCCTCGCCACCGACCGCGGAATCCGTTGCCTCACTCTCGATTACGACGCCCTACGGGGCACGGAGAGCGCCGAATTCCGCCTGTTCTAACCTGGATAGCAATGCCCCGCCGGAAACCGCGCCCCACCCAACCGGCGCGGTCCTCCCGGGACCCGCGCCCCCTGGGCGACGTCTTCGGCCGCACCGAACCGGGCCCCGACGGCGACGACTACATAGTCCGCACCATCCCCGGCACCCGAGCCACCAAAACCTACCGCTGCCCCGGCTGCGACCACGAAATCCCCCCAGGCACCCCCCACCTGGTCGCCTGGCGAGCCCACAACGGCGAAGAAGACCGCCGCCACTGGCACACCGGCTGCTGGAAAGGCCGCCACACCAGACGCATAACCCGCCGCTGGTCCTAACCCCACCCGCACCCCTTATCCGAATCCGCACCCCCTTCAGAGCCCTACAAGGGGTGCGGATCCAAATAAAGGGTGCGACTAGGGTTGCTCCGCCCGGGGACCCACACGTTCTGAAGGGCCTGCGAAGGGTGGAATCGGGCCAATGACCCTGTGAAGCGCGCAACCAGCCCCACACATAAGGAAGGCCGCCCCCGAAAATTCGGGGGCGGCCTTCGAACGGTCGGTGTTGTCGCCCGGTCGGTTCGGCGTACTAGCTCGAGATCTCGGCGTTCTCGCGCTCTTCGGCGTCGAGCTCCTCCTCGTCGGCCTCGGCCTTCGCGTCGGGGATCGCCTTCTGGCGGTTGGGGCCGGACTGCTTGCCGGACAGCGAGCGCTGTTCGGGGGCGCCGTCGAGCAGCTCGGATTCGCGGTTGACCGCGGCGAGCATGGCGGGCACCGAATCGAGCTGGCCGCGAATTCCCAAGAGCTGGGCCAGAACTCGACCGCGCAGCACGCGCATCTCCTCGGCCAGCTCCTTGGCGTGGGCGATCTTGCGATCGGCCTGCTGGGTGGCGGAGGTGACCAGACGGTTGGACTCGTCGGTCGCGTCCTTGATGCGCTGGGCGGCCTCGGCGCGGCTGGTGGCCTCGAGCTCCTCCATCGCGCGGGTCAGCTTGGTGCGACGCTCGGCCATGGTGACCTCGAAGTCCTGCTGCGCGGCCTTGCGCTTGGCCTCGGCTTCCTTCGTGATCCGGTCGGCCTCGGCCTGCGCGGCCTCGACGATCTTGGTCGCCTCGGTGCGGGCGTTGGCGAGGGTCTGCTCGAACTCGACCTCGAGCGCCTCGCGCTTCTCCTTGGTCTCCGAGAGCAGCGACTCGTACTTGCCGCGCATCTCGGTGGCCTGCTGCTCGGCGATGGAGATCATCTCCGCGGCCTCGGCCTGCGCCTGCGCGCGGACCTCGGAGGCCTCGTCGGAGGCGAGCCGCAGCATGCGGGAGATGCGATCGCTCATGCCCTCCGCGGTGGTCGGCGGCACCGACAGACGATCGACTTCCTTACGGAGCTCGTCGATTTCGTCGCGGGCGTCTTCCAGCTGGGCGGCCAGGTTCCGGGCCTGAGCCGCCGCAGCGTCGCGGTCGGTGGCGGTGACCCTCAGTTCGGCATCGAAACGGTCGAAATAATTGCGTACTTCGTCACGGTCATAACCCTTCCGGACCACCGTAAAGGGCAACGCGACGAAGCGATTGCGATCGGGCTCAGTGGACGACATGCCCCACAAACTACAGCCTGTCGACCAGCCATGGTGACCCGACCGCGAATGTCGTTACGACAAGTTTCCCCGGTCGGATTGCGGTACTAGTGAGTAGGATTCGCGGCAGGCTCGACCAACTCGATGAGCACACCTCCAGCATCCTTGGGGTGCACGAAGTTGATTCGCGAGCCCGCCGTGCCGGGCCGGGGACCCTCGTACAGCAAACGGAGCCCGCGGCCACGCAGAAAGGTTGCCACGGCATCGATATCGGTGACCCGATAGGCCAGTTGCTGCAGACCCGGGCCATTGCGGTCGATGAACTTGGCAATGGTCGAATCGGCGTTGAGCGGTGCCAGCAACTGCAGAGCAGTCGAGTCGTCACCGGCGCCGGGCAGCGACAGCATCGCCTCGTGCACGCCCTGCCCCTCGTTCACCTCGCGATGGGTCTCGACCATGCCGAGGTGTTCGGAGTACCAGGTGACGGCGGTGTCGAGGTCGGGGACGGCGATGCCGACATGGTCGACCGCGATCACGTAGTCGGCGGGAATGAATTCGGACTTTTCGGTGGTGCTCACCCTTCGAACGGTAGCGCGCACCTGCATGGTCGTGGGGTGAGCGCACCGGTTACCGTGGAGTACGAGGCGGCGTAAGACCCGTCGACGCGAATTCGAGAAACGAGGTTCATCGTGACCACCACCTCCGTCATCGTCTCCGGCGCGCGTACCCCGGTCGGCAGGCTGCTGGGTGGATTGAAGGACTTCACCGGCGCCGAGCTGGGTGGGTTCGCCATCCGGGCCGCGCTGGAGAAGGCCGGGGTCGCGCCGGAACAGGTCGAGTACGTGATCATGGGCCAGGTGCTGACCGCGGGCGCGGGCCAGATCCCCGCGCGCCAGGCCGCCGTCGCCGGGGGCATTCCGATGGACGTCCCCGCGGTCACCGTGAACAAGGTCTGCCTGTCCGGCATCAACGCGATCGCGTTGGCGGACCAGCTGATTCGCGCCGGGGAGTACGAGATCGTCGTCGCGGGCGGCCAGGAGTCGATGACCCAGGCCCCGCACCTGCTGGAGAAGAGCCGCGAGGGTTTCAAGTACGGCGACGTCAGCCTGCGCGACCACATGGCCTTCGACGGCCTGCACGACATCTTCACCGATCAGGCGATGGGCGCGCTGACCGAATCGCGCAACGACCGCGACCGCATCAGCCGCGAGGACCAGGACGCCTTCGCCGCCGCGTCGCATCAGAAGGCCGCGGCCGCCTGGAAGAACGGCGTGTTCGACGACGAGGTCGTCCCCGTCTCGGTGCCGCAGCGCAAGGGGGATCCGATCGTGGTGGGCCAGGACGAGGGCATCCGCGCCGACACCACCGTCGAGTCCCTCGGCAAGCTGCGCCCCGCCTTCCGCAAGGACGGCACGGTCACCGCCGGTTCGGCCTCCCAGATCTCCGACGGCGCCGCCGCGGTCGTGGTGATGAGCAAGGCCAAGGCCGAGGAGCTGGGCCTGACCTGGATCGCCGAGATCGGCGCCGCCGCCACCGTCGCGGGCCCCGACTCCACCCTCCAGGACCAGCCCGCCAACGCCATCGCGAAAGCCTGTGCCCGCCAAGGCATCTCGCCCGCGGACCTGGACGTCGTCGAGATCAACGAGGCCTTCGCCGCGGTAGGCATCGCCTCCACCCGCAAACTCGGCATCGACCCCGCCAAGGTCAACGTCAACGGCGGCGCCATCGCCATCGGCCACCCCCTCGGCATGTCCGGTGCCCGCATCGTCCTCCACCTCGCCCTCGAACTGAAGCGCCGCGGCGGCGGCACCGGCGCCGCGGCCCTCTGCGGCGGCGGCGGCCAAGGCGACGCCCTCATCCTGAAGGTCTAACCCCCAAGCACCCAGCAACCCAGCCGCACCCCTTATTCGAATCCGCACCCGCTGTGGGGCCCGATAAGGGGTGCGGCTGCGAATAAGGGGTGCGGCTGTGCCTGCTACACCCGACCAACCCTGCGAATAAGGGGTGCGGCTGCGTCGGCCGCGCACTTGTCGCACGCTCCGAGAAGGGGCGCGGCTGCGTCAGCCACAGCGCAACCGCGCCCTCGTCGCAGGCGCCCATAAGACGACGACTACGAGGCTGTGGCAACCCCAGCCGCACCCTTTGTTCGGATCCGCACCCGCCGCAGGGCCCTGTAGGGGGTGCAGATCCGAACAAGAGGTGCGGCTGTGGTTTGGCCCACACGACTACGGCCTGTCGTAGACGTGCGGCAGAATGGTGCCCATGGGTGAAATCTTCGACCTGAGCACGGCCGGGAAGCGCGTGCGGCTGTTCGGGATCCTCGAGGCGATCTCGTGGGCGCTGCTGCTGACCGGATCGGTGTTGAAGCGGCTGCCGGACCCGATCACCTGGCCGGTGATGGTGTTCGGCCTGCTGCACGGCTTCGTGTTCATCATGTTCGCGCTGAACCTGCTGCTGGCGTTCCGCGAGTACGGGTGGCCCGCCAAGACGCTACTGATCGGGCTCGCCTCGGCCATCGTGCCGTTCAGCTCGTACTGGTTCGAGCGCTGGGCGGCCCGCACCGGGCAATTGGGTGAGCTGGGCCCGGCCCCGGCGCCCGCGCCTGCCGGTTCGTGACAAACTGGAACTCGTGACTCGACCTGCTGCACGTCGTCCTTCTCCCGCCGTTGCCGCTGCCATGTCCGGTGCGGTGGATCTGTCCGCTCTGAAACAGCCGGCCGCCGGGGACGTTCTGAGCGGTCACGCGGTCACCGAGGCCGATTTCGAGGCCAAGGTGTTGCGGCGCTCGCTCGAGGTGCCGGTGGTCGTCGCCCTGTACTCGCAGCGCAGCCCGGGCAGCGTCGAATTGGTGAAGCTGCTCGAGAAGCTGCTCGGCGAGAGCGACGGCACCTGGGATCTGGCCACCGTCGAGGCCGAGCCCAATATGCGCATCGCGCAGGCGTTCGGGGTGCAGGGCATCCCGACCGTCGTCGCGGTCGCCGCGGGCCAGCCGCTCGCCGACTTCCAAGGCGCCCAGCCCGAAGCCCAGGTCCGCCAGTGGCTGGCCGCGGTGGTCGACGCCGTGCGCGGCCGCCTGCCCGGCGTCGGCGGTGAGGCCGAGGGCGCGGCCGAACAACCCGCCGATCCGCGCTTCGTGGCCGCCGAGGAGGCCATCGAGCGCGGCGACATCGCGGGCGCCGAGGCCGCCTACGAGCGCATCCTCGCCGAGGAACCGGCCAACCAGGACGCCAAGGCCGCCCTGCGCCAGCTCCGCTTCTACACCCGCGCCCAGAACCTCCCGGCCGACGCCGTCGCCCGTGCCGACGCCGACCCCACCGATATCGAGGCCGCCTTCGCCGCCGCCGACCTCGAACTGTTCAACCAGCAACCCGACGCCGCCTTCGACCGCCTGATCGCCCTGATCAAGCGCACCGCGGGCGACGACCGCAACCGCGTCCGCACCCGCCTGGTGGAACTGTTCGAACTGTTCGACACCGCCGACCCGATCGTGGTCGCGGCCCGGCGCCGCCTGGCCACCGCGCTGTACTGAAACACGTTGTGGGAGAGCCGATCCCACGCCCAGCGCGAGGCGTGGGTATCGGCATCCCGCAGGTGCCGGCGCCGGGAGTCACCCGCCCGAACACGGCGTGAGAAGCACGATCGGTATCTCGCGGGGATGCGCGAGACGCCGGAAGAAGTCGTAACCCGGATAGCCCGACGAGCAACGGGGCCACCAGGCGTCGCGCTCCGCTCCGGTCGCCACTCGCGCGCACACGCGGCGCGTCTCCGCACCGATCTGGATCGTGGTCTCCGGATGAGCCCACAAGTTGTGGAACCACGCGGGATGTGACGGTTGCCCCGCCTTCGACGCCACGATCGCGATGGTGTCGCCGTCCTCGTGATACATCACCGGCGAGGTCCGGCGAATCCCGGATCGCGCACCGACGTGGTCGAGCAGCAGAATCCGCGCGTTCGGAAATCCCGGAATGCGCCCGCCGACGCGGCCGCCGAATCGCCGGTATATCGCCACATGCAGTCGCGTGGAACGCCGCCCGAGGTAGACCCCGCGACTGTTGGCGAACTCCGATATCGCCGCGATCAATCGCCCTACCGGCGACGGAGCCATCCGCCCCGCGGTCCCGGACTTGTCGTTGTCGGTCATCACGTCTCCCCGCCTCGAAGTACTACAGTCGATAGTAGAACGTTCGTAGCTCATTCGACAGTCCATTACCATGGGCCGAAGGAGGGGAACATGCGATCACTCACACCCATCGGACACCTGGCCGCGGCCGCGACCATCCTCACGGCCCTGTTCGTCGCCGCGGGCAGCGCGGCCGCCGACCGGCCCGACACCCAGCTCACCTTCACCCGCACCGACCCGGACCAACCGTCCCGCACGGTCACCCTGACCTGCGCCCCCACCGGCGGCAACCACCCGGCCGCCGAGGCCGCCTGCGCGGCACTCGCGACCGCCGACCTCACCCTCCCCGAGGAGAACCAAGAGGTCCGCTGCTTCCGCTACTACCCCGTGACCCTGCGCGCCGAGGGAACCCTACGCGGACAACAGATCTCGATCGAGAAGACCTACGGCTGCCTCGTCCCCGAACTCGCCGACCCCTGGCGGTTCTGAAACCTATTCGGGCGCAAGCCATACCGCGCTGTTGGGCGCGAGCGTCACCGCCGCCGAGTACGGCCGCCCGTGCCACGGCCGCTCCTCGGCGGTCACCGCGCCCAGATTGCCGATCCCGCTGCCCCCGTAGTGCGCTGCGTCGGTATTGAGGATCTCCCGCCAACGTCCGCCCGCGGGCAGCCCGACACGGTAGTCGCGATGCTGCGAACCGGAGAAGTTGAACACGCACGCCACCGTCGACCCGTCGGACCCGTGCCGCAGGAACGCGATGACATTGTTGTTCCGATCGTCGGCCTCGATCCACGCGTACCCGCCCGGCGAGGTGTCCTGACTCCACAACGCGGGCGAGTCGCGATACACCCGGTTCAGATCCCCCACCAGCACCCGAATCCCGTCGTGCAGTGGATTTTCCAGCTCACCCCAGTCGAGCCCGCGATCGTGCGACCACTCCCGGTACTGCCCGAAATCCTGCCCCATGAACAACAGCTGCTTACCCGGATGCGCCCACATGTAGGCGAGCAGCGCCCGCACCCCGCACGCCTTGGCCCAGTCGTCGCCGGGCATGCGCGTCCACAGCGTGCCCTTGCCGTGCACGACCTCGTCGTGACTGATGGGCAGGACGAAATTCTCGCTCCACGCGTACACCATCGAGAACGTGATCTCGTTGTGGTGCCAGCTGCGATGGATCTGGTCCCGGCCGAGGTAGCCGAGCGTGTCGTGCATCCAGCCCATATTCCATTTCATGGTGAACCCGAGCCCGCCGACGTCGGTCGCGCGGGTGACCCCGGGCCAGCTGGTGGACTCCTCCGCGACGGTCACCACGCCGGGTTGATGCTTGTGGACGGTCGCGTTCATCTCCTGGAGGAACGACACCGCCTCCAGATTCTCCCGCCCGCCATGGATATTCGGCTCCCAGCCGCCCTCGGGCCGCGAATAGTCCAGGTACAGCATGGAAGCCACGGCGTCGACCCGCAGGCCGTCGATGTGGAACTCCTCGATCCAGTACAGCGCGTTGGCCACCAGGAAGTTGCGCACCTCGTGCCGACCGAAGTCGAAAACGTAGGTGCCCCAATCCAATTGCTCGCCGCGGCGCGGATCGGAATGCTCGTACAGCGCCGTCCCGTCGAACCGCGCCAGCGCCCACTCGTCGCGCGGGAAATGCGCCGGAACCCAGTCCAGCAACACCCCGATGCCCGCCTGGTGCAGCCGATCCACGAACGCCCGGAAGTCGTCCGGCGACCCGAACCGCGCCGTCGGAGCGTAGTAGGAGGTGACCTGGTATCCCCACGACCCGCCGAACGGATGTTCCGCGATCGGCAACAGCTCGACGTGCGTATACCCTTGCGCCCGAACGTATTCCGCGAGCTGATCGGCGGCTTCCCGATACCCGAGCCCCGGCCGCCACGACCCCAGGTGCACCTCGTAGACGCTCATCGCCGACCGCGTGGCGTCGGTCTCGGCGCGCCGGGTCAGCCACTCCCGGTCGCCCCATTCGTAGGAGCTCTCGGTGACCACCGACGCCGTCGCGGGCGGCTGCTCGGTCGCGAACGCCAGGGGATCGGCGTGGTCGACCGTGCGCCCGTCCGCGCCGTGCACCCGGAACTTGTACTTCGTGCCCGGCCCGACGCCGGGAACGAACAGTTCCCACACCCCGAATCCGCCCAATTTCCGCATGGGAGCGCTGTTTCCGCTCCATCCGTCGAAATCGCCGATCACGGTCACCCCGCGCGCGTTCGGCGCCCACACCGCGAACGCGGTGCCCGGCACGTCGCCGTCGAGGGTGGTGTAGGTGCGCGGATGCGCGCCCAGCACCTCCCACAGCCGTTCGTGCCGGCCCTCGCCGAGCAGATGCAGATCCAGTTCGCCGATCGTGGGCAGGAATCGGTATCCGTCGGCGACGAGTACGGTCTGCCCGCCGGGATAGGACACGACCAGCCGGTAGTCCCACAGCTCCTCGAACGGAACCACGGTCTCGAACACCCCGTGCTCGACGTGGTCGAGCGGATAGTCCTTCTCGCCGATCCGCGCGCTCACCGAATCCGCGTGCGGCCGAAGGGTTCTGATGACCGTGCCGCCGGGATGCGGGTGCGACCCGAGCACGGTGTGCGGGTCCGCGTGCGTCCCCGACACCAGCAGCAGCAGATCGCGGCGGTTCACGAGAACGTCTTCCGGTAGGCCAGTTCCGTCCGCGCCGCGGCCGAGACCGGCGGCAGCGCCAGGATATGCGCGACCGCGTGCACGGGATCGAGCCGCACGTAATTCGTTTGGCCCCAATGGTATTCCTCGCCCGTGACCTCGTCGACGACGACGGGATGGTCGTGCCATTCCCGACCGATCGCGGGCATGTCGAGCGAGACCATGCCCTGTTCGGCCGCGTACGGGTCGAGGTTCACCACGACCAGCACCGCGTCCCCGGTGACCGGATCGACCTTCGAGTACGCCAGCAGCGCGTCGTTGTCGACGTGATGGAAGGCGATGCAGCGCAGCTGTTGCAGCGCCGGGTGGGCGCGGCGGATCTCGTTGAGCCGAGTCAGCCACGGCTCCAACGATTCTCCGCGCGCGGCGGCCTCGACGAACGGGCGCGGGCGCAGCTCGTACTTCTCCGAGTCGAGGTACTCCTCGCTGCCGGGGCGCACCGCCTGATGCTCGAACAGCTCGAAGCCGGAGTACACGCCCCAGCTCGGCCCGAGCGTCGCCGCCAGCACCGCGCGAATGGCGAACATGCCGGGCCCGCCGTGCTGGAGGCTCTCGTGCAGGATGTCGGGGGTGTTCACGAACAGATTCGGGCGCGCCTCGTCGGCCTTGGCGGCCAGTTCGAGGGCGAACTCGGTGAGTTCCTGTTTCCCGGTGCGCCAGGTGAAATACGTGTAGGACTGGGCGAATCCGCGCCGCGCGAGCCCGTAGAGCCGGGCCGGGCGGGTGAACGCCTCGGACAGGAAGAACACGTCCGGATCGGTCTCGCGCAGCCGCGCGATCAGCCACTCCCAGAAGTCGGCCGGTTTGGTGTGCGGGTTGTCGACGCGGAAGATCTTGACGCCCAACGCGATCCAGTGCTTGACCACGCGCAGCACCTCGGCGTAGAGCCCGTCGGGATCGTTGTCGAAGTTGAGCGGGTAGATGTCCTGGTATTTCTTCGGCGGATTCTCCGCGAAGGCGATGGTGCCGTCGGGCAGGGTGGTGAACCACTCCGGATGCGTGCGCACCCACGGATGGTCCGGCGCGCACTGCAACGCCAGATCGAGCGCCACCTCGAGGCCGAGTTCCCGTGCGGTGGTGACGAATTCGGCGAAGTCCTCCTCGGTGCCCAGGCGCGGGTGGATGGCGTCGTGGCCGCCCTCGTCGGAGCCGATCGCCCACGGCGAGCCCACGTCGCCGGGCTCGGCGGTCAGAGAGTTGTTGCGGCCCTTGCGATTCACCTTCCCGATCGGATGGATCGGCGGCAGGTAGACCACGTCGAATCCCATGGCGGCGATGCGGTGCAGCTCCTTGGCGGCGGTGGCGAAGGTGCCGTGCACCGGATTGCCATCGGCGTCGCGGCCGCCGGTGGAGCGCGGGAAGAACTCGTACCACGACCCGTACAGGGCCCGTGGACGTTCGACCAGCACGCAGTGTTGCGGACCGCGGGTCACCAGTTCGCGCAGCGGCGCGGCGCGCAGGATCTCGCTCACCTCGGCGCTGAAGGCCGGGGCGACCCGGGCGGGGAGCTGGGCGTCGCCGCGCAGCGACGCGGCCGCCGCGCGCAGGCGCTCCCACTCCCGTTTGGGCACGTTCTGGGCGGCCCGGTCGAGCAGGCGCGCGCCGATCTCCAGGTCGTTGGCCAGGTCGGCGGCGGTCTGGCCGACGGCGAGTTTGGCCTCCACGGCCGACCGCCAGGTTGCCAGCGGATCGCTCCAGCCCTCGACCCGATAGGCCCACAGCCCCGGTTCGGTGGGGACGAAGGTGGCGTTGAAGACGTCGGGTTCGATATCGGGGGTCATCCGGATGCGCCGCAGCCGCGCGCTGCCCGGGGGCCGGATCGCGAGGTTGGCGGAGACCGCGTCGTGTCCCTCCCGCCAGACCACGCTGCGAACTGGGAAGACCTCGCCCACCACCGCCTTCGCGGGATACCCGCCGGGAATGGACGGGGCCGTGTCATCGATGGCGATCCGACCGGTCACGAGATCACCGTACCGGTATTTTCGCCACGACCACGAACGCAGCGGCCGGATGCCGGGTCGTCGCGCGACCACGACGACTCCGGCCACGGCGTGGAACGCTGGTGCGTGGCAACGACGACTGCGACGGACGAGGAGATATCAATCATGACTGCTGTGCAAGGTCTTTCGGTCGATGTGCCGATGCCGGACGGTGTGGCCGACGCCTATGTGGCGTACCCCGACGACGGCGCGGCACACCCCGGGGTCCTGCTCTACCCCGACGCCTTCGGGCTGCGGCCGGTGGTCCGCGGCATCGTCGACCGCGTCGCCGCCCACGGCTACACGGTCCTCGCGCCGAACCTCTTCTACCGGCACGGCCGCGCGCCCGTGGTGGAGCTGCCGGACTTCATCGATTTCACCGCCCGGCCCGACCTGTTCGGCCAGCTCCGCCCGCTCATGGTCGAACTGACCGGCCCGACCACCGTCCGCGACGCGGGCGCCTACCTCGACTGGCTCGCGTCCTTCGACCACACCGCGCCCGCGCCCTTCGGCACCACGGGCTACTGCATGGGCGGCCGTCAGGCCCTGCGCACCGCCGCCGCCTTCCCCGACCGCATCGCCGCGGTCGCGGCCTTCCACACCGGACACATCGTCACCGACGCCCCCGACAGTCCCCACCACGATCTCGAAAAGATCCGCGCCGAGGTCTATTTCGGCCACGCCGACCAGGACCAGTCCATGCCGCCCGAGCACATCGAGGCCATCGACAAGACCCTCACCGCCGCGAACATCCCGCACCGCACCGAGATCTACGAGGGCGCGGCCCACGGCTACACCCAATCCGACACCTCGGTCTACGACGAGGCCGCCACCGAACGCCACTACCGCGAACTGCTGTCCCTGCTGGACCGAACCCTGCGCTGACGGCGTCCCGACCCCGACATACCGGTAGGGTCTGACCGGTGAAGGCCCTCCGTCGATTCACCGTCCGTGCCCATCTGCCCGAGTCGTTGGCGGCGTTGACCGAACTGGCCACCAATCTGCGGTGGTCCTGGCACGCGCCGACCCAGGACCTGTTCGCCGAACTGGATCGGGAGCGGTGGGTGGAGGTCGGGCACGATCCGGTGCGGATGCTGGGGGAGGTGCCCGCGGCCCGGCTCGACGAGTTGGCCGCCGATCCGGAGTACGTGCGCGCGGTCGAGCGCCAGGCGGCGGATCTGCGGGACTACCTGACGCGGCCGCGGTGGTTCACCCGGCAGGACGGCGGGCCGCGCTGTATCGCCTATTTCTCGATGGAGTTCGGCGTCACCGAGGTGCTGCCGAACTACTCGGGCGGCCTCGGCATCCTGGCCGGTGATCATCTCAAGGCCGCCTCCGATCTCGGGTTGCCGCTGATCGGGGTCGGGCTGCTGTACCGGTCGGGCTACTTCCGCCAGTCGCTGACCGCCGACGGCTGGCAGGCCGAGCACTACCCGGACCTCGATCCGCAGGGGCTGCCGTTGCGGCTGCTGACCGAGGAGGGCGCACCCGTGCTGGTGCACGTGCCGATGCCGGAGGGACGGGTGCTGCGGGCGCGGGTGTGGATCGCGCAGGTGGGCCGAATCCCGTTGCTGCTGTTGGATTCCGATATCGCCGACAACGATCCCGAACTGCGCGCGGTCACCGATCGGCTGTACGGCGGCGATCAGGATCACCGCATCAAACAGGAGATCCTCGCCGGAATCGGCGGGGTGCGGGCGGTGCGCGCCTACACCCACGCCCACGGGCTGCCCGATCCGGACGTGTTCCACATGAACGAGGGCCACGCCGGTTTCCTCGGCATCGAGCGTATCCGCGAATACATCTCCGGCGGAATGGATTTCGACGCCGCGCTGGCCGCCGTGCGCGCCGCGACCGTGTTCACCACCCACACCCCGGTGCCCGCCGGGATCGACCGCTTCTCCGCCGCGCTGGTGCGTCGCTACTTCGGCGGCGAGCACGGCGAGCGGGAATCCCCGATGCTGCCCGGTGTCGAGGTGGACCGGATTCTCGCCCTCGGCCGCGAGGCCGACCCGGCCGTGTTCAACATGGCCCACCTCGGCCTGCGCCTGGCCCAGCGCGCCAACGGCGTGTCGAAGCTGCACGGCGAGGTGAGCCGGGCGATGTTCGCCCCGCTGTGGCCCGGTTTCGACAGCGCGGAGGTGCCGATCGGCTCGGTCACCAACGGCGTGCACGCCCCCACCTGGGCCGCGCGCGAATGGATCGACAAGGCCCGCGACGTCCTCGGCCCCGAACTGGTCGAGGAGGCGCGTGGCTGGGAACGGCTGCGCGACGTCGACCTCGGCGAGCTGTGGACCACCCGCAACACCCTGCGCGGACTGCTCATCGCGGAGGTGCGCCGCCGCCTGCGCGCGTCCTGGCTCGAGCGCGGCGCCGCGCCCGCCGAATTGGGTTGGGTGGACGACGTTTTCGACCCGAACGTGCTGACCGTCGGCTTCGCCCGTCGCGTGCCCACCTACAAACGCCTCACGCTCATGCTGCGCGATCCGGACCGGCTGCGCGCGCTGCTGCTGGATCCGGAGCGTCCCGTGCAACTGGTCGTCGCGGGCAAGAGCCATCCCGCCGACGACGGCGGCAAGGGCCTGATCCAGCAGGTCGTACGGTTCTCCGACGATCCGGCCGTGCGGCACCGCATCGTGTTCCTGCCCGACTACGACATGTCCATGGCCCGCTACCTGTACTGGGGATGCGACGTCTGGCTCAACAACCCGCTGCGCCCGCTCGAGGCGTGCGGCACCTCGGGTATGAAGGCCGCGCTCAACGGCTCGCTGAACCTGTCCATCCGCGACGGCTGGTGGGACGAGATGTACGACGGCGAGAACGGCTGGGCCATCCCCACCGCCGACGGCGTGCGCGACGATCACCGCCGCGACGACCTCGAGGCCAACGCCCTCTACGAGATGCTCGAACGGTCGGTGCTGCCGCGCTTCTACGAACGCGACCACGACGGTATGCCGGTGCGCTGGATGGAGATGGTGCGCCACACCCTGCAAACCCTCGGCCCGAAGGTGCTGGCCTCGCGCATGGTCCGCGACTACGCCGTGGAGTACTACACCCCCGCCGCCGCCTCCTACGCCGCGGTCGCGAGCGAGAACTTCACGGGCGCACGGGAACTCGCCGACTACCGCCGCCGCGTCGAATCGGCGTGGCCGCAGGTCAAGGTGCTCCAGGTGGACAGCTCCGGCCTGCCCGACACCCCGGTGATCGGCGCGGACCTGTCGCTGCGCGCCCGCATCGACCTGGGCGGCCTGTCGCCCGACGAGGTCGCCGTGGAGGCCGTCCTCGGCCGCGTCTCGCCCGACGACGACCTGTCCGAGGTCACCACCGTGCCCATGACGCACGCCGGAAACGATTCGGGCGCAGAGGTTTTCACGATCTCGACACCCGTCCCGCTGTCCGGCGCGGTCGGCTACACGGTGCGCGTCCTGCCGCACCACCGGCTGCTCGCCGGTGACGCCGAACTCGGCTTGATCGCGACCCCCGCGCCCTGACGGGAGCCCGCGCGCTCACCCCGGCTGGATCAGCGTGCGCTTCACGATCTTCCCGGTTGCGTTGCGCGGCAGCGCGTCCAGGAATGTCACATCGCGCGGCACGGAGAACCGGCCCAGCCGGTGCCGGATGTAGTTGCGCACCATATCCGGATCCAACCCGGACCCGTCGCGTTTGACCACGAAAGCGGCCAGGCGCTGGCCGAATTCGCGGTCCGGCACGCCGACCACCGCGACCTCGCTGATCTGCGGCAGATGCGACAGCGCCTCCTCCACCGGGCGGGGGAAGACGTTCTCGCCGCCGGAGATGATCATCTCGTCGTCGCGCCCGGCCACGAACAGCCGCCCGGCCGCGTCGAGATAGCCGACGTCGCCGGTGTCGAGCATGCCGTCCGCCTCGCCCGGCGGGGCGGCGTCGGTGTACCCGTCGAACAGCATGTGGTTGCCGACGAAGATGCGCCCGGTCGTCCCGATCGGCACCGGCCGCGAATCCGGGCCCAGCACCGCCACTTTCGTGCCCAGCGGCGGCCGCCCGGCGGTGGTGGGGGAGACCCGCAGGTCCGACGGGTCGGCGATGGTCGCCCAGGACACCTCGGTGGAGCCGTAGACGTTGTAGAGGACATCGCCGTAGGTGTCCATGAACCGCAGCACCGCCGCCCCGGCCAGCGGCGCGCCGCAGCTGGCCACCACCCGCAGGCTGGAGGTGTCGTAGCGGGCCCGAATCGCGGTGGGCAGGTCCAGGATTCGATTGATCATCACCGGCACCACGATCATCGAGGTGATCCGGTGCTCGGCGATCAACCGCAGGCAGTCCTCGGCGTCGAAGTGCTCCGGCAGCACCACCGTCGCCCGGATGGGCGTGCTGATCTGCAACGCGGCCAGCCCCCAGGTGTGGAACAGCGGGGCCGGGATGAGCATGGTCTCGTTCATCCGCAACGGGATTCGCGACAGCAGCGCCGCGACCGTGCCGAAGCCCTTGGGGTGCGGGCGGCGGGCGCTCTTGGGCCGGCCGCTGGTTCCCGAGGTGAGCACGATCAACCGGCCCGGATGCCGCGGTTTGGTGAAACCCGTTCCGCCACCGTCGATCAGCTCGTCGACCGTCGGCCGGTACGGATCCACGGAGTCGCCGCGCGTGGCGAACCGGGGCAGATCCGGCGGCAGGTATCGGATCAGCTCCTCCAGCTCCGGATCGGCGAAGATCGCCGCGATCTCGTGCTTGTCGGCGATCTCCGCGATCCGGCCCGCGGGCAGGCCGGTGTTGAGCAGCACCACGTCCGCCCCCAATTTGCCCGCCCCGACCATGATCTCGACCATCTCGGCGTGATTGCGCGCGAGGAGCCCGATCGCGTCGCCCGCCCGGATGCCCAGGCCCGCGAGCGCGCGGGCGAACGCGTGGCTGCGCGCGTGCACCTCGGCGAAGGTGCGGTCGGCGCGATCGTCGATCACCGCCAACCGATCCGGGGCGTAGGCCGCGGCCGCGGCGTAGCCGCCCGCCAGATTGAAGCCCCACTTGGCCAGTCCCGCCAGCTGCCGCACCCCGCGATCGGGCCGGTAGCTGCGGACCACCCCGGTGGCCATCATCTGCCGCGCCACCTCGGCCTGGAGGCGCACGGGGGAGTCCTCGCCGTTGACCACCACCGAGGTCGCCGCGCGGCCCGGGATGTCGGCGAGGCGTTGCAATCCCGCGCGGGTCCACTCCACGAGGTCGCCGTTGCCCAGCGATTCGATCAGCGGATGCACCCGCGCGGGGGCGAAGAAGGTGACCACGACCCGGGTCCGCTCCCCGTCGCCGCGCAGGCGGATCGAGGCGAAACTGCCCTGCGCGGGCAGTTGCAGCTCCAGGCTGTCGGGCGCCTGATGGACGACGAGCCGGGCGTCGAGGGTGCGGACCTCGGCGCCGTCGCCCACCCGGAACCGCAGCACGGGCGGACCGTCGCTGTCGATCTGCTCGCACGCGCCGATGCCGGGGAACATCCGTGGATAGGTCTGGGGATCGATGAGCAGATCCCACATTGCTCTACGCGCGATCGGGAGATCTGCGACCGCGTCGACGACATCGGTAACCAACTGCTTGCACTTCTGACTTCGGCCGGGTCGAGGACTCGGTTCGGCGGATTACGTATTTGTAACGGTGCTCACAGATCTGGTCAAGGACCTTGGAATTGAAGGCACCGCTTTCGGCAAATTGCCCAATGATTGCATGTGACACCGGGTTACGGATGTGTCCAGGCGGTGGGGATTGCGCCCGATTCGCCGGACCGTGTCGCGGCGCGCGAGGGGCGGCGAGATACGGTGCCCATGGGCAGATCGATTCCGGGCGAGGGCGGAGACAGCACTGATGAACATCGAGGTCACATCGCGACCGCGGGGTCGCCTCGACGCCTACTTCGGCGTGACCGAACTCGGCTCGACGTATCGCCGCGAGATCATGGCCGGGACGGTCACCTTCCTCGCGATGTCGTATGTGCTGGCGGTCAATCCGGCCGTCCTCGGCGATCACGGGCCGCTCGGCGCGAAGGGCATCCCCACCCAGGCGGTGTTCACCGCGACCGCGCTGGCCGCGGTCTTCGGCACGCTGGTGATGGGACTGTGGGCGCGCTACCCCGTGGCCCTGGCCCCCGGTATGGGACTCAACGCGTTCTTCGCCTACACCGTCGTGCTCGACATGGGCATCCCCTGGCAGCAGGCGCTGTCGGGCACGCTGCTGTCGGGCGTGATCTTCTTCGTGCTCGCGGTCACCAAGATCCGCGAGAAGATCATCGACGCGATCCCGTTGCAGATGAAGCTCGCGGTGGGCGCGGGCATCGGGTTCTTCGTGGCGTTCATCGGGCTCAAGAACGCGGGACTGGTGGTCTCGAGCGAGTCGACCTTCGTGCATCTGGGCCACTTCACCAAGGGCACCACGCTGCTGGCGTTGTTCGGACTGCTCGTGACCGTGATCTTCCTGGTGCTGGGCTGGCACGGGGCGGTGCTGTACGGGATCGTGGCGACCGCGCTCGTCGGGATCGTCAGCGGGCTGGTCGAGCTGCCGCATTCGGTGGTGGCCATGCCGCACGGGCTGGACCGGACGTTCGGCGAGGCCATCGTCAATCTGCCGCACGCGTTCACCGGGCAGATGGCGATCGTGGTGCTCACCATGTTGTTCGTCGACTTCTTCGACGCCTCCGGCACCTTGATCGGCATCGCCAATCAGGCCGGGCTGCTCGGGCCGGACGGCAAACTGCCGCGCGCGGCCCAGGCGCTGGCCGCCGACTCCATCGGCACCACCGCGGGCGCGATCATCGGCACCTCCACCACCACGGCCTACGTGGAGTCGACCGCAGGGGTGAGCGCGGGCGGTCGAACCGGGTTGACGGCCCTGTCGACCGCGGGCTGGTTCCTGGTCGCGCTGTTCTTCTTCCCGCTGTTCTCGGTGGTCGCCGACGCGCCGTCGGTGACCGCGCCCGCGCTCATCGTGGTGGGCGTGCTGATGTCCCGGGCGCTCGGCCAAATCGATTGGCAGCGACTGGAATACGCGGTCCCGGCGTTCATCACCATCGTGATGATGCCGCTGACCTACTCGATCGCCAACGGCATCGCCATGGGGTTGCTGTTCTACCCGATCGTCATGATCGCCCGACGCCGGATCCGCGAGGTGCACCCGATCATGTGGGTGCTGATGCTGGTGTTCCTGGCGTACTTCATCTTCCTCGCCGACTGAGCCCCTGAACCGGCCGCGGCCGTGCACCGTGTCCTGATCTGACGAAGGAGGACAACCATGACAGCCGATCTCACCGCCCCCACCGAGCGCCGACCCACCGGCGCCGCCGATCCGCTCGCCCTCGACGTCGGACTGCTCGTCCTGCGGATCTTCTTCGGCGGCCTGATGTTCGTCCACGGCAGCCAGAAACTGTTCGGCTGGTTCAACGGCCCCGGCTGGCACCAGACCACCACCGGATTCGACCACATGGGCTACAACCCCGGCCGCGTCTTCGGCACCCTCGCGGGCCTGTGCGAATTCACCGGCGGCGCACTACTTCTACTCGGCCTGTTCACCCCCCTGGCCGCCGCCATCGCCCTCGGCACCATGATCAACGCGATGAACGTGACCTGGCACCACGGCCTGGAAGGCTACGAGGGCGCCCTCCTCTTCGGCGTAGCCGCCACCGCCCTGGCCTTCACCGGCCCAGGCCGCTTCTCCCTCGACCACAACCGCCCCTGGGCCCGCCACGGACTCGCCTGGGGCATAGCAGCCATCGCCCTGGCCGTGATCGCCGCAGTGATCACCCTCGTGTTCAAGTGGGCGTTCTAGACGGAAAGCTCAGCGCCGCAACGTCTTCGGAGGGGCCGTTCACAGTGTCCCCGCGCCGTGTGCAGGGCTTGGCGCGGGGACTCGGATACCCGGTGCGGGAATTGGGGGACACCGGGGTACCGGCCATCCAATTTACTTCCGGCCGAAAGTGTGGACCATGTTTGTGAGCGGTGTCACGCGTTGACCGGGGTGCCGGTGAGGCGGTGCAGGGCCTTGAGGACGACCTCCGGGTCCGAGGTTTCCCAGTAGGGCGGCAGGGAGGCGCGGAGGTAGGAGCCGTAGCGGGCGGTGACCAGGCGTGGATCCAGGATCGCCACGACGCCGCGGTCGTCGACGCTGCGCAGCAACCGGCCCGTGCCCTGGGCGAGCAGCAGCGCCGCGTGATTGGCGGCGACGGTCAGGAATCCGTTGCCCCCACGGGATTCCACGGCCTTCTGCCGCGCGACGAGCAGCGGATCGTCGGGGCGGGGGAACGGGATCCGGTCCAGGATCACCAGGCTCAGCGACGGTCCGGGGACATCGACGCCCTGCCACAGCGACAGCGTGCCGAACAGCGAGGTCGCCGGATCCTCGGCAAACCGCTTCACCAGCGTGCCGGTCGCGTCGTCGCCCTGGCACAGCACCGGCGTGTCGAGCCGTTCGCGCAGAATCTCGGTGGCCGCCTTGGCCGCTCGCATCGAGGAGAACAGCCCCAGCGTGCGCCCGCCCGCGGCACTGATCAAACGATGGATCTCGTCCAGATAGGCGGGCGCCAGGCCGTCGCGGCCCGGCGTGGGCAGATGCCGTGCGACATACAGGATTCCGGACTTGGCGTGATCGAACGGCGAACCCACGTCGAGGGAGTTCCACCGCAACGACGCCGAATCCGAGGGCGCCTCACCGCCGTTCGCCAATGCCGGATCGACCCGATTGGACGATTGCGGCGGCAGCCCCCAGGTGACGGCCAGACTGTCGAACGACCCGCCGATCTGCAACGTCGCCGAGGTCAGCACCACCGTGGACGTGCCGAACAGGCGACTGCGCAACAACCCGCCCACCGACAGCGGGGCCATGTGCACCGTGCGGCGCGCCACCCCGCGCACATCCTCGCTCGACAACCAGATGACATCCCGGCGCGCGGCCGGATCGGACTCCTCGAAGGTGGTCAGCGCGCGCACCGCCGCGTCGTGCACCTCCTCCACGGCCGCGAGGGCCATGTTGCGCGCGGCCGCGGCCTCCGGATCGCCTTGCGGCGCTTGGGAACCCTGCGGCGCGAGCGCGGTCCGCACGTTCCACGCGGCGTCGCGGATCAGCGCGAGCACCGGTCCCGCCCCGGCGGGCAGTTCGTCCCAGCGGCCGGGCGGCAGCTCGTCGAGCAGATCGTGCCACGCCTCGGCCGCGGCCTCGAGCCGATCGATCTCCTGTTCGTCGACGAGTTTGGCGCAGCGTTTGGCGGCCGCGCCGATGGCCGCGGTGGACAGTTCGGCGGTGGCGACGCCGGTGATCCGATCGACCAGTTCGTGCGCCTCGTCGATGACGACCACATCGTGTTCGGGCAGCACCTGCACGCCGCTGATGGCGTCGATGGCCAGCAGCGCGTGATTGGTGACCACGACATCGGCCTGCCCCGATTCGGCGCGGGCGCGCTCGGCGAAGCAGTCGGTGCCGAACGGGCAGCGCGTCTTGCCCAGGCATTCCCGCGAGGAGACGCTGACCTGCCGCCACGCGCGATCGGTCACGCCCGGCACCAGTTCGTCCCGATCGCCGGTCTCGGTGTCGGAGGCCCATTCGTTGAGCCGCTGCACCTCCCGGCCCAGTCGCGAGACCGCGAACGCGTCGAACAACTCGGTCTCGGCGGGTTCGTCCGGAATCGCGCTGTTGATCTTGTTCAGGCACAGATAGTTGTTGCGGCCCTTGAGGATCGCGAACTGCGGCCGACGGCCCAGCGCCCCCGCCAGCGCCTCGGACAGGCGCGGCAGATCGCGGTCGACGAGCTGGCGTTGCAGCGCGATCGTCGCGGTCGACACCACGACCGTGCGGCCGGTCTCCACCGCGTGCCGCAGGCTGGGCACCAGATAGGCCAGCGATTTCCCGGTGCCGGTGCCGGCCTGGACCGCGAGGTGCTCCTTGGTGTCGATGGAATGCGCGACCGCGGCCGCCATCGTCTGCTGACCCTTGCGCGCCTTGCCACCGAGGGCCTCGACGGCGGTCGCCAACAGGGTGGGGACGGGCGGGAGTTCGGGCACCCAGGCAGAGTAGCGCCCCGCACCGACAGCCGAGGGCCCGACTCGGATCGCCGTTCGTGTCGGTGGTCTGCGCTAGGTTGATCCGCAGTCGAGGAGCAGGGAAGGGGAGTGTCATGAAATCGCTGGACGAGTGGGTCGCCGGTGGCGACCGGGTCGAGCTGGGCGGCCATTCGATCTTCTACCGACAGGACGGCCCTGCGCACGGGCGGCCGGTCACCGTGTTGCACGGATATCCGACGTCGTCGCACGACTGGGCGCTCGTGCTGCCCGCGCTGGTCGAATCGGGTTGTCGCGTCACGTTTCTGGACTTCCTGGGGTTCGGCGCCAGCGCCAAGCCCCGCGGTCACGACTACCGGATGACCGAACAGGCCGACCTGGTCGAGGCGCTGTGGCGACACCTCGACATCACCGAAACGGCGCTGGTGGCCCACGATTACGGGGTGAGCGTGGCCCAGGAGCTGCTGGCCCGCGACCCCGGCCGGATCACCCGGATGGCCTGGTTCAACGGCGGGCTGTACGTGGATCTATACCGCCCGATGCCCATCCAGCGGGTGATGCTCTCCCCGCTCGGAAAGGTGTTGGGCCCGTTGATGTCCGAGCCCACCTACCGGATGACGGTCCGCCGAACGCTGGGCCGCCCGCTGTCCGACGACGTCCTGCACCAGATGTGGCTCGCCACCTCCGGCGACGGCGGCACCCGCGTGCAGTGGAGCCTCAACCGCTATCACGCCGAACGCCGCGAACACGCCGAACGCTGGCAACGCGCGCTCGAAAGCTATTCCGGCCCAACGCTGTTCGTCTGGGGCCCGGCCGACCCCATCAGCGGCGGCCACCTGCTGCCCCGGCTGCGCGAACGGCTGCCCGGCGCGCGGTTCGTCGTACTGGACGCGCCGCCCCCGGTCGGGCACTGGCCGATGCTCGAGGATCCCACCTCGGTGCGCGCGGCGCTCACCGAGTTCCTGTCCCCGGACGGTCAGGACTCCGGCTGATCCGCGATCTCGACCCCGGCCGCGCGCATCTCGCCGAGCGCCTTCTCGATGCTCGCCGGTGCGACGCCCGCACTGAGGCCCAGCAGCAGCCGGGTGTCGAATCCCGCCGACCGCGCGTCCAGCGCGGTCGCGCGCACGCAGTGGTCGGTGGCGATGCCGCAGATGTCGACCGCGTCGATCTCCTTGTCGCGCAACCACTCCTCCAGCGAGAGGTCCTCCTCGGTGCTGCCCTCGAAGCCGGAGTAGCCCGCGGAGTAGGCGCCCTTGGAGAAGACCTGTTCGATGTTCGCGGTGTCGAGATTCGGGTGGAAGTCCGCGCCCGGCGTCCCGGCCCGGCAGTGCGGCGGCCAGCTGTCGACGTAATCCGGATGGTCGGAGAAGTGCGATCCGGGGTCGATGTGCCAGTCGCGGGTCGCGACGATGGCCGCGTAATCGGCGACGCCGAGATAGTCGCTGATCCGCCCGGCCAAGGCCGCGCCGCCCGTGACGGCCAGCGAACCGCCCTCGCAGAAGTCGTTCTGGACATCGACCACGATCAGGGCCCTGCTCATGACTCACACCTCCGGTTTCGCGCTCATTGTAGGAAGGTCGTGGGGATCGCGGGCTCGCCGGCGGAGAGCTTGAGGCCCTCCCACGGCAGGCTCACCAGACCGGCGGCCACCAGTGCGCGGCCGTCGGCCAGGGTGGGCAGGTCGCCGACGGTCTCGCCCTTGCGGACCAGCGGCACCAGCAGGTCGCGGCTGTCGTGACCGTTGGCGGGCGGGCGTTCCCCGGCGGCCGGGTAGACGATCTCCTCGACGATCGTGCCGGTCGAACGGGCCAGGCGCACAGCGCGTTTGGTGCCGCCGCGCGACTCCTTGTGGCTGCTGCGCTTGGCCACCGGCAGACCGTCGACCTCCACCAGCTTGTAGACCATGCCCGCGGTCGGCGCCCCCGACCCCGTCACCAGGGAGGTACCCACGCCGTACACATCCACCGGCTCGGCCCGCAGCGCCGCGATGGCGTACTCGTCCAGATCCCCCGACACCACGATGCGGGTGCCGGTGGCCCCGAGCCCGTCGAGCTGATCGCGCACCTGCCGGGCCAGCACGCCCAGATCGCCGGAATCGATTCGGACCCCGCCCAATTCGGGTCCGGCCACCTCGATCGCGGTGGCCACGCCCCGGGTGATGTCGAAGGTGTCGACCAGCAGGGTGGTGCCGATGCCCAGCGCCTCGATCTGGCTACGGAACGCCGCGGCCTCCTGCTGACCGTCGCGACTGCTGTGCAGCAGGGTGAACGCGTGCGCGCTGGTGCCCGCGCCCGGAATCCCGTAGCGCCGCACCGCTTCCAGATTGGAGGTGGCGTCGAACCCGGCCAGATAGGCGGCTCGCGCGCTGGCCGGGGCGGCCTGCTCGTGGGTGCGGCGCGACCCCATCTCGATGGTCCGGCGTCCCGCGGCGGCGCTGACCATGCGGGCCGCCGCGGCGGCGACGGCGCTGTCGTGATTGAGGATGGACAGGATCAGCGTCTCGAGCACGACGCATTCGGCGAAGGTGCCGCGCACCGACAGGATCGGCGAGCCCGGGAAGTAGAGTTCGCCCTCGCGGTAGCCGTCGATATCGCCGCCGAAGCGGTACTCGCGCAGCCAATCCAGGGTGCGCGGGTCGAGGAAGCGGGCGGCGACCTCCAGTTCGGCGGCGCCGAACCGGAAGTCGGCCAGGGCGTCGAGCAATCGGCCGGTTCCCGCGACCACGCCGTAGCGCCTGCCGTGTGGCAACCGTCGAGCGAACACTTCGAAGGTGCAGCGGCGCTGGGCCGAGTCGTCCGCGAGCGCGGCCGCGAGCATGGTCAGTTCGTATTGATCGGTCAGCAGCGCGGTACTGGCACCGGCGTCCGTTGTGGTCACGTCGCCACTGTAGACAGCCGGAGTCCGGCAAAACGACATCCGGCGGGTGTTGTGTATTCGGGGCCGAGTCGTACTCTGAAGGCTATGGGTCTGTGCATGGAAGACGCTGTCCGGGTCGCCGCCGGTCCGGTCGGCGCCCGCGTGACACTGTCGGCGGCGCAGGCGACCCCGGAAGCGATCGAGGTCACCGAGATCCTCGAGGCGGAGGACCGGCCCTGGGTGACCGTGGTGTGGGACGACCCGGTCAATCTCATGCACTACGTCACCTACATCTTCCAGAAGTTGTTCGGCTACAGCAAAGCCAAGGCAACCGAATTGATGCTCAAGGTGCACAACGAGGGCAAGGCGGTGGTGTCGTCGGGGTCGCGGGACAGGATGGAGCACGACGTGCAGCGGTTACACGCCGCCGGGCTCTGGGCCACCATGCAGCGCGACGACTGAGTCGGCGACTACCGTAGTGCCCGTGCGCAAGTGGAGCAGGAAGAACTCGCTGAGCGGGCTCAAGCTGCGGTCGGAGATGGACGCGCGGGAAGCCGAGGTGCTGCGCTCGCTGGTGGGCGCGGTGACCGGGCTGCTCACCGACCGAGCCCGTTCGGCCCCCGAGGACGATCTGGCCGCGCTGACCGGGCTACGCACCGGCAACAGCAACCCGCCGGACGACCCCCGGCTGGCCCGGCTGTTACCGGACTTCCATCGCGCCGAACCCGGCTCACCCGACGCCGAACGCGCGGGCCTCAACAACGCGCTGCGCAGCCTGCACGAGCCGGACATCATCGAGGCCAAGGTGGCGGCCGGTTCGGTTGTACTGGAGACGCTGCCCGCCGAGGGCGGCAAGATCATGATCACCCCCGAGCAGGCCGACGCCTGGCTGACCGCGCTCAACGATGTGCGGCTCGCGCTGGGCACCGCGCTCGGCATCGAGGCCGACACCCCCGACCAGCTCGAGCCCGGCGATCCGCGCGCGCCGCATCTGGACGTGTACCACTGGCTGACCTGGATGCAGGATTCGCTGTTGCAGGCGCTCGCGCCGTGAATGGTCAAGCCGGACAACGTGATTCGATCACCGACGTGAGCGGCGTGCTCGTCGGGCACCATCACGTCCTCGACGAGGAGGTCACGCTGGGTTCCGGCGCGGCCACCGGTTGCACGGTGGTCCGGGTGCCCGGCGGGGCGACGGCCGCGGTGGACGTGCGCGGCGGCGGCCCCGGCACCCGCGAGACGGATCTGCTCGACCCCGCCAACACGGTGCGCCGGGTGAACGCGGTGCTGCTCACCGGCGGCAGTGCCTACGGGCTGGCCGCCGCCGACGGCGTCATGCGCTGGCTCGAGGAACACGGCGAGGGCATCCCCATGGATCCCGCCGACCCCAGGCGGGTGGTGCCCATCGTCCCCGGCGCGGTCATCTTCGACCTGCCCGTCGGCTCCTGGGACATCCGCCCGACCGCCGAGTTCGGTTACCGCGCCGCCGACGCGGCCGCCGTGGATTTCGAACGCGGCACCGCGGGCGCCGGAGTCGGCGCGCGAGCGGGCTCCCTCAAAGGCGGAATCGGTTCCGCCAGCATCACTTTCACCGAGGGCCCAGCGGCGGGCACCACGGTCGGCGCCCTCGTGGTGGCCAACCCCGTCGGCTCGGTCTTCGACCCCCGAACCGGTCTCCCCTGGGGCACCGGCACCGACGGCCCCGCCCACCACAACCTCCGCCCTGCCACCCCCGCCCAACTGGCCCGAGCCAACGCCCTCCCCGTCAAGACCACCCTGCTCAACACCACCATCGGCGTCATAGCCACCGATGCCCCCCTCGACCCCGCCGCCTGCCGCCGCCTGGCCACCACCGCCCACGACGGCCTGGCCCGAGCCATCCGCCCCGTCCACTCCCCCCTGGACGGCGACACCCTCTTCGCCCTCTCCACCGCCCGAACCCCACCCCCCACCGCCCCCGCCCTCCCCCCAGCCTTCCCACCCGACCTACTCCTCCTCGACGAACTCTGCACAGCCGCGGCCCTCTGCACCGAACGAGCCGTCCTCGACGCCATCCTCACCGCCCACTCCATAGCCCAAATCCCCACCTACACAGACCTTTTCCCCCCACCCTGACCCCCACGTTCGGCAACCCAGCCGCACCCCTTATTCGAATCCGCACCCGTTACAGGGCTATGCAAAGGGTGCGGATCCGAATAAAGGGTGCGGCTGGGTTGGTGGGCCTGGGGGCGGGGACCCTGGGGGGAGTTGTCGGGAATAGGCGAATATTGTGGGGGGTTGACGACAGCGTTCGGCCGGGCCGTGGGCGTCGGGTGTACGGAAGGATGCGGTTGTGCTGGTGATCAGGGGTGATCTCGTGGATGCGATGGTCGCGCATGCGCGGGCCGATCATCCGGACGAGGCCTGTGGGGTGATCGCCGGGCCGGAGGGGTCGGATCGGCCGGAGCGGTTCGTGGCCATGATCAACGCCGAGCGATCGCCGACGTTCTATCGCTTCGATTCCGGGGAACAGCTGCGGGTGTGGCGCGAGATGGACGAGCGGGACGAGGAGCCGGTGGTCATCTACCACTCGCACACCGCGACCGAGGCGTACCCGAGCCGCACCGACATCTCCTACGCCTCCGAACCCAACGCCCACTACGTCCTGATCTCGACCCGCGACCCGGAACACCATGAACTGCGCAGCTTTCGGATCCGCGAGGGCGAGGTCACCGAGGAACCGGTCAAGATCGTGTGATCCCGGCGAAAAGCGTGCCGGGAACAGAAAGTGCTCAACGTGCTGGGAACAAGAAGTGCTCGACGTGCTGGGAACAAGAAGTGCCCAGCGTGCCGGGAGCAAGAAGTGCCCAGCGTGCCGGGAGCAAGAAGTGCCCAGCGTGCCGGGAGCAAGAAGTGCCCAGCGTGCTGGGAACAGGAAGTGCCCAGCGTGCTGGGAACAGGAAGTGCCCAGCGTGCCGGGAACAGGAAGTGCCCAGCATGCCGGAACGACAGAACGGCCCAGCAGCGGGAACGCCCAGCACCCCGGGAACCCAAGGCCCGCGTGCCACAACAGGAACAATCGCAAGGAGCGTGCAATGCCGGTAACCGTGTCGATCCCGACCATCATGCGGACGCACACCGGAGGGGAGAAGCGGGTCGAGGCCAGCGGCGCGACCCTCGCGGCGGTCATCGATGACCTCGAGGCCAACTACACCGGCCTCAAGGAGCGACTGCTGTCGGACGGGAAGCTCAACCGCTACGTGAACATCTACGTCAACGACGAGGACGTCCGCTTCTCGGGCGGCCTCGAGGCCGAGGTGCCCGAGGGTGGCACCGTGACGATCCTCCCGGCCGTGGCCGGGGGCGCGCGGTAGTTCCGTGGCACGGTACGAATCGCTGATCGACACCCTCGGCAACACGCCGTTGGTCGGCCTGCGCAGGCTGTCCCCGAAATGGGACGGCGACGACCACGTGCGGCTGTGGGCGAAACTCGAGGACCACAATCCGACCGGCTCGATCAAGGACCGCCCGGCCCTGCGCATGATCGAGCGGGCCGAGGCCGACGGCACGCTGCGCCCGGGCTGCACGATCCTCGAGCCGACCAGCGGCAACACCGGCATCTCCCTGGCCATGGCCGCCAAGCTGAAGGGCTACCGGCTGGTGTGCGTGATGCCGGAGAACACCTCGGTCGAACGCCGCCAGCTGCTGACCATGTTCGGCGCGGAGATCATCGACTCCCCGGCCGCGGGCGGCTCCAATCAGGCCGTGGCACTGGCCAAGAAGATCGCCGCCGAGAACCCCGACTGGGTCATGCTCTACCAGTACGGCAATCCGGCCAACGCGCTCGCCCACTACGAGGGCACCGGCCCGGAGATCCTCGCCGACCTGCCGGAGATCACGCATTTCGTCGCGGGCCTGGGCACCACGGGCACGCTCATGGGCACCGGCCGCTACCTGCGCGAGAACGTCCCGGCGATCGATATCGTCGCCGCCGAACCGCGCTACGGCGAACTCGTGTACGGATTGCGCAACCTCGAGGAGGGCTTCGTCCCCGAGCTGTACGACGAATCCGTACTCACCTCGCGCTTCTCCGTCGGCCCGTACGACGCCGTGCGCCGCACCCGCGAACTGGTCGGCGAGGAGGGCATTTTCGCGGGCATCTCCACCGGCGCGATCCTGCACGCCGCGCTCGGCGTCGGGGCCAAGGCGCTGAAGGCGGGCACGCGGGCGGACATCGCCTTCGTCGTCGCCGACGGCGGCTGGAAGTACCTGTCCACCGGCGCCTACGAGGGCACCCTCGACGAGGCCGAGGACCGGCTCGAGGGCCAGCTCTGGGCCTGATCGCGCGCGCTGTCGGTACGCTCGATACCAGGCGAGGTCCGTACTCCCTCGTCAGGAGGTGATGGCGGTGACCGCCGGGATGGGTTCCTCGTTCGATCCCGATCGGATCGCGGCCCTGCGGGGGCAGACCGGCACGGCGCCGGTGAAGCGGGATTCGGCGGCGCGGAAGTTGTTGTGGCAGCGGGCAATCGCGCTGACCCTCGGTTTCGTGGCGCTGCTCTACGCGATCGAGGGCGTCGACAGCCTGGTGCACCACAAGCTCGACAACGGCGGCGTGCACCCGCGGACGTTCGACGGCCTCGACGGCATCGCGTTCGCCCCGCTGCTGCACGCGGGCTGGCCGCACCTGATCGGCAACACCCTGCCGATCCTGATCCTCGGCCTGCTCACCCTGCTGACGGGCATCGGCCGCGGGCTCGCCGCCACGGCCGTCATCTGGATCGTGGGCGGATTGGGCCAGTGGCTCACCGGCGACTCCGGCTCGAACCATCTGGGCGCCTCGGTGCTGGTGTTCGGCTGGCTGACCTATCTGATCTCGCGCGGCTTCTTCACCCGCCAGCCGTGGCAGATACTGCTCGGTGTGGTCGTGGGGTTGCTGTACGGCTCGATCCTGTGGGGCGTGCTGCCCGGACAACCCGGAATCTCTTGGCAAGGGCATCTTTTCGGGGCGGTGGGTGGAGTGATTGCCGCGTGGGTACTCTCCTCCCATGTACGTCGTCATCGTCGCGGGGATAGTGTCGGCCGTCCCGCGTGATCGGGGTGACTGCGGAGCCCGGCCGGCGATTTGGGGGATCCCCTCTTGACTGAGAATGCAGCGTGGCAGCATGGGGGAATGCGGCTCACCGTCCTCGGGTGTTCGGGCAGTGTGTCCGGCCCGGATTCCCCAGCGTCGGGTTATCTGTTGACGGGTCCGGACACCACTCCCACGGTCATCGATTTCGGTCCCGGCGTATTGGGCGCTCTGCAGCGCTATCTCGATCCCGGTGAGGTCGACATCTTCCTCACCCATCTGCACGCGGACCACTGCCTGGACATGCCGGGCCTGCTGGTGTGGCGGCGCTATCATCCGAACCCGCCGAGCGGGCGCGCGATCGTGCACGGCCCCTCGGACGCCTCGCTGCGAATCGGCAACGCCTCGGCCGAGATCGGCGGCGAATGCGACGACTGGTCCGACGTGATCGACATGCGGAGCTGGGAAGAGGGCCGCGAAATCACCTTCGGCCCCGGGCATACCGTCCTCGCGCGCCGCATGTTCCATCCGCCGGAGTCCTACGGGCTGCGGATCACCACGGCCGCGGGTCGCACGCTCGTCTACACCGGTGACACCGCGCTGTGCGACGCGGTCTTCGAACTCGCGCAGGGCGCGGACATCCTCCTCTCGGAGGCGTCGTGGACCCACGACCCCGCCAATCGTCCACCGGGCATTCACCTTTCGGGCACCGAGGCCGGAATGATCGCGGCCCGAGCGGGAGTCGGCGAACTCCTGCTCACCCACATCCCGCCCTGGACCTCCCGCGAGGACGTCATCGCCGAGGCCAAGGCCGAATTCAGCGGTCCGGTGCACGCGGTGTCGCCGGGCGAGGTCATCGAGATCTAGCACCCGGCCGAGCCCCTCGGCCTCGGATCGGCCGCTGCCCGTTAGGCTGCACGCTGTGTCTAGACGAGCCGATGGCAGGGCGGACGACGAACTCCGCGAGGTACGGATCACGCGTGGATTCACCACGCACCCGGCGGGGTCGGTGCTGGTGGAGTTCGGGCAGACGCGGGTCATGTGCACCGCGAGCGTGACCGACGGGGTGCCGCCGTGGCGGCGCGAATCCGGATTGGGCTGGCTCACAGCCGAATACGCGATGCTGCCCGCGGCCACGCACACGCGCAGCGGTCGCGAGTCGGTCAAGGGCCGGGTCGGCGGTCGCACACAGGAGATCAGCCGATTGGTCGGACGGTCGCTGCGGGCCTGCATCGATCTGGCGACCATCGGGGAGAACACCATCGCGATCGACTGCGATGTCCTGCAGGCCGACGGCGGCACCCGGACCGCGGCGATCACCGGGGCGTACGTGGCGCTCTCGGACGCGATCACCTATCTGGGCGCGGCCGGGAAGTTGCTGGATCCGCAGCCGTTGTCGTGCATGATCGCGGCGGTCAGCGTCGGGGTGGTCGACGGCCGGGTGCGGCTGGACCTGCCCTACGAGGAGGATTCGCGGGCCGAGGTCGACATGAACGTGGTCGCGACCGACACCGGCACGCTGGTCGAGATCCAGGGCACCGGCGAGGGCGCGACCTTCCCGCGCTCGACGCTGGACAAGTTGCTCGACTCCGCGCTGGCCGGGTGCGAGCGGTTGTTCGTCATTCAGAAGGAGGCGCTGGCGCTGCCGTATCCGGGCGTGCTGCCCTCGGCCGAGAAGAGGAAGTGATGACGCGCCGCGTCCTCGTCGCCAGCCGTAACCCCAAGAAGCTGAACGAGTTGCGGCGCATCCTCGCCGACGCGGGCATCGCGGGCCTCGAGATCGTGGGCCTCGACGAGGTGCCGCCCTACGACGAGGCCCCCGAAACCGGCGCGACCTTCGAGGAGAACGCCCTCGCCAAGGCCCGCGACGGCGCCGCCGCCACCGGATTGCCTTGTGTCGCAGACGATTCCGGTATCGCCGTCGACGCCCTCAACGGCATGCCCGGAGTCCTGTCGGCCCGCTGGTCCGGCCGCCACGGCGACGACGAGGCCAACAACGCCCTCCTCCTCGCCCAACTCGCCGACGTCCCCGACGAGCGCCGCACCGCCCGCTTCGTCTCCGCCTGCGCCCTGGTCGCCGACGGCACCGAAACCATCGCCCTCGGCGAATGGCCCGGCCGCATCCTCCGAACCCCCAAGGGCCACAACGGCTTCGGCTACGACCCCCTCTTCCTCCCCGACACCGAATCCCGCACCGCCGCCGAACTCACCCCCGCCGAAAAAGACACCCACTCCCACCGAGCAAGAGCCCTCCGCGCCCTCCTCCCCGCCCTCCAATCCCTGACCACCCCCTGACCGGGAACCCCAGCCGCACCCTTTATTCGAATCCGCACCCCCTTCAGACCCCTGCAAAGGGTGCGGATCCAAACAAGGGGTGCGAATCGGGTTGCCACACCTCAGAAGACCAGCCATCTCAGAGGGCCCGGCGTACCCAGGCCGGGGCAACTCAGCCGCACCCTTTATTCGGAGCCGCACCCCTTACAGGGCACTACAGAGGGTGCGGATTCGAATAAAGGGTGCGGATCGGGTTGCCGTGCTTGGGGACCCGGACCGGTCAGAGGTTGTAGGTGGTGCGGACCTGGCGGGTGCGGTAGTGCTCGCAGACGAAGGAGAGGAAGGGGATGGTGCCGGCGAGGGCGGTGTAGACCGTGGTGAGGGGGGTCCAGCGGGTCTTGATGGCGAGGTCGATGGTGAAGACCAGGTAGAGCATGTAGAAGATGCCGTGGATCTGGCCGATGTAGAAGAGCCAGTGGGGGGCCTTGGCGCTGTCGTCGAGGATCAGGTACTTGTAGACCATTTCGCCGCAGAGGACCAGGAGCCAGACGCCGGTGATGTAGGCCAGCGCCCGGTAGCGGGTCAGGGCCGAGCGGATGCGGGCGGTGTCGCGGGTGGCGGTGGCGGCGGTCGGGGTGTCGGCGCTCAACCGGCGCTCCTCTCGGTGTCGCGGGCGTCGAGCCCGGCGGCGCGTGTCTGCTCGTGCAGATCGCGCGCGTGCAGTTCGGCCAGGTACTTGTTGTATTCGGCGAGCACCGGATCGTCCGGGCGCGCCGCGGTCGGCCGCTCGGGCAGGATGCCGGGCGGAATCTCGAGCGGCGCAACGGGTTTCGCCGGTTTCTCCGCCTCCGGGTCGCCGGTCTCGCGCTCGAGCCGCACGAAGCGGAAGTAGGCGAAGACCACGAACCCCGCGAACAGCGGCCACTGCAACGCGTAGCCGAGGTTCTGGGCGGTGCCGCTCGCCGATTCGAACCGGCCCCACTGCCACCAGCCCAACCCGAGGCAGGCGAGCGCGGCCACGATCACCAACAGGATCAGGGCCGGGCGGCGGTGCGGAGCGGACACGCCTACCACGGTACCCGTCTACTACACCGACCGTAGAGGGTAGGCCCCGCCTAGAACTGGTACGTGACGCCGGTCAACCGCTCCGACTCCGCCCACAGCCGCCGCCACAGCTCGCGATCCTTCGACAAGGCCGACGACGGCGAGGGCCGGACCGGACCCTGCGAGCCGAACAACCAGGTCGGCCCCCAATACACGTTCGGATCCGCGTCCGGTTCGGTCGCCGCGAACAGGCTCGACTCGGCCGCCTTGGCGGGGGAGTGCCCGACGATCGCGACCATCGGCTTGGAGATGTAGTCCAGCGGCGTCTCGGTCCGCGCGAACAGGTCCGTCGCCGACACCCCCGGATGCACCGCGTAGGACCGCTTGCTCGACCCCTTCTCCTCGAACCGCCGTTGCAACTCCCGCGCGAACATCAGATTCGACAGCTTGGACTGCGCGTAGGCGAATCCGCGCACATACCGGCGATGCTCGTAGTTGAGGTCGTCGATGTGCAGCGTGGGCGGCATCTGCTTGTGCCCGATGCTCGACAGCGTCACCACCCGGTCGCCGATGCGGTCCAGCAGCAGACCGGTCAGCGCGAAATGCCCGAGATGATTGACCCCCCACTGCATTTCGAAGCCGTCCTTGGTCCGGGAGAACGGGATGTACATCAGCCCGGCGTTGTTGATCAGCACATCGAATTCGCCCATGCGCCCGGCGAATTCGCGAATCGAGGCGAGGTCGGCCAGATCGAGCCGCTCCACCCGGACATCGCCCTGGATGCCGTCGGCCACCCGCTGGGCGGTCTCGGTGTTGCGGCAGGCCATGACCACCGTGGCCCCGTGAGCGGCCAATTGCCTGGTGGTGTGCTTGCCGATGCCGCCGTTGGCGCCGGTGACGACGAACGTGCGCCCGGTCTGATCGGCAATCCGGCTGGGTTTCCACGCCATGGTCGGGACCTCACTACCATTGTGAACAGTCTGAACAGTGTCTGTGCGCCCAACCTTACTGCGAAGTAAGTTCCGCGCGATAGAGGCGAACGGAAAACGATCCTCGGCACCGAACCGGCTATTCCGAAAACCTCGGATGAAAAGCCATCAGGCGGTCTTACCGAGGAAACCGGCGCTCCCAGCACATACTGAGCTAATGGCCAGTGTCGCGGAAGTCGCCGATTCGCCTGCCCCCGTGAGCCACGCCCGCGCCAACGTCGTGTTCATCACGGTCGTGCTCGGCATGCTCATGGCCGCCCTGGATCAGACCATCGTGTCGACCGCGCTGCCCACGATCGTCGCCGACCTCGGCGGCGCGGGTCATCTGGCCTGGGTGGTGACCTCGTATCTGCTGGCGGAGGCCGTCGCGACCGCGCTGGCGGGCAAGTTCGGCGACCTGTTCGGCCGCAAACGGGTCTTCCAGATCAGCGGCCTGATCTTCATCATCGGTTCGATGATCGCCGGACTGGCCAACGGCATGACCCTGCTCGTCGTCGCGCGGGCCGTCCAGGGGCTGGGCGCGGGTGGGCTCATGGTGACGGCGATGGCCCTCATCGCCGATGTGATCCCGCTGCGCGAACGCGGCAAGTATCAGGGCGCGCTGGGCGCGGTCTTCGGCGTGACCACCGTCATCGGTCCCACGCTGGGCGGGCTGTTCACCGATCACGCCAGCTGGCGCTGGTGCTTCTATGTGAACGTGCCGCTGGCGATCCTCATGATCGTCGTTGCGGCGCGGGCGATTCCGAGCATCCGCAGCGCGGTGCGGCCGGTCATCGACTACGCGGGCATCGCGCTGGTGGCCGTCGGGGTGAGCTGCCTGGTGCTGGGGCTGGAGTGGGGCGGGCAGGAGTACCCCTGGGGGTCGGCCACCATCCTCGGGCTGTTCGCCGCGGCGGCAATCCTGTTGGCGTGCTTCGTGTTCGTGGAGTTCCGGGCGAAGGAGCCGATGCTGCCGATGCATCTGTTCCGCAGCAACGCCTTCACCGTGTGCTCGATCCTGAGCTTCATCGTCGGCTTCGCCATGATGGGCGCCCTGACCTACCTTCCGGCCTATCTGCAATACGTCAACGGCCTGTCGGCCACGGCCTCCGGGTTCCGCACGTTGCCTATGGTGGTGGGGCTGTTCATCACCTCGATCATCTCCGGGCAGATCGTCGGGCGCACCGGGAAGTACAAGGTCTTCCCGATCGCCGGGATCGCGGTGACCGCGCTGGGTCTGTACCTGATGTCGACCATGGACCGCACCACCGGGTTCTGGACCGAATCGGCCTACATGCTGGTGCTGGGGCTGGGCCTCGGCCTGGCGATGCAGGTGCTCACGATCGTCGTGCAGAACACCGTGCCCTACGCCGATCTGGGCACCGCGACCTCGGGGGTCACGTTCTTCCGGACGCTGGGCAGCACGTTCGGGGCGTCGGTGTTCGGCACGTTGTACAGCAATCGGCTCACCCCGAATCTGCGCGAGGCGTTGGCGAACGATCCGAGTGTCGATCCCGCCGCGGCCGGGAGTCCCCAACTGCTGCACCGGCTTCCGTACGAGCGGGCCGTCCCGATCATCGACGCCTACGCCGACACCATCGCCTACATGTTCCGCTGGGCGGTGCCGGTGGCGCTGCTCGGATTCGTGGTGGCCTGGTTCCTGAAACAGGTGCCGCTGCGCGACACCGTGCGCGCCGACGCCTCCGACGTGGGCTCCGGCTTCGCGATGCCGGACTCCTCCGATCGTGTTGTGCGCCTGGAACATTCGCTGGCCGCCATGATGCGTAGGCTGCGCACCGACGAGGTGCCCGACCCGCGCATCCTGGCCGCCGCCGACAGCCCGCTGACCCCCGACCGGGCCTGGGCCATCGGCCAGGTCCGAATGCTGAACCGGGTGCGCGGCAGCGCGACGCTCGCTGCGATCGCCCGTGCGCACCGGCTGCCGCCGGAGGTCCTGGAGCCGGTGTTCGACCGGGTCACCGCGGACGGCTACGTCGAATTCCACGGCGACACAATGCAACTCACCCCAACGGGCCTAGCCGAACTCGAACGCCTCCAGGAGGCATGGCGACGCTGGCTGTGCGGCTACCTCGACGACTGGGACTGCGCCGACCCCGCCGACCGAGCCCTCCTCGACCAGGCCGTAGCCAATATCGCCGCCAAACTGCTCGACGAGGCCGACCGCCCCGACGCCCTCCCCGCCCGCGTGGTCTGAACCCCGCGTCCCTCCGCCCCAGCCGCCCGGTCTGCGGCCCCTCACGACGTTCTCGCCCCGGCCGCCCGGCCTGCGGCCCCCACCACGTTCCCGCCCCGCCGCTCGACCTGCGGCCCTCACAAGTTCCCGCCCCAGCGGCGCGACCGGCGGCCCCGCACCAGCCGTCCGACCGAGGCACTGCGGGCGGGGCGGCTGGCCCCGGAGTCGGGCGTTCCGTCGCTCCCGCGCTGTCCGCCAGGGGCATTCGGCCTCAGGCCCGGGCGCTTTGCGCGCCCGGGCCGTCGGGTCTCACACGCGGGCGTCCCAGTCGATGGTGTACGCGGTCTCGCGGCGCATGGTTTCGCCCACCTTGGCGGCGCGGAACACCACGGGCATCAGCATGGGCATGATGCGGCGCATCACGGGGCCCGGGGCCTTGGCGTGGTTGATCTTGGCGCCGCGGGCGGCGATCGTCTCCACGCGCGGGCGACGGAGCCGTTCGTAGGCCGCGAAAGCCGTTGCGGGGTCGGCGAAGTCGCGCAGGCAGCGGGCCAGTTGGATGCCGCTCTCGATGGCCAGCGACGCGCCCTGGCCGGTGCTGTTGGAGGGGGCGTGCACGGCGTCGCCGACCAGCACCATACGGTCGCGGTACCAGTTCGGTACGGGCGGCATGATGTGCAGGCCGCCGATGACCTCGAGGTCCTCGGGACGGATGGCGCGCACGAGGTCGCCGCCGGGGGTGTCGTCGCCGTAGACCTCGAGCAGCGTCGCCAGCCATTGCTCGGCCGGGACCGCGCGGGCCTCCCGCAGGGTCATGTACCGCTTGCTCGGCAGATTGCCGCCCCAGCCGATCCGCCCGTCGGGCATGAGCGAGTACAGGTAGTAGGCGTTCTTGCCGAAGGTGAAGTACATGGTCTCGGGGTCGGCGGCGACGGGGCTGTCGATGATCGCGCCGAATCCGAGCAGGCCGGTGTAGTCGGCGTCGGGGGCGTGCGGATCGATGAGCGTGCGCACGAACGACTTCACCCCGTCGGCCCCGACGAGCACGTCGGCGGTCGCGGTGGACCCGTCGGCGAAACGGGCCGTGACGCCGTCGCGGCCCTCGTCGACGCCGACCAGGCGCTTGTCGTATTCGAACGGCACGCCCGCCGCGACCGCGAAATCGTGCAGGACGCGGTGCAGATCGCTGCGCTGGACCAGTTGCAGGGGGGCGTCGGGGTCGGCGGGCAGTTCGACCCGCCGGTCGCCGAACGCCATCACCGAATGCCGGATGGGCATGGCGATTTCGCGGACGACGTCGCCCGCGCCGATGACGTCGAGCGCGGCCAGCCCGTTGGGCTGGAAGCCGAGCGAGCTGCCGATGTTGTAGGCGGGGCCCGGGTACGCCTCGTACACGCGGGCGTCGATACCGGCCTTGTGCAGGGCGGTGGCGGTCACGGGTCCGGCGATGCCGCCGCCGATGACCAGAGCGGTCCGGATGGACATGGGAATCTCCCTTTCGGAGTGGGTGAATTGCCCGATCCGATTCGCGTGCGGGGAGCCCGGTTATCCTGTAGTTGCCAAACTCGGTCCGGGTTCGTTCGCGACGAATGCGGTTCGGGACGGTGTTTCGATCGGGCTCGGCGCAGGTGTTGCCGCACCTCGCCGGGCCCGGTTGCGTTGTGTCGTCCGTTAATTCGGGTCGGCGATCTCCCCTCTCTCGACCATTTCCACGACTTCGGCGGGGTCCATGTTCTCCGCGTGCATGCGCCGCCACCACTCCAGGTTCGGGAAGGTGCCCGAGACCAGTTCGTCGCGCAGCGCGCGCACCCACTCCGCCTCGGCGCGGCGCATGGTGAGCCGATACTCCTCCTCGACGAGGAACAGCCGCGGCAGTGTGGGCGCGAGCTCGTCGAGTGCGGCCTGTTCGGCCGTGATCAGGGCGGTCAACCGCGCGAGACGCTCGCCGAGCAGGTCGATCACCTCGTCGGGCGGGATCATCATCCAGTGCGACATGCCGGCGACGAACCGGCTGTGCTCGGGTTCGACGGTGGCCAGCAGTTCGCGGATCCAATCCTCGGTCTCGGCGCGACCGGCGTCGGTGACGCGGTAGATGGTCCGTTCGGGGCGGGAGCCCGCGCGCTCGGTGCCGACGGTCTCGAGGTAGCCGTGCTTCTCGAGGTTCTGCACGACCGTGTACAGCGAACCCCATTTGATGTCCAGCTGGCCCTCTTTGCCGCGCTCGCGCAGCCGGGCCGCGATCTCGTAGCGATGCATGGGGCGCTCGAACAGGGTGGCCAGGATGGACAGGGCCAACAGATTGCCGACCTTGCGTTGTTTCGCCATGTCACCTCCTTGCTCGTCAACGAATATACGTCCACGAGTATTCGTGCACAAGTAGCGTTCTACACTCGGAGGGGTGAGTGGCAGGGGAGGGGCCGGGGGCGGTCTCGATTTGACGCAGTTGCGCACGTTCCTGGCCGTGTATCGGGCGGGGTCGGTGACCGCGGCCGCCCGGCTGGTCGGGCTGTCCCAGCCGACGGTGACCACCCAGCTCCAGGAACTCGAAAAGCGTTTGGGCCGACAGCTTTTCGAGCGGTTGCCGCGCGGGGTAACGCCGACCTCGGCGGCCGACGAACTGGCCGTGCGGCTGGCCGGGCCGATGGACGCGCTGGAGGCGATCGCCGGCGGCGCCGCGGACGAGCCCGCGCCGCGCCCGCCGGTGCATCTGGCCGGGCCCGCGGAAATGCTGGGGGCGCTGGCGCTTCCGGCCCTGGCCGGTCCGGTCGCGCGGGGCGTGCGGCTCACCGTCACCACCGGACTGGCCGAGGATCTGCTGACCGGTTTGCGCGCCGGACAGTACGACCTGGTCATCTCGACCGTGCGCCCGCGCGGGCGGACCGTGCGGGCCGAACCACTCATGGACGAGGAGTTCCTGCTCGTCGCCGCGCCCAGCGTGGCCGCCGGGCTCGATCCGGCCGAAATCCGCGGCGCGGGAACCGATTCCGCCGACCTGCCGCTGGTGTCCTACGCCGCGGACCTGCCCATCCTGCGCCGATACTGGCGGCACGTGTTCGGAATCCGGCTCGACGCCGAGCCCGCGGTGGTGGTCGCGGACCTGCGGGCGGTCGCCGCGCTGGTGGCCGCGGGCGGCGGAATCAGCGTGCTACCCCGCTATCTCATTGCCGCACACCTGAATTCGGGAACGCTGGTACCCCTGCTCGACCCGGAGGATCCACCAATCAACACCGCCTTCCTCGCCCGCCGCGCCGGAGCCCCCGCATCGGCCCACGTGGATCTCGTGCACGACGCACTGCTCGCGGCCGGGCGAACGTGGTGATCGGCCGACGTGAGTGCGCTGGTCGCGGCCGGGCGGACGTAGTGATCGGCCGACGTGAGCGCGCTGGTCGTCACCGGGATGACGTGGTGATCGGCCGGAGCCGGTGCGCTCGTCGCCGGGCGGACAAGGGGAGCAGCTGAGGTCAGCGCGCTCGCCGTCCCGTGGCGGACACGGTGCTCAGCCGAAGCGTTCGCGCAGGATCTGGGCGGTGGCCTCGTCGGCGGGCAGGAAGGCCTCGAGTTGGAGTTCGGACAGGGAGATGTCGGTGGCGGTGGCGAATGAGGTGAGGGTGGTGATGAGACGTAGTTCGCCGGTGTCGCAGCGTAATCGGAGTGGGACGGCGAAGCCGAGGTAGCCGGGGCCGGGGTCGGTCGGCGGGAGGT
The DNA here is from genome assembly GCF_042874315.1 of Nocardia sp. NPDC004068. NCBI lineage: Bacteria > Bacillati > Actinomycetota > Actinomycetes > Mycobacteriales > Nocardiaceae > Nocardia > Nocardia sp. NPDC004068. Next base: position 40,202 of record NZ_JBIAMW010000028.1, read on the forward strand.
AGCTCTCCAGTTCGGCGACGAAGTCCTCGAGGTCGGGATCGGGGCTGACGCGGAGGCGGGTGCGGAGTCCTTCGGTCACGTGGCGTCCCCATTCGGGGAGGTTGAGTACGCGCGGACCCAGGCCGTCCGGGTGCAGGGCCAGGCGGCGGACGTTCACCGGCGGCCGGAGCAACTCGGGCGCGCAGCCGTCGAAGAACACGTCCATGGCGGGATTCGCCTCGATCAGGACGCTGTGCCGATCCACGATCAGGGCCGGATACGGCATGTGCCCGTGCAGGACGCTGCGCAGTGCGTCGCGTATCGGGCCCAATTCGGGTGCCGCCCAGCCGGATTCGTCGAACGCGGGCGCGTATCCGGCGGCGGTCAGCAGGGCGTTGCGCTCGCGGAGCGTCAGACCCAGCGATTCGGCCAGCCGCACCACCATCGCGCGGCCGGGCTGGGAGCGGCCCTGTTCGAGATAGCTGAGATAGCGCTGGGTCGTGTCCGCGCGGATCGCCAGATCGAGCTGACTCCAGCGCCGCAGCCCCCGCCAGCGCCGCAACTCCCGGGCGAAGGGTCCGGGTTGTGCCACTGCCGTCGTCATATCGCCATCCTGACCGCCGCCGCGCGGTCGTGCCATACCCTCGAGGGAATCGCGGATCGGCGCGCGGCTCGCCAGGCTCGACGGTATGAGCGTGGATCTCACCGATGTGGAACTGAAGCAGCTGGCCGATCGCTACGTCGCCCAGTGGAACGAACCCGACGCCGAACGCCGCCGGGCCCTGATCCGGGAACTGTGGTCGCCCGACGCCCGGCACGTCCTGGTCAACCCGCCGCAGGGCGTGCGGGAGAGCGCGGCCGAACTGGCCGTCGCCCCGCCGCCGCTCGAGGCGCACGGCCATGTCGCCCTCGACGCGCGGGTGGGTCGGGCCTACGAAAGGTTCGTGGCCCCAGGCGAATTCGCGTTCGAACTCGACGGTGAGGCGCGTCGGCAGCCGGGCGGGGCGGTCACCCTCGGATGGCTGATGCGCGCCCGGGGCGACGGCGGCGTGGCCGGGTCGGGACTGGAGGTGCTGACCCTCGCCGACGACGGCCGCATCCGGACCGATCACCAGTTCGTCGCCTGAGACGGCGACCGCCCCCGAACCGAGCGTGCCGGCGCTCGATCCGGGGGCGGTGCGTGTCACGGGCGACGCGGTCGAGCGCGCGGCGTTGTTGTCCCCAATCGCCGAACGGCCGGCCAGGACCGATGAGGGAGATCCCGGCGGCCGCGACGCGATCGCGCGGGCACCTCGTGACGGTCGGCGCGCCGCGCCGGAAGCTCGCGCGACGCCGAAGTACTATCTACGTACGTAGACAGTAGATGACTGGTTCGTGTCGCGCAAGTGTCGGAGGGAGCCGGACGAAGCGGACCTACGGATTGGCTACGTAGATAGTATGGCCCGTGGGTCGTCCGTCACCCGGCGCGGCCGCACGACGAGGAGGTGCAGTGCGCACACGCGGATTCGGGGAGCTCGAGGCCGTGGTCATGGACCGGCTCTGGAATCGAGACGGCGAGCCCACCACGGTTCGGGAGTTGTTCGACGAGCTGGCGGGTGAGCGGGAGATCGCCTACACCACGGTCATGTCGACGATGGACAACCTGTTCCGCAAGGGCTGGCTCGAGCGCCGCCGCGAGGGCAAGGCGTTCCGCTACTGGCCGACCCTGACCCGCGAACAGCACAGCGCCCGGCTGATGCGTGAGGCCCTCGACGACGGCGGCCGTGCGGAACTGGTGCTCGCGCACTTCGTCGAGCAGATCGGCCCGGAGGAGTCCGAGCGGTTGCGCGCGGCGCTGCGGCGGCTGGCGGAGGGCGCGTGACCGTCGCGGTCGGACTCTTCGGCTACGCGGTCGCGATGGCGTTCCTCGCGCCCCGCGTGCTGCCCCGGCTCACCCGGCACGGGGTGCACCCGAATCTCGGTGTCGCCGCGTGGCTCTCGGTGATGACGAGTGTGCTCGGCTCGTGGGGCACCGCGGTGCTGATCGCGGTGGCGGACGCCGCGCACACCTGGCTGCACGCCGATCGGCTCGTGCTCTCGGGGCTGCACGAGGCGGAGGTCATCGTCACCGGACACGAGGGGCTCGCCGCCCAGCTCGCGCTGCTCCTCGTGACCGCGGTGCCGGCCGTCCTCGCGGTGATCCTGTTCGGGCGGCTCGCCCGGTCGCAGGTGCGGATGCGGCTGCGGGCGCGGGAGCACGCGGATGCCTTGCGGCTCACCGGAACTCGCATGCACCGGCATTCCTACGCCGATGTGGTGCTGCTCGACTCGGCGGAACGCGCGGCCTACTGTGTGGCGGGTTCGCCGAATGTGGTGGTGGTGACCAGCGGTGCGGTCGCGGCGCTGCGGCGGCGGGAGCTGGCCGCGGTCCTGGCGCACGAGCACGCGCACCTGATGCGGCGACATCCGTTGCTGCTCACCGTGACTCGCGGTCTCGCCGCCACCTTCGCCCGGGTGAGTCTGTTCCCCGTGGGCGCCCGCGAGGTCGCGCGGCTGCTGGAGATGTCCGCCGACGATATCGCCGTGCGCCGCCACGGCCGAGAGCCCCTGCTGTCGGGCCTGCTCGCGCTTTCGGGCGTCGCCCCGGCGGGCGCGCTGGCCGCCAGCGGCGCCGACGTCCTCGCCCGCGCCGAACGCCTGGTGTCCCCCCGCACCCGCCTGCGCCGAATCCGCGCCGCCCTGCTGACCGGCATCGGCGTTGCCGTCCTCGCCCCGCTACTGGTCGTGGGCGCGGCCTCGGGCCTGCTGCTCTGCTTGATCTAGCGTCGCGGCCTCGGGCCTGCTGCTCTGCCTGATCTAGCTGTACTGACCTGAGAGGTTGGGAACGCGGCTGGCGGGTGGTTGTCCGCCGAGGGCGGTGTGGCCGCGGTGGTGATTGTAGGTGTGGAGCC
>NZ_JBIAMW010000029.1:0-33713 GCF_042874315.1 Nocardia sp. NPDC004068
ATGGCGACGCCGACACCAACACCGCGCCCGCACCAGCCACTACCAGCGCCGATCCCACCTCACTCCATGATCACGAAGTCCGGCTGGAGTACTAGTTCGGAGAGTTGGTAGGCGAGTTTGTGGCGGATGAGGGGGATTCGGGTTGCGGTGCGGATGAGGGTGTTTCGGAGGGTTCGGGCGGGGCGGGGGCGGAGGGTGGCCATGCGGGTCATGCGGTCGGTGAAGGTGACTACGCCGAGGGCTATGGGGCGGCGGCGGGGTTCGTAGTCGTCGAGGAGGGTGGTGGGGGCGTTGGCGCGGAGGACTTGGGCGAGGAGGGAGCCTAGGAGGGCGGCGTCCTGGATGCCGGTGTTCATGCCCTGGCCGCCGGCGGGGCTGTGGACGTGGGCGGCGTCGCCCGCGAGGAAGACGCGGCCCGCGCGGTAGTGGTCGGCGACGCGGTGGTGGACGCGGAAGCGGGAGCTCCAGAGGACCTCGTGGACGGTGGCGCCGGGGCAGCGGGCGTCGAGGAGGGTCTGGATCTGGTCGCGGGTGGGGTGTTCGGGGGCCTCGGCGACGGTGGCGACGACGCGGTAGCGGTCGCCGGTCTCGTCGGGGAGCGGGGCGACGACCGTGACGCCCTCGGGGGACAGGTGCAGGGAGACCTCGTCGCGGGGCGCGGGCCAGGTCATGCGGACATCGGCCAGCACGAAGGACTCGGGGTAGGTGGAGCCGGTGAAGCCGATCCCGGCCTGTTCCCGTACCAGGCTGTGCATGCCGTCCGTACCGATCACGTAGTCGGCCCGGATGCGGCCGGAAGTGCCTGCGGCGTCGGTGTATTCGACGGTGGCACCCGTGTCGTCGGTGGTCACCGCGGTCACCTGATACGGCCGGTGCACATCGCCGCCCGCCTGGCGGAGCCGGGCGAGCAGGACCGCCTCGGTGGTCTCCTGGCCGACCATGAGGGTGTAGGGGAATGCGGTCGGCAGATCGGCGAAGGAGACGGTGGCCAGCCGCTCGGCGCCGTCGTGCAGCACGAAGCGCGGCACCTCGATGCCCAGCTCGTGCAGTTCCTCGGCGATGCCGAACTCCTGGAGCACCTCCATCGTGCGGGCGTGCACCACGGCGGCGCGAGAGGTGTTGGCGCCCTCCGCGAGTCGGTCCAGGACCACCGCGTCGACACCCGCGTCGGCGAGCGCGATGGCCGCGGTGAGTCCGGCGGGTCCGGCGCCGACGATGACGACCGAGGCGGTGGCGGGAAGAGTGCTCATGACCTGCTCCTCATACTTGCCAACATTTGTTGGCCAACGGCTGTTGGCATCAACGATAAGACGAGGGTGGTGGCATGTCAACACTTGTTGGCCTACAGTTGTTGGCATGCCGCTCGAGACCACCCCCCGCCGTTCCGACGCCACGCGGGCCGCGATCCTCGACGCCGCGCGAAAACGCTTCGCCGAGGACGGTTTCCGCAAGGCGACGATCCGCGCGATCGCGGCCGACGCCGGGATCGATCCGTCCATGGTGATGCGCTACTACGGGAACAAGGAGGGTTTGTTCTCGGCGGCGCTGGATGTCGAACTGGAACTGCCCGATCTGGCCGCGGTCGACCCGGAGTCGTTCGGCGATGTGCTGGTGCGGCGGTTTCTGGAACTGTGGGAGGAGTCGCCGGGCAATGAGATCCTGCTGACGTTGCTGCGCTCGGCGGTCACCGACGAGGCGGTGGTGGAGCGGATCCGGCAGATGTTCGTCGGGCAGGTGATGCCGGTGGTGCTGCGCGTCAGCGACCCGGCCGACGCGCCCCGCCGGGCCGGTCTGATCGTCACGCAGATTCTCGGACTTGCCTTGTGCCGCTACGTGTTACGGCTGCCGCCGGTGGTTGCGCTGACCCCGGAGCGGATCCGGGCCGATATCGGCCCGACGATCCAGCGCTATCTCATTTCCGGTGACCGATGAGCAGCGTCTGCGTGCCGCGGCCGACCGCGCCCTTCTCGTCGAACAGCCGGGATTCCGCCAGACCGGTGCCGTTGGGTTCCGGATAGGTGACGGCGTCGAGGCAGATCCATTCCCCGATGGGCTCGCGATGCAGGGTGACGGTGAGGTCGGTGTTGATGAACAGGTAGCTGTTCCAATCCAGTACCGTACTGATGCCGTTCCCGTGGTCGGCCGCGACGAGGGTGCGTTCGAGGGGGCTCGGGGTGGTTCCGGCGACGATGGGTCGGCGCAGGCGCAGCCAGCAGGTGGCGGGGCCGAGTTCGGCGAAATCGCCTGCGACGAAACGATATTCGATGCCCTGATGGAAGCCGACGTCGAACGCGGATTCGAAGTGGGTCTCCGCGGCGGCGGTGTCCGGGCCGGGCCGGGTCTCGTCGGCGACGATGCCGTCGGGCAGCTCGAGTTCCGGTTCGGCCTGCCGGATCCGCCAGGCGTTGGCCTTCAGTACCGGACCGCGTTCCGAACTCATGGTGGCCTCGATCAACTCGACGCTACGGCCGGGCCGGGTCACCTTCGCCTCGACGACGAGCGGGGCGAGCGGCACCGGCCCGAGGATCTCCACAGCCACCCGGGCGACGCGGAAGTTCTCGCGCGGTTCGCAGCGTTCGATGACATGCCCGAGCAGGGCCGAGGGCGGCCCGCCGTGCTGCGCGTCGGGGGACCACGGGCCGCGGGTCAGCTCGGTCGATTCGAACCGGGTGGGGTCCGAGGGGTCGGGCAGGTAGAACGCCTCCATACGTCTTTCCTACCGCATGGGTCAGGCGTTGATCTCGATGACGCAGACGGTGTTGCCGTCGGGGTCGGTGTAGGGGGCCTTGCGTCCGGTCGCGCCGTCCGGGCCGACCGCGATGAGCGGCCCGTGTTCGATTCCGCGCGAACCGATTTCGGTGATCGCGGTGTCGAGATCGGCCACGGCCAGATTGACGACCGTGTACCCGGCCCGCGCCGGATCGACCAGGACGTAGAGCAACGCGGTGGGGGTCACCTGCCACATGGTCTCCTGGTCGGGGATGGCGAGGACGTCGGCCTCGCGGCCGAGGAGGCGGGTGTACCAGTCGACGGAGATGGGGAAGTCGCGGACGGGGACGGCGGTGAACATGTAGTCGATGTCCATGAAGTGGGGACGGTGTGCGAGGTGGGGATTCATCGGCGTGCCGGTCGCCGCCCATGACGCCCCGCCCTGAAACTGCCGCCGCGGGGCACCGGGATCGCGGCGATGATCGCGAGCAGGGCCCACAGGACTTGGTGTTGGGGTGCAGGATGAGGTCGGCATTGCCTCTCGGGCAGGCGCGGGGGCCGTAGGCTGGGTAGATGGTCGATACGGGGGCGGCGTACTCGATTCGGGTGGCCGCCGATGCCGATCGCGAGGCGGTTCTGGAGCTGGCGGTGGCGTTCTACCGGGAGGAAGGGTTCGGGACCGGTCGGGAGGAGTTGGGGGCGAATCTCGGTGTGTTGCTGAGTATGTCGTCGGCGCGGGTGGCGGTGGCGATCGGCGATGGGGCTCGGGTCGGGTTCTGTGTCACCACGGCCAAGTTCGGGCTCGAGCAGGGGTGGGTTGCGGAGCTCGAGGATCTGTATGTGATGCCCGGGTGGCGGCGGCGAGGGATCGCGGAGGCTTTGATCGAGGACAGTGCGGGATGGGCGACCGAGCGGGGGTGTGGGGAGCTCGAGCTTGTGATCGCGCCGCAGGGGCATGATGTGGCGGGGTTGCGGGAGTACTACCTGCGGCGGGGGTTTGTCGACGGTGGGCGGAGGTTGCTCGGGCGGACCTTGAGACCGGAAAGCCCCGGCCGATGAAAGATCGGGCGGGGCTTGGGGTTTGGAGTGCCCTCGGCAGGATTCGAACCTGCGGCCTTCTGCTCCGGAGGCAGACGCTCTATCCCCTGAGCTACGAGGGCGGGGTGGACCCGGTCGTCGTTGTTTGCACGTCGTCCGATCGGGCTGGGAAAGCGTATCGCATCGGGGGGCTGGAGCCAAAACCGTCACGGTCGGAGGCGGAACAGGGTGGTCCAGGGGGTGGGGGTGGCGGGGGGATCAGTTGAGGGGGAGGGGGGTGGCCTGGCGGGCGGTGAGCATTTGGGTCATGAGTTGGGATTCGCCGGTTTGGGTGGTGCGCATGCTGGTGGCGAGGGAGCGGACGGCGTCGGTGTCGGCGTGGGTGGTGGCGTAGTCGATCATCGACAGGCCGCCCTGGTGGTGGCGGAGCATGAGTTGCAGGAACAGGGTGTCCTGGGCGGGGCCGGTGAGGTTGCGGAGTTGTTCGAGTTCCTGGGGGGTGGCCATGCCGGGCATGGTGGCGACGGGGCCGGACATCGGGTGGGTCGTGCCGTGGTCGTGGCCGCTCATGGGCTCGGTCATCCAGGCCATGTAGCCGTCGGCGGCGGCAATCGGCTTGCCCCACAATTGAAGCCAGCCCTGCATGCGGCCCGCCTGGTTGGACTGGGTGGTGAGGATGTCGTAGGCGAGCCGCTTCACGTCCGGATCGCTGCCGCCCGCGACCTCGAGCCCGGCCATCTGGACGGCCTGGGCGTGATGCACCGACATGTCCTGGCAGAAGCCGGTGTCCACCGCGCCGGGCGCGGCATCGGTGTGGCGCTGCAACGGGATTCGGGCGATCACGCCGATGGCCACGCCGACCAGCAGGACGGCGACCGTCGCGAGGACGACGGTCGCCGTGCGCTGCCGTGATCCGGGGGCCGTCACTGACCCGGGACTCCGGGCATTCCGGGCAGGCCGGGGATTCCCGGGATGCCGCCGGGCAGGCCGCCCATGCCCTCGCTGGCGTCGGGGGTCAGGCCCTTGCCGTCCATCGGCACCGCGTCGGGGCCGGGGGGAGTGGGATCGAACGGCGGCGGGTTGTTCGCGTCGAACGTCGGGTTGTCGCACGCCGCACCGACTTCCGGGTAGGCGTACTGGTTCATCCGCAGCGCGGTGATGAACTCGCCGATGCGCTTGTCGTCGGCGCTGTCCAGCTTGAGCTGATGGCCCCACGACTGCAACGAGATCGGCTTGTCCAGGCCCGGGTACGGCGACATGAGCATGGCGGGCTTGTTCTGCACCTTCTGCTTCAGCTTGTCGAGCGCGTCGCCGGAGACCCGATCGGGGTTGTAGGCGATCCACACCGCGCCGTGCTCGAGCGCGTGCACCGCGTTCTCGGTGCGCATGGCCTTGCCGTAGACCACGCCCGTGCAGGCCGCCCACGACTCGTCGTGCGGGCCGCCCATCGGCGGGCTCATGTCGTAGGCCACCCGCTGCGGGGCGCGCACGTGCAGGCCCGCGGGGTAGTCCTTCTTCACCACGCCCGCGATCTCGGTCGACGGATCCTTCTTCTCGGCGGTCGGGGTGAACTTCTCCGCGTCCGCCTTCTCCTGGTACTTCGGCACCAGGTACACCGCCAGGGCGGCGATGAGGGCGATGATCACGACGGCTGCGCCGACGGTCGCCCAGGGGATCCGGTTACCCAGTGGCGTCTTGCCCTTGTTCGTGCCCCCGCCTTTGCGGGCCGGGCCGGTCTTGGCGGCGGCACGAATCGCCTTGGCGGACTTCGCGCTGGTGTTCGGCATCGCTGATGTGCTCTCTTCGACATGTCGGACGGTCCCGCAATGCGGCAAGCTGGTGTCACCGGCCCGGTTTGCTGGGTGCCTGCCCAGAGGTGCCCGATGGCGGCGTACGCCTGCTCAGACCATAGGATAGAGACTCGTGACTCCAGCTGACCTTGCAGATCTCCTTCGCGCCACCGCCGCGAAGGTGCTTGTCGAACGTGGATCGGACCCTGCGGTCCTGCCCGACGAGGTCAAGGTGGAGCGTCCCCGCAACCCGGAACACGGTGACTATGCCACGAATGTGGCCATGCAGGTGGGTAAGAAGGCCGGACTGAATCCGCGCGAGTTGGCCGGGCTGCTCGCCGAGGCGCTGGCCGCCAACGACGGCATCGAGTCCGCCGATGTGGCGGGGCCGGGGTTCCTGAACATCCGGCTGGCCGCCGCCGCGCAGGGCGCGATCCTCGAGCAGATCCGCGCGGCGGGCGCGGGTTACGGCAGCGCGAGCACGCTGGCCGGGACCAAGATCAATCTGGAGTTCGTCTCCGCGAATCCGACCGGACCCGTCCATCTGGGCGGCACCCGCTGGGCCGCGGTCGGCGACGCCCTCGGCCGCATCCTCGCCGGTCAGGGCGCGGAGGTCACCCGCGAGTACTACTTCAACGACCACGGCGCGCAGATCGACCGGTTCGCCGAATCGCTGGTCGCCGCGGCCACCGGCGCGCCGACGCCGGAGAACGGCTACGCCGGGGCCTATATCGCCGAGATCGCCGAGCGGATCACGACCGCGCATCCCGACGCGGTGACTCTGCCCGCCGACGAACGGCACGAGCTGTTCCGTCGCGAGGGCGTCGAGCTGATGTTCGACCACATCAAACGGACCCTGCACGAGTTCGGTACGGAATTCGACGTCTACTTCAACGAGAGTTCGCTGTTCGCCTCCGGCGCGGTCGACGAGTCGGTGGAGCGGCTCAAGGCCATGGGCAAGCTGTACGAGAAGGACGGGGCGTGGTGGATCGCCTCCTCCGAGTACGGCGACGACCAGGACCGCGTGGTCATCAAGAGCGACGGCAAGGCCGCCTATGTCGCCGGTGACATCGCCTACTACCTGGACAAGCGCGCCCGCGGCTTCGATCTGTGCATCTACATGCTCGGCGCGGACCACCACGGCTACATCGGGCGACTGAAGGCGATCGCGGCGACCTCCGGCGACGATCCGAGCACCGTCGAGGTGCTGATCGGCCAGATGGTGAACCTGGTGCGCGACGGCAAGGCCGTGCGGATGAGCAAGCGCGCGGGAACCGTTGTGACACTGGACGATCTGGTCGAGCTGATCGGCGTCGACGCCGCCCGCTACTCGCTGGTGCGCAGCTCGGTCAACACCAGCATGGACATCGACCTCGACGTCTGGACCAAGCAGAGCAACGAGAACCCGGTCTACTACGTGCAATACGCGCACGCCCGCACCTGCGCGGTCGGCCGCAATGCCGCCGATCTCGGATTCGCCGGTGTCACACCGGATCTCGCGCTGCTGACCGCCGACGAGGAGGGGGAGCTCATCCGCACGCTGGGCGAGTACCCGGCCGTCGTCGCGAGCGCGGCGACGCTGCGGGAGCCGCACCGCGTGGCCCGCTACCTCGAGGAGCTGGCCGGGGCCTACCACCGGTTCCAGACCAACAAGACGCTGCGCATCCTGCCGCAGGGCGACGATCCGGTCACCCCGGTCAACGCCGCGCGTCTGGAACTGGTCAACGCCACCCGTCAGGTACTCGCCAACGGCCTCGGGCTGCTCGGCGTCGACGCACCGGAGCGAATGTGATGAGCGCCCACCCCGCCGGACCCCGGCACGCCGAGATCCCGCACGCGCCGAATCTCCCTGAGCGCCCGCGTGATCCGGCTCTGATGATCGATCTGCCCGCCGCGGTGTGGCCACGAAACGCCACGCGTGGCGACGACGGCGTGGTACGGCTGGCGGGCGTCCCGGTCACGGAGCTGGCCGAGAAGTTCGGCACGCCGCTGTTCGTGGTGGACGAGGACGACTTCCGGTCGCGCTGCCGCGATATGGTCCGCGCGTTCGGCGCGAACGCGCGAGTTCACTACGCCTCCAAGGCATTTCTGTGCGGTGAGATCGCCCGGTGGGTGCGAGACGAGGGCCTCTCGCTGGACGTCTGCTCCGGCGGCGAGCTGGCGGTGGCGCTGCACGCGGGCTTCCCGGCGAAGCGAATCGCGTTGCACGGCAACAACAAATCGGTCGCCGAGCTGGAGGCCGCGGTCGCCGCGGGGGTGGGCCACGTGGTGGTCGACTCGCTGATCGAGATCGACCGGCTCGAGGCCGTGGCCGGGCGCGCCGGAGTGGTGCAGGACGTGCTGGTGCGCGTCACCGTCGGCGTGGAAGCCCATACGCACGAATACATCTCGACCGCGCACGAGGATCAGAAGTTCGGCTTCTCGATCTCCGGCGGCGACGCCCTCGAGGCGCTGGCGCGGGTGTTCGAGGCGGACAATCTGCGGCTGGTGGGCCTGCACAGCCACATCGGTTCGCAGATCTTCGACATCGACGGATTCGAGATCTCCGCGCGGCGCATGCTGCGGCTGCTGCGCGACGCCATCGACAAGTTCGGCGCGGAGCGCACCGCGCAGATCCACACGCTGGATCTCGGTGGGGGACTGGGCATCTCGTATCTGCCGAGCGACGATCCGCCGCCGCTGGACGAGTTCGCCGCCAAGGTGCGCGATCTGGTGAGCGCCGAGGCCGCGCAGATCGGCCTGCCCGTCCCGACCCTCGCGGTCGAACCGGGCCGGGCCATCGCCGGTCCCGGCACGGTCACCCTCTACGAGGTCGGCACCATCAAGGATGTGACCCTCGACGCGGGCGCGCGGCGGCGTTACGTCAGCGTCGACGGGGGTATGAGCGACAACATCCGGCCCGCGCTGTATCAGGCCGAGTACGACTGCCGCCTGGTCTCGCGCGGCAGCGACTCCGGCCCGGTGGTGGCGCGCGTGGTCGGAAAGCATTGTGAGAGCGGCGATATCGTCATCAGGGACACCTGGCTGCCCGACGACGTCGGGCCGGGCGATCTGATCGCGGTGGCGGCCACGGGCGCCTACTGCTACTCGATGTCGAGCCGGTACAACCTGCTCACCCGCCCGGCCGTGGTGGCCGTGCGGGACGGGCGGGCACGGGTGATCCTGCGCCGGGAGACGGTGGCGGATCTGCTGAGTTTGGAGGTGGAGCCATGACCGGGGCCGGGAACAGGGCGGTGTTCGGATCCGACCATCCGATCGGGGTCGCGGTCCTGGGCATGGGCAATGTCGGCACCGAGGTCGTGCGGATCCTGCGCGAGCACGCCGACGATCTGCGCTCGCGCGTCGGCGCGCCCGTGGTGTTGCGCGGAGTCGCGGTGCGGCGCACCGACATCGACCGCGGCATTCCCGCCGACCTGCTGACCACCGACGCCGAGGCGCTGGTGCGGCGCGACGACGTGGATCTCGTCGTCGAGGTGATGGGCGGCATCGATCCGGCGCGCGGGCTCATCCTGGCGGCGCTGAACGCGGGCAAGTCGGTGGTGACCGCCAACAAGGCGCTGCTGGCCGACTACACCGCCGAACTGGCCCGGGCCGCCGAACGCAGCCGCGCCGATCTGTACTTCGAGGCGGCCGTCGCCGGGGCGATTCCCGTGGTGCGCCCGCTGATCCAGTCGCTGTCCGGCGACCGGGTGAACCGGGTGGTCGGAATCGTCAACGGCACAACGAATTTCATCCTGTCGGCGATGGACGAGACCGGCGCGGACTACGGCGACACGCTGGCGGAGGCGACCCGGCTGGGCTACGCCGAGGCCGATCCGACCGCGGACGTCGAGGGCTACGACGCCGCGGCGAAGGCCGCCATCCTGGCCTCGCTGGCCTTCCACACCCGGGTCACGGCGGCCGACGTGTACCGCGAGGGCATCTCGAAGATCACCGCCGAGGATCTGGAAACCGCTGCGGCCGTGGGCTGTACGGTCAAACTGCTGGCGATCTGCGAACGCGTGCCCGCCGGGCCGGGGGAGCCCGGACCCGCCGAGGGCGGCAAGGAACGCATCTCGGTACGGGTGTATCCGGCGCTCATCCCGCGCCGGCATCCGCTCTCGGCGGTCACGGGCGCGTTCAACGCCGTGGTCGTGGAGGCCGAGAACGCCGGGCGACTGATGTTCTACGGGCAGGGTGCGGGCGGCGCGCCGACCGCGTCGGCGGTGATGGGCGATGTGGTGATGGCCGCGCGCAACAAGTTCTACGGTGGTCGCGCGCCGGGCGAATCGGTCTATGCTGAGCTGCCGATCGCGCCGATCGGCGACACGCCGACCCGCTACCACGTGAACCTGAAGGTCGCCGACCGCACGGGGGTGTTGCAGGCGGTGTCCGGCGAATTCGCCGAACACGGCGTGAGCATCTCGACGGTCCGCCAGGAGGGACACGACGAGGGCGCCCGGCTCGTCGTGGTCACCCACCACGCGGCGGAGTCGGCGCTGGCCGATACGGTGGCCGCACTGGCCGAGTTGGAATCCGTCACGTCCGTGACCAGCGTCCTGAGATTGGAAGGCACCGAGGAATGAGTACGACGGGAGTGCCCGTGCATCGCGCGTGGCCCGGCTTGATCGCGGCCTATCGCGAGCGATTGGCGGTGGGCGCCGACTGGGAGCCCGTCACGCTGTTCGAGGGCGGTACGCCGCTGGTGCCCGCCCACCACCTGTCCGAGTTGACCGGATGCGAGGTGTACCTCAAGGTCGAGGGCGCCAACCCGACCGGTTCCTTCAAGGACCGCGGCATGACCATGGCCATGACCGACGCCAAGGCGCGCGGTCAGCGGGCCGTGCTGTGCGCGTCCACCGGCAACACCTCGGCCTCGGCCGCGGCCTATGCCACCCGCGCGGGTATGCACTGCGCGGTGCTGATTCCGCAGGGCAAGATCGCGATGGGCAAGCTGGCGCAGGCGGTCATGCTGGGCGCCAAGATCATTCAGGTACAGGGCAACTTCGACGACTGCCTCGAGCTGGCCCGCAAGGTGACCGCGGAATTCCCGCAGGTCGGCCTCGTCAACTCGGTCAACCCGGCGCGCATCGAGGGACAGAAGACCGCGGCCTTCGAGATCTGCGACGTGCTCGGCCGGGCGCCGGACGTGCACGCGCTGCCGGTTGGTAACGCGGGCAACATCACCGCCTACTGGCGCGGCTACAGCGAGTATCACGCCGACGGCGTCACCGGATCGCGCCCGCGCATGCTGGGTGTGCAGGCCGCGGGGGCCGCGCCGCTGGTCAACGGGGCCCCGGTCAAGGATCCCGAGACCATCGCCACGGCCATCCGGATCGGCGCGCCCGCGTCCTGGAACGGCGCGGTGACCGCGAAGGAGGAGTCGGGCGGCGCGTTCCGCGCGGCCACCGACGACGAGATCCTCGCCGCGTACCGCCTGGTCGCGGGGCGCGAGGGCGTCTTCGTCGAACCCGCCTCGGCGGCGAGTGTGGCGGGGTTGCTGGCCGCGCGCGCCGAGGGCTGGCTCGAACCCGGGCTGACCGTGGTGTGCACGGTGACCGGCAACGGCCTCAAGGACCCCGACACCGCGCTGTCGGGGATGCCGGAGGTGCAGGCGATCGGGGTGGATCCGGTGGCGGTGGCCCGCGAGCTGGAGCTGGCCTGAGTTGAGCTCGCGCGAAGGTCAATTGATGACCAGGACCCTGCCGCCGGGGATCACGGTCACCGCCCGGGTTCCGGCGTCGAGCGCCAATCTGGGTCCCGGTTTCGACTCGCTCGGGGTCGCGTTGGGGTTGTACGACGAAATCGTCGTGCGCACCACCGATTCCGGCCTTACCATCCGAGTGGAGGGTGAGGGCGCCGACGACGTCCCTTGGGGCCCTTCGCATCTGGTGGTGCGCGCGATCGAGCGCGGCCTGGAGTCGGCGGGCGTCTGGGCCGACGGCCTGGATGTGGTGTGCCACAACGTGATTCCGCACTCACGCGGGCTCGGTTCGTCCGCCTCGGCGGTGGTCGGCGGGCTCGCCGCCGGGCGCGGTCTGGCCGCCAAGTTCGACGCGTCGCTGGTCTGCGACGACGACGAATTGGTCCAGCTGGCTTCGGAATTCGAGGGACATCCCGACAACGCGGCCGCCAGCGTCCTGGGCGGCATCGTGGTGTCGTGGACCGAGGACGCCGCCGATCCGGCGGCCGACCACCACCTGCGGACCTACCGGGCGGTGCGGTTGGACCCGCATCCCGCGCTGTGCGCGACCGTGCTCATCCCGGAGGAGCGCTCGGCCACCGCGCACACCCGCGGCCTGCTGCCCGAACTGGTGCCGCACGGGGACGCGGCCTTCAACGTCAGCCGGGCCGCGCTGGCGGTGGTCGCGCTGACGCAGCGGCCCGACCTGCTGCTTCCCGCCACGGCCGACCGGCTGCATCAGGGGTATCGATCCGCCGCGCTGCCGCTGACGACCGAATGGGTGGGGCTGTTGCGCGAGGCGGGAATCGCGGCGACCGTGTCGGGGGCGGGCCCGACCGTGCTCGCCTTCAGCCTCGGGGAATTGCCCTCCGAGCTGCGCGAACGCGCGTCCCGCGCGGGCCTTCGAGTGGTGTCACCGACCATTTCCGACGGCGTCCGGGTGGATTGACGGCGCGCCTGCCTTGCTGAGGTGAAAAGTGAGAGCTATCCTGGGCACGTCCGTACATCGTGCGCGTCATGTCGCCGGTGCTTCATCAGGGCAATCGCTCCAGCAGGCTCCTTGCTCAGGCTCGGGACACGAGTCTCGGACTTATGGGGAAAGCAACTGGAATGATCTCTCCCACCTTTGTGAACCGGTGGTCGAAGCCCAGGTGGTGACGACCGGCCGGTCCGGCGGGGCAGGCGATACGGCATCCGAGCTCGGCGCAATGACCGGGCTTCGGGACGAAACCCTCGAATAAGCACACGGCAATCGAGGGAAGGAAAGGATCTCCGTGACAGATACGGACCTGCTCGCGACACCCGGGGTGGAATCCAACGCAAGTTCCTCGGGCCGCCGCGAAAGTGACTCCGGACAGATTTCGAAGATGAGCGAACACACCGACGTCGCACGATCGGGGCTGACTGGAATGTTGTTGCCGCAGTTGCGTGCGCTTGCCGGAGAGCTCGGTATCCGAGGCACATCCGGGATGCGTAAGGGCGATCTGATCGCCGCCATCAAAGAAAATCAGGCCGCCTCGTCCGGAAAGGCCCCGCGTGGCCGGAACGAGACGAAGTCCGACGCGAAGGCGGAGGTGTCCCAGCCCGCCGCGGCGCCGTCGACCGGCGAGGAGTCCGCTCCGGTGAAGCACGACCGCGCCAAGGACCGGCAGCGGGTCGAGCAGCCGACGCTGGACAGCGTCGTCGACGAGAAGCCCGCGAACAACGCCGCCGCTCCCGCCGAGGCCGCCGAAAGCGCTGCGCGCCCGGCCGATTCGGGTGACGACACCGGCCGTGACGGCGGTCAGCGCGGCCGGGGCCGCCAGCGTCGCGGCCGCGAGCAGCGCGCCGGGAACGCCGGGGGCGAGGGCGAGAACGCCGGGGGCGAGGCCCGGGACAACCGGGAGACCCGCGAGGCCCGCGAAACCAAGGACGCCGACACCAAGCAGGAGCAGGACGGCGGCGACCGGCGGCGCGATCGCGGTGACCGCGGCCAGCAGAACGGCCAGAACCAGAACAACCAGAACGGCAACCGCGGCGATCGCGGTAATCGCGCCGACGCGGACGCCGACGACGAGGGCCGCGGCCGCCGGGGTCGCCGGTTCCGCGAGCGTCGCCGGGGACGCGACCGCGAGGGCGGCGAGGCCCGCGGCAACGAGGTCGAGATCCGCGAGGACGACGTCCTGCAGCCGGTGGCGGGCATTCTGGACGTGCTCGACAACTACGCGTTCGTGCGCACCTCGGGCTACCTGGCCGGGCCGAACGACGTGTACGTGTCGATGAACCTGGTCCGCAAGAACGGCCTGCGCCGCGGCGACGCCATCACCGGCGCCGTGCGCGCGCCCCGCGAGGGCGAGCAGGCCAACCAGCGGCAGAAGTTCGATCCGCTGGTGCGCCTGGACACCGTCAACGGCGCCGATATCGAAAGTGCCAAGCGGCGGCCGGAATTCGGCAAGCTCACCCCGCTGTACCCGAACCAGCGCCTGCGGCTCGAGACCCAGCCCAACAAGCTGACCACGCGCGTGATCGACCTGATCATGCCGATCGGCAAGGGCCAGCGCGCGCTGATCGTGTCGCCGCCGAAGGCCGGTAAGACCACGATCCTGCAGGACATCGCGAACGCGATCGCGATCAACAACCCTGAGGTCTATCTCATGGTCGTGCTGGTCGACGAGCGTCCGGAAGAGGTCACCGATATGCAGCGCACCGTGCGCGGCGAGGTGATCGCCTCCACCTTCGATCGGCCGCCGAGCGACCACACCTCGGTCGCGGAACTCGCCATCGAGCGGGCCAAGCGGCTGGTGGAGATGGGTCAGGACGTGGTCGTGCTGCTGGACTCGATCACCCGGCTCGGGCGCGCCTACAACAACGCCTCACCGGCGTCGGGGCGCATCCTGTCCGGTGGTATCGACTCGACCGCGCTGTATCCGCCCAAGCGGTTCCTGGGCGCGGCGCGCAACATCGAGAACGGCGGGTCGCTGACCATCATCGCCACCGCGATGGTGGAGACCGGGTCGACCGGTGACACGGTGATCTTCGAGGAGTTCAAGGGCACGGGCAACGCCGAGCTCAAGCTCGATCGCAAGATCGCCGAGCGCCGCGTGTTCCCGGCGGTCGACGTCAACCCGTCCGGTACCCGTCGCGACGACCTGCTGATGTCGCCCGACGAGGCCGCGGTCATCCACAAGCTGCGCCGAGTGCTGTCCGGGCTGGACTCGCACCAGGCCATCGACCTGTTGATCGACCGGTTGAAGAAGACCAAGACCAATCTCGAGTTCCTGATGACGGTCTCCAAGACCGCACCGGGCGCGCTCGAGGAGTAAGCGCTCGAACCCGTACCACGGCGGCCCCGCTTCGGCGGGGCCGCCGTGGTGTTCGCGGGGCCGGACGGAAGAAGACCAGTCCGATCCCGGCCGCGCCGACCACCAGGAAGCCGAGGATCAGCGCGGTCACGGTCGCGACGCCGCCGGTCGAGACGGCCGTGGCGGTGTATTCGTAGGTCGGTGTGTCGGTGGGGGCGTGCGCGGGCAACGCGGTCCGCGGATCGTCGGGCGTCGACCACCAGCCGATGGCCGCGAGCACGAACAGCGCCGCGAACGTCGTCGCGGCCGGCCGCGTACCCGCCCCCCGAGCGGCGTGGAGATTCACTGCTGTCCCTTTCCCGTAAGCACCCGGTACTCACCTGGGGTTACTCTATGAACAGACCTGTACGCGTTCCCGAGTAGCGAACTACTCGACTTCAGCGTCACTCGAGATCCGGGTCCGCGCGCGCCCGTACTTTCCTGGGTGCAGGGATCGGGGGCGCTCCGGGAATGGGCGGGGGCGCTCCGGGAATCAAACCGCACGGGGGTGCGTTGACAGGTCGTGCCAGCCGTTCTGGCATACTGATCCGCTGGTGCGTCTGCTGGTAGAACGCAGAGCATCCCGCCTAGTCGGTTCCGGTTCACGCCCTCGCATGTCGACGGCGACCCGGCGACCACATCGAAAGGACACCCATGAAGGCAGGAATCCACCCGGCTTACGTGCCGACCACCGTCGTCTGCGGTTGCGGCAACACCTTCGAGACCCGCAGCACCAAGGAGTCGGGCCACATCACCGTCGAGGTCTGCTCGCAGTGCCACCCGTTCTACACGGGCAAGCAGAAGATTCTCGACACCGGCGGCCGCGTCGCCCGCTTCGAGGCCCGCTACGGCAAGCGCGCCAAGAAGGCCGACGCCAAGTAGCTGTCCCACCGACGCCCGTCCTGCACCGCAGGCCGGGCGTCGGCCTGTTTGGCGACCCTTTCGACCTTCTCCCGAGGAGCACCTTCGATGGCCGACAAGACGGCCCCCTCCGCGATCGACGACATCCTGGCCGAGTACTCGGGTCTGGAGACGCAGTTGTCCGACCCCGCGCTGCACAACAATCCGGGTGAGGCGCGGCGCGTGGGAAAGCGGTTCGCCGAGTTGGCTCCGGTCATGTCGACCTACAACAAGTTGGCGAGCGCGCGGGACGATCTCGCGGCGGCGCGGGAGCTGGCGGCCGACGACGCGGCGTTCGCGGCCGAGGTGCCCGACCTCGAGCGGCAGGTCGAGGAGCTGGAGAAGACGCTCACCGATCTGCTCGCGCCGCGCGATCCGCACGACGCCGACGATGTGGTGCTCGAGGTGAAATCCGGTGAGGGCGGCGAGGAGTCGGCCCTGTTCGCCTCGGATCTGGCGCGCATGTACGTCCGCTACGCGGAGCGGCGCGGGTGGAAGGTCGAGGTGCTCGACGCCAACATCTCCGATCTGGGCGGGTACAAGGACGCGACGATCTCGATCAAGAGCCGCGAGCCCAGCCGGGACGGGGTGTGGTCGCGGCTGAAGTTCGAGGGCGGCGTGCATCGCGTCCAGCGCGTGCCGGTGACCGAATCCCAGGGACGTATCCATACCTCCGCCGCGGGTGTGCTCATCTATCCCGAGCCCGACGAGGTCGAGCAGGTCCAGATCGACGAATCCGATCTGCGCATCGATGTCTACCGGTCCTCGGGTAAGGGCGGCCAGGGTGTCAACACCACCGATTCGGCCGTGCGCATCACGCATCTGCCCACGGGCATCGTGGTGACCTGCCAGAACGAGCGTTCGCAGCTGCAGAACAAGGCGCGGGCCATGCAGGTGCTCGCCGCCCGGTTGCAGGCGCTCGCCGAGGAGCAGGCCGACGCCGAGGCGGCCGCCGGACGGGCGAGCCAGGTCCGCACGGTGGATCGATCCGAACGCATCCGCACCTACAACTTCCCGGAGAACCGGATCACCGACCACCGCATCGGCTTCAAAGCTCACAACTTGGATTCGGTGCTGGATGGGGAGTTGGACACCCTCCTCGACGCATTGAGTGAAGCGGACCGAGCGGCACGGTTGGCGGCGGAGTGATTTCGTGACGCGCGTTCCGCTGCGTTCCGCGCTGGCCGAGGCCGTCGAGGTGCTCGCGCGGGCGGGCGTGCCGAGCCCCCGGGTCGACGCCGAGTATCTGGCTGCGCATGTGCTCGGGGTGGAACGGCCTCGACTGGCATTGATTCCGCTGGTCACCGAGGAGCAGTCCGCCGAACTCCGGGCGTTGGTGGCGCGGCGCGCGGAACGCGTTCCGCTGCAACATCTCACGGGCACCGCGGCCATGGGGGAGATCGAGCTGTCCGTCGGGCCCGGGGTTTTCGTGCCGCGCCCGGAGACCGAATTGCTGTTCGCGTGGGCGCTGGCGCGGCTCGAGGTGCTGGGGCGCGAGCATCGGCCCGTCGTCGTGGATCTGTGTACCGGGTCCGGGGCGCTCGCGCTGGCCGTCGCCCACGCCCGGCCGGACGCGGACGTGCACGCGGTCGAACTGGATCCGGCGGCGCTGGCCTGGACGGCACGCAACGCGGAAGCCCGTGTGGCCGAAGGGGATACGGCCATCCGGCTGCACGCGGGGGATGTCACCGATCCCGCGCTCCTCGCCGCGCTGAACGGGCGCGTCGATGTCGTCGTCTCGAATCCGCCCTACATCCCCGCCGATGCCGTGCTGGATCCCGAAGTGGCCGACCATGATCCGCATGTCGCCTTGTTCGGCGGGGCGGACGGGTTGTCGGTCATCCGCCCGATGGTCGGGACCATCGCGCGTCTGCTGCGCCCCGGTGGGGTGGCAGCGGTCGAGCACGACGATTCCAACGGGTCCGGGGCCGCAGGGCTTTTCGCTGCTCACGGGGGTTTCGACGAGGTGGTCGAGCATCCGGATCTGGCGGGGAAGCCGCGGTTCGTCTCGGTTCGGCGGAAAATTACCTCTGACTCGGAGTGATTTACCTCTGATTCAGAGGTATCGTTGCGGGCATGGAGTCCACCACTCAGGCCACCGATCGGGAGTTGGTCGGCGGGCTGCTGCGCACATTCGGGCGATTCCGGCGGCAGGTCGGGCGCTTGGCCGGGCGGGCGTTCGATCGGTCGGGGGTCAGCGCCTCGCAGTCGGAGTTCCTGCGGCTCGTGGGCCGCAATCCGGGGATCTCGGTGAAGGAGGCCGCGGGGGAGCTGGGGTTGGCGGCCAACAGCGTGTCGACGTTCGTGACGGCATTGGTGCAGGCGGGACTGCTGGAACGGGAGTCCGATCCGGAGGACCGCCGGGTGATGCGACTGAGCCTGCCCGCGCGCGTGCAGCAGCGGGTCGACGAGACGCGCAGGCGGCACCACGATCTCATCGCGACCGCGCTGGCCGAACTGACCGCCGAGGAACGCGAGGAACTCACCCGCGGCCTCGCCGTGGTGAACAAGCTGACCGAGATCCTGCACGACCGCGAGACGAGGAAGGGCAGATGACCGAAAACCGGCTTCCCGCAATCGAATGCGAGGGCCTCACCCAACGCTACGGCGACCACGTCGTCGTCGACCACCTCGATCTGCGCATCGACCGCGGCGAGATCTTCGGCCTGCTCGGCCCCAATGGCGCGGGCAAGACCACCACCATCCGCCTGCTCACCACTCTCATGCCGGTGCGCGAGGGCACGGTCCGGGTACTCGGATTCGAGGTGGGCCGCCGCGACATCGATATCCGCTACAACCTCGGCTATGTGCCGCAACAACTCTCGGTCGAGGCCACGCTGACCGGACGCCAGAACGTCATGTGGTTCGCCCGGCTGTTCGACGTGCCGCGCCGCGAACGCGCCCGCCGGGTGACCGACGCGCTGGCCGCCATGGATCTGCTCGACGTCGCCGATCGGCTCGCGGCGAGCTATTCCGGCGGCATGGTGCGCCGCCTCGAGCTGGCCCAGGCGTTGGTCAACCGTCCGGCACTACTCGTTCTCGACGAACCGACGGTCGGCCTGGATCCGATCGCCCGGGACGGGGTGTGGGAGCGGGTGCGCGACCTGCGCGACCGGTTCGGCACCACCGTCCTGCTCACCACCCATTACATGGGTGAGGCCGACGCGCTCTGCGATCGAATCGCATTGTTGCACAAGGGAACCCTGCGCGCGGTCGGCGCGCCGGAGGAATTGAAACGAGCCCTCGGCCCCGACGCCACGCTGGAGGACGTCTTCCGTCACCACGCGGGCGCCGATCTGGCCGAGGACAACACGGAGGGAGGGCTGCGCGGTGTCCGGAACACGCGTAGAACCGCACAGCGCGCCGGTTGATTTCCCGCCGCCGCGCAGGGCACCCCGCGGCGCGGCGCGGCTGATCGCGCTGGGCTCGCGCATCGGCACCTTCGCAATCGTCGAACTCCAGAAGTTGCGTCGCGACCGTACCGAACTGGTCACCCGGGCCGTGCAACCGGCGTTGTGGCTGCTGATCTTCGGCACCACCTTCGCCCGCCTGCGCACGATCCCCACCGGAGAACTGCCCTACCTGGATTTCCTCACGCCCGGGATCATCGCCCAGTCCGCGCTGTTCATCGCGATCTTCTACGGCATCCAGCTGATCTGGGATCGCGACGCGGGAATCCTGAACAAGCTCATGGTGACTCCCACCCCGCGCGCGGCGCTGATCACCGGGAAATGCTTCGCGGCGGGGGTGCGGTCGGTGGCCCAGGTGCTGATCATCGTGGTCCTCGCGCTGATCATGGGCGTGCACATGACGCTCAATCCGCTGAAGCTGCTCGGCGCGATCGTCGCGGTGATCCTGAGCGCGGCCTTCTTCGCCTGCCTGTCGATGACCATCGCGGGCCTCGCGGGCACCCGCGATCGCCTGATGGGCATCGGCCAGGCCATCACCATGCCGCTGTTCTTCGCCTCGAACGCGCTGTACCCGATCGACCTCATGCCGGGCTGGCTGCAAGCGATCGGGCGGGTGAATCCGCTGAGCTACGAGGTCGACGCGCTGCGCGGACTGCTGGTCGGCGGGCCGCACCACCTCTGGCTCGACATGGGTGTGCTGGTCGCCGCGGCCGTGCTCGGAATCGCCTGCGCCTCGGCGCTTCTGGGCCGTCTCGTCCGCTGAGCGGACCGGCCCGCCACTCCGATCATCGTCCGCTCGGAACCAACACATAGACTCCACGCCGTGAGTACCGTCTACGACTGCTCCGATCCCGACTCGCGGGCCGCCGGCCTCACCGCCGCGCGAGCCACCCTGAAATCCGGACGGCTGGCTGTCATCCCGACCGACACGCTCTACGGAATCGCCGCCGACGCCTTCGACTCCGCGGCGGTCTCCGCGCTGCTCGCGGCCAAGCGCCGCGGGCGGGACATGCCGGTCCCGGTGCTGGTCGGCTCGTGGAACACCATCGACGGGCTCGTGTTCTCGGTGCAGCCGCAGGCCCGCGAGCTGATCCGCGCGTTCTGGCCGGGCGGGCTGAGTCTGGTTGTGCAGCAGGCGCCCTCGCTGGCCTGGGATCTCGGCGACGCGCGGGGCACGGTGATGCTGCGGATGCCGCTGCATCCGGTCGCGCTGGAACTGCTGCGCGAGGTGGGCCCGCTGGCGGTGTCGAGCGCGAACGTGTCCGGCCGCCCGCCCGCGACCACGGTCGACGAGGCGCGCGATCAGCTGGGCGAGCTGGTGAACGTCTATCTCGACGGCGGCCCGGCCGAGCACGGCGTCGCCTCCACCATCGTCGACCTGACCGCCGACACCCCGCGCATCCTGCGCGAGGGCGCGGTCACCGCGGCGCGGGTGGCCGAGGTCCTGGGTCTGTCGCCGGACGAGCTGACGCCCGAGACCACCCGGTGACGGCCTGGTAGATGCTTCTCAGTCAGGCAACGGCATACAGTCAGGGCGCTGTCGTTCCGCTGCGCGAGCTGTTGCTCGTGCTGCTCGTCTCGACCGTGATCACCCTGCTGTCCACCGGCGGTATCCGCGTGCTGGCCATCTGGTTCGGGGCGGTGGCGATTCCGCGCGAACGCGATGTGCACGTCAAGCCGATTCCGCGGATGGGCGGGGTGGGCATCTATCTCGGCGTGCTCGCCGCGGTGGCCTTCGCGCACCAATTGCCCGCGCTGCGAAGGGGATTCGAGTACCCGCACGACATCCCGGCGGTGGTGGTCGCGGGAACGCTGATCGTGGGGGTCGGCGTACTCGACGACCGCTGGGGGCTGGACTGGCTGACGAAACTCGTGGGGCAGATCACCGCCGCGGGCGTGATGGCCGTCATGGGCTTGAGCTGGGTGGCCGTCTACAACCCGTTCAACAACACGACCGTGGTGCTGGATCCGTTGCAGGGCGGGCTGGTGACCGTCGGCATCACCGTGGTCATGATCAACGCGATGAACTTCGTCGACGGCCTGGACGGGCTCGCGGCCGGGCTGGGGCTCATCGCCGGGGGCGCGGTGTTCGTGTTCACCGTGGGGCTGCTCTACGAACAGGGCGGGGCCACCGACACCTATCCGCCCGCGCTGCTCGCCGCCGCGCTCGCGGGGGGCTGCCTGGGATTTCTGCCACACAACTTCTCCCCGGCCCGGCTGTTCATGGGCGATTCCGGCTCGATGCTGATCGGGCTCATGCTCGCCGCGGTGTCCACGGGCGCGTCGGGGCGCATCCCGCTCACCGGGTACGGGCCGCGCGACATCGTGGGTCTGCTGTCGCCGCTGCTGCTCGTGGGCGCGGTGATGTTCATCCCGGTGCTCGATCTGGTGATGGCCATCGTGCGGCGGGCGCGGGCGGGCGTGAGTTTCTCCACGCCGGACAAGATGCATCTGCATCACCGGCTGTTGCAGATCGGGCATTCGCAGCGGCGGGTGGTGTTGCTGATCTATCTGTGGGTCGGGGTGCTGGCCTTCGGGGCCGTGGGGACCTCGCTCATGGATCGGCGGCTGGTGGTGTTGCTGTTCGCGGCCGGACTGGTGTTCGCGCTGGTGGTGACGGCCGTGCCGTCGTTGCGGGAGGCGGTCGGGCTGCGCCGCCGGACGCCGCGCGGGGGCGTCGCGGGCGACGGGTAGAGTTGGCCGGCGTGAGCCCCGCACCCGAGCATCATCCCGACGCCCCGCTGCGCGCGGCCCTGCGCTCCGGCATCGTGGGGTTGGTCGCGCTGGTGATCGTCTCGGCGGTGCTCGGCTCGATCCTCGCGGGACTGCCCGGGTTGTGGGGCGCGCTGATCGGATCGGCCATCGGGGGATTCTTCATTCTCACGACCGCGGCGCTGGTGCTGTTCAGCGCGAAATTGGATTCCGGGATCCAGGGCATGGTGATGCTCGCCTCCTGGGTCGGGAAACTGCTGGTCGTGATGATCGTCGTCGCGATTCTCCAGCGCTTCGATTTCTACGACCGCATGACCCTGTTCCTGACCGTCGTGGGCGCGCTGCTGATCGTGCTCGGCGCGGAGACCTACGGGCTGTTGCGGCAACGGGTTCCGATTGTCGCGACGCCGGACGAGCGGGCGGCGAATCAAGATCATTCCAAGGCGTGACGAGACCCCCTACACGTTGTCGTAGATACCTTGGTAAACTCTTTACCGTAAGCATCCGGTCCATAGGGCGGTCACTACTTCCTCATGGGAGCGGCTATGCTTACAGCCGTGCCGGCCCTGCGGGGTTCGGCTCTGCACCGTCGACGATGTCGCCGACGTACAGACGCCACGAGCGGGTGATTCCCCGCACAGCTGCTGACGAACTTCGAGCCGACCTGAGTCGACCACCAGATCGTCAATGTCCGATCGAACCGCGGGTTGACCCATACCCGCGGCCCGAACACGGGAGAGAACGCTGAGCGTCACCACTTTGGCAGGCGAGTTCACACCGCCTTCGCTAGATGACTTCTTCCCGGACGCGTTGCTGTTCGCGGGTACTCCTTTCGCAATCGACCGTCTGATGCTGATCCGCATCGTGATGACGTTCGTGCTGATCGGCGTGATGTTGCTGGCGTTCCGGCGGCCCCGACTCGTACCGCGCGGCCTGCAGAATGTCGCCGAATACGGTTTGGTGTTCGTGCGTGAGCAGATCTGTGACGAGGTGCTCGGCAAGGAAACCGGCAGGAAGTATTTCCCGCTGATCGCCACCATCTTCTTCACGGTCCTGTTCCTGAACTTTTCGAGCATCATCCCGTTCCTGAACATCTCCTCGAACGCGCGAATCGGTATGCCGCTGGTGCTCGCGGTGATCGCCTACCTCGCGTTCAACTACATCGGCATCAAGAAGTACGGCTTCTGGAAGTACATGCGCTCGTCGATCGTGGTGCCCAACGTGCCGCCCGCGATGCACGTGCTGCTGATCCCGATCGAGTTCATCTCGACCTTCATCCTGCGCCCGTTCACGCTGACCGTGCGACTCATGGCCAACATGCTCGCCGGGCACATCATGCTGGTGCTGTTCTTCACCGCCACGCAGTTCTTCCTGTTCGACGGCGCCGCGTGGATGAAGGGCCTGTCCCCGTTCTCGCTCGCGGGCGGACTCGCCTTCACGCTGTTCGAGATGCTGGTGATCTTCCTGCAGGCCTACGTCTTCGCGCTGCTGACCGCCGTGTACATCGGCCTGGCCCAGCACGCCGACTCGCACTGACCGCACAACCGCACAAAGACTGACCCACACGCCGCCGGGGGTGTGGGCAACAGAAAGGGAAAGAAAATCTCATGAGCCTCTCCTACGTGGCCGCCGAACTCGCCCAGACCTCCGACAAGGTGAAGGGCTACGGCGCCATCGGTTACGGTCTGGCGGCCATCGGCCCCGGCATCGGCGTGGGCATCGTGGTCGGCAAGGCGATCGAGGGCATCGCTCGCCAGCCCGAGCTGCAGGGCACGATCCGGACCAACATGTTCCTGGGCATCGCGTTCACCGAGGCGCTGGCCCTGATCGGCCTCGTCGCCGGCTTCATTTTCTGATTGCCATGAACGGGACCTTTTTGCTCGCGGCCGAGGAAGAGCACAACCCGCTCCTCCCGGCCAACTACGACATCATTTGGTCGCTGGTCTGCGTCGCGATCATCGCGTTCGTGTTCTACAAGTACGTGATCCCGCGCCTGCAGAAGGTGCTCGACGAGCGCTCCGACAAGATCGAGGGCGGTCTCGCCAAGGCCGAGGCCGCGCAGGCCGAGGCGCAGGCGACGCTCGAGCAGTACCAGCAGCAGCTGGCCGAGGCCCGCCTCGAGGCCGCGCGCATCCGCGAGGAGGCGCGCAACCAGGGCCAGCAGATCCTGGCGCAGCTGCGCTCCGAGGCCCAGGCCGAGGCCGACCGCATCGTGGCTTCCGGACATGCCCAACTCGAAGCGCAACGGCAGCAGATCGTGACAGAGTTGCGTGGTGAACTCGGCCGCACCGCGGTCGATCTGGCCGAGAAGATCATCGGACAGTCGGTGTCGGATCAGGCCAAGCAGGCCACCTCGATCGACCGATTCCTTGCAGAATTGGACGACAAGGCCGGCATCGGGGTCGGAAGGTAACGACACGAAAGTGGGAAGCATGTACGCAGCGAGCCGTGAGGCGAGCTCCCGGGCTCGGGAAGCTCTGTCGGCCGCTCTCACCGGGAGCGACTCCGTCGCCGCCACGACGGGCTCCGAATTGTTCGCCGTTGTCGCCGTACTCGACGACCAGCGTTCGCTGCGTGTAGCGCTCGCGGATAAGTCGGTATCGAGTTCGGCACGCGCCGAACTGGCCGAACGCGTCTTCGGCGGCAAGATCAGCGCGGCCACCCTGGCCGTGCTGACCACCGCCGTCGCCCAGAACTGGTCCCGCACCCGGGACCTGGTCGACACGCTGGAATTGCTCGGGCAGGAGTCGTTGCTGCGGGCCGCGACCGACCGCGGCCGGATCGACGCCGTCGAGGACGAGCTGTTCCGGCTCGGCCGGATCGTCGAGGACAATCCGGACCTCGAACAGGCCCTCGCCGCCCGCAACACGTCGGCGCAGGCCAAGCGCGAGCTGCTGGAAAGGCTGCTCAGCGGCAAGGTCGAGGACATCACCCTGCAGCTGGCCCAGCACGCCGTGGGCCGGTCGGTCGGCGACGTCGGTCCCGTCTTCGATCGGCTGTCCGATCTGGCGGCGTCCTTGCGCAAGCAGATCGTCGCGCACGTGCGCGCGGCGGTCGAACTGACCCCACAGCAGCGCGAACACCTGGCGGCCTCGCTGCAGCGGATCTACG
Organism: Nocardia sp. NPDC004068; assembly: GCF_042874315.1. Taxonomy (NCBI): domain Bacteria; kingdom Bacillati; phylum Actinomycetota; class Actinomycetes; order Mycobacteriales; family Nocardiaceae; genus Nocardia; species Nocardia sp. NPDC004068. The sequence continues at coordinate 24,653 of NZ_JBIAMW010000029.1, forward strand.
ACAAGCCGGTCACCGTGCACGTGCAGGTCGATCCGACCCTGCTGGCCGGTGTCGTCGTGCGCGTCGGTGACGACGTGATCGACGGCAGCGCGATCGGCCGGTTGCAGCGGCTGCGGCAGTCGCTGACCTAGCCGCACACCCCCCGACATTCCTTCAGACCACAGCGAGAGCAGGAAGAACCATGGCGGAGCTGACGATCTCCCCCGATGAGATCCGTAGCGCTATCGAGAGCTACACCCAGAGCTACACCCCCGAGACCTCCATCGAGGAGGTCGGCATCGTCACCGACACCGGCGACGGCATCGCCCATGTCAGTGGCCTGCCGTCGGCGATGACGAACGAGCTGCTGGAGTTCCCGGGCGGCGTGCTCGGCGTCGCGCTGAACCTCGAGGACACCTCGATCGGCGCGGTCATCCTGGGTGAGTTCGAGAACATCGAGGAGGGCCAGGAGGTCCGCCGGACCGGTGACGTGCTCTCCGTCCCGGTCGGCGACAAGTTCCTGGGCCGCGTCATCGACCCGCTGGGCGCGCCGATCGACGGCCTGGGCGAGATCGAGGCCGACGAGCGTCGCGTCCTCGAACTCCAGGCCGCGACCGTGCTGCAGCGTCAGCCGGTCGGTGAGCCGATGGCCACCGGCATCACCGCCATCGACGCCCTGACCGCCATCGGCCGCGGTCAGCGTCAGCTGATCATCGGCGACCGCAAGACCGGCAAGACCGCGGTCTGCATCGACGCCATCATCAACCAGAAGGCCAACTGGGAGACCGGCGACCCGACCAAGCAGGTCCGCTGCATCTACGTCGCGATCGGCCAGAAGGGCTCGACCATCGCGGGCGTGAAGGCGGCCCTCGAGTCGCACGGCGCGATGGAGTACACCACCATCGTCGCCGCCCCCGCCTCGGACTCCGCGGGCTTCAAATGGCTTGCCCCCTATACGGGTTCGGCGCTGGGCCAGCACTGGATGTACCAGGGCAAGCACGTCCTGATCGTATTCGACGACCTGTCCAAGCAGGCCGAGGCGTACCGCGCGATCTCGCTGCTGCTGCGTCGCCCGCCGGGCCGCGAGGCGTACCCCGGTGACGTCTTCTACCTGCATTCCCGCCTGCTGGAGAGGTGCGCGAAGCTGTCCGACGAGATGGGCGCGGGCTCGATGACCGGGCTGCCGATCATCGAGACCAAGGCCGGTGACATCTCGGCGTTCATCCCGACCAACGTCATCTCCATCACCGACGGCCAGGTCTTCCTCGAGTCCGACCTGTTCAACAAGGGCGTCCGCCCGGCGATCAACGTCGGCACCTCGGTCTCCCGCGTCGGCGGCGCCGCGCAGACCAAGGGCATGAAGAAGGTCTCCGGCTCGCTGCGTCTGGAGCTGGCCCAGTTCCGTGAGCTGGAGGCGTTCTCCGCCTTCGCCTCCGACCTGGACGCGGCCTCGCTGGCCCAGCTCGAGCGCGGCGCCCGCTGGGTCGAGCTGCTCAAGCAGGACCAGTACTCCCCGGTCTCGGTCGAGGACCAGATCGTCTCGCTGTACCTGGTCGACGCCGGTTTCTACGACTCGGTGCCGGTCGGCGACATCCGCCGGTTCAACAGCGAGCTGCTGGAGAACCTGCACCGCTCCGCCGCCGACGCGTTCAAGTCGATCGAGGGCGGCAAGGTGCTCGAGGGCGAGGCCGCCGAGCAGATCAAGGCCGAGACCGAGAACTTCAAGAAGGGCTTCCTGGCCTCCGACGGCAGTCGTGTGGTGAACGAGGCCGAGGCCGATCAGCTCGACCACGAAGAGGTCGAGTCGCTGTCGGTCACCCGCAAGCACGTCGAGAAGTAACGCGGCGAGCCAATGCGACTGTGCTATCGAGCAACGAAGGGAGTGTGACCAATGCCAAGCTTGCGTGAATTGCGCTCCCGCATTCGTAGCGTGGGTTCGATCAAGAAGATCACCAAGGCCCAGGAGCTGATCGCGACCTCGCGAATCAGCAAGGCGCAGGCCCGGGTCGCCGCCGCGAAGCCGTACGCGGAGGAGATCACGAAGGTGCTGAGCGAACTCGCGAGCGCCTCGTCCAACCTCACCCACCCCCTGCTCACCGAGCGGGAGAACCCGAGCCGCGCCGCGATCCTGGTCATCACCAGCGACCGCGGCATGGCCGGCGGCTACAACTCGAACGTGCTCAGGCGCGCCGAGGAACTCATGACGACACTGCGCTCCGAGGGCAAGGAGCCGGTGCTGTACGTGATGGGCGCGAAGGGCCTGACCTACTACACGTTCCGCAACCGCCGGGTGGTCGGCTCGTGGGTGGGGTTCTCCCAGCAGCCGCACTACACCGACGCGTCGGCGGCGTGCGAGAACCTGGTCGAGGCGTTCATGGCGGGTTCGGGCAAGGAGGTGCCCGCGCCCAACGGCGAGGGCACGATCGAGGGCGTCGACGAGATCCACATCGTCTACACGCGGTTCGTGTCGATGCTCTCGCAGGTGCCCGAGGTCCGCCGGCTCGCGCCGATCCAGGTGAGCTACGTCGAGGAGAACTACGACCTCGGCGAGGACTTCGTCACCGACTCGCCGACCGCGGACATCCATCCGCTGTACGAGTTCGAGCCCGACGCCGACACGCTGCTCGGCCGACTGCTGCCGAAGTACGTGAACACCCGGATCTACGCGTCGCTGCTCGAGGCCGCGGCCTCGGAGTCGGCCGCGCGCCGCACCGCGATGAAGGCCGCCACCGACAACGCCACCGAGCTGGTGAACGGCCTTACGCGCCAAGCGAACTCGATCCGGCAGGCGAACATCACGCAGGAAATCAGCGAAATCGTCGGCGGCGCGAACGCGCTGGCAGCGACTCCGAGCGACTAAGCCCTAGCCCCAGGAAGAGAACAAATGACCGCAGCAGTTACCGCTGAGAACACCAGCCGGGCGGGCGCTGGCACAGGCCGCGTCGCCCGGGTCATCGGCCCCGTCGTGGACGTCGAATTCCCCCGCGGCGCCATTCCCGAGCTGTACAACGCCCTGCACGCCGAGGTCACCCTGCCCTCGGTCGCCAAGACGCTGACCCTCGAGGTCGCACAGCACCTGGGCGACAACATCGTTCGCTGTATCTCGATGCAGCCGACCGACGGCCTGGTCCGCGGCGTCGACGTCACCGACACCGGCAAGCCGATCTCGGTGCCCGTCGGTGACGTCGTCAAGGGCCACGTCTTCAACGCCCTCGGCGACTGCCTCGACGCGCCGGGCACCGGCCGCGACGGCGAGCAGTGGGGCATCCACCGCGAGCCCCCCGCCTTCGACCAGCTCGAGGGCAAGACCGAGATCCTCGAGACCGGCATCAAGGTCATCGACCTGCTGACCCCCTACGTGAAGGGCGGCAAGATCGGCCTGTTCGGCGGCGCGGGCGTCGGCAAGACCGTGCTCATCCAGGAGATGATCACCCGTATCGCGCGGGAGTTCTCGGGCACCTCGGTGTTCGCGGGCGTCGGTGAGCGCACCCGTGAGGGCACCGACCTGCACCTGGAAATGGAAGAGATGGGCGTGCTGCCGGACACCGCGCTCGTCTTCGGCCAGATGGACGAGCCGCCGGGGACGCGTATGCGCGTCGCCCTGTCGGCGCTGACCATGGCGGAGTACTTCCGCGATGTGCAGGGCCAGGACGTGCTGCTGTTCATCGACAACATCTTCCGGTTCACCCAGGCCGGTTCCGAGGTCTCGACCCTGCTGGGCCGCATGCCCTCGGCCGTCGGCTACCAGCCGACCCTCGCCGACGAGATGGGCCAGCTGCAGGAGCGGATCACCTCGACCCGCGGCCGCTCGATCACCTCGATGCAGGCGATCTACGTGCCCGCCGACGACTACACCGACCCGGCCCCGGCGACCACCTTCGCCCACCTGGACGCGACCACCGAGCTCTCCCGCCCGATCTCGCAGAAGGGCATCTACCCCGCCGTCGACCCGCTGACCTCGACCTCCCGCATCCTGGAGGCGTCGATCGTGGGCGACCGGCACTTCGCGGTGGCCAACGAGGTGAAGCGAATCCTGCAGAAGTACAAGGAACTTCAGGACATCATCGCCATCCTCGGCATGGACGAGCTCTCCGAGGAGGACAAGGTCCTCGTCGGCCGCGCCCGTCGCCTGGAGAAGTTCCTGGGCCAGAACTTCATCGTGGCCGAGAAGTTCACCGGTCAGGTGGGTTCGGTCGTGCCGCTGGAGCAGACCATCGACGACTTCGACCGGGTCTGCAAGGGCGAGTTCGACCACTTCCCCGAGCAGGCGTTCAACTCCTGCGGTGGTCTCGACGACGTCGAGAAGGCCGCGAAGAAGATCGCCGGGAAGTAGTCGACCATGGCGGAAATGTCAGTCGATCTGGTTTCCATCGAACGCCGGATGTGGTCGGGCGAGGCGACTTTCGTCAGCGCCCAGACCACCGAGGGTCAGATCGGTATCCTGCCCGGCCACGAGCCGGTGCTCGGCCAGCTGGCCGAGGACAGCGCGGTGACGATCGTCGGCACCGACGGCGAGCGCATCGTCGCCGCGGTGCACGGCGGATTCTTCTCCGTCACCGCCAAGACCGTCCGGATCCTCGCGGAGACCGCGGAATTCGCCGCCGATATCGACGTCGAGTCCGCGCGGTCGGTGCTGTCCGATCCGAACGCCTCCGAGGAGGCGCAGAACGCGGCGCGCGCTCGGGTGCGTGCCGTGGAGGCGGCCGACGCCTGATCGCCCAAGGGCGACAATTCGATTCACGCGTGTGGCGGTCCCGGAACTCTCCGGGACCGCCACACGGCGTTTCGGCGCCGGAATTCCACGCGGTAATGCTGTAATTGCGTCCACGAGGATTTCCCTCGGTTTCCATCGTTCTCCATCGAGTTGACGCAGCGTGGCTGCCCGGGTCTCGACGTGCGCGGCCTCGCGACAAACGAGCGAGGGGTGAATGAATAAACCAAAGGGCGTCGGCCTCGGCATGCGCGTGCTCGTCGGTGCGGCCGCGGCGATTTCGGCGATCGGATTGTGGTCACCCGGAGCGGCGCGCGCGGACACCTTCGTCCCGCTGCCCGACGGGCATATCGAGCGGCCGGGCATTTCGATCACCAGTACCGGTGAGCGCGTTCTCATTTCGCCATCGCTGGCCGCCAACGGGGCCGGACGCACGGCGTGGGTGTCGGGGAACGTCACCGCGGACGTCGAAACGCCGCCGGGTGTGGTCGGGCCGAACAACGGCGCACAGAACAATCCGGGCACCAATGATTCGTCGACGCACGGGGCTTCGGGGCTGACGGTCGGATATGTTGTCGGCTGCCAGGTTTCGCTGGGCCAATTGTCGAGTTCGGCCGGGTTGGCCGTCTCCACCTCCGGCCCCGCGATCGCCGGTGGCATTTCCTTTCCGCTCGCCCCGGGCGAGGTGAAGTGGGTGCAGATCAACAACATCGATATGACCGATTCGGGTCAGTACCACATGAATTACCAGGACTTCCCGATGGAGATCCAGGGCTGCGGCGGATACGCCCAGGCCCGCCAGTTCTCGGTGGTCGAGATCATCGGAGCCGACTACGCCAAGGTCACTCTCTACGGCCAGCCGTTCAGCCTCGGCTGACGCGGTCCCGACGCGAAGGAGATCGAATGTTGCGCAGGAGCAAGGTGTTCGGCGCGGCCGCGGTGCTGGCCGGTGTCGCGTTGGGGGCGCCGGGCAGCGCCCACGCCGACACCTTCATTCCGCTGCCGGGCGGGACCATCAATCGCACCCTCGGCGACGGCACCGAGGTGACAGTGTCGATCGACGGGGAATCGGCCAATATCAATCCGTCCATGGGCGACACCCCGGTGCATCGCAATGTGTGGACCTCCGGTCGCGGGGTGGTCGATGTTGCCGGGCCGAAGGCGGGTTCGGCCCGGATCAAGATCTATCCGGGGTACGTGGTCGGCTGCCAGGTGGCGATCGAGGGCCTCACCTCGGCGGGGACCGAGAACGGCAGCGAGACGTTCGCCGCCGGGGTCCCACCGGTCTTCGCCAATACGCTCGGCGACACCGAGACCCTGGTCATCGGCCCGGGGCAGGCCGTCGTCCGGTACCTGCTCGACCTGGAGAAGCCCGACGACTACGGCAACGAATCCCACAAGCAGTACAACGAGATCCACGGGCCGCACGCCAGCGTCATGTGGACCGACGAGACCTTCGCCGTCGACGGCTGCGGCGGTTACGCCCAGGCCCGCTCGTTCGTCACCGCCGATGTGGCGACCGACAACACCGAGAGCATGGTCACAGTCTGGGGTGCGCCGTTCACCATCGGTTGACTGAAAGTGCCTGCGCCAGGGCAACTTTCGCCGGAGAACCCGCCCGCGACCCTGGTCGGCGGATAGGCTCGACCGGGGTCGGGGCGTGCCGCCCGTCCCCGAGGTAGGGGTGGTTTGTAGACTCGCCACAACGGTGGCCTTGTTCGGGATGGCACGGCACTCGCGACGACACAGGGGCAAAAGCGAAGGGACGGACCTGGATTGCGGACCGGGATGGTGCTTCTGATCATTCTGGTGCTGCTGCTCGTCGGCCTGGCGTTGGCCTCCATCTACCGGTTCGTGATGTTGCGGCGGGGTGGGACGGCAGCGATCCTGCGGGTGCTGCCCGCCAAAGGTGGGCAGGGTTGGCGGCACGGTTTGATCCGCTACGACGAGGACCGGATGGTCTTCTTCAAGCTGACCAGCCTCAAACTCGGCGCGGATTCGACGATCCACCGCAAGGGGATCGAGGTCGTGGATCGGCGCGGCCCCGTCGGTGACGAATACGACATCATGACCGACGAGATCGCGGTCATCGCGGTCTCCGACGGCGACGGCAGCTACGAACTGGCACTCGACCGCGCCGCGCTCACCGCCTTCCTGTCCTGGGTCGAATCGCGGCCGTCCGATCGAATCCGCCGCCGCCCGACACTGTGAGGCGGACATACTGTCTACATGAGTGTGCATCTGACGCGGATCTACACCCGGACGGGTGACGACGGCACCACCGGACTGAGCGATTTCTCCCGGGTGTCCAAGACCGACCCGCGGCTGATCGCCTACGCCGACTGCGACGAAACCAATGCCGCGATCGGCGTCGCCGTCGCCCTCGGACACCCCGAACCGCGCATCCTCGACGTGCTGCGCCGGATTCAGAACGACCTCTTCGACGCGGGCGCCGACCTGTCCACGCCGGTGGTCGCCGAGCCGCAATACCCGCCGCTGCGCATCACCCAGCCCTACATCGATCGGCTCGAGGCGTGGTGCGACGAGTTCAATTCCGCACTGGCGCCGTTGAATTCGTTCATCCTGCCCGGCGGCACTCCGCTGGCCGCGCTGCTGCACACCGCCCGGACGGTCGCCCGGCGCGCCGAACGTTCGGCGTGGGCCGCCGTCGCGGCACGCCCGGACGACACGAACGCGCTGCCCGCGAAATATCTGAATCGCCTCTCCGATCTGCTGTTCATCCTCGGTCGGGTGGCGAATCCGGACGGGGATGTGCTGTGGCGCCCCGGAGGTTCCGATGATGGAGACGCCGCGACCGACCGCACCGACCATTAGGCTGACCCCCGTGAGTGAACGGTTTCTGGTGACCGGTGGCAGTCGGCTCGTCGGCGAGGTCCCGGTCGGTGGCGCCAAGAACAGCGTCCTCAAATTGATGGCCGCCGCCCTGCTGGCGGAGGGCACGACGACCATCAGCAACTGCCCCGACATCCTCGACGTGCCGCTGATGGCCGAGGTGCTGCGCGGGCTCGGCTGCGATGTGGTGGTCGACGGCGCGGTGGTCACCATCGCCACGCCGACCGAACCCAAGTACCACGCGGACTTTCCCGCGGTCACCCAGTTCCGCGCCTCGGTCTGCGTGCTCGGACCGCTCATGGCCCGGTGCAAACGCGCGGTGGTGGCGCTGCCCGGCGGCGACGCGATCGGCTCTCGCCCGCTGGACATGCATCAGGCCGGGCTCCGATTGCTCGGCGCGACCAGCGAAATCGAACACGGTTGCCTGGTCGCCCGCGCCGACGAGCTGCAGGGCGCGCGCATCCGGCTCGACTTCCCGTCGGTCGGCGCGACCGAGAACATCCTGATGGCGGCGGTGCTCGCCGAGGGGGAGACGGTCATCGACAACGCCGCGCGGGAACCGGAGATCGTGGACCTGTGCACGATGCTCACCCGGATGGGCGCGCGGATCAGCGGGGCCGGGACCTCGGTGCTCACCATCGAGGGCGTGCAGAAGCTGCAACCGACGACGCATCGGGTGATCGGGGACCGGATCGTCGCGGCCACCTGGGGCATCGCCGCGGCCATGACCCAGGGCGACGTCCGGGTGACCGGGGTGAATCCCAAGCATCTGTCCCTCGTGCTGGACAAGTTGCGCTCGTCCGGGGCGCGAATCTCGTTCGAACCGGACGGTTTTCGCGTGGTGCAGGCCGAGCGGCCGCGCGCGGTGAACTTCTCGACGCTGCCGTTCCCCGGCTTCCCGACCGACCTCCAGCCGATGGCGATCGGGCTCGCGGCCATCGCCGACGGCACGTCGATGATCACCGAGAACATCTTCGAGGCGCGATTCCGCTTCGTGGAGGAGATGATTCGCCTCGGCGCCGACGCCCGGACCGACGGTCACCACGCGGTGGTCCGCGGCATCCCGCGGTTGTCGAGCGCGCCGGTGTGGTCCTCGGATATTCGGGCCGGGGCCGGGCTCGTGCTCGCCGGACTGGTCGCCGACGGCGTGACCGAGGTGCACGACGTCTTCCACATCGACCGCGGCTATCCCGACTTCGTCGAGAACCTCCGTTCGCTCGGCGCGGACGTCACCCGGGTGTCCTGACAAAACCCGTTCTGACCAGGCGATTTGACATCGAATCTGGTGGCACGTAACTTATTCCGGGTCAGAGCGACACGGACACCGACCCGGAGCCGAGAGGACCGGGACACGAGGTTGGACGGGGAGCGCCTGACGATCACACTGGCTCCACCAAGATCACGGATTTGGATCCGCGTTCTCGGCTGAGCTAAGCTGGAAAAGTTGCCTCACGATCGAGCGGGTGAAGAGCCTGGGAGATTGTGTGTGCGTGTGTTCTTTGAGAACTCAATAGTGTG
>NZ_JBIAMW010000030.1:0-11414 GCF_042874315.1 Nocardia sp. NPDC004068
GGGGCTAGCCTTGGATAAGTGGCCCCTTAGCGAGAGGGAGTGGTCACCGTGCCGAAACCGCAGGTCAAACGCACTAGCTACAGTGACGTGACGCTGGATATCTACGCGCGGGTGTCGCGGGTGGGGGATGAGCGGCAGCGGTCGCCGGAGGGTCAGGTCGAGGACTGTGAGAGTCGGGTGGCGGAGTTGGGGGCGCGGGTCGGGGAGGTGTTGGTCGACAACGGGCGTTCGGCGTGGAATCCCCGGGTGCGGCGTCGCTCGTGGGAGCGGTTGATGGAGCGGTTGGAGTCGGGAGCCACGGGCGGGGTGATCGTGTTTGATATGGCCCGTTTTTCTCGTCGGCCCATTGAGGGGGAGCGGCTGATTTTGGCCGCTGAACGTGGTCTGCTGGTACTCGACAGTGAGGGTGAGTACGACCTGACGACGGCGAACGGCCGCAAGACTTTTCGTGATCAGTTGAACGCGGCGGCGTACGAGTCGGACCGGTTGTCGACGCGTGTGAAGCGCGGTAAGAGAATAAAGGCTACGCGGGGGGAGACAAACCACGCGCACCGTCCGTTCGGGTACGAGCGCGATGGGGTTACGCGGCGGGAATCGGAAGCGGCCATTGTGCGGGAGATGGTGGAGCGTATTTTGGCGGGCGATTCCCTGAGGGGAATTGCGGTGGATTTGAATGCGCGTGGGGTGACGACCTCGGTAGGGGCTAAATGGACGGGCGATAAGGTGAAACTGGTCGCTACGAACCCGCGCCACGGCGGGTTCGTAGCGCATCTGGGGGAGATTGTGGGGAAGTTGCCGGTTGAACCGTTGATCGGGGAAGCCGATTGGGAGCGGCTGATGGGGAAATTCGCGGCTCAGGGTCGGGGCCGGCCGAGTTCAGCGGATTATGTGTGTTCGGGTTTGGTGTTCTGCGGTCATTGTGGGCGTCAATTGTCGGGACGGCCGCAACCGAATCGGGGTCCGTATCCGGATGGGTCGATGCGGCGGCGGTATATCTGCCAGAAGCGTATTACCGGCGGGGGCTGTAATAAGGTGTCGGTGGATATGCGGCACCTTGATACCGCTATCGGCGCGTTGGTGGTGACGTTGTTGTCGGACCCGCGTCATGCCGAGGCGGTGAACGCGGCGGCTATGGCGGCGGCGGAGAAGCGTCGGCCGATCGCTGAGGCGTTGGCCGAGGCGGAGGACGTGGCGACGGAATTGTCGGGCCGGTTGGGACGCGGGGAAATCAGTTTGGCCCGCTACGACGCGGCGGTTGCGCCGTTGGATCGGCGTATCGCGGAATTGCGGGCCAAACTGGACGCTTTGGACGCGGTGCGCGTGTCCGACGACATGGGGCGGCTGCGGGCGGAGTCGGTGGAGGTGTGGACGGCGCGGTGGGAGGCGGCCACGGTCGGGGAGAAGCGGGCGATGGTGAAGCGAGCGCTGCGCAGTGGGGACGTGGTGAAGCGGGTGAAGGTGATGCCCGCCACCACGCGCGGGCCACGGTTCGACCGTTCCCGCATCGTGGTGGAGGACATTCCCGTTGCCGTCTAGGGCGGCTGTCAGGCGGCTTGGGGCCGCGTGTGGGGGCCGCTACCGGTGTCATCACCGGTAGCGGCTCGGCGTTGGTCGATGCGCGCGACGATGGCGGCGATGGCGTCGATCTGGTCTCGGTCCAGCGGAGCCCAGGTGCGGATGACCCGCCGCCAGTAGTCGATCCAATCGGGGTCGAAGGTCAACTGTTCGGGTTCGGCGTGGTGAGTGGCGGGGTGCGGGCGGTGCAGCGGGATCACGTCGGCAGGCTCGGGGCGGTCGCTGGCGGGGTGGGCGTCGGCGGGCACGTGGATGTCCTTTCGGGGCTGTCAGGCAGCGAGCGGGACGGCTGGCGGGGCGGGAAGGTCGATGAGGCGGCGGTACGCGAGCCGACCATCGAGGGGCCACCAGATCTTGCCCGCCGCGCCGTGGTCGGTGATGTCGGTTGTGGTGGCGGTGGCGACGGTCAGGCCCGCCGTGGTGTCGGGGTGGGCGGTGAGGCGGGTGTGGAAATTGTCGCGGCGGTGGGTTCCGGTGAAGACGAACAGAATCGGGATATTGCGACCCGCGTGGGCGAGTTCCCGGTAGCCATCGAGTTTCGCGGCGACATCGGCGAGCCTTTCGGTTCCGTTGTCGAACTCGAGGAAGAATTCGATTCGCCTTCCCTTTTCTTCCCATTCGCCGTAGCCGTCGGGATGGACGATCCGGGCGTTGGATTCCGTCGCTGTGCGCTCGTTCCACCATTCCCGGAGTGCGCATCCATGGTTTTTCTTGGCGTACGCGGCCAGTTGGGAAAAGAAGTCGTTCACCCCCAATAAATGCTCAAGTTTTTGCGAGCGGGATATTCGGAGCATTTTTTCGTGTGTTTTGGCGGCGGTGGGGAGGGTGGGGTGTGCGTTGTCGGCGGCGGTGATCATGGCTCCGAGCGGGCCGAGGGTGTAGCGCCAGGACACCGACCCGGGGCCGGGGCAGTGTCGGAAGCGCGCGAGCACGCCGCGCGCGGTGAGCTTGGCAAGCCTTTTCCGCGCCACGTTCTCACTCGGGTACAACAGGTTTGCTATGTGGGTCGTGGTGAGGACGTGGTGGTCGGCCAGCAGGGACAGCAACGTCATGTCACGGGCGGTGAGTTGGCGTTGCGCTGCGACCGCACTGGCCGGACTGTAGCTGGTAGGGGTGGCTGGAGAAGCCACTCGCGGTTTCGGTGTCACCACGGCTGGTCCCCCTCCACCTGGGCGGAACGGTGTGCCGGGGTGTCGCGGCGGGTGTCCCACTCTGGGGGTGACACCGAGCGGGACAGCGGCTGGGACACCGAGTGGGATACCCGTTGGCCCGCGCTGGTGTGCCGTTGTTGCGCGGCGGTCCAGTCGGCTCGGCGGCGCAGGTCGGCCCGTTGCCGGTGGGATAATCCCGCCGATTCCCGTGCGGCTGCCCGCAGCATCTCCGCGCGCCCTGGAACGGCGGGCGGTAATGGCAGGGTCGCGATACTGAATGGTTCGACGTGTTCCCCTTCATGGATTATACGCACGGAGGCGGTGAAACCGTCGCGGTTGCGTAGGTCGATGTCGTCGAATATCGGTTCGAAATGCGGCGCGAGTTTCCGGGCGTCGTCCGGAGACACAGCGAAGACGATTTTGTTGCGGGCGTTCGCCTCGACCGCGCCTCGGATGTCCGGCGGTAGCTGGGCGAGGTTTTGATGGGCGAGAACGAACGACACACGGTAACCGCGTGCTTCGGCCAGCGCTTGATCGATACCGATCGGCAGATGGAGGAAGTTATGGCATTCGTCCACAATGATGGTTGCATCGGCGCGTTTTTCCGGTGGGATTTCCGCCCGCAGGGTGGTGGCCTGCCACAGGCCGGACAGCAGCAGCGACCCCACCAACCGCGCGCCGCCCTCTCCGATCTCACCTTTGGGTAATCGGGCGATCAGGATCGCGCCACCGAGTATTTCCGACAGGTCGAACGTGGCGGTGGGTGCGGCGAACAGATCGCGGGCGAACGGGTGGGAGAGCACTTCGCGCAGTCGGGACAGGACCGGGCCGTATACCTGTTGACGCTGGGCGCGCGAGGATCGGGCGTAGTCGTCCCAGAACCCCTCGAACCCGACCGGCGGGCCGTACCGGTCGATCATCGGACGGTGGTAGCCGGGATCGGTGAGGATCGGCACCACGTCGGCAAGGGTGGAACCGGGCCGACGCGCCAGCGTGAGACACGCGGCAGTGAACAGTTCATCCATGCGCGGCCCCCACCACTGCGCGTACACCTTCCGGAAGGTCTCGATCACCATCCGCGCCGCCCGCTCGCGCCCGGCGCCGCCTGCGACCGAGGCGAGCACGTTCCACGCCGCAGGCGCGACCCGTTCGGTGGGGTCCAGCACGACCAGCCGCCCGGCGGCCTGTTCCGGCAGACGGGCAAGCACGTTGTCGGCAAGGTCGCCCTGGCAGTCGATCAGCACCACCCCGCGCCCGGCGTCGGCCTCCGCGAGGGCCAAGTTCGCCAACCAGGTCGATTTACCGGAGCCGGTGACACCGGGGACATGGATGTGATGGCGCGCGCCGGACACCGACACCCCGATCATATGGCCGGATGGGTCGATCCCCAACGGCTTGGGGTTCGCCCGGCCCGGCCAGTCGAGCGCCGCGACCCGCAATCGCCGATTGGTGACCGAATCAACGGGATTGGATTCAGACATGACGAAACTCCTTTCTGCTCAACGCTTTTCGTACCAAGGTCGGGGCATGACCAGCGACCCTGTAGGGCGGGGCAGGCCGGGGCGCGCGGCCCGGGTGCGCGAACGGGTCACCGGCAGCCCGTAGCGGGCGGCGTCGGCGGGCAGATGCCACAACGCGGCCACTTCCGCGACCGTCGCGACGAACGCCCGGCCCGGCCGCCGCGCCGACACCCGGTAGGCGGCAGCACGGGCGCGATGAGTGACCAATCCGCCGCTGTCGTCGCTGTCGGCTATCGCGTCGAATCCGCCAGCAATCGACGCGGCCACCGCCCGACCGCGCGGCAAGGGGCCATCACTGGCGACACCGACACGCAGGGTCGCCGTAACATGCAGTCCCGCAGCCTGTTTCGCGGCAAGAGCACGCTGCCGAGCCGCCGCGTACGGCGACACAGACACAGCCGCGCCGGACCCGGAACGGGCAGGGGCGGCGGTGGTGCGGGGTCCGTAGACCGCGAACCTCACCAGGGCCAGCAGTTCCGACAGAACCGCGACGACCGCCTTCCCCGCGAACCGTGCCACGGTCGCGCGGTGATAGGTCCCCAAGACCAACTGCACGAACCCGACCTCCCCCGACGCCCGCGCCGACAACCGTTCCAGCACACCCCCGAATGGATCACCGCCGAGCGGGGGGCGTCCGGCCGACCGAGGTTGAATCCACGGAGCCCAAACCCCCTGGCGGGCAGTCACTTCCACCGCAGTGACCCGCCGCCCCCGAACCAGCGGCGGAGCGGTCACACAGGTGACCACCGCACCGGGCCACGCACTCGTGATCGCCGCCGCGATCTGGGCACGATCCACCCTCGGCGGCACCCACACCCCCAGCCGCGCCCCCTCGGCACTCGCCACCACCTCCAACACCACATGCCGGGCACCGACACCCACCCGCCGAGTCCGATGCAGAGCCCCGACCACCCCCCGGACGAACACGCCCGCGGAATCGCCCGCGGCCACGGACACCGGAGTCTGCACACTCAGCCACACCGCCCGCGCCGCCTCCGCCGACCGAACACCCCGCGCCCACCACACCACGCATCCACCAAGTGCCCCCACCGCCACCGACACCACCGCCAGCAACGGCCAATACGCCCCCACCCACCCGAGCACCAACCGGCCCGGAAAACCCGACCAGTGGGCCATGAGAAGTTTCGCGATCACGCCGAACTCCTTCGAAGAGTCACCGGAAAAGGGAAGGGGGTGTGCGGGGCGGCGCATATACGCGCCGCCCCGCACACCCCATCAGCAGGCGGTCATGCCGCCCGACCGGAACCGAGATCGGTCACCGTCACCGGTTCGCCGCCGTAGGACGCCAACTCGACCTCGCTGTACCGGTGCCCCTCGCATACCGCGAGGGTTCGCGCGCCCTCCAGGCCGGACAGCACCGCGATTGCGGGCCGCTGGCAGTGCCGTAGCCGCCCGAACACATCGACACCGAATCGGTGCCCCGGATCGGAGCACCACCAGCCGGAGGAGGCCGCGCGCCCCTCCATCAGGTCGCCGTGGTCGGGACATCCCGACCACGGAACCTCACAGCCACCCGGCACGGGGACCAAGTCCTCGGACCGCAGCCGCGACCACAATCGCAACCGCAACTCCTCCCGGCACTCGGGAACCAGCAGTTCGGCCACCTCGGTCGGCACGGAACCGCCCTGGTAGTCGACCAACTCGCGCAACCGAGACTCCGCGAGATCCAGCCACGGCGCATTCAGGTCCGCAGCACCACCGAACCACCGATCGTCGCGCCGGAATACGAAACCAGACATGGACATGAGCAACACCTTTCGTCGGCCCGGACCCCACTGGTCCGCGCATATAGCTACTCCCGAAAAAAGGCGCGTTTTGGACCCGCCATAAGTCTGAGAAAATCCTTAGAAACTTGATCAGGCCAGGTGAGCCTGCTTGGTCTGCTTGCCCCCCTTGACGGGAAGCGTGAAAGGAGATCACGCATTCGGTTAGCGGGCAGGCAAGGTTTGCCCGCGCACGCAAACGGCCCCCGAAGGATGTTTTCCCTCGAGGGCCGGGTGGTTGATCTGTAGGTGAGCGGCTACCGCCTGATACTCGCTCCTCCTACTCGCTCGGTCCACTCCGCCGTGCGCGGTGCCCGCGTTCGACGCACCGACGGCCTAGAAATAATCTTTCAGCATCTCGACCGACCAAGGCGCTTGCCGGACCTCTCCGCGCGGGCCGAACTCCGCAAACCATGGCTTGATATCCAACACCGGCGTACCGTCCACGGCGTCCAATTCCGCGACGTGCAGATCGAGTCCATCGATGCGTAACAGTTTGGTGCGCGATACGCCGAGCCAGTTGACACGCCGCATATTCCTGTGACCGAAGATTCCGACTTTCGGCCATTCTGGATT
The DNA here is from genome assembly GCF_042874315.1 of Nocardia sp. NPDC004068. Classification (NCBI taxonomy): domain Bacteria; kingdom Bacillati; phylum Actinomycetota; class Actinomycetes; order Mycobacteriales; family Nocardiaceae; genus Nocardia; species Nocardia sp. NPDC004068. The sequence goes on from NZ_JBIAMW010000030.1 coordinate 6,607, forward strand.
GTCTCGGGCGCTACGTGCGCCGAAATGCAGATCGCTTTGATCGGTCAGATGAAACCGGAAAACTATTTCCAGGTGGCTGAATTCATCCAAACCCTGCACTGACTCTTCGGTAAAGCGACTGTCATCGATCCGGATTATGGCCTCGGTCCCGCCCCAGTGATCATCCGTGGGCTCGACGCGACCGCCGACCACATGTGCAATCGGCGTCACTTCAAATGTTTCATCCGCCATTAATACTCCCTCAATTTATTTTCTCCGTTCGCGGGTGAGATACTGCTCGGCCCTTTCATCGATGTCGCCCACGCCTACGACCTGTTGACGGATATATGGTGCCACAGTTGCGCGTATGTCGCGGGCAACGTTGCGAGTCCGTCCCGACTGCACTCCGTCCATGGCGTCTAGCGCTGATTTCCATGTGTCACAGGCTTGTTCGAGTTGACCAGCGCGCGCCTGTACTGTTCCAAGATAGCCCAGTGTGACAGCGTGTGTCCGGGCAAAAGATGTGACTTTGCGTTTGCGTACACTGAGTTCGAATTGGTTGGCGGCTCCGATGAGATTTCCCGCATCACGCAACGCACACGCGGTCTCATGCGCAAGACTCGCTTCGGAGAAGAAAAAGACACGCGCGGGCTCATCATCGGACGCAGAGGCCGCCGCCAAATCCCGTTCGGCGACGAGAAGGGCCTTTGCAGATTCGGCGGTACGACCGGCCGCGCTCAACGCCTTGCCATGCACAACCTTCAAAAGCGCTCGCTCACGCGGGCACGCGGATTCATATCGGTTCCCGGTCACCGAAGCTTCAGCGAACTTCAACCCATCGGAATAATGTCCGAGGTCAACGGCTTGATGTGCCATTGCCCGCAATATGTGTCCAATCAGCGGCTCGTCTTCCGCCTCGCCCGCGAGCTTAGTGGCCACGTTGAAATAGCGCTGAGCCGCGGAATGCTCATCATTATCGAATGCCATCCACCCGGCCAGATAGGCCAACTCGCTTGCCGCCGAGAACATGTCTCGCCGCACTGCCTCGCTGACATATGTCCCGTTCAGATAGCTGACTACTTCAGTTGTCAGGTATTGAACAACAGCCGTCCGACCATGGCCACCGCCGAGTCGTTGATCGATTTGGGAAAACAAGGCCATCACATCTCGCACAGCGGCCACGTCGGATTTCCCGACGTGACGAGCGCCCAACTTCGTTGTCGGCCGGGCGGACGCCGACGTGAGCGCCCCAGGCAACAACACGGATGCACTGAGCGCCGATGAGTACCCGACCCGTAGAAATGACCGTCGTTCCACATCAGCCTTTCCGACATTGAGCAAGGTAGCTACCGGGTCTTGGATGCCCCCGAAATGCTCCTCGTACCACGTTATGACATCGGTCGGCGGTGTACGCCGCCCGGTCTCGTAGTAGGCAAGCACGGACTTGCCGTAGTGGATCTGGGCGGCGACCGCAGCCAGGGACACGCCAGCGGCCTCACGGGCCGCCCGGAGCTGCGCACCGACAAGTTCGGCGTGACTGTCCATGCCTCCGAATCTAGCCGGTTTGTGGACGTGGTGTGGACATGAATCCCTAACGCTGCGAAGCGATCCGATGGTTGCCTGGATTGCAAGCCGCAAGCGGCCGGGCACAGGCGTTGCCCGACCACGGGGACAAGGACCGCCAGACGTAGATCCTCCCGACTCCAAACCGCGCGGCTCCTTTGGCGCTACTGGGTAGGAGGCCGAAACATGTTGCATCGCACGCGGATCACGAACATGGTCGTTGGTTGGCGGGTGCACGGACACGATGTGCAGATCGTTTTTCTTCGTGACCTGAACGACCGCCGCACCCCTGGTTACCGGATGCGTGCGGACGGCACTCACGTCCCGATGCCCGCAGGCACCGACACCGGTTATGTGACCTTCGACGAGCGCACACCACCGGACCTGGCGCAGGTCCGCGAATGGTTCCCCCAGCATCACGCCCTGTGGAACGAGGTGAAGGCGGACTACTGGCAAATCGTCAATCCTGCCAACGGATATCGCACCCAGGATCTGCCATTCCCGCCTCGCATCCCGCCCCATACTCCGGCCGAGAAACGGAAGTAGCCCTGATTCAAATGCACTGGTCACAGATTCTGGAACTCCTACCGCCGATGGAACTCACACACCTCGAAGGCACGGAAACCGAATGCACATGGACGTTCTACGCGGGCGCGCTTCGGATCGGCGCGCTTTTTATCGACGGCGTAGAGGTGGAAATCGAGAAGTATGCGCCGATCGACCAGGTGTCTCAGCTGCCCGCAGATCTGAGAGAAAAAGTGCTCGCTGAACATTACATGACATCGAATACTGAACAACCGAATAGGTGGGCATGAAAAAGACCGATTACCGTGACGCCGCAATAAAGATCATGTCGGACGGAGGTTCTCACACTCCTGACACAATAGCGACAGCAATCGGAATGATGAGACCCAGCGCCGTAGCCATGCTGAATTTTTTCGTAAGAGAATCCTTGGCATTGAAGGACGGACAGAACTATCGCTTGACTGACCTCGGAATGACAGTGGCCGAGCAGTGGAGACATAGCGGGAAACACTAATCTGAGTGGAAGGACGCCTCGCATGAGCGCGCTTCATTGGCACCACGCTTGCATGGAGCCGCCCGCAGACAATTCGGGCGGAAAATTCAGATTCAACCCGGAACCCAAGACGCTAATCGAGGCGAAGTCCGAACTTTTGCCCCTTATTCTGATTATTTCCGCTGGCCCGGTCGCCTCCTTGCCCGATCTTCATTACGAAAGTGCTGCACTCGCTACACGATGGCTGTGCGGTGAGGATAAGGCTATGACTGTTGCGGGCTACTTCTTTGCGGTCCTCGAATGTGACGGAAACTGTGAGGTCACATATGCGGCATTTCAGCGCATGGTTCAAGACTTTTGGCGGGAAGCGGGACGTTCGACCGAAATCATTAACGCAGAAACGCGTAGAAACTGAATACGGGGGTTGGTAGTGCCATGTCCATTTTCAGATGCCCTGTCCATGTCGCCAAGGACACCACATTGCGCGTCAAGATCCACGACGCTTGTGGTCTTACCTGTACTTTCTGCCACAACGAAGGAACACCCGTCGCGTCCGACAACCGGCAACGACCGCCGGGAGCGTTTCTCACGGCGGGACCCAGCGGGCGCGCGTCGATCTACGCCGCCACGAACGGCGCGACGTTCCTACCCGCGTCAGTGCCCGACAATGACGAATTCGCCGACGCGCTGCGACGACTTGCCGATGCCTTGGAGTTGACCGAGCTACACCTCACCGGCGGTGAACCCACCTTGCACCCCGCCGTGGCCCGATTGACCGCGATCGGCGTCTACGCCGGGTTCCGAGTCGCCATGACCTCCAACGGCGAACGCGGCGAACGGGTGATACCCGACTGCGCTACGGCCGGACTGGAGCGGGTGAACTTCTCGATATTCGGCACCACGGCCGCCGAACTCGCCGAAGTTCAACACGCCCGCTACCGCAATCCCGTTGTCGCGCAACGCAAAATCGACGCGCTGAAACGATCGATCACCGCGTGCGAAACTCACGGCGTTCACGCCAGCGCCAACATCGTCGTACCCGACGACAGCCACGCCGCCCGCGTTCATCGCCTCTTGGACGAATACTCACCGCACCTCACCGTACGACTGCTCAACTCGCTCGAGCGGGGAGCGGTCTCCATCGACGCCATCGAACGCATCCTCACCGAACGCGGGGCGGTCGCCGAGGCGCACTACCTGACCGCAGGCGTATCCGGCGCGCGTACCGCCTACCGCCTGCCCGACCACCGCCGCGTGTACGTCAAACAGATTCGCCCGGTGCGGCTCCCGACCACGTGCGCGGGATGCCGCTTCAACAACGGCACCGACTGCGAGGAGGGCTTCTACGGCGTACGCCTCTACTACGACCGGACCGGCACATTTCAGGTCGGGGTGTGCATCCAGCGCATGGACCTCTGCCTACCGCTGCACGATTTCCTAGCCAGTCCGCTACCTCGTGAGGTTCTTACCCTGCGTGACAGGGAGTTTCAGCGATTGGCCGCGCGGCAGGCAGGATAACGTCACCTCGACACGTCTAGCGACTAGGAGGGCCACCCGTGGCCATCGAGCACGAAGCCAAGATCCTCGGCATCGATCCCGACGCCATCGAGCGCCGCATCCAGGAAAAAGGCGGGCACAAACTCGGCGAACGCTTCATGCGCCGTTACGTCTACGACATCACTCCCGGTGACGAATCCAAGTGGATCAGGTTGCGCGACAACGGAACTGGCATCACGCTCGCGGTGAAGGAGATCACCAGCGACGCCATCGACGGCACCCGCGAAGTCGAGGTGAGCGTAGACGACTTCGCCGCCACCAACGCCTTGCTCGAAATACTCGGCTTCAAAGCCAAGTCCTACCAGGAAAACAAGCGGGTCAGCTTCACACTCGGCGGCGCGCAACTCGAACTCGACACCTGGCCGCGCATCCCGCCCTACCTCGAGATCGAAGCCGCCACCAAGGCCGACGTCATCCGCACCGCCGAACTTCTCGGATACACCGAATCCGACCTCACCGGCGAGAACACCATCAAGATCTACGCACACCACGGCATCGACCTCAACACGATCCCCGAACTCCGTTTCTGAAAAGCCAGCTACCCACTCAACCGCGACAACGCCCGAATAGCAGAACCCCACGATGGCGCTCCCGCCTAACGCGGAACATCGTGGGGTTCCGTCTGCCCGACCCCCGTTGTCCCGTTTCCGCTGGTCAGCTAGTATGCACTAAATACATGCTGATCGGGGTG
>NZ_JBIAMW010000031.1:0-6200 GCF_042874315.1 Nocardia sp. NPDC004068
AACTCTTTCGGATACGGCTTCGGCACTGCGACATCCTCTCAGGCTCGCCACCCGGCAAGCCAACTCGGTTGTCACCTATCCGTGCAGCAGCCCCGTGCCTGCCTCCTTTTGGCGGACCGACCAGATACGTGATGCCCTTTCAACCTGGCATCTGGGTCGAGTTATCTACGCCTACCGTATGCATCCCTTCCACGGCCGTCCCTTGCCCCAAGAGCTGATGGCGAACTGGCTCGATCTGACGCAGGCACAGCTCAGCCGCATCGAGAAGGGTCCGGCACCCGAACACCTGTCGAAGCTCGCCCGGTGGGCGACCACGCTCGGCATTCCGCCGGAGCTGCTGTGGTTCAAGCTGCCGACTGTCGAGGGTGCCACAGGGATAGTCGGACCGGTCCGACACCACGATGCTGTCGCTTTGGCGCGGTGGTTAGTCACCGATGGCACCGGACCGGCACCGTCAGGCCACTTAGATGACCTCCACCAGGTGAGTCAGGCGTTGGAGGATGCTCGCCGCTACTTCGACGGCACTGTAGTGGATTTCTTTCGTCATCATCTGGCCCGATGTAAGGCGGACGATGGTTCACTTGGCCCGTCGGAAGCGCTACCGCTGACGCTCGCAGTGATAGGGGCAATTCGCCGACACGTCCGAGATGTGCAACCCACGGTTCGACGGCAACTGCTGGCGCTCGGCTCCGATGCTGCCGAATTTGCTGGTTGGCTCTACCGAGATCTGCACGATCCTGTCTCTGCCACCTTCCTCTATGACCGAGCAATGGAGTGGGCGCAAGCCGCGGGTAGTCTGCCGATGCAGGGCTACGTGCTGCTGAAGAAGTCCCAAATGGCGTACGAGACCAGAGATACTGGGACGCTGCTGACCTTGGCTCAGGCCGCCAGCGAGGGGCCGTGGCAGCTGCCCGCTCAAGTCAAAGCCGAAGTGGTGCAGCAAGAAGCACTTGGGCTCGCCATGCTCGGCGAACCGATCAAGGCGGTTAAGCAGCATCTGGAGACCGCCGAACAGATGCTGCATGAAGCCATAACGGTCAACGGCGGCGACGTGATCAGCTACTTCAACCAGAACACCCTTCGCCTCCGTGCTGCTGTTTGCTACACCGAGGCAGGCAAACCCCAAGTCGCCGCGCAGTTGTTCGGCCAGGTGCTCGGCAGCGGTTCCTTGTCACGGCGCGATATGGGATTCTTCGGCGCACGGCAGGCCAAGGCGCTGGCGTTGAGCGGCGAACCGGACGAAGCCGCACGGATCGCGGTTCAGTCGGTCGGCGTTGCCCGCGAAACTCGTTCGGAACGAACGATGAATGTCGTTGTCGAGGTCATGCGAGCACTCGACTCCTGGCGGTACCGGCCGATGGTGCGCCAGCTCCACGACGCGCTACAGCCGTGACGCCGATCCGGTTGTCAGCCATGTGGCAACAATCCTGATGACCTCCGCCTGATACTCCCGACTCTTGGGGTTCAGGTACTTCGGATCGTCATGGACGGCGAACCCGTGCTGCGATCCCTCGATCTCGACCAGTTCCACCGGCGCGGTGAACTGAGCGACCGCGGCCCGCGAGCCGTCGATCGGCACCAAGGTGTCGGCGTTGCCGTGGATAATGAGGGTTGGGGTTGTGATCTCACCGAGGATTTCGTTCGGCTTCAGCCAAAACACCTCGTTGAGCAGCGGTCGGCCGTGCTTGAGCGTCGGCGTGAACTGCACGGCGCCAGTGTCGTTCAGCTCCTTGGCCCGCTCGTCGCTGATGACGTCATCGTGCCAGTAGTCGCGGGTGTCGATAGTGCGCTTCTTGTAGTCGAACTGCGGATTGAGCAGCACCAACCGGTACAGCTCATCCGGCCGCTTGGCGGCGTAGTAGGCCGTGATCCCGCCCCCGAAACTGGCACCCAGGAGGCTGATTTTCGCTGCGCCGGTCACCTGGCGTAACTCGGCCACCGAGACGCGGATGTCGTTGAGGATCGTGGAGAGGGTCAGCTCCTCCTGTCTGCCTTCGCTGTCACCATGGCCGCGCAGATCGAATCGGAGTGAGGCTACGCCAGCGTCGGCGAGACCATCAGCCAGGCGAGTGAAGAATCCACCTTCCTCCCTGGTGACACCGCCGCCGTGGACCAGGACGACAGCGCGGTCTGTCGGCAGGTCTGGTGTGACGAGGGTGGCTCCTAGGTGGAGGCCATCGAGGGTGCGGATGCTCAGGATGGTGCTGTTGGTAGGCACGGATTCAGTCAAGCAGATGACGCCAATAGTCCGGAGCCACTCCGGACAAGGCGTCCCAAGGGCTGGTCCTCAGCGACTGGGGGAAGTGGAAACCAATCGGCAACCGAGCGGATTCGTTCATCGCGAGAAGGAGGGCGAGCGGCCATGGAGAGGCTGGACGGCGAAGTACTAGCGGCTGCCACGGACCCGACCCAAGCGGCTGTAATCGGGGGAGCATCGCGGTACATCGCTTTCACTAAAGCGACGAACTGATCGCATCAAATGTGTAGCGGCAAGAGCGGACCTCGTGTTGAGATGGACAGCTATGGCTTCCGATGAGTTGCAAGTAGCGCTAACCACTGTCGATGCCAACAGGCTCCGTAAGTGGGGTTCCGCCTGGTTTGATCTCATTCAGTCCGGCCAAGCGCTCGAAGCCCGGCGCAACACTCCTGCCTCACTGACAACTGCGTTTATCCGTCGAGCATTTTGGGAGTCTGCTGTTATTAGTTACTTTCGTGTGGGGCAAGGCGATAAGAGGCGCAAGATCGACCTTGAGGCGTTGTTCGCGGCAACTGGCGATCCAGGCGTATCTGATTTTCACAACGAGATTTTGGAGTGGCGTCACGATCATGTAGCCCATCGAGGTGGACGTCGCTTCGAGGATGTCCACGCGGTTATTTGTTACGACGCTCAGCCTGATGTGCGCGCTCTGCGCCTCCTGATCGAAACCTCGATAGGTCCGAGCGACGACGACGAACTTGTAGAGCAGTTTCGCGAGCATGTCTTGCTTCTCCGAAACACCATGTGGGAGTCATTTCTAGCACCACTTGCTGAAAAGTTGGTAATTGTGGCCCAACATGATACAGAACTGCGCGATTCCGCCATTGCAGCGGCGTCAAACTCGGCGAACGACAGAATTGCTGCGGACCTGGTCCTGTGGGCACGCGAGAACGGAACTGGGATAGCGTCGCAAGGATCGTGACGCGCGTTACTAAACGAAGGCGTTCGAATATCGATGCAGCCTTCATGACGGAAGGCGATTATGCCGAAAAGAAGCCCCGCAATCTGGCCGGGGATTGGAAGATCTATTGCTCATGCAGATTTGGCGTTACATCTATTTCGTGCCGCATCACTCCATGGCCAGCGGGCGCTCGCATCGTCGCATGATGATGAGCTTGAGCTGCTGGATTGTGCGATGTCGATTGGGATATCGATCGAATTACTGGCGAAATGTGCGCTGGCGACGATCTCTCCGGTGCTGTTAGCGGACCGATATATTAAGAGTGCGGCGTTGTTTTCCGGCTTCTCGGGAGTGCGGGTGAACGAGGGGAAGTCGCGCTCGGTCGACGACTGCATGAAGCTGCTCAAAGAGCTGCACGATATAAGGTATGAGCAGGGCCGGGATGGTGTCGTATTTGATGTGAGAAACGCCGCAACTCATATGGGTCTCGTCGACAAGACAGTGCTCGACGAGGCGCTGAATAAAATGGTGGAACTTGCCGAACAGCTACTTACTGTCACGATTCACGAGAATGGCGCGCTCGACCGAGTTTCCTACTGGGGTCCGGCGCATATCGTGCAGGTGGACGAGCGGCTCAAACAGCAAAGACGCGAAAGGCGAATCAGGTTCGAGCAGCTAAAGGCAGCTGCTCGGCGGGAACTCGAACGGCTGCGCAAGCGGCTTAATGATGATGCTTTGGCGGAGTTGGCAGAGAAAGTCCCTGACAGCTACGACGATTATTCCGACTATGCCGTTGACGATCGTTTCCGTCGTGCGACGTGTCCCGTCTGCGGGTTCGAGGGTTGGATCGAGTACGAGATCGCGCGAAGCCGCATCATGACGGACGGTGATGAATACGATGGCGACGTATTTCGGTTTGTCGAGCTAACCGCTGAGCCTCGACAGTTCTTGTGTCGAGTCTGCTCTCTTCGGCTGGATGAAGATCTTCTTTGGGAGGCGAATATGGGTGCCGCTATAGATCTCGATCCGGTCGAGCCGACGCAGGAGGAGGTGGAAGCTGAGGAAGAATACCTTATCGATAAATATTTGGAAGACCTGGAGGAGCGACGGCGCTTCATGAACGAAGGAGAGGATGAAATATAGGTCCTGATATAATAGCGTTAATAGACGAGGCAGTAATCGATGCAAGTGCTTTCTTCAAGAGTGAGCATGACCCTAATTGGGACGTAAACGGAGACCCGTGGTCGGCCGTCAAGGATGTCCTCGATGCATCTCGACACCTGGCCATCTGGGGAGGAGAGTGCCGACGCCATTGTGTGGTTGGAGGCCCGCTCTACTTCGACCGAGTGGCGCGTGGTTCCTGAAGTCGGCAACCACGGTCCTGCCAGAAGTCATAGCGGGATGCACCCCCACAGATCCGGCCACGATCCTCGGCCGCGCTCCGCGCGGCGGGGTGCCGGTACAGCCGCGCGGACGGGGCCGTTATGTCGATGAGTTTCGGAGTTCGGTGAGGGCGGATTTGTAGCGGGCGATCTCGGCGGCTCGTTCGAGGTAGAGGTCTCCGATGTGTTCTTCGATGTGGACTATCGGGGGTTGGGTCATGCGGGATTTGGGCATCATGGGGAACTCCAGGAGTGTGAACGAGCCGAGTAGGGCGCCGATGTGGTTGCGGGTGGTGAAAGGAACGACTCGGATCGACACGTTGGGCCGCTGATCGAGCTCGGTCAGGTGCTGCCGTTGTTCGGCCATCACGGCGGGGCCGCCCCATTCCTCGCGCAGCGCGGCCTCGGACAGGAAGATTTCGGCGGTGAAGTTCGGGTCGTCAAGGCGGGCTTGGCGTTTCAGTTCGCGGTGGACGCGTTCCTCGGTGTGGTCGGTGGGGGCGTTGGGGGTGTCGGTCCAGGCGATGGCGCGGCTGTAGGCGGGGGTGCGGACGAGGGTGGGGAGGCGGATGATCGCCCAGGCGGTGAGGCGGATGGCTTGGTCCTCGAGCGTGGTGTAAGGGTCGAAGTCGCCGATTTCGCGGTCGAGGTGGGGTTGCCACCAGCCGCCGCCGCGTTGGGCGGTGCGGCGGGTTTCGCTGGCCAGGGCGAGGATCAGGCGGCGTTCGTCGTCGGTGGCGTGGTAGAGGTTGCACAAGGTGTTCATGTAGAGGTCGCTGGCCGAGCGCGCCGACAAGCCTTCCTCGAGTCGGCCCATGGTTTGGGTGGAGATTCCGAGGACGCGGGCCGCGGCGGCTTGGCTCACGCTGGCCTTCTTTCGCAGGGCGCGCAGTTTTTGGCCGAGGGTGCGGCGCGCGGATGTCGAATCTTCAGCGGGCATTTCAGCTCCTTTGGTTATCGGATGGTTTGTTCGGTCGGGATGTTGTGGGCGTTCCTGACCATGGGGCCGGGGCGAATTCCCTTGGCACTCTTCTGTTCTGCCTGATGCGCATCTCGAGATCCGTTGATGGGATCACCGAGGATGCGTCGTCGAGAGCACCAGGCGGCCAGCGTTTTCCAGCGCTCGGAGGGCGGCGGCCTTGCGCGGGCATTTCGTTGCGCGACAAGCGATGTGGAACTGCGTGACGGCGTGCGCGCGGTCGATGTCGAACGGCGTCTCCGGGGCGGCGTGGGCTTCCTGTCCGGAGAGAGCGAGGGTGTGGTGCATGGCGAGGGTGTGCATGATCGGGACCTCGGTTCGTGGCAGGAGCATCGGGAGGCACCCGGCACCGAGGGGGTGAACCACCGGCCTGCCTACCCTTCGGCAAATCGGTGCGCCTTCAAGGGGCCGAAAGCGGCGCTCGGTACCGGGTGCGGGTCAAGCGTTTATCGCTCACCCGTATCGCCCAACGATCGGAGGGGTTAGCCCCAATGGGGCTTGACAACGCCATTTCAGGGATTTACCTGCCTGAATAGGGGCGTGATCGGTCCGGCGGAAACGCCCGAACAATGGCCCGAACCGGGGTTAGTACTCCAGCCGGACTTCGTGATCATGGAGTGAGGTGGGATCGGCGCTGGTAGTGGCTGGTGCGGGCGCGGTGTTGGTGTCGGCGTCGCCATG
>NZ_JBIAMW010000032.1:0-1419 GCF_042874315.1 Nocardia sp. NPDC004068
GGTCAAGTCCAAACGGGTGGTGTAACGGGGTGATTGCCGCGTGATCCTGTTCGGTCAGGCGGTCAGTGCTGGGGTGGTTTCCTCCTGGTCGGTGGGGTCGGTGGTGCCGCGTGAGCGGGCGAGGACGTCGAGGCCGAGGTAGCGGCGGCCTTCGATCCATTCGTCGTGTTGTTCGGCGAGGACTGCGCCGACGAGTCGGATGATGGCTTGTCGGTCGGGGAAGATACCGACAACGTCTGTGCGCCTGCGGATTTCCTTGTTCAACCGCTCCTGCGGATTGTTGGACCAGATCTGACGCCAGATCTGTTTGGGGAACGCGGTGAACGACAGCAGGTCCGCGCGGGCGGCGTCGAGGTGAGCGGCCACCTTCGGCAACTTCTCGGTCAAGGCGTCGAGCATCCGATCATATTGGGCGTCAACGGATTCGGGGTCTGCCTGGTCGAACACCGAGTGCAGCAGAGTCCGCACCCACGGCCACGACGTTTTCGGGGTGATCGACATCAGATTCACCGTGTAGTGCGTACGACACCGCTGCCAGGCCGCGCCGGGCAGTGTCGCCCCGATGGCGGCGACCAGCCCGGCGTGGGCGTCGCTGGTGACCATCGACACGCCCGACAGGCCGCGGGCGACCAGATCGCGGAAGAACGCCAGCCAGCCCGCGCCGTCCTCACCGCTGGTGACCTGGATACCGAGGATCTCGCGGTAGCCATCAGCATTGACTCCGGTCGCGACCAGGGCATGCACATTGACAACGCGGCCGTTCTCGCGGACCTTCAACACCAGCGCGTCGGCGGCGACGAACGTGTAGGGGCCTTGGTCGAGTGGGCGGGTGCGGAACGCTTCGACCTGGGCATCGAGCTCGGCGGCCATGATCGACACCTGGGACTTGGAAAGTTTTGTCACACCGAGGGATTCGACCAGCTTCTCCATCCGCCGCGTTGATACGCCGAGCAGGTAGCAGGTCGCCACCACGGAGGTGAGGGCGCGTTCGGCGCGTTTGCGGCGCTCGAGCAGCCAGTCCGGGAAATAGGAACCCGACCGCAGCTTCGGGATCGCGACGTCGATCGTGCCGACGCGAGTGTCGAAATCACGGTGGCGGTAGCCATTGCGTGAGTTCACCCGCTGGTCGGATCGTTCGCCGTACCCGGCGCCGCACATCGTGTCGGCCTCGGCGCCCATCAAGGCCTGGATGAACGTGGACATCATGTCGCGCAGCAGATCCGGACTCGCGACGGCGAGTTGCTCGGACAGCATCTTGGACGGGTCGATAGGCTGGACAGAGGTCATCGCGTGAACTTTCTTTCCTTCAAGTGACTTGGCGGTCTTTTGAAGGATCACGCGGTGACCACCCTCTACTCGGCTACGACACGCCACCACTTCGCTGGCGTCCGGTCGTACACCATCCTGCTGGACACAACC
>NZ_JBIAMW010000033.1:0-1391 GCF_042874315.1 Nocardia sp. NPDC004068
GGGAGTGTCGGAATTTTTGTGGGCAGAACGGTGAATTGTCCTGCTAGTTTCCGGTTATCCGCTCACCATAGTGCAGGGCGAGCGTGTTGAGTATATCCTTCCAGCCACTGATCTTTCCAGTGATATTCGACTGGTTTTTGATCGGGTTTCGGATGACCAGATAGAGGACCTTGAGGGCGGCCTGCTCGTTGGGGAAATGTCCCCGACGGCGGGTCGCCTGCCGGAATCTGGAGTTCAAGCTTTCGATCGCGTTCGTGGTGTACACGAGCTTCCGGATCGGCACCGGGAACTTGAGAAATGGTGTGAACTGTTCCCAGCTGTTGCGCCAGACGGCGATCATGGCCGGGTACCGCGGTTCCCATTCGGCGGCGAAATCTTCGAAAAGAGATTCGGCGGCCTGCTCGGTGGGCGCGGTGTACATGGCGCGCAGTTCTTTGGTGATCCGACTCCAGTATTTTCGTGAACTGTATTTGAGGCTGGCCCGCACGAGGTGGACCACGCACTGCTGGACATCGGCCAGCGGCCAGGTGTCGTTGATCGCCTCGGGCAGTCCCCTGAGTCCGTCGCAGCAGACGACCATGACGTCGGCGACCCCCCGGTTGCGCAGCTCACCAAGCACGCCAGCCCAATGTTTCGCGCCTTCACCGCCGGTGCCGACCCACATACCCAAAACGTCTCGCTCACCGGCCAGGGTCACCCCGACCGCGACGTAGATCGGCCGGTTGGCGACCTTCCCATCCCGGATCTTCACGAAAATAGCGTCGATCAGCACGACCGGATACACGCGTTCCAGCGGCCGCGACTGCCATTCGTTCATTTCATCGACCACCTTATCGGTGATCTTCGAAATCAACTCCCGCGAAACCCCCACATCATAGATCTCCGACAAATGCTTCTGAATCTCCCCCGTCGTCAACCCCTTCGCATACAACGAGATGATCGACTCGTCGAAACCCTCCACCCGCCGTGCATGCTTCGGCACCATCCGCGGCTCGAACTCCGAATTCCGATCCCGCGGCACATCAATCCGCACCGAACCCACATCGGTATGCACCGTCTTCCGCGACCGCCCATTCCGGTGATTCCCGTCCCCGTGAACAGGATGCTCACCCTTGACATATCCGAGATGCTCATCCATTTCAGCGTTCAACGCCGTTTCCAGAACAGTTTTCGTGATCTGCGACAGCAAACCACCCGGACCAGCCAACGACACCCCTTCTCTCCGCGCCTTCTCGATCAATTCCTGAGCGATCCGCACATCCAGACCGTCCACCGCCGACTGCTGCCCAGCCCCCGGCCTCGACTCCTCCGACACGATGATCCCTTCCGCTGAGACAAACCGCCCCAGCTTCTCCGATCACCATCCGACCCACAAGATCTCAGACAGTCCC
>NZ_JBIAMW010000034.1:0-1378 GCF_042874315.1 Nocardia sp. NPDC004068
TGAACCGCCTGTAAGTGTTTGTGGTGGCTGGCCTGGGGCTGGCTGGCAGGGTGGTGCTGGTTCTTCAGACCGGGTGTGACTCGTGAATCGCCTGGCCCCGTTCGGGTGCTCTTCCCGGGAGTTGTCCTCTCGGTCTGAAGGCCGGCGCTGCCCGGCGCACCACGATGGCCTGATCAGAAGCTTGTCCAACCGCGGGAACGGTTGTGCCTCATTACAGGTCTGCCTCGTAGTAACTCTCACCCGGGCCGACGCCGGTCACGACGTCCACCCCGGCTGGAGGAGAACACCGCATTGCCCATCGTCGCAGACCACTACCGATTCGTCGTCGGCGTCGACACGCACGCCGCAACGCACAGCTACGCCGTCGTCGAATCCCTGACCGGCCGCATCATCGACCAGGCAACGTTTCCGACAACGACGGCGGGACTGGCACGCGCCCAGGCGTGGATCGGTCGCCGAACTGACAGCGAGATCGACACGGTTCTGATCGCTGCCGAGGGCACCGGCAGCTACGGTGCGATCGCCGCTGACAGGCTCGAACACGCCGGCTACCGAGTGGTCGAGGCACCGACGCCCTCGGCGAAACGGTTGCGGGACAACGGAAAGACCGACACTCTCGACGCAGTCACCGCCGCCCGATCGACAATCGTCACCGATCTCTACGATCTGCGCGACCGGCGTCGCGGCCAGGTGCGGGCCGCATTGAACATTCTCACCGTCGCCCGCGACCAGATGGCCACCGAACGAACCCGCACCGTGAACACACTCACCGCGCTGATCAGGTCCTACGACCTGGGCATCGACGCGCGCCGGGCGCTGTCGGCGGCCCAGATCACCGAAGTCGCCTCCTGGCGCCGCCGTGACGAGCCGATCGGGTTGGCAGTCGCCCGCGCCGAGGCGATCCGGCTGGCCCGACGGATCAATGAACTCGGCGACCAGCTGAAAACCAACCGTGCCCAGCTCGACGAGATTCTTGCCGAGCACGCCCCGCAACTACTGGCACTGCACGGGGTTGGAGCCGTCACCGCTGCGGTCATCCTCACCGTCTGGTCACACCCAGGCCGGATCAGAACCGAGGCCGCGCTGGCGAAAATCGCTGGGACTGCTCCGATTCCAGCATCATCGGGCAACACCACCCGGCATCGGCTCAGCCGCGGCGGCGATCGACAGCTCAACAGAGCCATTCACACGATCGTGCTGACCCGGCTGCGAACCGACCCCAACACCCGCGCCTACCTGCAACGGCGACTGGCCGCAGGCAAAACCAAACGCGAGGTCACACGATGCCTGAAACGGTATGTCACGCGGCAGATCCACCGAACCCTGACGCAGGCCAACGCGACGACTTGACAAACATAGAAGCCTCCCGGTGAGTCCG
>NZ_JBIAMW010000036.1:0-1214 GCF_042874315.1 Nocardia sp. NPDC004068
CAACCTAAGTGGGTTCGGGCCTCCACGACGTCTTACCGTCGCTTCACCCTGGCCATGGGTAGATCACTCCGCTTCGGGTCCATGACATGCGACTCAAAACGCCCTATTAGGACTCGCTTTCGCTACGGCTCCCCCACACGGGTTAACCTCGCCACACACCGATGACTCGCAGGCTCATTCTTCAAAAGGCACGCCATCACCCCACAACGAGGGCTCTGACGGATTGTAAGCGTCCGGTTTCAGGCACTATTTCACTCCCCTCCCGGGGTACTTTTCACCTTTCCCTCACGGTACTAGTCCGCTATCGGTCACCAGGTAGTATTCAGGCTTACCGGGTGGTCCCGGCAGATTCACAGCAGATTCCACGGGCCCGCTGCTACTCGGGAGACATCCACGAGAGACATACAGTTTTCGCTTACCGGACTCTCACCGTCTACGGTTGGCCATCCCAGACCAATTCAGCTAACAGCATGTTTTCTGACTCTCGCTCACCACGGCAGTGATGAGAAGAATGTTCCCACAACCCCACACGGACAACACCTGCCGGTTATCACATCCGCATGGTTTAGCCTCATCCGCTTTCGCTCGCCACTACTCACGGAATCACTGTTGTTTTCTCTTCCTGTGGGTACTGAGATGTTTCACTTTCCCACGTTCCCTCCACACCGTCTATATATTCAACGGCGGGTGACACGACATCACTCGTGCCGGGTTTCCCCATTCGGAAATCCTCGGATCTCAGCTCGGTTGACAGCTCCCCGAGGCATATCGCAGCCTCCCACGTCCTTCATCGGCTCCTGGTGCCAAGGCATCCACCGAACGCCCTTACACACTTACAAACAAAGATGCTCGCGTCCACTGTGCAGTTCTCAAACAACACACCCACCCGAACCCACACCCGAGACCAGCACCCTCCGAAGAAGACCGGTATCACGGAGATCCGAGCGGATCTATTATCTTGCCTGGAAAGAACGTCTGTTCTTTCAGGACCCAACAGTGTGCCGATATAGCCGACCATAGGTCGGCGATTGTCAGTGTTCCACCCATGAGCGCCCGTGGTCCTACAGTCGAGGACTCAAACGGTCTCTGCCAGCAGACGATCCGACTCTTCGGACCCCTGTCTGGAGAATGCTCCTTAGAAAGGAGGTGATCCAGCCGCACCTTCCGGTACGGCTACCTTGTTACGACTTCGTCCCAATCGCCAATCCCACCTT
>NZ_JBIAMW010000037.1:0-1107 GCF_042874315.1 Nocardia sp. NPDC004068
TGTATGAGGTCGTGACGTTGGTTACGCCGGTGCACAGGCGGCTGGCCGGAGGTTGGTTTCCGGCGGCTGAATGGGGTCGATGGTAGTTGTAGTGGATGTTCCAGATGGCGAGGGCTTGAGATCGTTGGTGTTCGCTGGTCCATTCGCGGGCGTAGAGGAATTCCTCGGCGAGGATGCGGTGGTAGCGTTCGACCTTGCCGTTGTGGCGGGGTGTGTAGGGGGTGATCCGCTGATGGCGGGCGCCGAGCAGGACTTTCGCGAAGTCGGTGGCGCGGTAGCAGGCGCCGTTGTCGGTGACGATCCGCTCGATGCGGGTGATGCCGTGGGCGGCGAAGAACGCTCGGGCCCGGAACATGAAACCTATTGCCGTGGCGGCTTTCTCGTCGGGTAGGGCTTCGGTGTAGGCGAGGCGGGAGTAGCCGTCGACGGCGGTGTGCAGGCACACGTATCCGGCTTTGTCGCCGCGGGAGCGGGCGCGGTGAGCGGCGCGGTCGGCGGCCGACCCGCGGCCGTGGACGCGCCAACCGCCGCCGTCGCGTAACCGGCCTACCTTCTTCACATCGACATGCACCATGTGCCCGGGTCGGCGCGCGTGGATGCGTTGGGGGACACGGTTGTTCGCCCCGGACGGGTCGAGGAACCGGCGTTGGTGCAGTCCCAGCCGCCGCAACTGGCGTCCGACGGTGCGGACCGAGATCGGCTCCCCCTCGGCGGCCAGTTCGGTGGCGATACGCCGCGCCGACCATTTCCGATCCCGGCGCAGCGCCTCGATACGGGCGACCACCTCCGCTGGCGTGGCTGTCGGGGATCGGTGCGGGGTGCTGGAGCGATCGACCAGGCCCAGCTCGCCATGGCGGCGGAATCTGTTGACCCATTTGGACGCGCATTGGCGCGAGATCCCCATCTCGGCGGCGACGTGGGCGATCGGACGATGCTGGCAGCGCTGCACCAGACGCAGGCGGCCCTCGACGGTCAGCGGGGCATTACGGTGGGTCACGGGCGGGTCTTCCGGTCGAGCGAATGTGTGAGTTGGCGCTTCACATCCTGCCGCCGAAGACCCGCCCTCTTCTCAACCACCCACCGTCATCAACGTCACGACCCACAACA
>NZ_JBIAMW010000038.1:0-1094 GCF_042874315.1 Nocardia sp. NPDC004068
TGTACTGACCACAAACGTTGGTAGCGGCGTGGCGAGCTGACATGGTGAAGACCTCCGAGTGTGATGCGAGCTGTCTAGGAACGCATCCACCGTCGGAGGTCTTCGTGGTTCACCCTAATGCGCCGTTGTCGGAGTTGGGTCGGTTGCGGCTGGCTCGTTGTGTCGTCGAGGACGGCTGGTCACTGCGACGTGCCGCCGAACGGTTCCAGGTCTCGCCCACCACCGCCAAACGGTGGTCCGATCGCTATCGTCATGGGGGCGAGGCGGCCATGACGGATCGGTCCAGCCGCCCGCGTCATCACCCGCGCCGGATCCCGGCACGGACCGAGCGGCGCATCGTGAAGGTCCGGCTGCTGCGCCGCTGGGGCCCGGCGCGTATCGCCTACCTGCTGGGATTGCATCCCTCGACCGTGCACCGGGTCCTGGTCCGCTATCGACTGGCCCGGTTGCGATGGCTGGATCGAGCCACCGGCACCGCGGTCCGCCGCTACGAGCACCCCGCGCCCGGAGATCTGATCCACGTCGATGTCAAAAAGCTCGGCAAGATCCCCGCCGGCGGCGGCTGGCGCATGCTCGGACGCACCGCCGGAGGCCGAAATGCCCAGGCCGACAAGAGTTCCGGGCGCTACAACGCCTACCGCCAGCCGATCCGCGGCTACCATTTCCTGCACACCGCGCTCGATGACCACTCCCGTGTGGCCTACAGCGAAATACTGGGCGACGAAACCAAAGACACCGCCGCCGGATTCTGGATCCGCGCCGCCACCTGGTTCGCCGCCCACGGCGTCACCGTCCGAAAAGTGTTGACCGACAACGGTTCCTGCTACCGGTCACACACCTTCGCCGCCGCGCTCGGGCCGGTGATCCACAAACGGACCCGACCCTACCGGCCACAAACCAACGGCAAGGTCGAACGCTTCCACCGCACCCTGGCCGACGAATGGGCCTACGCCCGCCTCTACACCAGCGACACCGAACGATGCGCAGCCTTCACCACCTGGCTCCACACCTACAATCACCACCGCGGCCACACCGCCCTCGGCGGACAACCACCCGCCAGCCGCGTTCCCAACCTCTCAGGTCAGTACAGCTAG
>NZ_JBIAMW010000039.1:0-1031 GCF_042874315.1 Nocardia sp. NPDC004068
GCGAAGCTGAGAATTTAAGCCCCGGTAAACGGCGGTGGTAACTATAACCATCCTAAGGTAGCGAAATTCCTTGTCGGGTAAGTTCCGACCTGCACGAATGGCGTAACGACTTCTCTGCTGTCTCCACCACAGACTCGGCGAAATTGCAGTACGAGTAAAGATGCTCGTTACGCGCGGCAGGACGAAAAGACCCCGGGACCTTTACTATAGCTTGGTATTGGTGTTCGGTACGGTTTGTGTAGGATAGGTGGGAGACTGTGAAGCTGGGACGCTAGTTCTGGTGGAGTCGTCGTTGAAATACCACTCTGATCGTATTGGGCTTCTAACCTCGGGCCATGATCTGGTTCAGGGACAGTGCCTGGTGGGTAGTTTAACTGGGGCGGTTGCCTCCTAAAGGGTAACGGAGGCGCCCAAAGGTTCCCTCAGCCTGGTTGGCAATCAGGTGGTGAGTGTAAGTGCACAAGGGAGCTTGACTGTGAGACAGACATGTCGAGCAGGGACGAAAGTCGGGACTAGTGATCCGGCACCGGCGTGTGGAAGCGGTGTCGCTCAACGGATAAAAGGTACCCCGGGGATAACAGGCTGATCTTCCCCAAGAGTCCATATCGACGGGATGGTTTGGCACCTCGATGTCGGCTCGTCGCATCCTGGGGCTGGAGTAGGTCCCAAGGGTTGGGCTGTTCGCCCATTAAAGCGGCACGCGAGCTGGGTTTAGAACGTCGTGAGACAGTTCGGTCTCTATCCGCCGCGCGCGTTGAGAAACTTGAGGAAGGCTGTCCCTAGTACGAGAGGACCGGGACGGACGAACCTCTGGTGTGCCAGTTGTTCCGCCAGGGGCATGGCTGGTTGGCTACGTTCGGAAGGGATAACCGCTGAAAGCATCTAAGCGGGAAGCCTGTTCCAAGATGAGGTTTCTTACCCCTTTGAGGGTTAAGGCCCCCAAGAGATGATTGGGTTGATAGGCCGGAACTGGAAGCACGGTAACGTGTGGAGGTGACCGGTACTAATAGGCCGAGGGCTTACCAACGAAG
>NZ_JBIAMW010000040.1:0-1012 GCF_042874315.1 Nocardia sp. NPDC004068
GTGCAGGTCGGAACTTACCCGACAAGGAATTTCGCTACCTTAGGATGGTTATAGTTACCACCGCCGTTTACCGGGGCTTAAATTCTCAGCTTCGCGCCGAAGCGCTAACCGGTCCTCTTAACCTTCCGGCACCGGGCAGGCGTCAGTCCGTATACCTCGTCTTACGACTTCGCACGGACCTGTGTTTTTAGTAAACAGTCGCTTCTCTCTGGTCTCTGCGACCCAACCCAGCTCGAGGAGTAAATCCTGTCACCAGACCGGGCCCTCCTTCTCCCGAAGTTACGGAGGTATTTTGCCGAGTTCCTTCACCACAGTTCTCTCGATCGCCTCGGTATTCTCTACCTGACCACCTGTGTCGGTTTGGGGTACGGGCCGTGCACCAACTCACTAGAGGCTTTTCTCGGCAGCATAGGATCACTGAATTCACCACAACGGCTACGCATCACCTCTCAGGCTGATGTTGTGCGGATTTGCCTACACAACGCCCTACAGGCTTACACCCGGTAATCCACCACCGGGCCCAGCTACCTTCCTGCGTCACCCCATCGCTTGACTACTACAACGAAGGTCCCGTGCAGCCACTTCTCTTCCCCCGAAGGGGATAGGTCCGCTTTTGGACGGTTAGTACCATTGATTCGCCATTGGGCGCGGATACACGGGTACGGGAATATCAACCCGTTGTCCATCGACTACGCCTGTCGGCCTCGCCTTAGGTCCCGACTCACCCTGGGCGGATTAACCTGGCCCAGGAACCCTTGGTCATCCGGCGGACGAGTTTCTCACTCGTCTTTCGCTACTCATGCCTGCATTCTCACTCGCATAGCCTCCACAGCTGGATCACTCCGCCGCTTCCCTGGCTACACGACGCTCCCCTACCCATCCCAGCTCCTGGCTCGAAAGCAAGATCAATACTGGAATGCCGCGGCTTCGGCGGTGTACTTGAGCCCCGCTACATTATCGGCGCAGGATCACTTGACCAGTGAGCTATTACGCACTCTTTCAAGGGTGGCTG